>AMYY01000009.1 GCA_000335735.1 alpha proteobacterium L41A | reverse complement strand
GGTCGCTCATATCCAGACTCCTCAGGAGCCTGAATCAGATCGCACGCCTCACTTCAATGGGTCCTGAGCCTACATCACCGCCTTCTTCATGCCGCGCCAGGTCGGCGATCGGCCCGACGTGGTGCCGGAGGGAGCGGTCAACTTCGCCTTCATTGGCCAGTTCGCGGAATCCAGACAACGCGACTGCATCTTCACCACCGAATATTCGGTGCGTACGCCGATGGAGGCCGTTTATACGTTGATGAATGTCGAACGCGGCGTGCCGGAAGTGTTCAACTCCACCTATGACATTCGGACCCTGCTCGCCGCCATCACGCCTCTTCGGGATGGCGAAGGCATAGAAGTTCCCGGCCCCGCCTTCCTGCGCAAACTGCTGATGAAGAAGCTTGAAGGCACCGAGATTGCGAAACTGATCGAGGAGTTTCACCTGATATCGGAGTGAGCGAAGCGCGACGTCGTCGCGAAAGAAGGTGAAGAATGACCAACGACGATCGCCGCAGCGGCCCCGCCGCAGGCCGGCGACATCACCATCCTAAGGGATCGGACGGCGCGACGCCGGCCGGCCCGCCCCTGCGCGATCCGGTCTGCGGCATGGCGGTCGATCCCGCGACCGCCGTTCATACGGAGCACGAGGGTCGGCGCTTCTTCTTCTGCTCGTCAGGCTGCAAGGCGAAGTTCGTTGCCGATCCGCACCGCTATGCGTCATCGGCCGGCCAGAACAACGCCTTGAGCGCCGATGACCGTCCGCATGCCCGCCCCCATCCGCACGGAAAACCTGCAAGCCGAAACACGGCGTCGGCATCCATGGACGTGATCTGGACCTGTCCGATGCATCCGGAAATTCGCCGCGACGCGCCGGGAAGCTGCCCGATCTGCGGCATGGCGCTGGAGCCTCTGGTCGCGACGGCGGACCTCGGCCTAAGTCCCGAGCTGGCCGACATGACGCGGCGGTTCTGGATCGGTCTGGCGCTGGCTCTTCCGGTCTTTCTGCTGGAAATGGGCGCTCACCTGGTCCCGGCGCTGCACCATCTCGTGCCGATGCGCGTCTCTGTCTGGATTCAGTTCGTCCTGGCGACGCCGGTGGTCCTCTGGGCGGGATGGCCGTTCTTCGAACGCGGCTGGGCCTCGCTGGCGAACCGCAATCTCAACATGTTCACCCTGATCGCCATGGGAACAGGCGTCGCCTGGGTCTACAGCGTCGTCGCGACCCTGGCGCCGCACCTCTTCCCCCGGGCCTTCCGCACCGCCGACGGCGCGGTCCCGGTCTATTTCGAGGCGGCCGCCGTCATCACGGTTCTGGTGCTGCTCGGCCAGGTGTTGGAGTTGCGCGCCCGCGAACAGACCTCCGGCGCGATCCGCGCTTTGCTCGACCTCGCACCGAAGACCGCGCGGAGGATCGGACGGGACGGTCGGGAGGAGGATGTGCCGATCGACGCCGTCGCCATCGGCGACAGGCTCAGGATCCGGCCCGGCGAAACCGTGCCGGTCGACGGGGTGGTCGAGGAGGGGCGCTCGTCGATCGACGAATCCATGGTGACCGGAGAATCCATGCCGGTCACCCGCACGGCCGGCCAGGCCGTGACCGGAGGCACGTTGAACCAGACGGGAGCGCTCATCATCCGCGCGGAAAAGGTCGGGCGCGACACCATGCTGGCCCGGATCGTCCAGATGGTGGCCGATGCGCAGCGGTCGCGTGCGCCGATCCAGCGCATGGCGGACAGGGTTTCGGGATGGTTCGTCCCGATCGTCATCGCCATCGCCCTGTCGGCGTTCACGGCATGGGCGATCTGGGGGCCGGAACCTCGCCTCGCCCATGGTCTGATCGCCGCCGTCTCCGTCCTGATCATCGCCTGTCCATGCGCCCTCGGGCTCGCGACGCCGATGTCGATCATGGTCGGCGTCGGCAAGGGCGCGGCCAGCGGCGTTCTGATCCGAAACGCCGAGGCGCTCGAACGGATGGAGACGGTCGACACCCTGGTGGTGGACAAGACCGGCACCCTGACCGAAGGCCGGCCGTCAGTGGTCCGGATCGTCGCCGCGCCCGGCTTCGGCGAGGAGCCCCTCCTGCGCTTCGCCGCCGGGGTGGAAAAGGCGTCGGAGCACCCGCTCGCCCGGGCGATCGTCGCCGCGGCCGAACAACGCCGCATTCCGATACCCGAGGTGTCCGACTTCGATTCGCCGATCGGCCAGGGGGCGACCGGTCTTGTGGACGGGCAGTTCGTCCTTCTCGGCGGCGCGGCCTTCCTTGCGGAACACGGCGTCGATACGGCCGCGCTCGCGCGGGAGGCGGACGCTCTGAGACGCGACGGCGCCAGCGCCATCTACATCGCCATCGACCGCGCGCTCGGCGGGGTCTTCGCCATCGCCGATCCGATCAAGGCCACGACGCCGGCGGCGCTGAAGGCCTTGCACGGCGAGGGCATCCGCATCGTCATGCTGACCGGCGACAATCGCACGACCGCCGAGGCGGTCGCCCGCGAGCTCGGCATCGACGACGTCGAGGCCGATGTGCTGCCCGACCAGAAGGCGGCGGTCGTCGCACGGTTGAGGGCTCAAGGCAGGGTGGTCGCCATGGCGGGCGACGGCGTCAACGACGCGCCCGCGCTCGCCGCCGCCGATGTCGGAATCGCCATGGGCTCGGGCACGGACGTGGCGATCGAAAGCGCCGGCGTGACACTGTTGAGGGGCGATCTGACCGGCATCGTCCGGGCGCGGCGCCTGTCGCGGGCGACCATGGCCAACATCCGGCAGAACCTGGCTTTCGCCTTCCTCTACAACGCCGCCGGCGTGCCGATCGCGGCGGGGGCGCTCTATCCGGTGTTCGGCCTGCTGCTGTCGCCGGTCATCGCCGCCGCGGCCATGGCTCTCTCGTCGGTCAGCGTGATCGGCAATGCGCTTCGGCTGCGGACCACGAGGATATGACGGACGCGGCTCTCGCCGGAGTGGAACGGCGAGGACCAAACACCTATCGTCAGCCAGACCGGTCGAAACGGTGCGGCGCTTGAGGATGGCAATGGACGTGTCGATGCAGATCATCCGGTCCGAACTGGCGCCCCTGGGACGGTTGCGCGTGGCGATCAATCTCGGCAATCCAGTCTTGGCGCAGAGGGCGGCGGACGGGGCTCTCGCCGGCGTGTCTGTCGATCTCGCCTGGGAGATCGCTGTGCGCCTCGGCGTGGAGATGGAGCTGTCGAACCTCGCCACGGCGGGGGCGGCGGTGGCGGCGCTTCAGGATCAGGCCTGCGATCTCGCCTTCCTCGCAATCGATCCGGATCGTCGCGCCGTCCTGGACTATACCGCGCCCTACGTCCGGATCGAAGCCTCCTATCTGGTTCCCTCCGAGTCCCGCTTCCGCTCCGTCCGCGACGTGGACGTCGCGGATGTGACGATCGCGTCGGGCCTGAACACCGCCTACGATCTCTTTCTCAACCGCTCGCTGAAACAGGCCCGACGGATTCATACGCCCTCCTCCCAGGCGGCCGTCGCCCTCTTCCTGGAGGGCGGCGCAGACGTCTGCGCCGGTGTGCGCCAGACGCTCGAGGCGGCGGCGCACGACCGGGCCGGCGTCCGCCTGCTCCCGGACAGTTTCCAGGCCATCGAGCAGGCCGTCGCCCTCCCCCGCGAGCGGCCTCACGGGCGCGGTTTCCTGGAGGCGCTTCTCAAAGATCTGGTCGCCTCCGGCTTCGTCGCCCGTAGGCTGGTCGCCAGCGGACAGGACGCCGCCCTCGCGATCGGTCCGGGACGCCCGGCGCCGGTCTAGGCGGCGGCGGGCGATCATTCCCCGCCGTGGCTCACGCTCCGGTCGAGGGCGCTCCGGACGGCCGGGTGAAGCGCCACCACGCCACGCCGCCGTAAAGGAGGATGAGGCCCAGGAGGTTGAGAACCTCCCGCCCCTGTTCGACGAGGCCGGCCCCCATCTGGTTCACCCCGACCATGAGATGGATTCCGGGCGTCGTGGGCAGCAGTCGGGCGAGGAAGGCGAGCCAGGTCGGCGTCGCCTCCGCGGGCCAGGACAGTCCAGCGAGAAAGAAGATGACCAGGGAGGTGCCCATGAGCAGTTGCAGGGGCCGCTCGCGGGTGCGGAAGACGCTCGCAAGGGCGAGCGCCGCTGCAACCGTCGCCGCCACGAAGAGGCTGCCGGCCACGATCAGCGTTCCGGGCGCGGCGGCGGCCCGTGGATAGTCTTGGAACCAGAAGACGAAGCCGGCGTAGTAGGCGACGTCGATCCAGCCGATGACGAAGAAGGCGAGCGCGACGCCGAGGAGACGACGGGACGCAAACCGAAGCCGCCCCCCCTCGCCACGCAGGGTGGCCGCCAGCATCGCCAGTCCCATCAGCAGCGTCTGATGAATGATGAGGAAGCCGACGCCCGGAAAGACGGTGCTGCCGTATCCTTCGCGGGTGTTGAACAGCGGGCGCGCGATCACCGACAGGGCCGGCGGCGCCGGCGCGCCCTGCGCCATCGCCTGATCGACGGCGGCCTCGCCCGCCTCGGCCGTGATCGCCGCGCCTATGCCGGCCAGCGCCGTGCTGCTGCGCAGCAGATAGGCGCCGTTGCCATAGAGGGCCACCGTCCCTTGCCCGCCGGTCAGGATGCGACGTTCGAACCCCGCAGGCACGACGACGATCGCCCCCGCCCCTCTCGTCCGCAACCAGTCGTCCGCCGCCTCGGGCGACGGCAGGCGGGCGACGAGATCCGCCTGCTGCAGACCCGAGAGCTTGTGCACCAGCGAACGGCTGGCCCCGGTGTTGTCCAGATCCACCACGGCGACCGGGATCCGGACGGCGACCTCGCCGGAATAGGCGGAAGGGTAGAAGAAGGAATAGAGGATCGTCGACACCACGATCAGCATGAAGGCCGACCGGTCGGCGAGGACCGCGCGAAACGTCGCGATGAAGGCCCGGCCGATCAACGTCGCCCCCAGACATCGGGTTTGCGGGAGGCGGCCAGATATTGCGGCAGGCCCAGCCCGAACCCCACGACCGCGAAGGTCATCAGGATCAGCAGCAGGTTGACCGACATCGCCGCGGGCGCGCCCATCATCCATTGTTCGGCGACGAGACGGGCGAAGGTGGTGTAGGGCAGAAGCGCGCTCCAGACGCGCGCGAAGGCCGAAGCGGATTCGATTGGAAAGACGGCCCCGGCGAAGGCGAAGGAGGCGCCCGCATAGAGGGCGGTCATGGACAGCGCCTGCCCCATGGACAGCGTCAGGCCGACGATCAGCGTGGCCATACCCGCATAAGCGAGATAGAGGCCGACATAGCCCGCCAGGAGCAGGCCGACGCTGCCTTCAACCGGCCAGCCGCGAAACGCCGCGAGATAGATGGTCGCCAGGGCGCCCCAGACGAGAAAGATCGCCACATAGGGCGCGATCTTGCCCACGACCGCCGCAGCGGCCTCGCGCGGCGGCCCGGCCAGCCAGCCGCCGATCGTCCCGTCTCGCAGTTCGCGTCCCAGGGCGCTGACGACCGCCACCATGAACAGCAGATGCAGCAAGGCCGGGTGGATCAGGGCGACCAGTTGCAGCTCGTAGCTGGCCTGGGGATTGTAGAGGATGCGGCTCTGGACCTGGATCGGCGCCGGCCGCACCCGGCCCGGGCCGAGGATCGCCGCGCTCTGTTGCGCGGCCAGGGTCCGTGCCTGGCTCTGGATCACGGCGCCGACCTCGCGCAGCACTGACCCCGAGGGCGTGGAGTAGCTGGCGTTGTAGAAGACCAGCACCCTGCCCGCCTCGCCGCGCAGCACCGCGCGTTCGAGCCCTTGCGGCAGCATGACGATCGCATAGGCGCGGTTGGACCGCACCACGCTCTCGGCCTCGGCCATATCCTTGGGGCGGGCCGCCACGTGCAGGCCGGGCGAGGCGTCCAGACGACGAACCAGATCGCGAGCGACGCTTCCGCCGTCGGCGTCGACGACGGCGACCGGCAGATCGCGCATAACCCCCGCCGACATCTGCACGGCGACGAGGGCGAGAAGCGCCAGCGGTAGCCAGACGACGAGGAACAGATCCCAGAAGCTCCCGCGCAGAAAGGCGATCTCGCGTCGGGCGCCGGCGAGAAACGCCGCGATCATTGCGGCCAGTCGAACAGGACGGTCATGCCCGGCCGCAGCCCGTCGACGCGCGAGACCGGTGCGACGCGCACCTCGAAACTCTTGACGTCGAAGCCGCTCGACTGCCGGGTCGCACGCCAGGTCGCGAAATCTCCGGCGGGAGCGATGAAGGTCACCCGGAACCGGGCCGTGCGGTTCTCCAGAGCGGGAATACGACCCGTCAGAGTCTGTCCGCGTCGAATCCCGCTGAACTGATCCTCGCGCAGGGTGAGCGTCACCCAGGGATGCTCTATGTCCGTGAGCATGAAGACCGGGAACCCCTGCGGGACCAGTTCGCCGGGCTGGGCGAGCCGCCGGCCGACCTCGCCGGACGACGGCGCCAGCACCCGGGTTTCGCGCTCCGCCGCCTCGACCTCAGCCACGGCGCCGCGCGCCTGCCGCACCTGTCCCCCGGCCGCCTGGCGATCCTGTCGGCGCGCCCCGGCCAGCGCCAGGTCATACTGGGCGCGAGCGGCGCGGGCGGCCTCCGTCGAGGCCACCGCATTGGCCCGGCTCTCGTCGCGCTTCTGCCCCGCGATCACGCCCTGGTCGTACATCTCCTGGGTGCGGGCATAGGTCGTCTGGGCCAGATCCGCCGCCGCCTGCGCGCGCCGCCATTGCGCTTCCGCGGCCCGGATATCCTCCGGACGCGCGCCTTCGTCGGCCTTGTCGGCCGTGGCCTCGGCGGCGACGAGGGCGCCGCCCGCCTGTTCCGAGCGGGCCGCGACCTCGGGACTGTCGAGGGTGTAGAGCAGTTGGCCGGCCCGGACCGGCTGCCCCTCCTCCACATGGAAGTCGGCGATCCGGCCCGTCACCTTGCTGGTGATCCGAAGCTCCCGCGCATCCACCATCCCCTGAAGCTGATCGGGAACGGGCCGATAGCTGAGCCAGAGGCCGACGCCGAGCCCCGCCACGATCAGCGCCCCGATGCCGAGGGGCAGCAGTTTTCGGCGCCGTCGAGACGGTCCGGCGTCGCCCCGTTCCCCGCCCGGCTCCGTGTTCGGCGTCGGCGTGTCCTGGGTGTCGGTCATGGCGCGATCCTTTCGCCCTGGTCGATATAGTCGGGCATGTCCTCGATCCGGCCGCTGACATGAAGAAGGCGGGCGAGCGCGACCACGAAGTCATGGGCGGCCTGGGCGCGCTGGATCCGCGCGCGTCCGACGCCGAGTTGGGCGTCGATGACGTCGAGCGAGGTGGTTTGCTGCACCTGGTAGCCGACCATCTGGACGCGCAGGTTCTCCTCGGCGGCGACGATGGCGCTGTCGGTTCTCTGGAACCGCCGCCGGGCCGCTTCCGCGTCGTTCCAGGATCGGGTCACGCCGATCTCGATCTGGCTTTGCGCCTCGCGCAGCCCCGCCTGGGCCTGAGCGACCTTCTCGCGCGCGGCGCGGACGTTCTGCGAGCGATCGACGCCGGAGAAGAGGGTGTAACGGAGACCGACCCCCACGGACCAGTCCGGATCGGTCAACAAGGTGTCCCGACGATCAAAGTTGTACTGGGCGAAGCCATAGACCGTCGGCAGAAGCTCGGCGCGCTGGGCGGTGACACCGGCTTCCGCCTGGTCTTCCAGGGCCTGGAGCCGCTCCAGCTGCGGGTGGGCGCGATAGGCGGCTTGCAGATAGGTTTCCAGCGGCTCGAGCGGCCGGAGAAGCACGAAGAGAGACGTAGCCGGATCGATCCCCGACGGCGCCCTCAAGGTCCCAGAGAGCGCCGTGTCCGCGCTGGCCAGATTGGCTTCGGCCGTCTCCAGTTCGCGCGCCGCGTCGTCACGCGCCACCTCCACCTGCAGGCGCTGGGCGCGACTGATGAACCCTCCGCGCTCCAGAATCGTCGCATCGGCCAGGTGGCGTTCGAGGCCCGCCAGGACGTCGCGGCGGACGTCCCGAACCCGGGTGAGCAACTGTTGCCCGAAATAGAGTTCGGTCATCTGCAACAGGGCGTTATCGACGACGATCTGGCGCTCAGCCCGGGACTGGCCGAGTTGAGCCTCAGCGGCCGCTTGGGCGGCCGGAATCCGGCCGCCGGAATAAAGCGGGACGGTGGCGGTGACGATCGGCCGCGTGCTGTCGCGTTCCATCTGGAACTGCAACGGATCGCTGATGGCGTAGTCCTGAGCGACATCCGCCAAGGGCCCCAGCGGCAGATAGAGGGTCTTTTGATACCGCATCATCTGGCCCTCGAACTCCACCGTGGGCAGCCGCAGCGTCCTTACGGCGTTTTCCTGGGCTTCCCGGCTGCGGACATCGGCGTCCGACGCCTCGATGGCGTCCGAGCGTTGCAGGAGCCTGGCCTGCGCGTCGCGATAGGTCAGGGGCAAAGGACCAACGGTCTGGAGGCCGGAGGTTTTGGCGTCAGAGATCTGGGCCTTGGATGCGGGAGCGTAGGCGGCCGCACAGGTCGACGAGATCAGCAGGACCAGCAGGATGGAAGGTCGCAAGGTCATGAGCGAGGTTCTCCTTGGCCGACCGTAGCGTTGGCATGGATCCACCTCAATACATACCTGTATCGAATGATTCAGAAGACTGCTCTCTTGAGCCCAAGGCTTGTCCGGAGCCGTCCCACGCGTGCCCAGACGCGCGAGCGTATCCTCAACGGCGCCCTGGAAGCCTTCGCCGAACGCGGTTTCCAGGGGGCGACACAGGAGGACATTTGCGATCGGGTCGGATTGAGCCGGGGCGCGTACAACTCCAATTTCCGGTCCCAGGAGGAGCTGTTTTTCGCCATCTACGATCGGACGATCGAACGGCTGGAACGGCATCTCGAGATCTCGATTGCGTCGGCCCTGTCCAGACCGGGACCCGCGGCGGAGAACTTCGTCAGGGCGTTCATCGCCGACTACGCCTTCGACCGCAGTTGGTATCTGCTGCAGGCGGATTTCGGTCTGCACGCCCTACGAAACCCTGCGGTGGCGAGCCATTACGCCGCGCGGCAGAATCGCATCCTCTCGGTTATCGAAGAGGCTGTCGGCCGTGTCTGGAGGGGAATCGAGCCGAGCCGCCCCCACGCGTCTTCCCGCGTCGCTCGCCTCATTCTGGCGGTCCACGAAGGCGCCATGTTCCAGCGCCTACTGGAACCGTCCACAATAAAGGACGGCGAATTGTTGACCCTCTTCGCCGATCTTCTGTTCTCGAAATCCGCGATCAACTCATGAACAGTCCCGGCGACCGGTCCTCAGGGACGTGAGCCGATCACGCACAATGCCGGCCTATTCTAAAGAACCTGAGAGTTCACCTACACCACGCTCGCTGCGGTGCGCCCGGCGTTGACGTCGATTGTGGCGCCGGTGATATAGCGTCCACCCGGCCCGACTAGGTGTTTGGTCCCAGGCTTAGATGGTGTGATCCTTTCGTTGGAATGGAAGGAAGCCATATGGGCCAGGTTCGTCACGGGAGCGCCACGACCACGCACGCCGTCCGAGCAGCAATACAGCGATCGCAGGCTTCGCTCGCGACGCTGAGCCGGGAGTTGGGGATCAACCCCAAGACGGTGGCGAAGTGGCGTAAGCGGACCTCGGTCGAGGATCGCAAGACCGGGCCGAAGGAGCCGCGCTCGACGGTTCTGACGGAAGCCGAGGAAGCGATGGTCGTCGCGTTCCGGCGGCACACGCTGCTGCCGCTGGACGACTGCCTCTACGCCCTGCAGCCGTCCATCCCGCACCTGACGCGCTCAGCGTTGCACCGCTGCTTGCAGCGACACGGCATCTCACGCCTGCCGGATGTCGAAGGCGACAAGCCGAAGCGGCAGCGTTTCAAGCGTTACCCGATCGGCTTCTTTCATGTTGATATCGCCGAGCTGCAGACGGCCGAGGGCAGGCTCAATCTGTTCGTCGCCATTGATCGCACCAGCAAGTTCGCTGTCACCCAGCTGGTCGACAAGGCCGACAGACGAACCGCCTGGGAGTTCCTCGAACAGTTGTTGGAGGCCGTGCCGTACAAGATCCACACGATCCTGACCGACAACGGCATCCAGTTCGCCGAGCAGCCTCGCAACCGCAACACCGCCTTCTCGCGACAGATGCGCTTCGACATGATCTGCGAAGCCAACGACATCGAGCACCGGCTGACCAAGCCGAACCATCCGTGGACCAATGGCCAGGTCGAGCGGATGAACCGCACCATCAAGGACGCCACCGTCAAACGCTTCCACTACGACAGCCACGACGAACTGCGTACGCACCTCGCCGACTTTATGGCCGCCTACAACTTCGCCCGAAGGCTCAAGACCCTCAACGGTCTCACGCCTTACGAATACATCGCCAGAATCTGGACGTCAGAGCCTGACCGGTTCATCGTCAATCCGATCCACCAGATGCCTGGACTGAACACCTAGTGCCGCTACACGTCATCGACGAGGTGGTGGAGCGGATCACCAACCAGACTATCACCGCCTATGAGTATGACCCGGCGACCGCATCCTTGGTCCAGCACGCGGATGGAGTCGGTCAGTCCTGAGGGTCTTCGGGCATAGCCAGGCGTCGACCGAGGTCGCGCATAGTTTTACGCGACGGACACGGAAGCTTGGCCTTCAAAGCCTCCAGTTCCTTCGCCTCATCCCGCGTCAGCGGGTGATCGTGATCCACCAAGATTCTGCGGATCGCACGCGCGACGTCAGCGGCGACCGCATCGTCGTCTTCGTCCAAAGGAGGACGGCTCACGAGGGTTCTCGGGTTGGTGACAGCATCTGGCGCAAGTTTAGCACGAGAGGACTAGTAGGGCACGTTCGACGCCGCGCGCCGCAGCAGCGCCTGCACAGCGGCCTCCTTGGTGGGCCAGGTGCCGCAGTCGATGCCGTTCAGGGAACCGACGAACTGGAGGCGGTCTCCGGCCGTCACGCGCCGGACGCCGAAAAGCTGACGGCCACGACGGAAGTGGATATAATGGGGGCGGCTGCGCATGGGCGAACTCCGTTTATCACCCCCCAGCGCTGAAGGCCGCCCAGCGCCTTATCAACCGCCCGAAAACATCCACGTCACCACCCAGAAGACGCGATGGCCGAAGGCGTTCATCAGAGGACGTTCGGAATCTCGCGACGAGGCCCTTGAAGACGTCAACGGCGTCGCAATGTTAAGCGCCAGATTTGCTCATTAAGTTCAGATTGGTAACGCCGCAGCCGCACCTCAGCGCCTCCTTTGCTCCCCGGGACGGCGTGACATGGAACATTCCTTTGCATGTCGTGCATGAGTATTGCTCAACCAAGGTCTTATAAGCGGCCGCAACCGGCGTGAAATCCTCCTTAGAAAGGTCAGCCCAAGGGTTATAATGAACGGCTGCATTAAGCTGCCACTGGTCGGCGTCGGCCGCGTGACGGGCAGCGGCGAAGACAGCTTCCCGCTGCGCGACTACGTCGATCACGTCCTTCTGTCCCCACGAATTGGCTGCGCCTTTTGCCTTCTTCAGCCCGTCGCTCATGGCGGAGAGGGCGCCCGGCAATAGATCTCCGAGCATGAACTGTCCGTCGCCCCGGTATTCAACTCTACCCCTTAAACGGTGGCTGGCCTCGCCAGAAAAATATTCGAGGTAGCGGCGAAGCGTGCCAGACGCGCCGGACACATTATTGTCCGCCAACTGCGCGTCGATCTCGTCCCAGACGGTGTCGTGCGTCCATTCGGCTGGTCCGGTGTCCACGCTCCAAGTCTTGAAATGAGCGACGTTCTTATCGGTGATTATCCCTTCCGACCGCATGTGTCGGAGCCAGACGTCGTCATGGGTCGTGAAGATGAACTGAGTTTTCGGGAAGCGGGCCTTCAGGAGGGCGCAGACCTCCCGTCGATGCCCCTTGTCTACCGACATCAGGACGTCGTCGAGAACCGCGATGGTGAAGCCGTCGCCCAGCAGATGGCTCATCAGCGCCAGATAAAGGCACAGCCCCATACCGTCCTGATGGCCTTCGCTGTGATAGGCGCCGGGCGGGAATTGGCCGCGCCCATAGAAGTCGACGTCGAAACCGAGTTTGCCCAAGGACGGGATCAGCTTGGCCGTAAAGGCGCTCTCGTCGTCCTTGTTGAGTTCGCGGTAGAATTCGGCGAACCGATCTTGGACTTGGTTATAGATCGCCTCAAGGGCCTTGGTCGTCTCAGCATTGAAGACGGCGTGGACTCGGGCTGCCTTCGTCGCCTTTTCCTTGCCGACTGCATGGGCTTGGCGCGCCGCTCGAAACTGGATCAACCGTTCCTCAGCGATTGTGAGGAACTGACGCGCCGCGTCCTGAGCGGTCGGCTCCGGTAAAGCGTTGATGGCGTCGCCCAGCGCATCAAGCGTCGGCGTCAGGTCCGCCACCTCATAGGCGACGGCGAGGACGGCACTGGTATCCTCAAGGGGCACGAGTACCTGCAGTTGCTGGTAGCGGCCCACCAAGACCTGCTTGAAATCTGCCAACGGCTTGCCGTCCACGGGCGGCTGCAACTGCGCGACATAGGGAATGATGGTGGCGAGGCCCGTGCCGGCGGCGTGTATGGCGGTCAGGAGAGGCGCGATATCCTTGGTCAGGGCCGCCCGCTGGTCGGCGACATCCTTCAAGTGTTCCAACTTCTCCTTTACGTGAGCGACGAACGCGTCAGGCCCGTAGGGCGTGTCGCACGTCGGGCATTGTTCACCGTCAAACAGGTCGAGCGCATTCGTCAGCAGGGCTTCGCGCTTGACGCCGGCTGCGGCGGCTGGATCGGCCGCCAAGGCCTCGAGCCTTGGGATTAGCCCGGCCGCCGTAGCGACGAACGGGTCAACGGCCAGTGCCGCCAAAGCCGCTTTTGCGGCGGCGAGGTCGCTGGCCGCTTGGGCTTTGGGCATCTGTTGAGGCGTGGCGCCAGAACCTGTGGTGGCGAGACCGTCGGTCAGGGGCGTCGCAGGCGTCAGATCAGTGAAGGGTGCCAACCCCAGCGCCCGGCGATGTGGATTTACCGTCTCCAGCACGGCAGCCTTCGTCAGCTGCGTGACGCCCAGCGCTGTCGTCAGCTGTTTGGTCGCCTCTGTTTCGGCGCGCTCAAGCGGCGCCAATGCGTTTCGGCAGGCGTTGTCGATCTTCTGGAGGACGCTCCGGAGTTTGCCCACATCGCTCAGTCGCAAAAGCGCCTGGACCTCGGTGGCCCGGTCGCCCGGCTCTGAAATCACATAGCGGATGAGTTCCCGCCGGGAGAGGACGAACTCGGGGTGACGCTTCACGGTCTCTAGGGCCGCAAGCAAGTCAGCATCAGCCGGCGTCACCATGGGCGCGTTCACCCCCTTCACCGTCCGGCGAATGACGGCCTTCTTGCCCCCAAGGGCGGGTACCGAGACGGCCAACTCGACCCACGCTTCGCCGGGCTTGTCCCGAAAGTCGACATGCGGGCCATGCTTGGCGACGGACAGGTCGCCGGTGCCCTTTCCGGACAGGCGAGAAATCTTGCCCGTAAGACCGAATTCAATCGCATCGACGATTCCGCTTTTGCCGGTCCCATTGGGGCCGCAGGCGGCGAAGTTGTTCCCATTCGGTTTAAGTTCGAGGTGTCTGATGCCCCGGAACTCGTGGATCGTAATGCCGTCGATCTTAATCACGAGGCGTCAGGAAACATTGCGGCTCGGATCGCGGGTTCTGAGAACACGCCGTCGTCCAAAACCAGCTTTCTAAGGTCGACGGCCAGATCAGCGAGGTCGCCGTCGTGCGCCAAGGCGTCAAAAAAAGCACCGAGCACCGAGGAGGTCACGGTTGGCAACACTTTAGAATCGGGATCAGCGCCGTCCTGTTGGTCCATGGATCACCACCTTTCAGACAAGTCTTATGAACGGGGCAGTTCGGCTAGCCTGCACCGGCGAGATGGCCTTCAATAGTCTCGACGAAAGCCAATTCAGCTGGATCGAGATGACCATCCGCATCCACGATCCGTCGCAGCGAACGCCGCAGGAGCCTGCCGTCTTTCGGTCTGACGCGCGACAGTGACCGGAAGAAGCTGGCGTGATCGGGAGTTAGAAGCGAGAGGCGTTCCCGTAACAGGTTCTCATCCAGGCCGCCGTCCTCGTAGCGATCGAAAACGTGAACCAGAAGCTGGTCCTGTTCATCAGGATCGAACCGGCCATCCGCCGCCCCAACAACGGTGAGGATCGTCAGGTCGTCCGAGCACAGGCGGAACGCACGGTCCTCGTGGCTCTCGGCAACGGTCAGGAGCGGGTGGCCGAGGAAGAACGAACGAGGATCGCCATGAACCTCGCCGGTCGAGACGTCGAAGACTTCAAGCACCCTGTCCAGAGAGAAGCGTCGCGCACGCTGCCGGAGGTGACAGAAGCACAGCAACAGCGGACCCGAGCGGCCTGTCTCGATCTTGCGGACCGTGACGATACGCTGTGACACGTTCCCCGCTGCGTCTTCGTAGACAAGATGGAAGACGATCGGCGCCGTCTCCGCCATGTCGGCGGCGCCCGCCATCTCGACGCTATCCTCGGTGTCGGCGGCCGAGGCCTTGCCGCCGACGTTCAGAAATCGGGTCGCAGCAGCCTGTGTTGCCAGAGCAGCCTTGACCGTCACGAAGTGATCGAGACTGACCCAACTCATGCTCCGACCTTCCGCACGATCAGGTCCCCCTTAATCGTCACGACGCCAGCGGCATCGAGGCGGTCGACGCCGGCTTGCAGCACTTCCTTCAACTGGGCGCTGGTGGCCGAGAAGCCGAATGCCCTCGAGGCGGCCTGAACGAGGTCGTCCCGGCCTGCGCCGTAGTTGGCGTCGATGATCGTCAGCAGCATTTGATCGATCTCGGCGGGCGGCAGGGCCTCCGGCTTCCGCAGCGACAGTGATGTCACCATCGATCGATCCCGGCCCACTACCGCCTGATCGGGCGCGGAGTAGAAAGGCCCGCCCAAGATCAGGCCGTGCTGAACCGCTGCCGTCACGGCCCGCTCGACGGCCGCTCGGATGCGCGAGCCCGCCCGGCCAAGACCCCAAAGGATACGGATGCGGGCTGTGATTTCGTCGAGATGGATGGGTCCTTCAACCTGAACGACCTTGACCACGTAGGCCGCCATCTGAGCCAGAGAGGTTTCGTGAGGCTCGATCGCGCGGTTCACAGGGAAGTCGGCCTCGACATACAGATTGCGGTCCGAGACGAACGTCGATCCGGCCTCCATCACCGCCGTGACGACCTCATAGTCATCGACCCGTTCCGCCTCGAAGGAGACCGGGACGGCGCGGGCTGGCTTGTAGCCGTCTTCGTCGCGCGCAGCCCACTCGGCCCTGGCGGCGGCGATGGCGTCTTCGATCTTCTTCAGTTCAGCCTGCGGACGCAGATACCAGTCGGCGCTCCAGACCCGGTGGATGATCCAGCCATGGGCTTCCAGGACCTGCTGACGCAGGCGATCGCGGTCGCGTGCTGACCGCGACGAATGGAACTGGGCGCCGTCGCACTCGATACCGAGGGTGAACCGACCGGGCTTGTCGGGGTCCGAAACGGCGAGATCGACGCGGAAGCCCGATGCGCCGATCTGGCGTTTGACGTCGTAGCCTAGGGCCTGGAGCCGCTCGCAGACTTGGATTTCGAATTCGCTGTCGAAATCCTCGCCGGTGACTTCGCCGAGACCGAAGTGGCCGGTCTCGGCGAACGTCAGGAACAGCTTGAGAGCCGTGACGCCTCTGGCCCTGGATCGTTCGAGATCGATGTCGGCGCCGGTGAAGTTGCAGAAGACCTCGCACCGCAGCTTCGCCCGCGAGATCAGGACGTTCAGGCGCCGCTCGCCACCTTCACCGCTGAGAGGGCCGAAGGCGTGGGCCAGATACCCGGTCTCCGTCTTGCCGTAGCCCACTGAGATGAAGATGACGTCGCGCTCGTCACCCTGAATGTTCTCAAGGTTCTTGACGAAGAAGGGCTCGTTGGACGCAGCGCTGAAGAACTCCTCGACGTCGGGGTTGGCCCGCCGCAGCAGTTCCAGTTCCTTCAACACTGCCTGCCGTTGCGCGACCGAGAAGGTGGCGACGCCCAAGGTCTGCTCCGGGCTTGTCCGGGCGTGGTGGATGACTGCCTCGGCGACAGCCTTGGCCTCTTTCGGATTCGTCCGTGTGCCGCCCCTGTCGTAGGCGGTATCCTTCATCAGGTTGAACTTCAGCCCCATGCCGGCGACGGCGTCGTAGGGGCTGGGCACGATGAACAGCTTGTTCTCGTAGAACTCGCGGTTGGAGACCGCAATCAGGGACTGGTGCTTGGAGCGGTAGTGCCAACTCAGCATCCGGTGAGGGACACCCTTGGCCAGGCAGAGTTCAAGGATGCTTTCAGCGTCCTTGGCCTGGATGGTGATCCCGTCGTCGGTTTTCTCGGGGTCTTCCTCGCCTGTCAGCTTCTTGAAGAAGGCGGTTGGCGGCAGCTGGCGCTCGTCGCCGACGACGACGATCTGGTTCACGCGGGCGATGGCGCCCAGGGAGTCGACAGGCTCGATCTGGCTGGCTTCGTCCATGACAAGAAGGTCGAACTGCATGCCGCCCGGCTTCAGGAATTGGGCGACCGACAGCGGGCTCATCATGAAGACGGGCTTAAGTTGCTGGATCGCAGGTCCGGCCTGGTCCAGCAGGACGCGGATGGGTTTATGGCCACGTTTGCGGGCGATCTCGGCGTTCAGCACGCCAAGGGGACCGATCCCCGCCGCGCCGCGAGGACGTCCTTCGGCATGGGCGGCGACGATCTGTTCCTGGGCGAGACCGATGCGGGCCTTGTCGAGTTGCCGGAACGAAGCCACCTGATTGTTATGGCCATCGCCATCGAAGGCGCGCAGTTCGGGCCACGCCGTGAAGAGCGTGACGCGCAGCACTTCCGCGTAGGCCCGCTCGAAAGCCGGGCCGAGCGTCTTGTGGTCGAGTTGACCATCGTGAAGTCCATCGACCAGGCTGCCGGCGCCGAGATCGCTCAAGGCTCTGGCGCGTGATGCGAAGGCGATGAAGCGGCTGATGCCCTCAAGGTCCTCAAGCCATTCCGTCAGACGGCTGGCGAGAACGTCGAGCGCGATGGCGGATGTAGTGCTGACCCCAAAGGCCCGTTTGAGATCGAGATCGAGTTCCGCGACGATCGCGTCCAAGCGTGTTTCCAGGTCGGGCAGAGCCTTCGATAGGCCAACCCGCGCTTTCTCAATCCGCGTCGTGTCATCGACCTCCGACAACCGCGCCCAGACGACGTGGGGCAGGGCTTCGTGGGTGCGACGCCATGCCAGGATGTTTTCGAGTTGCCCCCAGTCCGATCGCTCTCCCTTCCAAGCCGAACCGAAGGCGGCTCCGGCCGCCTCGACGGCAAGGACTGCAGCCTTCGCGGTCTGGGCGGTCGTCATGCGGTCGACCAGCGCGATCCGCTCGACAGGGCTCTTGGGCAGGGGCGCGGTCAGGTAGGATCGAAGAAGCGCGATTTGGGCGCGATAGTCGCTGTCAAGGAAGCGGAACAGGCCGGTGCCCTTGGTGACGATCGCGGTACGGATGGCGCCGAAATCGGCGGTTTGACCGGTCTGGTTGAAAGCTTGCTCGGCGTTCGCCCATGCGGCCACATAGGCGCGCCCAGCTTCGAACAGGTGCTGAAGAGCGTCTGGGTCGTTCCATGCGGTAGACGCCAGCGCCTGACGATCGAGGCCTGATGGCAGAGGCGTTACCGAGAGACAGGCCATCGAATGCTTCAGATCGGCCACCGATCTGGGCGCTTCGGCGCCCAGAACCTCGACGGCGACGGCGGCGTGTTGCTCGGCTTCGGTCTTCGTGCTCGACAGCGCTTGAATTCGGTTCCCGAGCGCCTGACGTTCGACCGGGTCCATGGCGTCCCGACGAACGCCGCGCCAGACATTTGCTGGCGCGGGGCCCAGAGCACGAGAACGCTCGGCCACATCAACGATTACCTCGCGCCGTGCGGCGATGCCCGCTCGGTCCCACAGGTCCGCACCATTTAGAACGTAGCCGGCGGGAGCAGTGGATTCCTGGGAGCGGGCCAGCAGCCCCAGGATCGCCTGGGGTGTCAGGCCGCTGGGCTTCAAAGGCTCGTGCAGGCGCTTGGCGAATACATTCAGGGCACCGCTCGTCTCGCCCAGTTTGTCGATGACGCTCAGGTCACCCCGCGCCGGCCGGTGCTGGGCGTCGCGTGTCCGCTTCAGTTCTTCCAGGACGGTGCGCTTGTTGACCTTGTTGGAGTGGAGTTCGAGCGTCAGCGGGCCAAGTCCGACCTGCCGGAGACGACGGTGGACGACATCAAGGGCCGCCATCTTCTCGGCGACGAACAGGACCTTCTTCCCGCGCGCCACGGCGGCGGCGATGATGTTGGTGATCGTCTGCGACTTGCCGGTGCCGGGCGGTCCCTTGACCACCAGGGATCGTCCACCGGCGGCCTCGGCGATGACCACCGTCTGCGAACTGTCGGCGTCGACAACGTGATAAAGTTCGAGCGGCTTGATAATGTCGTCGATGGCGTCGTGCTCGCCGACGAGAGGAGCGCTCTCTGGGAAGCCGTCGCGCAGCAGGGCGCCGATCATCTCGCGGGTGTCGATGCCAGCCTCCGCAGGCCAGTTATCCGGGTCGAGGTCCCGATACATCAGGAATTTCGAGAAGGAGAAGAAGCCCAACACCATGGCGTCGGGCAGAACCTCCCAGCGCTTGTTGTTGGACACCGTCTCGGCGATCCGGGCGCAGTAGCCCGCCAGATCGACCTCGTCCTCGTCCTTGAAGTCCTCGATGGTGAGGGCGAACTCGGCCTTCATCTTCGCCTGGAGCGTCAGATTCGGGGACGGCGGCTCGTCGCGCCAGCGCAGCTTGAACTTGTCGGCCGCGCTGGTGCGTTCCAGCTTCACGGGCAAAAGGACCAAGGGCGCATGCCGGGCGATGTCGGACGTGTCGCTGTCGAACCAGCGCAGCAGGCCGATCGCCAGATAGAGGATGTTGACGCCCTGCTCCTGCTCCAGCGTCTGGGCGTCATACCAGACGTCGAACAGCCGCTTCTGAAGCCCCTCCGAGGTCAGGCGGGTCTGGAGCCGGGTATCGCTGTGACGAGAGGCCACGCCGCGTTCATCAATGGCGTCGTCACCCGGTTGAGGGATGCCGCCGGTGACATCATCATCAGGGTCGAGTTCGGCGCGGTCGGCCTCGCTCAGTTGAACGCCAGGAACGAAGCTGAGCGCCTTATTCGACGTGAGAAGCCGAAATACTTCCTCTGCCTTCTCATCGACGATCTCTATCGCTCGATTGTTCTTCGTCCGAAGCGGGGTGTTCAGGAGTCGATTGCGGGTGGAGAGGTCGAGAAGCGCATTGCGCTCCTTCAGCAATCTATCGCGGATAGAAATAGTGGCTTCGCCGTCGGCCATGCGCCCGCCTCCCCCGAGGGTTGTGTGGCAGGAACCCTATAATCAATGCGGGAGTTTGCGCCAGCGTAGACTGTCTCTCTGAACCAGCGGGAATTCCCATATCCGCCACATCCTTGGGCCTGGGCTGCCCGGTGCAAATCCGTCCGCTATTCGATCACAAGCAGGCCATCTGCTTTCGATGGTTGAGGGCCGTCTGTCCAGTGCCACGTCTCCGGCGTTCGCTGCATCGCCTGAACCGCCTGACCCGGGACCGCCGGAATGCCCACGGGCACCGGAAAATCGGTGCCGGACGGCACTAGGTTCAAGGTGAAGCGGTGGGGAGAGCCGGCGAAGTTCACCTCGACAACAACCCGGCGCCGCGTCCCTTCCGGGATTAGCAGTTGGTCAGCGAAAACATGACCTCCGAACGCGGCCCCTGGATCGATTGTTGTTGTTTGAAGAACGCGCCGCCCCCATGCAGACATAGCGCGGCGCAGCCGACTTTCGATCGTCGCCGCGTCAACCGCGTACGACCCGCTCACTGTGCGATATGCGATCTGGCGGCGCATATGGTCAGGTAGACCTTCTGTGTCGCGGTAAGCCAGATACCCCTCAACGCCAGCGTCGATCCAGGCGGCGTTGAGATCGCGTTGAGCCTTCACACGTTCCTGATGGCGGAGGACATTGTAGTCTTGGACGTAGAGCGGCGTGCCGTCTTCCAAGATGATGCGCACGTCCTCGGTGCCGAAATTAACCGGCGTATTGCTGGTGTTGAACGCCGCCACCGCGAAGAACATCTTGGACGTCGAGTTATAGCGCACAGGCAGCAACATGACGGAGCCGGCGGCGCCGTTGGAAATCATCGCTGCGTTGCCGCGCGAGAAGCGCACGCCGACGCCATGCTCGGCGCTCGGGACCATGCGGTACTCCGGCTCTACGGACGCGCATCCGACCAAGGCAGCGCCTGCTGTGAGCGTTAAAAGCAGCTTCGATTTCATCGACGTTTCCCACCGACTGCGCCGAGAATGCCGATAAGCAGGCCAATGATCGCTCCGACTGGACCGGCTACGAAGAAGCCCACCACGCCGAGTATGATGCCCATCAGGCAGCCCATATCGCATCCTCTCAAAATAGGACATTTATGTCCTAGAGAGGTTACCGCTCCGCTAACACCATCGTGCCGATGGAATGGGAGAAAATCGTCGGCGCGAATATCAAGCGACTGCGCAAGGAGCGTGGCCTCAGCCAAGAGACGCTTGCCGGCGAGGCTGGCCTGGCGATGCGGCATCTGGGCAGGATCGAACGCGGCGAAGGCAATCCGACCGTGGAGTTGCTCGGTAAGTTGGCCGAAGTTCTCAACGTCCACCCGACGGCATTCTACCGCGAGACCTAGCCCGAAGAATCGAGGTGGACGAGCATTTGGGAGAGCGCGTCTCGCCCGTGATCGTCCTTGGCCCGCACCATCAGATACAAGTTGCCGGTCGCCTTAGCCCATACCTCGCCGATGGCCCGATCTTGTGACGCTTCCGCCCATCGATCGGCGCCCTTGTACTCCACGACGAAGATGCGGCCGTCAGCCAACTGGGCGATCAAGTCGGGGTAGGTGCGCTGGGTCGAGGTCTGGAGCCAGAAGGACGCGGGATGACGAGCCACGTTTCGGACCCAGAGCTTCACCGCCTTCAGGCTATCGAGCGCCTGGGCGCACCGGGCCTCCTCCCCGTCCGATTTGCCGTCGAAAGCGGGAACTCGGTCCAAGAAGTGTTTGGTGAAGCCGATCGGACCGCGATAGGTCGGTTGGTCGTCATACATGCCGAAGCAGAACTGGAAGCCCTCCTTTGACAGGGCCTGCACCGGTGCGCCTGGGTCCAGAAGATATTTTTGGGCTACCGTCGCCCGCTGCTCTCGGCGGATTTCGTCGATGCGGGCCACCAACTTCCGGGCCAGCGCCTGCCGCATCCGCATCAACTGCGGCAATTTCAGACCATCCACGTCAATCAGTCGGGTGATGACTTGGTTTAGCCATCCGACCTTATCGGACTGAGTGAAGGCGGGATCGCGAACCAGAGGGTCCAACAAGGCGACCAGGCGTGGAACCGACCATCCATCGACCGCATCGACTCCTTCGAAAAGATCGCCTGTCAGGAATGTGTTGGTCACCTGTCGTCCGTCAACATCGATGAGATAACGACGAACCGTTTCGCCCAGGCTGTCTGCCAAGCCCGGAATGACTGGCGACTGGTCGGACAATCGCCAGTCAACATGCTCCATCAGCAAGTCCAGATCACCGAAGACCAACTGTCCGTCGATCTCTGTCCCCAACGCGGGAACCCGCATCACCTCGCCTCGGGCAGCGGGCGCAACGGGCAAAGCCTCCACGGCGCGCTTCAACTCGGCCGCCCCGGCTGGCGAAGCCTGCATGACCTGATCGATCAGGCCCGGACGCGCAAATTCTCGTTCCGTCAGCCTCAAAACACCGGGCCGGGTCTCCACCGGAGCCACACCGTTGGCGGCTAGGACCGCCCGCGTCTCCGGCGTATCGATCAAGTCCAGGGTGACCGGCGGTTTCGGCGGCTGGACGAATAGTCCCTCAGTCGAATCCAGTTGAGGATGTTCGATGGCCTGTTCGGCCTCGCCGTCCTCGAACCCCATGTCGACCAAGGCATCCTTCAGGGCCGTGGCCGCCGCATAGAAGGTTGGCTCTGACACGTGGGCATAGGCGCGATTTAGGTCGGCCGAGCGGCGGCGGCTTGCATAGGGCATCCGCAGCACCCGTCCCAGAAGCTGCTCGACCGAGGTCGAACTCTTGATGCTGGCGACCGAACAGAAGACGTAAGCGTAGGGACAGTCCCATCCCTCCTTCAGCGCTTCGACCGTGATAATGTGCTCGATCTTGCAGCCGGGCGCCGTCAGGTCGACTCCATCCAAGCCCCGCTGATCGCCGGTGGCGATGACGATCCGATCGTCTGGCACGCTCAAGTCATCGATCAGGTGTCGCCGCAATACCTCAACCGTGACCTCGCGATCCTTCGGCTCGGCCTGATAGAGGGCGATGGGTCTCAGCGGCCCGCGTTCAGTCTCCGCTAAGGCGGCCAGACGGGCGCGCTCGCTGACGGCGCCAGCGACGGCAGACTGCCAGTGCGCGTGTTCCTGGAGCACGATCGGCATCTTGATCATCTGCTCGGCCTTCAGTTCGGCGGCCGAGGCGTTGAAGAGGATATTGCTGCGTCCTCGCGGCGTGGCGGTGAACTCGACCACCGCCCAAGGATTGATACGGGCGCGCATCTGGTCGCTCAGGGTCGTGACGACATTGTGCGCCTCGTCTACCACCATCATCGGCCGCGCCATGTGCAGCAGGTTGGCGAAGGAATAGCGCACGCCGCCAGCCTCAGTCTTCTCCAGGCCGGGGAAGGACGCCAGGGTCGTTGCATCCAGGCGGCTGAAGAAGGGCTCCAGCGCCTCGTGGTGCTTATAGACCTTACGGCCCTCGGTGTTCTCGACGCGTAGGGTCTGGACTGTGCCGACCACGATACAGGCGCTCGATGCCAGATCGTGCGGCGTCATATTGGGGAAGTCGCCGATGTCGAACACCCGCACGGCGCCGCCAAAGGCCGCGTCTAGCGCAGCGCGATAGGGGTGGCGCGGGTCGGCGAGCGCTTGAACCGTCTGCTGCCGGATGACGTTGGACGTCACCAACCAGAGCACCAATGGATAGTCGCGCGACAAACCGGCGTCGCGGGCCAGCGGCACAGCATGGGCGGCCAGGATCGTTTTGCCACCCCCGGTTGGCAGGCGGATGCAGCAATAGGGCGTGTCGCCCAGGCCCTTGGGTGCCCGATACGGCCCGCCGAACCGGCCTAGCCGTTGGCGCAGCGGCGGCTGATCTTCCAGCGGCGGCTGATTGAGCGCCCACTCGAAGGCTTGGGCCGGATCGACCTCCTGCGCCTTGCTCAGGAAATCGCCCAGCACCTTCAGCGCCGACTGTTGATACGGCTTCAACTGCATCAGCGGCGAACCTTCACGTCGTAGGGGGTCTGGCGGAACACGATCCGCTCTCGAATCAGGGACGGCCCGGTCAGAGCGCTGCGCTCGCCGTAGACGGTCAGTTCGCCGTCGAAGTCGGGGGGCAGGTGTTCGCGGATCGCTGCCAGCGTCTGGCGGGTAAGCACGTTGCCGCCTTGAGGCCGCCTGTCGCCGAGCACGCCGTTGTAGAGCAGGGCGATGGCCCGCTCGCCGTCAACGCCCAAAATCGGTCCGTTAGGCGGTGCCGTCGGCGCCTGACCCGTCTCGGCGAACCAGACATGGGCCGCCAGCGGTCCGAAGGCGATGCCGGCAGAAAGCACGCCGTCGTCGTCGAAGACCGCCTCCCCCAACCGGTAGAAGCGGAAGCCGCCGCCGCTGGTCCAGTCCACTGACTTGGATACCCCGCCCTGTTCACCGTCGATTACCTTGTGCAGGCGCGGCGCGCAGTGCGTGATGGCGTGGTCACCGACTTCGATGCCGATGTAGCGGCGGCCCGTTTTGTGGGCGACGGCTGCGGTCGTGCCGGAGCCAAGGAATGAGTCGAGGACTATATCGCCTCGCTTGGTCGAAAGTTCGATCACTCGCGCCATGAGCGCTTCCGGCTTCGGAGTGATGAACACGTCAGTTCCAAAGAGCGCCAGCACCTCCTTTTTCGCATCCTGGGTGTGCCCCACCTCGTCATAGTTCCAGAACGTCTGCGGCACGATCCCGGCCTTCACCTCAGAGAGAAAGCGTTTGATCTGTGGGATCGCGGTCCCATCCCGCCCCCACCAGATGCGGTTGTCGGCATCCAATTCCCAGAACTTCTCCTCCGCGACACGCCAGTAGTTGCCGCCTGGAGGCCCTTCGATGACGCGACCCGAAGGGCTCACGATGCGATACCGGCCCTTGCTGTAAAAATTGCGGGCAGAAAGGTCGCTAGTCTTCCATGGGCCCCGAGGGTCCTTGTCGGGGTTCTTGTAAGCCGCATTCTGCTTATCGGTGCGCGGCATGAGGTTTGGCACCCATGCGTCACTATGCTTCGCATAGACAAGAATATGGTCGTGGTCTTCCGAGAAGTGTCGGGCTGTGGACTTCGGGCTGTAGTTTTTCCGCCAGATCACGTTGGTGACGAAGTTCGACCGACCAAAAACCTCATCCATAATGACCTTAAGGTAGTGCCCCTCGTTGTCGTCGATCGACACCCAGATCGAGCCATCCTCAGACAGCAGTTCCCGTAGAAGTTCCAGACGCGGCCACATCATCGCCAGCCAGCGACTGTGCTCGAGGTTGTCGTCGTAATGCTCGAAGGCCGAGCGCGTGTTGTACGGCGGGTCGATATAGATGCACTTCACACGCCCTGCATAATACGGCAGCAGCGCCTTCAGGGCCTCCAGATTGTCACCTTGGATCAACATATTGCCAGCTTCGGGATCACCGCGCCCGAGCGCCGCATCTTCTTCCAATAGCCGGTAAGGCGCGCGCTGCGCTGCCGTCAGGTCTTCGTCACGTGTAAGCCAGGTCAGAATGGGCATGCCGGTTCATCGCCCGGATCGCTTACGATGGCAACGCCGGCGCGAGGTGTCTGAACAGAGCAACGCCAGGGCATTCGCGTTTACCTTAACAAGCAAAACGAAGTATAAAAGCAGGCCTCATCAATTTTCGATTGACTTTTTATGCACTATGCCCTAGCAACTTCTCATCGCGGATTGGCCGCGAGAAGGAACATGGATTTGCCCATGAAGTCATAGAGGAAAATTAGATGAAGATCGAAAACCAGTTTAATTTGGGCCGCTTCATACGCGCCACAATACGTAAGGACGGCACTCACCACGTCTTTATGTCAGTGCCATCTGCATTGCGGCCTTCGGGTTGGCCCGCAACCATCACCCTGCCTCAAGAAGGGGCGAAGGTCGGATCACTGAAAAATCCGAAATTCCTCGCCCGCGTTCAAAAGGCGGCCCACACGCTAAACACTCGATTGGAGGCCAGGCGGGACCTCGACAAGACCTACCAAAGCCAGGGAAAGAAGAACACGCGCGCGGTCGCCGAGATATACTTCCGCACCAAGCGGTTCCGGGACTTATCTCCTTCCCGCCAGTACCGAAATAGGCGCGACGCAAAGATCGTCATCGACTGGGCCGAAAGACGTGGTGACCCTGATTTCGCGGACTTTGTCAAGGCGGACTTCGAGGACTTATTGGCCAACTACGACGATCGAGAGTTTGCCCAGCTAGATATTCGCTCAATACTTAACGTGCTTTGCAAGGAAGCCGTCACAGCGAATTTTCGTGCCGACAACCCCGTCGAGAGCATTAAGTGGACGGCGCCGGAACCGGTCGAAGAAATCGTTCTGTGGAAGTTGCCGGCAGTGGAAGCCTATGCCGCCATGGCTCGACAAATGGGGCAGCCGGGCCTTGCGGCCTTGATGCAAGTCGGGATCGTCGTCGGCCAACGCCTCGGCGATCTGCGCACCGCCAAGCACGGGGTCAATTATCGTGGCGGACGCTTCCAAGTGGTTCAGTCCAAAACGGGCGAGAAGGTCAGCATTCCGCTGAATGCCAAATTGAAGGCGTTGATTGATGAGGCCAGGGTGGAAGGCTCCCCTTTCCTTTTCAACGATGGTGACACCGGCACGGGCTACACCGCCAGCCGACTCTCCGCTCGCTTCACTGAGGTTCGAGATGCGATGTCGAAAGAGGGCGACCCCAAGATGGTGCTGCGCTCACTGCGACACTCCGCCGTTTGCGTCATGGTCGATAATAAGGTTCCCCTTCGGAACATCGCCGCAGTGACAGGCCACCGGCTCGGCCGAGTGAATCGCATCATTGAGCGATATGCGATCGACACCGACGGCTTTGCCGATGAAGCGATGAAGATCGTCAATCGTGGCGCCGGTGGTGAGGACAGCGACTTCGACGCCACCGACTTCGGAGCAGATCGCGATTGGGAAGGCGGATCGAAAGCGACCTACAAGCGCCCTAGGATCAGCGAGGATCGCCCTGGTCGCTATTTGGGCGCTCTTCTAGGGCAGCACCGCTTGAAACATGTGGCGCCCACAGACTGGCCCGCCGACTGTCAGGACGAAGAGAGCGGTACCCAGGCTGCCTGACATGGAACGCTGAATGGAAGAGCCCGGCAACGTCGATGTTGCCGGGCTTTTTGCTGCGCCCGAACGCGACCGGAGCGCTTCTGTGA
The DNA here is from genome assembly GCA_000335735.1 of alpha proteobacterium L41A. GTDB lineage: Bacteria > Pseudomonadota > Alphaproteobacteria > Caulobacterales > Caulobacteraceae > Brevundimonas. The sequence continues at coordinate 70,919 of AMYY01000009.1, read as the reverse complement.
CAGCGTTACAGCGTATTAGGGCCATCCAACTTCAGGAATTCCCGCGAGAGAGCCCGTTGATGACACCTACAAAAAACCTCAACGAAAACAGTCGCTCAATCAGAGTCACGTTTCGCATCAAGTCTAGTTTCTTGACAATATACGGAACGTGACTCTGGTATTAATCCATACAAATCTGATAGATATCAGGAAAGTACATCCAAGTTCGGGAGCAAACTGCGTACCGGAGGTCCGCTGGTGCAGGGGCTGGGGTTTCACCCCCAGCACCAGCGGCCGGCGGCGCGGCACATTGACCCGAAACGCAGACTAACGTGGGTGCAGGCAAACGAAAGTCTGCTGCAACTAGCGCTCCGACTAATCCCGCACCCGACGTTTAGCCAAGGCAGGCTGAGACGACGCCGCGAGGCGCACCCCAGCGCCCATATCGCCTTCGGCGGGTAGGAACACGGCGCCGGCAGCCTGAAGCGTCGCAACCATAAGCTTGGCATTGGCGGTGTTTACGGGCGCGGGTCCGTTGTCGCCCTCGGCCCGCTTAACCGTATTTGGCGCCAGACCTGTGCGCTCAGCTAGGTCCAATACCGACATGTTCAACAGCCCTCGCGCCGCCCGCAACTGGGCGCCCGTCGGATGGTCTGCTGGCTTCTTCCTAAGCGCCTTCATGATTCAATTTGACTCTTTAGCCCAAGTTTGAATTGCTAGGCTCAATCTGATGAAGGTGTCTTACATGACTGTTTACGATCCGCCCAACCCCTCTTGCCCTATCCACGGCGCATGCCTTCAGCGCTCGACCTGCGCAAAGTGCAATGCCGCCTATATGCGTCGCTATCTCAAGGTTCAGCGGCGAGTGACGCCGGCCGTCGCGCTCCATAGCCGCGCCCGCCAGCGTGCAGCCCGTCGCGGGCTGCCGTTCGATCTGGATGTGAGCGATGTGGTTGTGCCTTCGATCTGCCCAGCCCTGGGCGTGCCACTCGTCATTGGCGAGATGCGGTCGCCAAATTCGCCATCACTTGATCGTATCCGGCCCGCCCTTGGCTATGTTCGCGGCAACACCCGCGTGATCTCTGACCAAGCGAACCGTTTGAAAGGCGCCCTCGACATCGAGGGGCTGATCAAGCGCGCTGTGGCTTCGGTCGATCAGCGCCGTGAAGACTATGCGCGCCTGGCCGCGTACCTCGACCGGGAACTTCTGCTTGCCGAGGTGCGGCGTAAGGCAGCGCTTGAGGGGCGCGCCGGTGAGGAATGGGCGAAGGTGGCCAACTTCCTGGAGGCGGCGTTCGTTCGCGCTGATTGGAAGCGCTGATGCCCAACCAAGTTGATTACAGCGAAGGTTTGCAGCGCCATTTTATGGCTCTCGAGGTCACTCCACGCCACCAGCGCGTCCTCGTCGGCACCAAGCCGCTCGAAGACGGCTGGGTCATGTCGATCATAAAAATCGATGGGTGCACCAGTGAAGCTGAAGCTGTCTGGCTCGGCCAATGCGTTCAGTCTGACCTGATTGACTACATCAGCACTGCTAACGACGAGGTCACGCCCCTGGAGGCGGTCATGGTCGAGTTCGGTCAGATCCCTCCCGGCCCCTGCTGGACTGTCGCCGTCTATGTAACGTTAGCGTCGTCCGAGGAAGCCGCCGCGATGTTCGATTTTATGACGGCCTATGCCACCACACCCGCCTCACGGGGGCACTAAACAAAAGCGACGCGACTGAAGAAAATTCCTTTACAATAACAGTATGTTAATCCAGATCCACTGTTGCTTATTCAGCAGGGCCTGCTATAACCAGCTCCTATCATGTTCTCCCTCGGCAGTGACGACAACCGAGGGAGGCACCGCTCAATCCCGAGCCCGCACACCTATTGTCTGTCGTCAATGCGCCCTCGCCCCTCCCCGTCCGCCGACAAGGCGTCAACAGATTGGTCGCAACTTAAGGCCGTCGCCTTTCACCTGTTGCCCTCGGGACAGATCGACCAAGAAGGCCGACCGTCCGCACCCCCAGTGTTCTGGCCGCTTCTGCTCACGAAAGAGCAGTTGAGCGCCTACTTGGCGCTGTCGTGGTCCACGATTTCCAAGATTTGCACGGTGGCTCCTGTTGATGTGGGAGCCAGCGTGATCCGCTACAACCGTTTTCAGATCGACGAATGGGTTGCGAGCCTGCCGCCCAAAACGATCAAACACGCTGCGCCAGCGGCTCCGTCGCTTTCGAACATCGAGGCCGAAAGCGACGAACGTCGAACCTCAGCGCTGGATAAGGTTCGGGCCCGTACCCTTAATCGTCTGAGCCAAAGCCGCCAGTCACTGAATGATGAAGCGCGCGATGGATAAGGTTAAATACGTCCAGCGCATCCGACGCCCGGACGGCACCGTCGATCTCTATTTTCGCAAAGGGAACCACCGTGAGGGCCCTCTGCGGTCACTCGATGGTTCCCCAGAACTGAAGGCCGAGGTCGATGCGATTCTCGCTCGACTCGCCAGGGCGCAAGCCGCTCAGACGCCGAGGGCGGGGACTGTAGGCGGCGCTATCCAGCGCTACAGAAAGTCCGCCGATTTTATCGGGCTCGCCCAGTCGACACAGATAGAATATGGGCGCCTACTCAATGAGATCGAGGTAGACGTCGGCGACGTTCGCCTCGCTGAAGTTGATAAAGGTTGGGTAAGAGACCTGCGTGATCTTTGGGCGCCGCGTGGCCATAAAGCCACGAATGACCGCGTTCAGATGCTCAAAAACGCCCTGAAGCCGGCCATTGAGGACGACCGCATAAAGACCAACCCTTTTTTGGGGCTGAAAAAGCTGGCTCCGCCTCATGACGCTGATGAGGTGAACCTTGCCTGGACAGACGAGGAAGTGGACGCGTTCATCGCGCTAGCCCTTCGGCGCAACATGCCGGGTCTGGCCCGTGCCGTGGCTCTAGGGCGCTGGGGCGGCTTCCGTCGGGGTACAATCTGCAACATCCCGCTGAGCGCTCGAATCATCGCGCAAGATGATGACGGTTTCCCCCAGCGCCGGCTCTACTGGACGACCGAGAAGCGTAAGGTTTTGTGCGACAAACGTGAAGACAACCGCCTCTCTGCCTTTTTGGAGAGCACGCCCACCAAAGCTCTTACCATCGCATACAACCAACGCGGCCACCCCTGGAAGGTGCGCGCTCTTAATCAGGCTGTCACCCGCCTGGCCACTGCGCTGGCTAAGACTAAGCGCGCTCGTCCCAATCTTACACCTCATGGCCTGCGCCATGCCCGTGGGCTTGAACTCGCGTACGCAGGTGCATCTGATGCCGAAATCATGGCGCAGCTTGAACACACCACCGAACGAGCGGCGCGGATTTACCGCCGGCAGGCGCAGCGTCGCCGCATGGCGGACAGCGGACAGGACCGAGTCGATAATGTCGTAGCGCTCAAGGCAGAGAGAAAACGGTCTTCGAACGGGACGTGAACGCAGACTGTAACGAAGGGTGTAAAACGACTGTAACAGCGCGGATCAAAACACGCGCCTCGTCCACTAAGTCGTTGAAAAAGATGGCGCACCCGGAGCGATTCGAACGCCCGACCCTCAGATTCGTAGTCTGATGCTCTATCCAGCTGAGCTACGGGTGCGGCTGCCTTGCGGCGAGGGCGGGTCTTTAGCCGGTGGATCGGGCGGACGCAAGCGGGGGAATGCAGTTTCTGCGTCTGAAGCGGTTGGCGTGGCGGCTGCGACGGCTTAGGCCTGTCTAACGCTCCCCTGCTTTCGGATCTTTCATGCGTTCTTTCCGTCGCCAGATCGCCGCTATGCTGGTTCCCGTCCTCATGGCGGGATGCCAGACCGCGACAGCCAGCCAAGCGGCGCCCGCGCTGGCGACAGTATCGCCTCAGGCCGTGTCGGCCCCGTCGCCGGCCGCATCGCCCGCTCGGGGGCCGTTCGTCGCGGCGGCGAATCCGCTGGCGGTCGAGGCGGGGATGACCGTGTTGCGGCGTGGGGGATCGGCCGTGGATGCGGCGGTGACGATCCAGGCGGTGCTGGGTCTGGTGGAGCCGCAGTCTTCGGGCCTGGGCGGCGGGGCCTTCCTGATGAGCTATGACGCGGAGACCGGGACCGTCACGGCCTATGACGGGCGCGAGACCGCGCCGGCGTCAGCGACGCCCGAGCTGTTCTATGAGGACGGCAAGCCCCTGCCCTTCATCGACGCGGTGTTGTCGGGCCGCTCGACCGGGGCGCCGGGGGCGGTGGCCATGCTGGCGATGGCGCAGAAGGATCACGGCAAGCTGGCCTGGCGCGATCTGTTCGGAGACGCCGAACGGCTGGCGCGCGACGGGTTCACGGTCAGCCCGCGTCTGGCCGGCATGATCAATGGACGCAGTCCGCAGGCGCGGACGCGGTGGGCCAGCGCCTATTTCACCAGGCCGGACGGGACGCGGTATCAGGCGGGCGATACGTTGAAAAATCCCGCCTACGCCGACACGGTCGCGCGGTTGGCGCAGCAGGGGCCGGGCGTCGTCTATGGCGGACCGATCGGGCGAGACATCGCAGCGGCGGTTCGCGAAGAACCGCGTCCCGGCGGTCTGACCGAGGCGGATATCGCCGGCTATCGCCCCTTGCGCCGCGACGCCCTTTGCCGGCCGTATCAGGTCTACGTGATCTGCGTGCCGCCGCCGCCGTCCAGCGGCGCGGCGTTGCTGCAGTTCCTGGCCATGGCCGAGGAAACGCCCGATCTGGACAAGGGGGCCAGGAGCCCTGAGGCCTGGGTCGCGTTCGGACGGTTGCAGCGGCTGATGTACGCCGACCGGGACCGCTATATCGGCGACAACGACTTCGTCGGCGTACCGATCGCCGGCCTGCTGGATCCCGACTATGTCGCGTCGCGCGCGGCCCTGGCCCCGCAGGTGAACGGGCCGGTCGAGGCCGGCGCCCCGACGGGATCGCCGCCGCGCGGGGCCGACCAGACGGCCGAGCCAGGCGGCACCTCGCACATGGTCGTCGTGGACGCCTGGGGCAATGCGGTCAGCATGACCACGACGGTCGAGAGCATCTTCGGCAATGGCCGGATGGTCGACGGCTTCTTCCTGAACAACCAGCTGACCGATTTCTCCTTCACGCCGCTGGAGGACGGGCATCCGGCCGCCAATGCGGTGGCGGCGGGCAAGCGGCCGCGCTCGTCTATGACGCCGGTGCTGATTCTGGATCGTCAGGGGCGGCTGGTCGGCGCCATCGGCTCGCCGGGCGGGTCCAGCATCCTGGCCTATGTCGCCAAGGCCTTGGTCGGCACGATGGAGTGGAACCTGTCGATGCAGGAGGCGATCGCCCTGCCCAATCTGGTGGTGCGGGGCGAGATGGTCGGGGCTGATACGGACATGATCACGCCGGATATTCGCGACGCCCTGGCGGCGGCTGGCATGGCCCTTAAGCCCAACGCTACCGAGACCTCGGGCCTGCATGGCGCGATCTGGCGCGACGGGCGCTGGGACGGCGGGGCCGATCCGCGACGCGAGGGCGTCGCGGTCTCGGAGGTTCGCTAAGGGCTCAGCGGCCGGGACGGATCGACAGCTGAAAGGCCAGCAGGCCCTCGCTGACGTCGGTGTCCAGGCCGTTCATGCCGCGCAGACCCTTGCCGGCGTCGATCTCGCGATAGACGACGCCGAACGAGGTCTGCATGTCGCCCTTGCGATAGGCCACGCCGATCGAGGCGTCGCCCAGGAAGCTGCCTTTGTCCTGGGTATAGCCCGAGCGAGCGTACTCGCCGTCGCGGGTGCGGGCGAAGTTGTAGCCGACGGCTCTGCCGGATCCGGCGGCATACAGATACCAGCGCGGCCGCTCGCCGAACCGCTCGCGGCCGTTGGGGGCCAGACGATCCAGTCCCTCGCCGATCTTGAGCGTGACGCCGGCCTCGGCCGAACGGCCTTCGCTGCCGACGCCCAGGCCCGCGTGTGGCGTCAGGCTGACTTCCAGGCCCGAGGCGGTATGACCGCGCGCACCACGGAAACCGCGCACATAGCGCAGGTCATAGGCGTCAGAGTCCAGTTCGGCCCGATCGACGGGCGTGACCGGCAGGGGAGAGCCGTCGGCGCGGCGCAGACGGCCGGCGGTCTCCAGCGTCACCCGGTCGGTGAAGTCGGTGCGATCAATCCAGACGTCGTTGCGCGTGGTGGCGGACAGGCCGGATCGGTCATCGGGACGGAAGGCGGTCGGGATTTCGATCTGGGCGCCGAACCGGGCGTCAGGCGCCACGCGGAAACTTGTCTGTTCAGTCAGGCGCGCCTCGACATCGGGCGAGGCGTCGAAGGCGTTGGGGGCCCAACTCTGTGCGCAGGCGGCGCTCGCGCCGGCCGTCGCCAACACGCCCCCCAAGCCGACAATACAGGCCTTTAATCGCATCCGGTCTCCCCACCGATCCGCTGGCCACACACTGCAACCCTCAGGCGCGGGAGTCCAACGGCTTTTGGACATGGTTTCGTCGCTTTTGAACGAGGACGACCAGCCGGGGTTCCCAAACGAAAAAGGGCCCCGCTGTCGCGGAGCCCTTCGGATCGTTCGGTGCGGATGGCCCTATTGGCAGGCTAGGCACTCGTCGTAGTCGGTCTTGGGCAGGGAGAAGAGATCCGGCTGATTGGGATCAACCACCTCTTCGGCCTTGTCCTCGGCGCCCGCGAAGGCGGCGCGCTGCACCGACTTAGAGCGTAGATAGTACAGCGACTTCACGCCGCGCTCCCAGGCGGACCAGTGCAGCATGTGCAGGTCCCATTTGTTCACGTCGCCGGGGATGAAGAGGTTCAGCGACTGGGCCTGGCAGATTTCCGGCGCGCGGTCGGCGGCCAGTTCGATCACCCAGCGCTGGTCCAGTTCGAAGGCGGTCTTGAACACGCCCTTTTCGTCCTCGTTCAGGGCATCGAGGTGCTGGACCGAACCTTCGTTCTCCAGAATGGAGCTCCACACCGCCTCGGTGTTGATGCCCTTTTCGTCGAGCAGGCGCTCCAGATAGGGGTTCTTGACAGCAAACGAGCCCGACAGGGTCTTGTGGGTGTAGATGTTGGCCGGGATCGGCTCGATGCCGGCGGAGGTGCCGCCGCAGATGATCGAGATCGAGGCGGTGGGGGCGATGGCCAGCTTGTGGCTGAAGCGCTCCATCACGCCGCGCTCCTCGGCGTCCAGGCACGGGCCCTTCTCTTCGGCCAGCAGGCGGCTGGCCTTGTCGGCCTCGCGTCGCAGATGCTTGAACAGACGCATGTTCCACGACTTGGCCATGGCGCTTTCGAAGGCCACGCCCTGACCCTGCAGGAAGGAGTGGAAGCCCATCAGGCCCAGACCCACCGAACGCTCGCGCTTGGCCGAATAGACGGCGGCGGCCATGGCGGGCGGGGCGCGGCGGATGAAGTCCTCCAGCACATTGTCCAGGAACCGCATCAGGTCCTCGACGAAGCGCGGCTCCTCGCGCCACTCCAGGAAGGTCTCGGCGTTCACCGACGACAGGCAGCAGACGGCGGTCCGGTCCACGCCCAGGTGGTCGCGGCCGGTGTGCAGCATGATCTCGGCGCACAGGTTCGACTGTTTGACCTTCAGGCCCAGGTCGCGCTGGTGCGGCGCCATCTGGCGGTTCACCGTGTCCGAGAAGATCAGATAGGGCTCGCCGGTCTGCATGCGGATGTCCAGCAGCTTGGTCCACAGCGAACGGGCGTCGACGGTCTTCATGACCGCGCCGTCCTTGGGCGATTTCAAGTCGAAGGTTCCGCCGACCTTGACCGCCTCCATGAACTCATCGGTGACGTTGATGCCGTGGTGCAGGTTCAGGGACTTGCGATTGAAGTCGCCCGACGGTTTGCGGATCTCCAGAAACTCTTCGATTTCCGGATGGTGGATGTCCAGATAGACGGCGGCCGAGCCGCGACGCAGCGAACCCTGGCTGATCGCCAGCGTCAGGCTGTCCATCACGCGGATGAAGGGGATGATGCCCGACGTCTTGCCCGCGCCCTTCACCTTTTCGCCGATGGATCGGACGCCGCCCCAATAGGTGCCGATGCCGCCGCCGTTGGAGGCCAGGGCCACGTTCTCGTTCCAGACGTTCTGGATGCCGTCCAGGCTGTCGCCCACCGCGTTCAGGAAGCAGGAGATCGGCAGGCCGCGATCCGCGCCGCCGTTCGACAGGACCGGGGTCGCCGGCATGAACCACAGGCGGCTCATATAGTCATACAGGCGCTGGGCGTGTTCGGCGTCGTCCGAGAAGGCGGTCGAGACGCGGGCGAACATGTCCTGATAGCTTTCGCCCGGCAGCAGATAGCGATCTTCCAGAGTCTTCTTGCCGAAGTCGGTCAGCAGATCGTCGCGCGAGCGGTCGACCTGGACCGATTTGACCACGGTCAGGTGGGGGCGCTCCGGCGTCGGCGTCGCCGCAACGCCTTGGAATTCCGTCGTCTTCAATGCCTCGCCGCCAGCCATGGTCATCTGCGTCCTGAACAAAAAGTCGTTTGAGCCGCCCGCGCCGCGACCACATCATCTTGTGGCCTCTGCGCTCCCCGAGCCCACATATAGGGCGCATATGCCTAATGACCCGTCAACGGGTTGACGGCGACCATTGTGGGCGAATCGGTCGGACAAGTCCCAGCCGTCTGGGGAAAAGCCCGCACGCAAGCCAGCACGTTCGTTTTACGCGCCTGCGACGGCGTGATCACGAACGCGTGATCGGAACGACTGCCCAGCTTGGCCGTTGGCTCGGCCATGACGCTTTCTGACTTACGCGCCTTTTCGATGCGCGCCCTGACGGTCGCCCGCACGGAAATCGCCGCGCTTCTGGCCCTATTGGTCGTCGCCGGCGGCGTTCTGACCTTCGCCGGTCTCGCCGATGAGATGACCGAGGGCGAAGGCCAGGCCTTCGACCTTCATGTCCTGGCGTTGATGCGGCCCTACGCCGACGATCCGGGCCGGCCGTGGGGGCCGTGGTGGCTGAAGGAGGCTGCGGCGGATATCACCTCGTTGGGCGGCATCTCGGTGCTGGGTCTGTTCGCCCTGATCGTGATCGTCTTTCTGCTGAGCCAACGGAAATGGCTGTCGTCCCTGCTGCTGGTCATTGGCCTGTCCGGCGGGGTCGCGCTCTCGGAAGGCCTGAAGGCGGTGTTCGAACGCGCCCGTCCACCCGCCGCCGCTCAGGCGGTGGAGACGATCAACGCCAGCTTCCCCTCCGGCCACGCCCTCTTGTCCACCGTCTTCTATCTCAGCGTCGCCGTCATGCTGACCCGCGCCTTCCCGCGTGAGCGGTTCAAGGTCTTCGTCCTGGGCGTCGGTATTCTGCTGGCTCTGCTGGTCGGGCTGACACGCATCTATCTGGGCGCCCACTGGGCCACCGACGTCTTCGCCGGCTGGGCGGTCGGCGCGGCCTGGGCTATGGCCCTGTGGCTGGTCGCCTATGGGGTGGCGCGCTGGCAGAAGCGCCACCGCGCGACGCTGCAGGACGAAGCCTCCCCGATCGAAGCTGCGCCCGACGCGACCAAAGTCTAGGCCCGCCATCCGCCGTGCGGCAGGCTAGTCTGACGACATGACGGAGACGCACGCCATGGACCACGCCGCCCTCTACGCCGAACGCCTCAAGACCCCCGACCAGGCCGCCGCCCTGATCGTCTCGGGCGCCAAGGTGGCCATGGGGCTCGGCGTGTCCCAGCCGCCCGCCCTGCTCAGGGCCCTGGCCGAACGGGCCGAACGCGGCGAGGTCGAGGATGTGAACCTCTTCTATCTGCTCTCGACCGCGATCGCGGGTGACACGGTTCTGCGCTATGAGCTGATGGACCGGATCCGCCCCTGGAGCCTGTTCCACAGCGCCATCGAACGCCGGCTGGAACAGCGCGCGCACGAGGAGGGTCGCCCCAACCCCGTGCAGTTCATCCCCACGGGCTTTCAGCAGTCGCCCCGCCTGTTGTGCGACGAGGTCAAGGTGGATGCGCTGATCTGCACCGTCTCGCCGATGGATGCGGACGGCTTCTTCTCGTTCGGCACCAACACCGACTACGCCAAGCCGGTGTCGCAGACGGCGAAGACCGTGATCGTCGAGGTCAATCCGCACATGCCGCGCGTGTTCGGCGACTGCACCGTCCATGTGTCCCAGGTCGCCGGCATCGTCGAACATGCCGCGCCGCTGCTGGTCGTTCCGCGCCCCGAGCCTCAGCCGGCGGACCTGGCCATCGGGCGGATCATCGCGGGCTTGGTCGAGGACGGCGCGACGCTGCAGATGGGGATCGGCGCCCTGCCCAACGCCGTCTGCGACGCCCTGATGGACCACCGCGATCTGGGCGTTCACACAGAGATGTTGACGCCCGGCCTGGTCGAGCTGATGCAGGCCGGCGTGGCCAACCATGCCCGCAAGACCCTGCATCCGGGCGTGGGCGTCTTCGCCTTCTCGATGGGCGACCTCAACACTTATGAATTCCTGGACGGCAATCGCGGCATGGAGGCCCATCCGGTCTCCTATGTGAACGACCCGGCCGTGATCGCGCGCAATGCGAAGATGATCTCGGTCAACGCCACGCTTCAGGTCGACCTGACCGGCGCCTGCTGCTCGGAGTTTCTGAACGGGCGCCAGTTCACGGCCGCCGGGGGCCAGCTTGACTTCGTGCGCGGCGCCTATGGATCGGAGGGCGGCAAGTCGATCATTGCCTGTCATTCCACGGCGGCGAAGGGGACGGCCTCTCGCATCGTCGCGCGTCTGGACGGGCCGGTCACCACCCCGCGCAACGACACGCACATCGTCGCCACCGAACACGGCTGGACCAATCTGAAGGGCAAGTCGTCCAGCGAACGCGCCCGCGCCCTGATCGCCCTGGCGGCGCCCGAGTTTCGCGACGGCCTGACGGCAGCGGCGCGCGAGCAGGGCCTGATCTGACACCGCACTTGATCTCGGGCCGTCTGTCGGGACTTCTGGCGTCATGAAGACCGTCCGCCTTCTGGCCCTGCTGTCCCTGCTCGTCACCGCGCCTGTCAGCGCGAGGGCCGCGCAAGGCGCCTATGCCACCGATGGCGACTGCGGCGGCCGCCCAATGACCACCGTGCGCATGGCACCCGGCTATTGCCTGGGGCTGGTCTGGCAGGGCGCGGGGTCCGAGGAACCGCGAATGCCGCGTGGCCTGCTGGCGCTAACCAATGGCGACTGGTTGGTGACGGATCTGGGCAACTGGTATCCGGGCAATGGCGCGATCTGGCGGCTGTCGTTCAGCCCCGACGGTGCGCCGCACTGGAGACGGCTGGCCCAGGGACTGAACATGCCGCACACGGCGGCGCGCGGGCCGGACGGGCGCATCTATGTGTCCGAGATGAACCGCATCCTGACGCTGGACCCCGACGCGGCCGATCCGGCGGCGACCGTGCGCACCGTGATCGGCGACCTGCCCGACAATCGGCTGCACGCCAATCGTCACCCCCTGTCCAGCTTCGTCTTCGACGCCAACGGCGACCTGCTGGTCAATGTCGGCGCGCCCAGTGACCGCTGCGTGGATGCGCGAGGCCGGGCGCGCGCCAATGCGGCGGGCGCCTGTATCGACAGCGCGGCGACGGCCCAGGCGCGGCGCCACGCCTATCTGGGAAACGGCCGCTGGGCCGAGGACAGCACCGTCTTCGCCTCGGGCCTGCGGAACTCCATCGCCCTGGTTCGGCACCCGTCGGGCACGATCCTGCAAGGCGAGAACTCGGTCGACCTGACCACGCCCGACCATCCCTATGACGAGATCAATGTGCTGCGTCAGGGCGGCCATTACGGCTGGCCCTATTGCGTCGATCTGGCGACGCCCCTGCCGGGCTGGAGCGCGGCCCAGACGCGATGCGGCCAGCGCGACCGCCCGGTGGCCCTGCTGCCGCCCCACGCCGCGCCGCTGGACCTGATCTATTACGACGGGGCGATGTTTCCCGAACTGCGCGGCCGGCTGCTGATGAGCTGGCACGGCTATCGTCGCGCGGGCGGCCGGATCGTGGCGGCCGAGACGGACAGCGGGGGCCGCCCCCTGACCGACATCGGCGGCCGCTACGCCATCTATCCGCGCGGCGCCCTGTCTTATCCCGCCGGCGCGCCCAGCATACGCGGCAAGGTGCTGACGCCGGGCTGGGACACGATCGCGGGTCGTCAGCCGCGCGGCGCGCCGGTGGTCATGGCCGTCGCCGCCGACGGATCGATCTGGGTCACGGACGATCGGAACCGGGCGATCCTCAGGATCGCCCGGTCGGATAAGGCGCCCTAGCTCTTGCGCGCGTCGCGCTTGGCCAGGACGCGCAGGCGCAGGGCATTCAGCTTGATGAAGCCGGCCGCGTCCTTGTGGTCATAGGCCTGGACGCCCTCTTCGAACGTCACCAGATCCTGATCGTACAGGCTGTTGGGGCTTTCGCGGCCGATGACCGAGACATTGCCCTTGTACAGCTTGACCTTGACCGTGCCGGAGACGTTTTCCTGGCTCTTGTCGATGGCAGCCTGCAGCATCTCCCGCTCGGGCGAGAACCAGAAACCGTTGTAGATCAGCTCGGCGTATTTCGGCATCAGCTGGTCCTTCAGGTGCATGGAGCCGCCGTCCAGGGTGATGCTTTCGATGCCGCGGTGCGCCGCGATCAGGATGGTCCCGCCGGGGGTCTCATAAACGCCACGCGACTTCATGCCGACGAACCGGTTCTCGACCAGGTCCAGACGGCCGATGCCGTTGTCGTGGCCGTACTGGTTCAGGGCGGTCAGGATCGTGGCGGGCGACATGGCCTCGCCGTTGATCGAGACGGCGTCGCCCTTTTCGAAGCCGATCTCGATGACGGTCGCCACGTCCGGCGCGTCTTCCGGGCTGATCGTGCGCTGGTGGACGAACTCGGGCGCCTCGACCGCCGGGTCTTCCAGCACCTTGCCCTCGGACGAGGAGTGCAAAAGGTTGGCGTCGACGCTGAAGGGCGCCTCGCCGCGCTTGTCCTTGGCGATGGGGATCTGGTTCTTCTCGGCGAAGTCCAGCAGGGCCTCGCGGCTGCGGAACTCCCACTCGCGCCAGGGGGCGATGACGTGGATATCCGGGTTCAGGCCGTAGTAGCCCAGCTCGAACCGGACCTGATCGTTGCCCTTGCCGGTCGCCCCGTGACAGACGGCGTCGGCGCCGACCTGACGCGCGATCTCGATCTGGCGCTTGGAGATCAGCGGCCGGGCGATGGAGGTGCCCAGCAGATAGTCGCCCTCGTACTGGGCGTTGGCGCGGAACATCGGGAAGACGAAGTCGCGCACGAACTCCTCGCGCAGGTCGTCGATGAAGATGTTTTCCGGCTTGATGCCCAGCTTCAGCGCCTTCTCGCGCGCCGGGCCCAACTCTTCGCCCTGGCCCAGGTCGGCGGTGAAGGTCACGACCTCGGCGTTATATTCGGTCTGGAGCCACTTCAGGATGATCGAGGTGTCCAGCCCGCCCGAATAGGCGAGGACGACTTTCTTGACGGGCTTGTCGGCGGGGGCGGACATGGCGGCTCTTTCAGCAAGGGGCGGTCAGTCGGGGAGTTGACGCGCGCATAAGACCGGGGGTCCGGCGATGCAACCCTTTCCGGGGCGCGCGGGGGAGAACGTGAACCTTTGGTCATGTTCCATTTGGTCGCGTTGCCAGGCGGCAGACCGGCGTTATGGTCCGCTCCAACTGCAATCCCGAGGATATCACATGCGCCGCACTGGCTCTCTCGCCGCCGCCGCCGCCCTTCTGGCGGTTTCAACGCCTGTCGGGGCCTCCGTGGCTCCTGCCCCCGCCGCCCAAGCGGCTGGTCAGGCCGCCGCGCCCGCCGTCCAGGCCGCGCCGGTCTCGCAGCTGATCAACGAAGTCGACATCCCCTACACCAAGTTCACCCTCGACAACGGCCTGACCGTCCTGGTCCACGAGGATCATAAGGCCCCCGTCGTCGCCGTCTCCGTCTGGTACAACGTCGGCTCCAAGGACGAGCCAGGCGGCAAGACCGGCTTCGCCCACCTGTTCGAACACCTGATGTTCGGCGGTTCGGAAAATGCGCCCGGCAGCTATTTCACGCCGATGCGCAACATGGGCGCGACCGACATGAACGGGACAACCTATTTCGACCGCACCAACTATTTCGAGACGGTCCCGACCCCCGCGCTGGAACAGGCCCTGTTCATGGAAAGCGACCGCATGGGCTACATGCTGGGCGCCATCAGCCAGGAGACGCTCGATCTGCAACGCGGCGTCGTTCAGAACGAAAAGCGTCAGGGCGACAACCAGCCCTACGGCCTGAACCAGTACAAGCAGCTGGAAGCGCTGTTCCCCGAAGGCCACCCCTATCGCCACTCGACCATCGGTTCGATGGCCGACCTGGACGCCGCCTCGATGCAGACGGTGCGCGACTGGTTCACCTCCAACTATGGCCCCAACAACGCCGTTTTGGTGCTGGCTGGCGACATCACCCCCGCCAAGGCGCGTGAACTGACCGACAAATACTTCGGCCCGATCGCCAAGGGTCCGGTGAACAATCCCGCCCAGGCCTCGGTCCCGACCCTGTCCGCCCCGCTCAGCGAAACCACGCACGACCGGGTGTCGAACGCCAAGATCGATGTCAGCTGGGCCGTGCCAGGCATGCTGGACCCGGATTCCGTGCCGCTCAGCGTCGCCGCCTCCGTGCTGGGCGGCCTGGCCTCCTCACGCCTGGACAATGAACTGGTGCGCGGCGAGCAGACCGCCGTCTCGGTCACCGCCAACAACAGCGACTTCCACCGCGTCGGCATCTTCGAGATGAGCGCCACGATCAAGCCGGGCGAAGACCCCGCCGCCGTCGAGGCGCGGATGCGTGAAATCCTGAACGGCCTGATCGCGAACGGCCCGACGCAGGACGAGATCAACCGCGTCGTCACCCAATACGCCTCGCGCCGCATCCAGGGCCTGGAACAGGTCGGCGGCTTCGGCGGCAAAGCCACGGCGCTTGCCGAAGGCCAGCTCTATGCCGGCGATCCGGAGTTCTACAAGAAGCAGCTGGCCGCCTACGCCGCCGTCACGCCGGCCCAGGTCCAGGCGGCGATGCAGAAGTGGCTGACCCGTCCGGCCTATACGCTGACCACCCTGCCTGGCCAGCGCGAAGCCTATCAGGAGGCTGCCGCCGCGCCGTCCGGCGCCAACCGCACGCCGGCGCCGGAAATCGAGCGCAAGCCGCGCATGCCCAAGCCCGAGATCGGTCAAGTCGCCAACGTCGACTTCCCGGCCGTCGAGCGCACCCGTCTGTCGAACGGCATGGAGGTGATCTACGCCCAGCGCGACGCCACCCCGACGACGAAGATCGCGCTCGACTTCGACGCCGGTCTGGCCGCCGACGACCGGTCCAAACTGGGTCTGCAGACCCTGATGCTGGACCTGATGGACGAGGGCACCCGCACCCTGAACGCCACGCAGCTGGCCGAGGCGCAGGAAGCCCTGGGCGCAACCATCACCACCGGGGCGACGATGGACAGTTCGGTCGTCCAGCTGTCGGCGGTGACGCCGAATCTGAAGCCTTCGGTGGATCTGATGGCCGAAGTGGTGCGCAATCCCGCCTTCGCCCCGGCCGAGCTGGAGCGCCTTCGCGCCACCCGCCTGTCGCGCATCGCCGCCGAGCGGACCCAGCCGGCCGCCCTGGCCAACCGCGCCCTGCCCGAGCTGATCTATGGCCCGAACAGCCCCTATGGCCGTCCGTTCAGCGGCGCCGGCGACGAGACCAGCGTCAAGGCGATCACCGACGCCGACATTCGCGCCGACTACGCCAAGTGGATCCGCCCGGACAACGCCAAGCTGTTCGTCGTCTCCGACCGCCCCCTGGCCGAGCTGACGCCGATCCTGGACAGCGCCTTCGGTCAATGGGTCCCGCCCGCATCGGCCAAGGCCGTCAAGGATTTCTCGACCCCGATCCCGGCCGCGACGCCCAAGATCGTGCTGATCGACCGTCCGCAATCGCCACAATCCTACATCATGGGCGGCGAGGTTCTGAGCCTGTCGGGCACCGACGACCTGTTGGTGCTGAACGCGGCGAACAATGTGCTGGGCAACGACTTCCTGTCGCGCATCAACTCGGATCTGCGTGAGACCAAGAGCTGGTCCTACGGCGTCAACGCCTCGGTCAATCCGTTCGCCGGACGCGTGCCCTATCTGGTCACCGCCCCGGTCCAGGCCGACAAGACCGGCCCGGCCATCGAAGCCCTGAACCAGCAGTTCAACGACTTCCTGTCGGGCGGCAAGGGCGTGACGGCGGCGGAGCTGGAGCGCACGATCAACGGCAACACCCGCCGTCTGGCCGGCAGCTACGAGACTTCGGCCGCCGTCCTGGGCGCCATGCGCTCCAACGCCCTGCTGGGCCGTCCGGACGACTATCCGGAAACGATCGCGGCGCGCACCAACGCCCTGACCGCAGCCCAGCTGGACGCCGCCGCCAAGGCCGCCATCGACCCGTCCAAGTTCGTCTGGGTCGTGGTCGGCGACGCCTCGGTGGTCAAGCCGCAGCTGGACGCCCTGGGCATCCCCGTCGAGGTTCGCGCGGCGGCCCCCGCCGCCCAATAGGGCGACGACAGACCAGAACGACGAAGGCCCGGAGAGCGATCTCCGGGCCTTTTCTTTTCTGCCGTCATGCTCGGGCCTGACCCGACGATGAGGGCCTTTAGCCCAGCGTTGCGCCCGTCGTGCGCATGATTTCGGCGCGCAGTTCCGGCAGGCCGAGACCCTTTTCCGACGAGGTCAGGGCCACCACCGGGAAGGCGGCGGGGCGTTTGGAGATGGCCTTCAGGGTCGCGGCCTGCACGGCCTCGCCCTCGCCCTTCTTCAGCTTGTCGGCCTTGGTCAGGACGATCTGATAGCTGACGGCGGCCAGATCGAGCGCATCCAGCGCCTCCGTATCCACCGACTTCAGCCCATGGCGGCTGTCGATCAGCAGATAGACCCGCTTCAGCGTCACCCGGCCGCGCAGATAGTCGCGGCCCAGATCCTGGAACTTCTTGACTGTGGTCTTGGACGCCTTGGCCCAGCCATAGCCGGGCAGGTCGACCAGACGCATCCGGCCGTCCAGGTCGAAGAAGTTGACTTCGCGCGTGCGGCCCGGCTCGTTCGAGGCGCGGGCCAGCTTGTGCATGCCGACCAGCCCGTTGATCAGGCTGGACTTGCCCACGTTCGAGCGGCCCGCGAAGGCGATCTCGGGCAGGTCGGGGTCGGGCAGCTGCTCGATCTTGGCCGCGCCCATGACGAAGGTCGCAGGCCGCGCGAACAGGACGCGCGCCGCCTCGATGTCCTCGGGCGTGAACTCGGTCTCGTCGATCACGCCGGCGACTTCTTGAACCGGGCGAAGAACGCATCGATCGGATTCTCGGCCTTGTAGCGGTGCATGATCACATACTGCTGCAGGATGGTCAGGATGTTGGACCAGGCCCAGTAGATCAGCAGACCCGCCGCGAACGGCGCCATGATGAAGGTGAACAGCAGCGGCATGAACTGGAAAATCTGGCGCTGGACCGGATCGGCCGCCGGCGGGTTCATCGCCGTCTGCAGCCACATCGTCAGGCCATAGGCGATCGCCAGCAGACCCAGATGCAGCGGGCCGGCCAACAGGCCGCCGATCAGGGGCGCCATCGCCGGATCCCACGGGATCAGGCCGAACAGGTTCCAGATCGACGACGGATCGCGCGCCGACAGGTCATGGATGAAGCCCAGGAACGGCTGGTGACGCATTTCGATGGTCACGGTCAGCACCTTGTACAGGGCGTAGAAGACCGGGATCTGCAGCACCAGCGGAAGGCATCCGGCGACCGGATTGATCTTCTCGCGCTGATACAGGGCCATCGTCTCCTGCTGCTGCTTCTGCGGGTCGTCTTTGAACTTCTTCTTGATCTCCTCCATCTTGGGCTGGAGGTTCCGCATCTTGGACATCGAGGCGTAGGCGTTATTGGCCAGCGGGAACATCACCAGCTTGACGATGACGGTCAGGGCCAGAATGGCGACGCCGAAGCTGCCGACCAGGCCATAGACGTTCTCCAGGATCCAGAAGATCGGACGCGTCAGGAACCAGAACATGCCCCAGTCGATCGCATAGACGAAGCGCGGCAGGTTCAGGCTCTGCTCATAGGATTTCAGCACCTCGGCGCGCTTGACCCCGGCGAACAGGCGCTGGGTCTCGGTCGCGGTGGCGCCGGGCTGGATGGTGCGGGTCGTGCCCAGGACATTGGCTTCCAGCTGCTGGGCGCCGTTCAGGTCGCGCACGCGGAATTCGGTTTCGACCGCCTCGTTCTGCTGGGGCAGCAGGGCCGCCAGCCAGTATTTGTCGGTGATGCCCAGCCAGCCGCCGGTCGAGGCGTTCTCGATCCGCGGCTCCTTCAGCCAGTCCTTGTATTTCTTCTGCTCGGTCCGGTAGTCGCCCGGCTTGCCGAAGGTGCCGATCGCGCCCTCGTGGACGATGTGCGACGAGCCGGCTGCGGGCGGCACGCCCTGGCGCTGGACGCTGCCGTAGGGGGCGATGGTGATCGCCTGCGTGCCCAGGTTCTGAACCGTGTCCTGGACCGAGAAGACGTATTTGTCGTCGACCGAGATCACGCGGGTGAAGCGCAGGCCCTGACCGTTGTCCCAGGTCAGGGTGACCGGCGTCGTCGGCGTCAGGATCGACCCGTTGGTCAGGCGCCAGACGGTATTGGGTCCGGGCACGCCGCCGGCGACATTGGGGCCGGTCCAGCCGAACTGGGCGAAATAGGCGTTCTGCATCCCCTGCGGGCGGAACAGCTCCACCGGCTGGGGCTTGTCCTGAACCTCGCGGTAGTCGGTCAGGAACAGGTCGTCGATCCGGCCGCCCTGAAGCGACAGCGAGCCCTTCAGCGTGCCGGACTGGATCGGCACGCGCGCGGCGGTGCTCAGCGCCTGGCTGCGGTCGGTGACGAAGGTCGGGCCCTGCGGGCTCAGCGCCGTGCGCGCGGCGTTGTCAGCGGTCTGCGACTGCTCGGCCTGGGCCTGCTGTTGCACGGCGCGACGCTCGGCCTGCGGACGCAGCACGGCGAAATAGTAGATCCCCATGATCAGGACCGAGCACACGATGAAGATGATCGTGTTGCGCGTGTTTTCGTTTTTCATGGATTCTGGCGGTCCTGGCCGGAGGGGGCGCGGGCGGGCGAGGGCTTGTTGGCCCCCCGATCATGTCGCGGTGTCGCCAGCCTTGTAAGCGTCGATTTCACGTCGTCAAGCAGACGGTCCCACGCACGCTCGGTCGTGCCCATGCGGGCGATGAAGACATAGTCGCTTCCGGGCACGCCATGCTGGGCCAGCATGGCCCGCGCGGCCTCGCGCAGACGGCGTTTGGCGCGGTTGCGCTGAACCGCCCCGCCGATCTTCTTGGTGGCGGTAAAGCCCAGGCCGATGTGCGGCGAACCGTCGCCACGCTCCAGCCGCTGGATCACCACGGCGCCGCGCGCCTCGGAAACGCCTTTGGCGGCCGCCAGGAACTGGGGCCGCCGCAACAGACGCTTGATCTGTAAAGGGTCGCTCATGCGTCCAAAAGATCCGGACGCGTAAGCCGCTTACGCCGTCAGGCGCTTGCGGCCCTTGGCGCGACGGCGCGCAACAATCTTCTGGCCGTTCTTGGTGGCCATCCGGCTGCGGAAGCCGTGACGGCGCTTGCGCACGAGTCGCGACGGCTGATAGGTCCGCTTCACGGTCGGCTCCTGACGTTAAAAGGTTGGGCGACGGGGCAAGAGGCGTCCGCCGCAGGAAGGGCGGGCGTATAAGTCGCATGTCCGCGTGAGTCAACGCTCGGACGGCATTTCGGGACGATGAAACGGATGGCGAAACGAACGGCGAAGGAATGGGCCTTGCGGCTGGCGCCGCTGGCGGCCATCGCCGGGCTGGTGATCGCCTTCTTCGCCCTGGGCTGGAACCGCTATCTGTCGATGGATCTGATCCGCGAGCACGGGCTGAACCTTCAGGCCTATGCGCAACAGAACTGGTGGATCGCGCTGGTCGCCTTCATCGCCGTATACGCCCTGGCGACCGCCTCGACCATTCCAGGACCCGTCTTCCTGACCCTGCTGGGCGGAATGATGTTCGGCCCCTGTGTCGGCGCCCTGGCCCAGTCGACGGGGGCCACCATCGGTTCGGTCGTCATCTATTATGTCTATCGCACCTCGATCGGTTCGTGGTTGCGCGCCAAGTTCGAGGCCGACGCCGGCTTCATGGATCGGCTTGCCAAGGGCATCGACCGCAACGCCTTCACCACCCTGTTCACCCTGCGCGTGGTCCCCAGCGTGCCCTTCGTCCTGGTCAACGCGACGGCGGGGATGATGGCGGTGCCGCTGAGGCCCTACATCATCGCCACCTTCATCGGCCTGCTGCCGTCCACCTACATCTACACCTGGATCGGATCGCAGCTGGGCGGCCTGCTGCGTGCGGGCGTGCGGCCGGACCTGCCGATGCTGCTGCAACAGTTCTTCTGGCCTTTGATGGGCGTGGTCTTCCTGTCCCTGCTTCTGCCCATCGGCATCAAGCTGTTCCAGATGATACGCGCCCGCCGGATCGGGGCGACCGCGGCATGAGCGCCCTGTTCGACCGGATCGCGGCGCGGCTGAACCTGACGCCGGACCAGGCCAATCTCTGGCGCGAGCGTCTGACGCCGCGCGCGCCCGACGGTCTGTCGGCGCGGCTGCTGCTGCTGACCGTCGCCTTCACCCTGGCGGTCGAGGCTCTGATCCTGGGCCCAAACCTTGCGGCCTTCCATGAGCGCTGGCTTCGCGACCGGCTCCAGGCCGCCGAACTGGCCTCGGTCGGGGTCGAAGCCCTGCCCTATAGCGCGGTCGAGGACGACACGGCCGCAGAGTTGATGCGGATCGGCGGGGTTCAGGCGGTCGCCCTGACGGAACAAGGCGTGCGCCGTCTGCTGCTTCAGGCCCCCAACCTGCCCCGCGCTCCCGAACTGATCGACCTGAGGCGTCAAGACAGCTGGTCGCGCCTGACCGACCCGTGGCGCACCCTGTTCGGACATCCGGACCGCTCGCTGAGGGTTCAGGCCAAGCCGCGCTATCGCTCGGGCGACTTCATCGAGATCGTCACTCCCGCCCAGCCGTTGAAGCTGGAACTGCGCGCCTTCCTGCTGAACAGCCTGCTGGTGTCCCTGCTGGTGTCGGTGACGGCGGGCGCGCTGCTGTATGGCGGTCTGGCTCTGCTGGTGCTGCGCCCGCTTCGTCGCGTCACCCGTTCGATGGAGCGGTTCGCCGCCGATCCCGAGAGCGAGGCCGAGGCGCCGTCCGACCGCCACGACGAGATCGGCCGCGTCGAGCGCGAACTCAGCCGGATGCAGGAGGAGGTGCGCCATTCCCTGCGCTCTCGCGCCCGTCTGGTCGCGCTGGGCGAGGCGGTGGCCAAGATCAACCACGACCTGCGCAACATGCTGACCTCGGCTCAGATGGCGTCCGAGCGGCTGGCGACCTCCGCCGACCCGCAGGTGGCCAAGGCCCTCCCCCGGCTGGAACGCGCGCTCAGCCGCGCCGCCGGCCTGTCGCGCAATGTGCTGGAGTACGGCAAGAGCGAGGAGCCCGCGCCCCAGAAGACCCGCGTCGTCCTGACCAAGGCCCTGACCCTGGCGGCCGAGGACGCCGGGCTGGATCCCGACGGCGTGCGCCTGATCAAACAGCTGCCGCCCCGGTTCGCCGTCGAGGCCGACCCGGATCAGCTGTATCGCATCCTGGTCAATCTGATGCGCAACGCCCGCCAGGCCATCGAGGCCGACCCGACCCGTCCGCCCGAGCGGCGCGGCAAGGGCGCCATCACCGTCAGCGCCTTTGGTCAGGACGGCTTCTGCGTCGTGCGCATCGCCGACGACGGCCCCGGCATTCCGCCGCGTCTGGCCGAACGCCTGTTCGAACCCTTTGTCAGTTCAAAAAGCTCGGACGGTTCGGGCCTGGGCCTGACCATCTCGCGCGAATTGGCCGCCCTTCACGGCGGCGACCTGCGTCTGGTCGAGACCGACGGCAAGGGCGCCGTGTTCGAGCTGCGCCTGCCGGGCTGAGCCGTCTTATTCCAGACCGTCGTCCGAGACGACAAAGGGGCGGCTCTCCGCCTTTGCCCTGGCTGCCAGTTCCTCCTGAACCAGATGCCAACGACGCAACCGCTCGTAATTGATGGCATGGTCAGGCGATGCGTCCAGCCAATGGCGGAAGTTTTCGAGCTGAACCTTTGCGTTGGCGGCGGCGACGTCAGGCAACGCCGGCACATTCGGCAACCGACGCGCGACATCGGCAGGGATGGGAAAGTCGCCAGACGAGGTGCTGAGGATCATCGGTGTTCTCGGATGGGCTGCGTCGGGAGAAGACGACCATGACGCGAAGCGGCGCCTTTCGCCACCTTTTCATCGCTGCGGCGTTGTGCAGCAGGATCACAATGGCCAAGCTGCGTAGGACGCCTCGGCCTCGGGAGAGACAGTCATGATCGTTCGCACCGCCGTCGCCGCCGCCCTGCTGGCTGCCGCCCTGACTGCGCCCGTCACCGCCCAGACGCCGACGGCGCCGGCGACCGCCGACCCCTATCGCGATCAGCGCGCCCTGCCCGACCCGGCCGATCCCGCCAGTCGCGACGCCCTGCTGAAGGCGCGGGGCGAGGCCTATCATCGCGCAAGCGACGCCCAGCAGACCGAAGAGGAACTGCGCACCACCCGCGCTCTGAACGACGAGATCGCCGCCCAGAACGCCCTGGCCGACAAGACCGACGCCGCCAACCGGCTGGACTACGATGCCGCCCTGGCCCGTCATCAGATCGAGATCAGCAAAGCCGAGGAACAGGCGCGGGCCGCCGCCGAGACGGCGCGTCTGGCGCAGGAGAAATACGACCGCGACTATGCCGCCTGGCAGGAACAGGTGCGACTATGCCGCACAGGCTTCCGTCAGGCCTGCACGGCGCGCCCCGTCTGGGTCGAGCCGGCCCAATAAGCTGGCCAGCTTCGCGACGGCGAGCGAACGCCGCCCGCGGGTCTAGGCAGAAGGGCTCAGCCCGCGACCAGGCTCATGTCGCGGCGCGCCATCATGCGGTCGAACTCGGTCCAAACGCCGTCGGCGCCGTGCCAGTTCCCTTGCGTCGCCGCCTTGGAATATTCGGTGGCGCGGGCCTCGAAGAAGTTGGCGTGTTCGACGCCGCTGAGCAGCGACTGCAGCCACGGCAGCGGGTTTTCCGTCACCCCATAGACCTCCGGCAGCTTCAGCTGACGCAGGCGCCAGTCGGCGATGAAGCGAATATACTGTTTGATGTCCTCGGGCGTCATGCCGTTCACCGAACCCATCTCAAAGGCCAGGTCGATGAACTTGTCCTCCATGTTCACCACCGTCTTGCAGCAGTCGACGATGTCGTCCGCGACCGACTTGGTGACGGCGCCCGTCTCCTTGTTGAAGGCGTGGTACAGCTTGATGATGCCTTCGCAGTGCAGGCTCTCGTCGCGCACCGACCAGGACACGATCTGGCCCATGCCCTTCATCTTGTTCTGGCGCGGGAAGTTCATCAGCATGGCGAAGGACGCGAACAGCTGAACGCCTTCCGAGAACCCGCCGAACATGGCCAGGGTCCGGCAGATGTCGGCGTCGGAATCGACCCCGAACTGGCCCATGTAGTCGTGCTTGTCCCGCATGGCCTCATATTCCATGAAGGCGCCGAACTCGCTCTCGGGCATGCCGATGGTTTCGAGCAGCAGGGCGTAGGCCGCGATATGGATCGTCTCCATATTGCCGAAGGCGGCCAGCATCATCTTCACCTCGGTCGGTTTGAACACCCGACCGTATCGTTCCATGTAGTTGTCCTGAACCTCGATGTCCGCCTGGGTGAAGAAGCGGAAGATCTGGGTCAGCAGATTGCGTTCGTTGTCGTTCAGGGTCGAGGCCCAGTCCTTGACGTCCTCGCCCAGCGGCACCTCTTCGGGCATCCAGTGGACCTGCTGCTGCTTCTTCCACATGTCGAACGCCCACGGATAGCGGAACGGCTTGTAAGCGGCCGACGGGGTCAGAAGACCGGCGCGCTCGGGAAGGATGATCGGAGTGATAGCGTTCATCGAACTGGACCTGAGGGCGAATCTGAAGACGCGTTCACCATGCGATTTGAAGGCGTCGGCGCCAAGCCAAAATAGGTCTATGTTGCGATCACAATTTATCTCAACCGCTAGATGTTGTGTCCGTGCCGCATATTTCTGGGGACGGGCCTGGGGATGAAGCCGCGCTCGATGGCTCAGGCGGCTTGGGCGTCCAGGCGAGACGCGGCCGCGCTCAGCGTCTCGTCGATGGCGGCGTATAGCTTGGCCTGGGTCACCGGCTTGGCCAGATGACCGTCCATGCCTGCGGCCAGGCACCGTGC
Source organism: alpha proteobacterium L41A (assembly GCA_000335735.1). Taxonomy (GTDB): domain Bacteria; phylum Pseudomonadota; class Alphaproteobacteria; order Caulobacterales; family Caulobacteraceae; genus Brevundimonas. Next base: position 46,667 of record AMYY01000009.1, on the reverse strand, counting down.
GGCGTCTTCGGGCATGGCCTCGGCGGTAACGGCCAAGATCGGCGTCTGGCTGGCGGGATCGGCCAGGGCGCGGATCGCACGGCTGGCGGCCAGACCATCCATCACCGGCATGCGCACATCCATCAGGATCAGATCGAAAGCCTCGCTCGAGACCGCGTTCAAGGCCTCACGCCCGTCGCAGGCCTCGGCAATGTCGCAGTCAGCCGCCTGCAGCATGATGCGCAGCAGGTTGCGGTTGGCCGGATGGTCATCGACGACCAGTACACGCATACGACGACTGTCCAGCCGCGAGCCCGCATCGCTTGTGGCCGCCTCGACCGCCTCAGCCGGCACGGTCAGGGTGAAGGTCGAGCCGCGTCCGTGAGTGCTGTCGATATCGACGGCCCCGCCCAGACAGTCGATGTGGCTCTTCGCCAGGGCCAGACCGACGCCGGCGCCCTCATGCGCGCGGCTGGTGCTGGCGTCGCCCTGTTCGAACAGATGGAAGACGCCGCAGCGCGTCTGTTCGTCCATACCGCAACCGGTGTCTGAAACGACGAAGACCAGATGATCGTCGCGTCGGTCGATACGGATACTGACCTCGCCCCGATTGGTGAATTTGACCGCGTTGTTGACCAGATGGTGAAGAGCCTGACGCAGGCGGCGCCCATCCACCATCGCCAGACCTTCGGCCTGCGGCGTCAAGGTCAAGCTGAAGGCCAGTCGTTTGACCATGGCCCATTCACGGGACGGGGCTACCGCCTCCTCGGCCAATTGGCGAACGTCGACGGCTTTCATCGCCACCTCGGCGCCGCCGCGGGAAATCTCCAGCAAATCCTCGACCAGACGCAGCATGGTCTCGCCCGAGTGACGGATGGCGTCGACCTGACGCAGGCCCTCGACGTCCAAGCCGGGGTGACGCGACAGCAGATCCGCATAGCCGGTCACGCCGGTCAGGGGGGTCCGCATCTCGTGGCTCATCATCGCCAGGAACCGCTCCTTGACGGCGCGGGCCGCCTTGACGCGAGCCAGGGCGTCCAGCGCCGCCGCCGTTCGGGCCCGCAGACGCGCCGTCAGCCGCCGACGCTCCGTCGACAGGGTGGTGATGGGCAGGACCGACCCGACGACGCACAGCAGGAACAGATGAAACACATTCATCTGGCGCATCACAGGCGGCAGGGCGTCCAGCACCGGGTCAGGCGTCAGCTTGGTCAACACGATTGGCCCATACCCGCTCAGCGTGGCGATGCCCCCGATCACGGCGACCACCATCACCGCAGCCGCCGTCAACGGCGGGCCCAGACGGAACGCCAGCAGGATCAGAGGCGGGAAGATCGCGAACAGGACGGGCGCGGCTGACTGCGAGAAGACGAAAAGCGTGACGCCGCCGACAAGTGTCATGATCGCCATCGTCTCGACCAGGCTGGCTTTGGCGTCATCCCGGAAACGATGATTGCGCGCCAGCAGCAGCAGGGACGGCGTGACGATCATCATCGCCAGCAGTTCCATGTCGAACAGGTGGTGCATGCGGAAGCCGAGCGCTCCCGGCACCTGCCATCTCATCAGGATGACGACGACGCCAGCCAGCAGGGTGGAAAGCAGAACGGACGGCGCGGCGGCGAAGAAGGCGAAACGGAACAGCCGCCAGGGCCGGCGCATATCCAACGCGGCGCCGCAGAATCGACGCGCCAGCACAGCCGCGACCACCACCTGGGTCATGTTCAGAATGACATTGGTGAACATCATCGGGCCAGGATCGCCGCGGAGGACGTTGCTGGTCAGATTGATAGCGGCGCAGGCGACCATCACGCCGATGGCCTGACGGCGATGAAGCTGCAGCACAGCGGCCAGAAGCACCGCATTCGCGGGCCACAGCACGGTCGCGCCGAATGCGTAAACGCTCCATTTGCTGATCGACAGACACAGAACGAACAGCGCCACATAGGTATAGGGCGACGGACCGGCCGCGCGGCCGGCCTCGTGGCGGAAAAGCCGCCAGCGCCCGCGTTCTGCGTTCACCAATTCCAGTCCCATGACGGAACAGTGACATGCAGGGGTTAAGGATCCCGTAGCGGCCCAGCTAGGTAGAATTGCGGAACCGCCATTCAGCGTCGCCGTTTACTCGCCCTCGCCAGCAAAGGGCCTCAGCCGATGTCAGACGTGATCGCCGAACCGACGTTCGAACCGCCGGCGGACGCCCTGGCCTTCTATGAAGAGAGCCTGCGCCTGCTCAAGGAGAGCGGCATCCCCTTCCTGCTGTCGGGCACCTATGCGGTCACGGCCTACACCGGCATCCGGCGTCCGACCAAGGATTTGGACGTCTTCTGCAAGCCCGGCGACTACCCCCGCATCCTGGCCTTCTTCCAGAAGCACGGCTACCGCACCGACGTCGAGGACGAGCGCTGGATCGCCAAGGTCTGGAAGGACGAGAAACACTTCTTCGACGTCATCTTCGCCATGTCCAACGGCACCATCGCCGTATCCGACAGCTGGTTCAGCGAGGACCGGATCACTGTCTATGGCCATCAGGTCCAGATCACCCCGCCCACGGCCCTGATCCTGTCCAAGGTCTTCATTCAGTACCGCTATCGCTACGACGGGGCCGATGTGAACCACGTGATCCTGAAACAGTCCGACGCCATCGACTGGAAGAGCCTGCTGGACCAGATGGACCTCTATTGGGAGGTGCTGGCTGCGCACCTGCTGAACTTCCGCTTCGCCTATCCGACCGAGCGCGACCGGATTCCGCGCTGGCTGATGGAAGAGCTGGTCCAGCGACTGACGGCCCAGATCGATCTGCCGGCGCCGCGCGTGAAGGTCTGTCGCGGCCGGCTGTTCAGCCCGCGCGACTATGTCGCCGACGTCGCCGAATGGGGCTTTGGCGACGTGGTGGGCAAGGGGCTGGAGGAACGCCACGACCCCGTCCACCTGGGCCACTGAAAGGTAAGCCGCCATGACCGACGCCGTCTCCGATCCCCAGACGACCCAACCCGGCCTGGAACCCGGCCCCGCCAAGACGCTGCGCGTCGCCGCCGTCGGCGACCTGCATGTCGGCGAGACCACCGAGCATCGCTATCGCGACCTGTTCGAGCGGGTGTCGGACGACGCCGATGTGCTGTGCCTGTGCGGCGACCTGACCAACTACGGCAAGACGCCCGAGGTCGAGCGGCTGCTTGAGGATCTCAAGCTTTGCAAAATCCCGATGGTCGGCGTGCTGGGCAATCACGAGCACGAGTGCGGCCAGCCCGAGGTCGTCACCAAGATGCTGTCCGACGCCGGGGTCAAGATGCTGACCGGCGAGGCCTATGAGATCGAAGGCGTCGGCTTTGCGGGCGGCAAGGGGTTCGTCGGCGGCTTCGGCCGCTACATGCTCTCCTCGTTCGGCGAGGCCTCGATCAAGCGGTTCGTGCAGGAGGCCGTCGAGGACGCCAATCTGATCGAAAACTCGATCCGCATGCTGCGCACCGAACGCTCGGTCGTGCTGCTGCACTATGCGCCCGTGGTCGAGACGGTGATGGGCGAGCCGCCCGAAATCCACGCCTTCCTGGGTTCGTCGCGTCTGGCCGAGACCATTGACCGCTATGACAATGTTCGCCTGGTTGTGCACGGCCACGCCCATCGCGGCGGATCGGAGGGACGCACCACCAAGGGCACGCCCGTCTATAATGTCGCCCTGCCGGTGCTGAAGACCCTCGGCGACAAGCCTTATCGGGTCTTTGAAATCTGACCGGACTGTAGGAGGGTGCCGCCGGGGCTGGGATGCAGCCTCGTTCGGGGTCGCAAGGCGGCCCGTCGTGGAGTTTCCGATGCGCCTTCTGTCTTCCGCCGCGGCCGTCGCCGTCCTGGCCCTGACCACCCCCGCCTTCGCCGCCGGTCAGGCCGCCGCCCCTGCGCCGCAGGCCGCTCCGGCGCCCGCCCAAGAAGCGGACAGCCCCGAGGAAGCCGCCTTCGAAGCGAAAGGAGAAGCCTTCGGCGAACGTATGGAAGCCATGGCCGAAGAAATGCAGGCGGCAGCAACTCAGGCCGACAAGGCCAAGGCCAAGACTGACCTCGACGCGATCCAGGCGCGCAATCAGGCGGACGCCGACACGTTTGCAGACGAGTTCCTAGCCTTCGTGGTCAGCCAAGGCGCGCCCGCCGACCAGATGGGCGCGGCCGCTCAGCAGATCAAAGCCTATCCTGCGATGATCCGCGCCAAGATTGAGGAAGCTGTCGCCGCTGCGCCCGCCGGAGCAGCCCCCGCCCAACCGCAGTAAGCCAAGCCTTACCGCGATTTCACTTGAGACGGGGCGGCTGAGGGCGGAGTTTGCGCGGGTCATTCAACGGGAGCCGTCCCATGATCCGCCTGCTCAGCCTGACCGTCGCCCTGTCGCTCGCGCCCCTCTCCTCGGCCCTGGCCCAGACCCCTGCGCCTGCGCCCTCTCCGGCTTCCGCCGAAGCCGCCGAGGCCCGGATGGAAGCCGCCGCCGAGGCCTTCGAGGCGCGCATGGAGACCTTTGGCGAACGGGCCGAGGCGATTTCCGAAGACGAGAGCCTGAGCGAGGCCGAACGCGGTCGTCGCATCGCCGCCCTTTGGTCGGACTATGCGCCCGATGTCGCCGCCTTCACCGCCGAGACCACGAAACACGCCACCGAAATGGCCGCCCAGGCGCTGAAGGACATCGACGTCGACGCCATTGTCGCTGAGGCGCTGAATGACCCCGAGGTCAAACAGGCGATGGAAGAGGGGATGCAGAAAGGCGTCGTCACCGCCGAAGGCATCGCCCGCAACAGCGCCTGGACCAATCCGACGCCCGAGCAGATGGAGACCTACAGCCTGGTCGCCCAATACGCGCTGGACCAGGCCGCCGACGCCGTCGTCGAGGACGAAGCGGCCGCCGAGGTTCCCGAAGCGCCCGAGGCCCCGGAAGCGCCCGAACCGCCGGCGCCGCCCGCGCGCCCGGCTGCCTAACATCCGCGCCTCCTCCCTATGAAATGGGGAGGGGGACCGCGCAGTGGTGTGGGGGGGGTCTTTGATCCCTACGGACGCCGATGAATGGGTGAAGAACCCCTCCGTTACGTCGCGAAGAGGCGCCGCGCCACCTCCCCACGACGCGGGGAGGAGACAGAGCGCCTTGACCGCGCCCGGGTAAGCAGCGACATCGCGCCGCATGTCCGCCCTGCCCGTCGATCCGCACCTCTATTCGACCTTCCTCGGCGTCATGGCGGTGATGGCGATCACGCCTGGCCCGGCCAATCTGTTCGCCGTCGCGACCGGCGTTGAAAGGGGCCGCGCCTCGGCCCTGATCGGCGTCTTGGGCATGAACGCCGCGACCCTGGTGTGGTTCGGCGCGGCGGCCCTGGGCCTGGGCGCCCTGGTCAAGGCCTTCCCCGCCGCCTTCAAGGTCATCGCCGTGCTGGGCGCGCTCTACGTCGCCTGGCTGGGCATCAAGGCGCTGCGCGGCGCCTTCGCCACCGCCGCCGATCCCGACGAGGTCGTCGTCAAGAAGGGCCGCAGCGCCCTGATCGACGGGTTCGCCGTCCAGATCGCCAACCCCAAGGCCATCCTGTTCTTCACCGCCGTCCTGCCGCCCTTCATCGACGTGAACCGCCCGGTCGCGCCGCAGATGGCGATGTTCGCCATGGCGGCCATCGGCATGGATATGGTATCGATGAGCACCTACGCCCTGTCCGGCGCCGCCCTGTCGCGCCGCATGCAGCAGCCGCGCTTTCGAAAGGGCTTCGGCGTCTTCGTCGGCCTGCTGCTGATGGTCGCCGCCGTCCTGATCGTCCTTCGCCTCTAGACGCCGCGACGCTTCGTCCTAGATTGAAGAGGAACGCCGCCGTTCATGCTCCGTTCAGCCGTCAGAGCGCCCGAATGGGCGATCAAGGAGTTTGATGTCATGAAAACCCTCCCCCTGAAGACCCTGGCGGTGACTGTCGCCGCCGGTCTGGCCCTGGCGGCCTGCGCCACCGCCACCCCGTATCAACCCGCAGGCTTCAACGGCCAGCGCGGCGGCTATGCCGAGCAGCGCCTGGAGAACAACCGTTTCCGGGTCAGCTTCTCGGGCAATTCGCTGACGTCGCGCGAACAGGTCGAGCAGTCGCTGCTGCTGCGTTCGGCCGAACTGACCGTCGAGAGCGGTTACGACTGGTTCTCCACCGTCAATCGCGCCACCGACCGCGACACCCGCTTCGTCGGCACGCCTGATCCGTTCTATTCGGGCTACAACCGCTTCTACAGCCCCTACTGGGGTCCGTCGTGGCGCTACTACCGCAGCGGCTTCTGGAGCCCGTGGGACCGTTACGGCCCGTGGGGCGTCAATGACTTCGACGTCCGCCAGGTCGACCGCTTCGAGGCCAACGCCGAAATCGTCCTGGGTCGCGGCCCCAAACCCGCCAACGACCCCAACGCCTTCGACGCCCGCGAGGTGATCCAGAACCTGGGCCCGCAGGTCACCCGCCCGGCGGCCTGATGATAAAAGCCCCTCTCCACGGCGTGGAGAGGGGCTTTTTCTTTCATCCCACCCGCGGCGACTTCAGCCGGCGCTTGTTAGAGTGGGTCGCCGGCGCCGTGCCCAGATCTTCCGGCACCTCGCCCTTGAAATAGTAGCGCTGCCAGGCCTCCTTGGCCGCATCCGGATCGCCGCCGGCCAGACGCTGGTTGAAGTCGGTGCGGGCGCGGTTCCAGGCCTCGAACTGACCCTTCATCACCGGGTTGGATTCCAGCGTGCGGATGATCGGCTGGAACTGTTCGACCTTCTTGTGCTCGATCAGATTGATGAAGCAGAAGGGTTCGCCCTTCTCGAAGGTGATCCGCCCCGGCCGAGTGAAGATCCAGTTCATCGTGAAGGGGAAGGGCAGCCAGTCCGTCTCGATCAGCCCGACCAGAGGCTGGATTCCGTCCTTCACATGGTTGGGCGACCCCGAACACATCATCCCCCAGCCCGGCGGCGTGCGGAAAAGATATTGCGGATGCATGGTCAGCACCCCGCGCGAGAAGTGCGAGGTGACGAAATGGGCCAGATCGTGCTGGGGTCGGTCCGGCGTGATGACGATGTCTTCCTGGCGCGGACCGCCGTTCCACTCGGCCGAGAAGCCGAACGGGCACAGGATTTCCCACCCCGTCGTGTTGGCCATGTTCAGCGGCAGGCACCGATAGGGGTGGCGGCTGATGAAGGCGTCCATCCAGTTGCGCGACTGGCGGCCGGGCACCAGGTCCGGCGGCCGGGCCGTCATCGGATAGCATTCCAGTTCCAGAGGGCGCGTGTTGACGGTATCGACCATGACCATGTCCTAACGCCCGAAACCCGACGGCTCAACCATGACTGACGCACCCGCTTTCGACCGCGAGACCCTGACCGTCTGGCTGAAGGCGAACGGCGTGGATCATGTCACCCACGACCACCCGGCCGTGTTTCGCGTCGAGGAAGGGCTGGAACTCAAGGCCGACCTGCCCGGCGCCCACACCAAGAACCTGTTCCTGAAGGATCACAAGGGCCGGCTGTGGCTGATCTCGGCGCGTCAGGACACGGTCATCGACCTGAAACGCGCTGCCGCCGTCATGGGCTCAGGTCGCCTGTCGTTCGGCAATGAGACCCTGATGTGGGAAACGCTGGGCGTTCGCCCCGGCTCGGTCACGGCGCTGGGCCTGATCAACGACACAGACCGCCGGGTCACCTTCGTCCTGGACCAGCGGCTGTGGGACGCCGACATCGTCAACTTCCACCCCCTGACCAATACGGCGACCACCGCCCTGGATCGGTCGGCCTTCCGGCGAGTGCTGGCGCTGTTGGAGAGGGAGCCGATCGTGGTGGATTTCGAAGCGATGGGCTGATCGAAAGCGCCATTGGCGTCACCGCAACCCCACTTTCGATAAACGCCGCCGCTCGCTAGTCTAATCCATATGTTCGGTCTGATCTTATCTCGTTCTTGCGTAGCGGCGATGACTCTCATGTTTGCAGGAGCAGCTGTTGGGCAAGACATCGAGGACTCGACGATCACCGCTTCCAACGGCGTTTTGGTCAGCGTCAAAACCATAGCACGTGCCCAACGCTGGGAGTTTTACTCTCCGGTGGTGGAGGGTGACAGCACCGATATCTACGCAGGGCGTATCGACATTAGCGGGGCTGCAGGTGCTCTGTTTCTCCAAGGCTCCGCCTATTATCGGGGACGAGCTCACCTGTACGACAGAGCCGCGTTTTTGAACGGGGAGTTGGCGGAGTTCAAGCGCGGACCAGTTATGGTTCGGGAGTGCATTTCCAAGCCCGACACCGGCCAACCCGATTGTTTATGGAGCGAGGATTTCTCTGTGACTGTTACGCTGGATGAGGTCGTCGATCATTCAAATGGCGGAATGCTTGAGGTCGAACTCTCGGGGGCCCACTCCAGAGAAAACCAAGCTTTCGATTCCGGTCGATCATATTTACGCAGTCGCTGAAGTCGCTGACGCGCACTGATCGCCAAGTCCGCTTCTCATCCTGAACACCAGCGCTTCGCGTCTTCTTGACGATCCCCGTCGTCGCCCCATCTTGCCAACCCTGAGGTGAGCTTCGGTACGACGGCGGGGGAATTCAGACGAATTAGACGAATTAGACGGTGTTTTTCACGACTGCCGTCTGAAATCCCGGCGCGACCTTTTCCCGGCTTGATGCCGACGCATCCCGACGCCATCTGAACCGTTGAACCTGACCGATCTCTGCGCGGACCTCGCCCATGACCCTGCTCGACCCGACCCTGACCCCCGACGCCGCCGGCGACCTGATCAAGGAAGGCACGGACGCCTCCTTCATGACCGACGTGATCGAGGCGTCGAAACATCAGCCGGTCATCGTCGACTTCTGGGCCACCTGGTGCGGGCCGTGCCGGACCCTGGGTCCGGCGCTGGAGAAGGCCGTGCGCGCCGCCAAGGGGGCGGTGAAGATGGTCAAGATAGATGTCGACGCCAACCCGGCCTATGCGGGCCAGTTGCGGGTGCAGTCGATCCCGACGGTCTACGCCTTCGTCAACGGCCAGCCGGTCGATGGCTTCCAGGGCGCCATTCCCGACAGTCAGATCAAGGCCTTCATCGACAAGCTGACCGGCGGTCAGGGGGGCTCGACCGAGACGGCGCAACTGCTGGAGCTGGGCGAGGAATCGCTGGGTCTGAACGACTTCGGGGGCGCGGCTCAGGCCTTCGCCCACGTCCTTTCGATCGAGCCCGAGAACGAAAAGGCCATCGCCGGCATGGCGCGGGTCTATCTGGCGGGCGGCGACCCCGAACAGGCGGCCCAGACCATCGCCATGGCGCCGCAGGATTCCAAGGAGCCGGCGGTCCAGAGCGTGCGCGCCCAACTGGCCCTGGCGTCTAAAACCCCTTCCGGCGCCTCGGCCGAGCTCGAGGCCAAGGTCGCCGCCGATCCGAACGATCATCAGGCGCGTTTCGACCTGGCCGAGGCCCAGAGCGCGGCCGGCGACTTCAAGGGCGCGGCCGACAATCTGCTGGCCATCATCCAGGCCGACCGCGAGTGGAACGATCAGGCGGCCCGCAAACAGTTGCTGGTCATCTTCGAGGCGGCGGGCCTGACCTCGGACGTGTCCAAGGATGGTCGCCGCCGCCTCTCGTCCATCCTGTTTTCGTGATCCAGAACAAGCGGGCCTCAAGCAGCGCGAAGCGCGGTAGGCCCCAGGAGAAGTGATGCCCCAGGGTTATGTTCGCGCCCTCGACCTGCCCCAGGTGATCCCGGTGTTCCCGCTGGGCGGGACCATCCTGCTGCCGCGCGGACAGCTGCCGCTCAACATCTTCGAGCCGCGCTATCTGAACATGGTGGACGACGCCATGGCCGGCGACAGGATTATCGGCCTGGTCCAGCCCAAGGGCGGCACGCCCGCCCTGCCCGGCCTGTCGCCGGTCGGCTGCGCCGGTCGGATCACCAGTTTCGCCGAGACCTCGGACGGGCGCTATCTGATCACCCTGACCGGCGTGTCGCGTTTCCGCATCGCCGCCGAAATGCCGTCCAAGACCCCCTACCGCCAGGTCCGCGCGGCGTTCGAGGCCTATGAGGACGATCTCGTCTCACCGCCCGAGGAGCCGGACTTCGACCGCGACGCCTTCCTCGACGCCCTGCGCGCCTATATGGCGCACCGGCTTCTGGACATCGATTGGGAGACGGCCGAGACCGCGCCGATGGAGGCCCTGGTCAACAGCCTGTCGATGGCCCTGCCGTTCGAACCGGCCGAAAAACAGGCGCTGCTTGAGGCCATGGGCCTGATGCCCCGCGCCGAAGCCCTGACCGCCCTGATGCGCATCGACGCCGCCGACGGCGGTGACGACGCCGCGCCGTCCATGCAATAAGCGGCCACGCTTTCAGGAACCCGCCATGAGTGACGCCTTCAATACGCCTGTGTCCGTCGATCCCCGCCTGCTGGAGGTGCTGGTCTGCCCCGTCACGCGCGGCAAGCTGACCTACGACCGCGACGCCAACGAACTGATCTCGGCGGGCGCCAAACTGGCCTATCCGATCCGCGAAGGCGTGCCGATCATGCTGGCCGAGGAAGCGCGTCAGATCGACTGAGCCGCCGCACCAACACCGAACATTCATTGGCCCGGAGCGCGGCGCGCCCAATGGGCCTCAAGTAGCGCAACGCGCGATAGGCCCAAGAAAAATGACCCTCAGAGTCGCCATCCAGATGGACCCGATCGAGGCCGTCGACATTGCCGGGGACACCACCTTCCTGATGGCCGAGACGGCGCAGGCGCGCGGTCATAAACAGTGGGTCTATGACTTCCGCACCCTGGCGCTGGAAGAGGGCCGCCTCTTCTGCCGCGCCCGCCCGATCACCGTGCGGCGCGAGGTCGGCAACCATGTCGACTTCGGCGACTGGGAAAAGCTGGATCTGGCCGAGGACGTGGACGTGATCCTGATGCGCCAGGATCCGCCGTTCGACATGGCCTATGTGACCGCCACCTATCTGCTGGAGACGGTCCATCCCCGGACCTTGGTGGTCAACGACCCGGCCCAGGTGCGTTCGGCCCCCGAAAAGCTGATGGTCACCGCCTTCCCCGGCCTGCAGCCGCCGACCCTGATCTCGGCCGACCCCGTCGCCTTGGACGCCTTCCACAAGAAGCACGGCGAGGTGGTCCTGAAACCCCTGCACGGCAATGGCGGCTCGGGCGTGATCAAGCTGCGCGCCGACGACCCCAACCTGGACGCCCTGATCGAGATCCATGCCGCCGGCAGCCGCGATCCGCTGGTGATCCAGAAGTTCATTCCCGCCGTGTCCAAGGGCGACAAGCGCATCCTGCTGATCGATGGAGAGCCCGTCGGCGCCATCAATCGCGTCCCGGCGGCGGGGGCGGTGCGCTCGAACCTGCATGTCGGCGGCACGGCCATGCCGGTCGAACTGACGCCGCGCGACCTGGAAATCTGCGCCGCCATCGGCCCGACGCTGAGGGAACGGGGCCTGATCTTCGTCGGCATCGACGTGATCGGCGACTATCTGACCGAGATCAACGTCACCTCCCCCACCGGCGCCCAGCAGCTGAAGGCCTTCACCGGCATCGACGCCACGGCCCTGATGTGGGACGCCATCGAGGCCAAACGCGCCGCTCAGGTTGCGTGATCGCCACTTGAATTAGATTTCAGTTCATGGTTCGTTCTCCCGCTCAGCTGGGAGAACGACATGGTCGCGCGGGTTGTCACGGTCGCCTTCGACGGGGTGGAAGCTCGGCGCGTGGACGTCGAGGTCCAGCTGATCGGCAATGACGGGCCGACCATCTTCAACATCGTTGGCCTGCCGGACAAGGCGGTGGCCGAAAGCAAGGAGCGGGTGCGCGGGGCCTTCGCCGGCATCGGTCTGGCCCTGCCCGCCAAACGGATCATCGCCAATCTGGCGCCGGCCGACCTACCCAAGGAGGGCAGCCATTTCGACCTGCCCATCGCTCTGGCCCTGATGGCGGCCATGGGGGTGATCGCGCCCGATGCGCTCGACGGCTGGGCCGCCATCGGCGAGCTGGGGCTGGACGGCCAGATTGCGCGGGTCGGCGGCGCCCTGCCCGCCGCCGTCGCCGCCGACGCCATGGGCCTGGGTCTGATCTGCCCCGAAGCGACGGGACCGGAGGCCGCCTGGGCTGGCGGCGCCCGTATACTGGCGCCGCGCTCGCTGATCAGCCTGGTCAACCATTTCAAGGGAACCCAAGTTCTGCGCGCGCCCGAGCCCGGACCGCTGGCGGACGGCAAGGCCGTGCCCGACCTGCGCGAGGTCAAGGGCCAGGAAAGCGCCAAGCGCGCGCTGGAGATCGCGGCGGCCGGCGGCCACAACCTGCTCTTCATCGGCCCGCCAGGGTCGGGAAAGTCGATGATGGCGCAGCGCCTGCCGGGCCTCTTGCCACCCCTGACCTCGCAGGAGTTGCTTGAGACCTCGATGGTCTGGTCGGTCGCCGGCCTGATCGAACGCGGCGCCCTGACCCGCGATCGCCCGTTCCGCAGCCCGCACCATTCCGCCTCAATGGCGGCCCTGACCGGCGGCGGACTGCGCGCCAAGCCCGGCGAGGCCTCGCTGGCGCACAACGGCGTGCTGTTCCTTGACGAACTGCCGGAATACAGCGCCCAGGCTCTGGACTCGCTGCGGGCGCCGCTGGAGACGGGCGAGATCGTCGTCGCCCGCGCCAACGCCCACATCCGCTATCCCGCGCGGTTCCAGCTCGTGGCGGCGATGAACCCGTGTCGCTGCGGCATGGGCGGCGCTGGACGCGGGGCGTGCGGCAAGGCTCCGCGTTGCCAGCGCGACTATCAGAACCGCGTCTCGGGTCCGATGTTCGACCGGATCGACCTGACGGTGGAGACGCCGCCGGTCACCGCCGCCGACATGGCACTGCCCCCGCCCGCCGAGGGCACGGCCGAGGCCCGTGCGCGCGTCGCGACCGCCCGCGCCATGCAGCAGGACCGGGTGCGAGAGGCCGGGCTGGACGCCGCCCAAGGCCTGAACGCCCGCGCCTCCGGCGCCACGCTGGATCGGTTCGCCACGCCGGACGAGGCGGGCCGGATGCTGCTGATGCGAGCAGGCGAGGCTGGCGGCCTGACGGCGCGCGGCTGGACACGCACCCTGCGTCTGGCGCGCACCATCGCCGACCTGGACGGCAGCACCGGCGTTCTGCGTCGCCACATCGCCGAGGCCCTGATCTATCGCCGCACCACCATCGGCGCCGAGGCGGACTTCGATCGCCGCGTGGCGCAGCGCCATGAAGGGTTCGGCCTGCGCGAGGGCGACGACGAGCAGACGCCCTTCCTGCACGCGTGAAACGGCCATCGTGGCATGGTGGAGACATCCTTAACCGTCGACCCTTAGGCTCTGTCGCGTTGGGGAGACGGCCATGGCGCGACGGACGGCGACGAAGCGGATCGAGGAGCGGACGAGCGCACCCGCCGACCCCGCCCAGCAGTTCCTGCGACTGATGAGCCACGAGATGCGCACGCCGCTGAACGGCGTCATCGGCATGATCAACCTGTTGCAGCGGACCCGGCTGGACGGCGCCCAGCGCGCCTATGCCGAGAACGCGCGTCAGTCGGCCGAACATCTGCTGGGTCTGGTCAACGACCTGCTGGACTACGCCCGGCTGGAGGCCGGGGCGCTGGAATTCGACCTGGCGTCCGTCGACCTGGAAGGTCTGGTGCGCGGCGTCGCCGAGTTGCTGAGCCCGCGCGCCCACGACAAGGGGTTGGAGATCGTCTGGTCGGTCGCCGCCGACGCGCCCGACGTGCTGGCGGACGAAGGCCGGCTGCGTCAGGTGCTTTTCAACCTGGCGGGCAACGCCGTAAAGTTCACCGAAACCGGCGGCGTGCGCATTTCAGTCGAGCGCGTCGGCGGCAGCGCGGCGCGCCCGCGCCTGGCCTTCCTGGTCGACGACACCGGCCCCGGCGTCGCGCCCGAGGCGCGTACACGCATCTTTGAGGAATTCGGCCACGCCGACAGTTCCGACGCGGTCCGCCAGGACGGCGCGGGCCTGGGTCTGGCAGTCGTGCGCAAACTGGCCGCCGCCATGGACGGCTCGGTGAAGGTCGAAAGTCGGCCCGACGCCGCTGCAACCGGCGGGGGCGCCCGCTTCCGCTTCGAGGCCGCCTTCGCCGCCGTCGCGGTGGCGCGCGACAAGCCGTTGCGCGACCAAACGGTCGCGGTGCGCGCCGTCGATCCGTTTGTCCTGTCGGCGGCTCGCGCCCAGATCGAGGCCTCGGGCGGCGTCGTGGCGGATGCGGCCCCGGTGACCTTGGTCGATCACGCCGACGCCCCGGCGGGCGCGCTGGCGGCCCTGCCTTCGAGCGGTCGCGGCATCGTCCTGCTGAAACCGGCCGAACGCGACCTGATCGCCCGCTATCGCGCTGTCGGTTTCCACGGCTATCTGATCAAGCCCTTGCGTCGCGCATCCCTGGCCGAGCGCGTCCTGGCCGCCGTCGGCGCCGAGGCGCCCGACAAGACCAGCGCCCACTGCGCCGCCCCGGTCGAAGACGACCGCGTCGCTCCCGTGCAGTTCGCCGGAATCCGCGTTCTGCTGGCCGAGGACAATCCCGTCGGCGCGCTTCTGGCTCGCACCCTGCTGCGCCGCGAGGGCTGCACCGTCGAGACGGCCGCCACCGGCGACGAAGCCGTCGCGGCGCTGAAATGCGCGCGCTACGACGTGGTCTTCATGGACATGCGGATGCCCGGCATGGACGGCCCCGCCGCCGCCCGCGCCATCCGCGCGGCGGGCGACACGACGCCGATCCTGGCCCTGACCGCCAACGCCTTCGCCGAGGACCGCCGCGCGTGTCTGGAGGCCGGCATGGACGACCATATCGTCAAGCCGCTGGACGCCGAGGCCCTGCGCGCCGCCCTCGCCCGCTGGACGAAGCGCGACATCCGCGCCAAGGTCGGCTGAGATCAGGACGCCGAGGGGCGCCCTCGGAGACGCCTGCCCATGACGAACTTCACGCCGCCCGACGGCCCTCTTGCCACCGTCGCCGAGCCGACACCGAAAAAGGCGGTCGGAGCAACCGATGTCCTGAAAGCTATGGGGCGTGGACGCGTACTCATCACCCTGCTGATCGGATTGGGCTCGGGCCTACCCTTCATGCTGGTCGGCAACACCCTAGGTATCTGGCTGCGCGAGGGCGGAACCGAGCTGGCGGCGATCGGCTTCATCTCCTGGGTGGGTCTGGCGTATTCTCTAAAATTCCTATGGGCCCCGGTAACTGACCGGGTCGATGTGCCGCTGCTCGGCAGGCTGGGACGACGCAGGGGCTGGCTGTTGCTGTCCCAGATCGCGGTCGGCCTTTCATTGATCGCCATGGCCCTGATCGGGCCGGAAGGCGGCCTGACCCTGTTGGGCGCAGCGGCCTTGGCGACAGCCTTTTCCGCCGCGACACAGGATATCGTCGCGGACGCTTGGCGGATCGAGAGCGCCGAAAGCGACGAGGATCAGGGGCTGCTCACCTCCGCGTTCCAGCTTGGCTATCGCGCGGCGATATTGGCGGGCAATGCGCTCATACTTTTCGTCGCCTCCGGCATCGGCTGGAATGGTGCCTATGGTCTGTATGGCGCGGCCATGGGGATCGCCGTCGTCGCCACCCTGTTCGCAAAGGAGCCGGTGGATCGGCGGACGTTGGAGCAGGTCACGGGGCAGGTATCGCTGCTCTCACCCCGAGGGCTTTTCGACGCCATCGTCGGCCCCTTCCTCAACTTCCTGAAGACGCATGGCGCGGCGGCGATCCTGATGTTGGCTGCGATCAGTCTGTACCGCCTGCCGGACTTCGTCATGGGGCCGATGATCGGGCCCTTCTACACCGACTTGGGACTGGCCAAGGAAACCATCGGCGCCATGCGGTTGAGCGTCGGACTTATTGCGTCCTTGCTAGGCATTGCTGCAGGGGGCCTCTTCGCAGTCCGGTTCGGCTTCGGCAAGACCCTGCTGCTGGGCGCCCTGATCGGGCCGATGTCGAACCTCGGCTATACGGTGATGGCGTTGGTCGGCCTGTCGACGCCGGTCTTCGGCGGCGTTCTGTTCGTGGAAAACTTCTCCGAGGGCTTCGCTGGCGCAGCTCTTGTCGCCTACATGGCCAGTCTGACCAGCATCGGCTACACGGCGACCCAATATGCTCTGCTGAGTTCGTTCTATGCTCTGCTCGGCAAGTTCCTGAAGGGGTTGTCCGGCGTCGCCGTTGAACGACTGGAACAGGGACGGCCGCTGATGGAAGCCTACGCCCTGTTCTTCGCCGCAACAGCTGCGGTGGGCGTACCTGCTGTTCTGTTGTGCTGGCTGCTTCTGCTGCGGCAACGAAAACAGCTTGAAACTCCAACGCTATAGCTGAGCACTCGCTCGCTTTGGCATCTGCCGTGGCGGCGACCGAGGGCCAGCCGTCCTAAGGCTTCAGCGCTTCAGGAAACCGCCGATCATGTCGCCAAGGCCACCCGGCAACTTGCCGAGCAGGTCATCGGCGCCGTCGATCTGACCGCCAGGGGTCAGGCGGTCGATGGCTTCGGGCAGAAGACCGGCCAGGGTTTCGCCGGCCTGTTCGGGGGTCACGCCCATCTTGGCGGCGATGTCGGCGATGGGGCCGTGGCCGAGGACGGCCGTGATCTGCGCGGGCGAGATGTTGGCGTTCGGACCCGTGCCGACCCAGGAGCCGATCACATCGCCCAGCCCCGCCTGACCGAACTTCTCGGCTAGCCCGCCGACGCCGCCCTGATCCTTTAGCA
The DNA here is from genome assembly GCA_000335735.1 of alpha proteobacterium L41A. GTDB lineage: Bacteria > Pseudomonadota > Alphaproteobacteria > Caulobacterales > Caulobacteraceae > Brevundimonas. The sequence goes on along the minus strand of AMYY01000009.1, from coordinate 30,002 downwards.
GGTCGCTCAGACCGCCTGCGGCGTCGTCGCCGAGACCCTTCACCACATTGTCCAGAAAGCCCATCGCCGTCTCCCGAATGATGGTGCACCGTAACACCGTCATGCGACGGATACGAGAAAGGCCCGCCGGGATTCGGCGGGCCTTTCCAACATCGGCTTTCGAAAAGCCTTAGTTCTTGGCTTCGTTCGCGCCCTGCGTGACGGCCGAACCGGCGGCCGAGACGTCGCGGCCGGCGCCGGCGATGGTGTTGCAGGCCGACACGGCCAGAGCGGCGGCGACGATGGACAGGGTGATGATCTTGCGCATGGTGTGAACCTTGTTTGGTATGGTCAAGTTTCGTCGAAACGCCGACCCTGGACTTGGGTTGCATCAAGCGACGCCATATCGAAAATTCTGCTCTCGACGTGTCGGATCGCCGCAACGGCGGGGGCATTGAGCGCTTGCGCCGCGCGCACGCGACCCCGAAGGTGCGCCCCTGTTTCACGAGGGGTTGTTCATGCGTCGTCTTCTGATCTCGTCCGCCGCTATGATGGCGGTGCTGTCCGCCGCGCCCGCGCTGGCGCAGACCTCCGCCCCCGCACAGACAGCTGCGGCCGACAGCGAGGACGCGCGTCTGAACGCCTTCTTTGAATAGGCCTTCCAGGCGCGGATCGCGTTGAGCCCGCAACAGATGACGTCGCTGGGCATCAAGACCGACTACGACAAGCTGGACGATGTGTCGGACGCCGCCGCCGACCGAGCCTTGGCGCTTCAGGAGGCGCAGCTGGCGCAGATGAAGGCCCAGTTCGATCCGCAGAAGCTGGGACCGCAGGCGCGGGTGTCGTGGCGGATGTTCGAATATGGCGTTCAGCAGGCGCGGCTGTCGAACCAGTGGCGCGACTGGGGCTTTCAGTTCGCCGCCAACGGCAATCCGACCACCAGCCTGCCGGTCTTTCTGATCAACAACCACCGGGTCTCCAGCGTGGCCGACGCCGAGGCCTATGTCGCGCGGATCAAGGCCGCCGAGACCCAGATGGATCAGGTGGCCGACGAACTACGTCAGCGCGCGGCGGCGGGCGTCGTCTCGCCGCGCTTCGTCTTCGCCCCGTCCATCGCCAACACCCACAACGTCATCACCGGCGCGCCGTTCGACGATGGCGCCGACAATCCGGTCTGGGCCGACTTCACCAAGAAGGTCGCGGCGCTGGAGACCGATCAGGCGACCAAGGACCGGCTGCTGTCGGAAGCCCGCGCCGCCCTGAAAGGTCCCTACAAGGCCGGGTTCGAGACCGTGTTGACGGCGCTGGCCGAGGTGCAGCCCAAGGCTGACAGCGATGCGGGCGTGTGGCGCCTGCCGCAGGGCGAGGCCTATTACAACGCCCGGCTCCAGCTCTCGACCACCACCGACCTGACCGCCGACCAGATCCACCAGATCGGCCTGGCCGAGGTCGCCCGCATCCAGGCCGAGATGGAGACCATCAAGACCCAGGTCGGCTTCACCGGCTCGCTGCAGGCGTTCTTCACCTTCCTGAAGACGGATCCACGGTTCCAATACCCGAATACGCCCGAGGGCAAGGAGCAGTATCTGACCGACGCGCGCGGCTTCATCGCCCAGGTGATGGCGGCGGCGCCGCAGTGGTTCTCGACCCTGCCCAAGGCGGCGCTGGAGGTGCGGGCGGTGGAACCGTTCCGCGAGGCGACGGCCTCGATCGCCTTCTACAACTCGCCCGCGCCGGACGGATCGCGACCGGGCATCTACTACGTCAATCTGTCGGACATGACCCAGGTGCTGAAGCCCCAGATCGAGGGGATCAGCTATCACGAGGGCGCGCCAGGCCACCATTTCCAGATCGCCTATGCGCAGGAGATCGAGGGCCTGCCGCGCTTCCGTCGGTTCGGCGGCTACGGCGCCTATGCGGAAGGATGGGGGCTGTACGCCGAGCAGCTGGGCAAGGAGATGGGCTTCTATCAGGACCCCTATTCCGACTTCGGCCGGCTCTCGACCGAGCTGTGGCGCGCAGTTCGACTGGTGACCGACACCGGCCTGCACGCCAAGCGCTGGAGCCGCGAACAGGCGATGGACTATTTCCGCCAGAACTCCCTGCTGTCAGAGCGCGACATCGAAAAGGAGGTGGAGCGCTACATCACCAACCCCGGCCAGGCGACCAGCTACAAGATCGGCGAGCTGAAGATCGAGGAACTGCGTGACCGGGCCAGGACCGCCTTGGGCGACCGGTTCGACATCAAGGACTTCCATGCGGTCGTGCTGGGCTCCGGCTCGGTGCCGCTGGACGTGCTGGAGGATCAGGTGGACAGCTGGATCGCGGCGGGCGGCGGGGCCCCGACGACCTGACTTGGCTCGCCTTTCCGGTCACGGAGCGGTAAAGGGCGCGCGCCATGCCCTTTACCGCCACCGTCCTGACCATGTTTCCCGAGGCCTTTCCGGGCCCGCTCGGCGTGTCTCTGATCGGCACGGCCTGGCGCGAGAAGGGCTTGTGGAGCCTGGAAACGGTTGACATTCGCGCCTTTTCCACAGATACGCGCGGCTTCCTGGACGACACCCCTGCGGGTGGCGGCCCGGGAGCTGTGCTGAAGGCGGACGTGGTGGCCCGGGCGGTGGATAGCCTGCCGGGACCCAAGCGGCCGCTTCTGTACATGAGCGCCAGGGGTCGGCCCCTGACTCAGGCGCGCGTCAAGGAATGGGCGAAAGCCGACGGGATCGTCGTGCTGTGCGGTCGTTTCGAGGGGGTGGATCAGCGGGTGCTGGACGCACGCGGGTTCGAGGAGGTCTCGGTCGGAGACGCGGTTCTCGCCGGCGGCGAGGCGGCGGCGATGGTCGCGATCGAGGCGTGCGTAAGACTGATCCCCGGCGTGCTCGGCTCAGGCGACAGCCTGTCGTCCGAAAGCTTCGAGGATGGGCTTCTGGAACACCCGCAGTACACGCGACCGCGGACGTTCGAGGGGCTTGAGATACCCGAGGTGCTGCTGTCGGGCGATCACAAGAAGATCGCGGGATGGCGTGAGGCGCAGCGGGCGACGACTACGCGGGAGCGGCGGCCGGACCTCTGGCAGGCGCATCTCGCCAACTCACAGCTAAAGGGCGCAAAGCCCGAGGAGAAATGACATGAACATCGTTCAACAGCTGGACGCCGAAGAAAAAGCCCGCGTCCTGGGCGAACGCAAAATCCCGGAATTCCAGCCCGGCGACACCTTGCGCGTCAACGTGAAGATCAAGGAAGGCGAGCGCGAGCGCGTTCAGGCCTTCGAAGGCGTCTGCATCGCCCGTGACGGCGGCGGCATCAGCGAAACCTTCACGGTCCGCAAGATCTCGTTCGGCGAAGGCGTCGAGCGCCGCTTCCCCATCCTGTCGCCGAACATCGAGTCGATCGAAGTGAAGCGCCGCGGCGTCGTGCGTCGCGCCAAGCTCTATTACCTGCGCGACCGTCGCGGCAAGTCGGCCCGTATCGCCGAGCGCCAGACGGTTCGTCCCGCCAAGGGCGTCGTCGTTCCGGAAACCGGTTCGGCCGCCAAGACCGAAGAAGCCTAGTTTCAGGCCAAATGATCAATGACGAAGGCCCCGGCGGTGACGCCGGGGCCTTTTTCTATTCCGTCAGAGGGAGCTTACTGAGGGAACAGGGGATTGGCCGCGTCACGCTGGCCTTCCAGGCTGTGTTTCAGGGCTTCCATCTGCTCATGCTCGGTCTTCACCGCCGCATAGGCCCGCCGGATCGTCTCGCGCGTGGTGGCGGAAATGCCGGTGTCTTGCAGCGCCTTTTCATACTTGCCAGCGATGAAGCCTTCGCCAGAGTTGATCGAGCCGACGACGGAATCGTCATTGCGCAGCAGGGCGTGTTTCACATCCAGGAACGCGCGGTGCGCCTTGGCCAGGATCGACCCGTCGGATTCGGGATCGCCGCCCAGACCGCGAACGGCGGCCGACAGATCGTCGACGACCCGCTGGCGTTCGCTGCTACGGCGCTCGAACAGGGTGCGGTAGTGGGGATCCTGCGTCTGTTCTGCGGCTTCGCGATAGCCGTCCGCGCTGTCCAGCGTCGTTTCGATCAGGCCGTTCAGAACCTTGATGTCGTGGGCGTTGGGGTTGCTCATCTTGTCCGTTCCTTCCGCTGTTGCGGTCAAACGGCGAAATGGTCCGGCTCGGCGAAGGTTGCCGCCTGCGACATCAAAGTTTGGTGCGAAGCGACCACAGCTCGGGGAAGCAGCGCTTGGTCAGGGTCGAGGCCAGATAGGCCGCGCCTTCGGTTCCGCCCGTGCCGCGACGTCGACCGATGATGCGTTCGACCGTAACGACATGCTTGTGCCGCCAGGTCAGCAGGGCGTCGTCCAGATCGACCAGCTTTTCGGCCAGCTGATACAGGACCCACCACCGTTCCGTGTCGCGATAGACCTCCAGCCAGGCTGCCTCGACGGCGTCGGACGGCTGATAGGGTTGGGTCACGTCGCGGTTCAGCACCTCCGCGGGCACCCGCAGACCGGCCTTGGCGAGTTGAGCCAGGGCGTCATCGTAAAGGCTGGGCGCGGCGATGGCGGCCTGAAGCGCGGCCAGGGCCTCGGGGCGGTCTTCGTGGAACTTCAGGAAGCTGGCGTCCTTGAGGCCCAGCATGGCCTCGAAACGGCGGAACTGGTCGCTCTGGAAGCCGGAGGACGACCCCAACGACCCTCGGAACCGCAGATAGTCCGACGGCGTCATCGTCGACAGAATGTCCCAGCTGTGGGTCATTACCGCCTGGATGCGGGAGACACGCGCCAGGCTCTTGTAGGCCGGGACCAAGTCGCCGGCGCGCACCATCGACTGGGCCAGGGCCGTCTCATGCAGGATCTGCTTGAGCCACAGTTCCTTGGTCTGATGGATGACGACGAACAGCATTTCGTCGTGCTGGTCCGACAGCGGGTGCTGGGTCGAAAGCAGGTCGTCCAACGCCAGATAGCCGGCGTAGGTGATGTCGCTGGATTGGGTCATGCCCGCCTATCGCCCGCGATGGCGGGCGGTGCAAGCTTAGTGCTGGCCTTGGGCCGAGACGTTGGCGGCGATCTGACGGCCGGCGTCGAAGGCGTCGCGGGCGCCTTTGTAGATGAAGCCGTAGGTCGGATAGACCGTCGTGCCCAGATCGTTGATCGGATTGTACCAGACCTTGACCTGGGACCAGTCGTTGGAGGGCGAGACGTCGACGACGGTGACGTTCTCTTCGACCTTGCCGCGGCTGCCGCCCCAGTTGGCGTGGGTCACGCGCACGACGCGGTCGGTCAGGATGTCGGAGACGACGGCGACGTGGCCTCGGCTCATACGGCCCTCGGGGCGGAAGACCAGAACCGAGCCGGTTTCCGGGGCCTTGCCGGTGCGGAAGTTGGCGGCGGCCTGGCGCCACCAGGTCCAGGCGTCGCCGAAGATGTTGATGCCGGAGAACATGCGCGCGAAGGTCACGCACTGCCAATAGGGCTCGTCAGCCTTTGCGGTGGAGGGAACGGCGCCCAGCGCAAAAAAACCGAGGGTCGCCGCAACCGCGGCGGCTTTGAGCCGTTTCAGCATGCTTGGGGTATCCCGACCCGCCTTTGGAAGCACCCTTTAGGCCACGGGATCACGCCCTGTCGCAAGTTGTTTCGGCATATCGCCGTGCTTCATATTTCCTTCTGAAACCTTATCGTGACGCTTGGCGCGCTCGTCGGCCATGTCCCTCAGAGCCTTGCGCGCCGGGCGTTCGACGAGATGATAAGAGACGGCGGCGACGACAGGGAGCAGGGCCAAAATCGCCAACCACACGAAAATTTGAAGCTGCTTGTCCGGCGCGTCGAACAGTTTGGCTGCCAGACCGACCGCCAGAAGCTTCCACGGCACGCAGACCATATAGACCGAATAGCTGATCTCGCCGAGGTAGACGGCAGGCTTGGATGCCAGCCATCCGGCGCGCGCGTTGGGCAGCGAGGCCAGTGAAAGGATCAAGGCCCCGGCCAGCAGAACCGTGACGCCGTCCCAGAGTCCGAGCGCGGCGCTGAGGACCATCAGCCCGAATGAGACGGCGGCGCACACCCACGGCGCCTTCAACGGCGCGCGGCGATAAACAAGATAGAGGGCGCACCCCAAGGCGAAGCACGGCACTATCCTGAGCGCGCCCCAACGGATCGTCGCCTCGGTCAAGGCGAAGCCGGCCAGTTGCTCGAACGCGAAATAGAGGATGACGAGGAAGGCCGCAGCCCCGACCACCGCCGCGATCGGCCGATGACGCAGGCGCCAGAAAACGAAGGCGAACAGCGGGAAGCAGAGGTAGGCGAACCACTCCGCAGAAATGGACCAGGACGGATGGTTCCAGCCCGCGACCGGCGCCAGACCCCAGGCGTGCACCATGAAGAGGTTGGCGGGCAGCGACGGCCAGCTCAGCACATTGGCGTCCACACTCATGCCGGCGAACAGGGCGGCGGCCGCCAGCAGCCCCACGCCGATCAGGGTGGCGATATGCAGCGGATAGACGCGCGCGATCCGCGCCCAAAGGAAGCCGCGATACGAGAACCGCTTCTCGCCCGCCGCCGCCAGATAGACGTGGCTGAGGATGAAGCCGGACAGGACGAAGAACAGCTCGACCCCCAGGTAGCCCTTGGCGACGAGGCCAGACTGACCGGCGCCCGCCAGGTTTTCCCAGAAGCTGTAGACGGCGACCCACATGGCCGCGCCGAAGCGCAGGGCGGTGATGGGGCGAAGATCGGCGGGCGTCTGGACGGGGGTCATGGTCTCACCTTGGCACGGCAGCCTTTTCGAACCGTGAAGGCCCGCAAAGGTTGTGCCCGGGCGGCCCTACCCTGCCCACGCGCCGTGGAAGCCGGCCGGCAGGGCCACGTCCGCCTGCCAGGTCGCAACCGGACCATCCTCGATCCGCGCCAGATCAAAGACATGCAGTTCGGTGCGTCCGTCCTTCAGATTGACGGATGGCGCGACCAGCCAGGCGTCGCGTTCCGCCGTCGCGCCGGGCTTGGGCACGAAGACCGCCTCCTCGACCACCTGATGCACGCCGAACTCGAAGGCGCGCGAGCGACCGCTGTCCCAGTCGTGAACCGCCAATCCCGTCGGCAAGGGCCGGCCGCGAGTCTCGCCAGATGTATGGGCGGTCAAACTGCGCTTCAGCCCCGCACGACGCGGGTCGGCTTTCGGGAATTCGCCCACAACATCGCTGTAGGTCATGTCGGCGCGTCCATCCGGCCGCAGGGTGATCAGGGCCAGTTTCGCCGGATCGCCCGGAACGACCCCATGCCCATCCACCAGAACCCGCGCGCCATCGACGGCGAAGCGCGGATCGCCGCTGACGGGCACATCGAAACGGATCGTGCCGTCGCGCTCGGCCCAGGCATCGCCCAGATGGAAATGGAAGAACCCCGGCAACTCATAAAGGCGGCGTTTGCTCAGGTCGTCCTTGTCCAGCACCAGGACCTGCGTCCCCATCTCGGGTCGCCAGGCCAGGCCGGACGTCACGGGCATGGCGCGAGTTTCGAACATCCAGGGCTGAAGCACCAGGATTACGTGTCGGTCGGTGGCGGTGAAGTCGTGCATATAGCTGGCGCGCGGCAGGGGCACGACCTGGGCGTCGCTCAGGCTACGGTCAGCGCGCAGATGCCAGATGACGGCCTGACCGCCCGCCGACCCCACATTCCAGATCGAGCCGTCGGGGGCGTAGCGCGGATGGGCCTGGAACGGCATGCCTTTCAGGTCGTCGCGCAGGGTGACGAAGTTGCGGGTCGACAGGTCCGACGCCGACAGGGCCAGCGGCGATCCTCCCTCCCATAGCGCCCAGATCTGATCGCCGGCGACCATGACGGCGGTGTTGGCGGCATTGGCGTCGTCGTTCGAGCCGATGCGGGCGCGTTCGTCGCCCTTGGTGCCGAAGCCCGGCGTGACCACGGCGTCCAGCTCCGTTTCGGTGCGGCGCTTGGGCGTGTCGGCGAACCGCGCTTCCAGCGTCGCCTGGCCGTCCTGGATGCGGAAGGCGCGCATCATGCCGTCGCCGTCGAACCAGTGGGTCGCCGACCCGCCCGGCCGCCGGAACTTGGCCGGTCCGTTGCGATACAGCGCGCCCTGCAACCCCGCCGGCGCCCGGCCGTGGATCAGGCGCATCGTCCGGCGTGCGATGTCGCCCTCGACGTCCTGGGTCGCCAGGGCCCAGTCGGCCTTCGTCGCGGCGACGGCGTCCAGGGCGGCGGCGGCGCGCACCATCTCGGGCGTGGCCACGGCGGCTGAAAGGGCGGCGGCGCCCATCAGGAAGGAACGGCGGGAGGGGGTCATGATCGAGCTCCGGCTTTCGTTGCTTACTTCAGGTCGATCGACTGGGTGGCCGCGCCGGCGGCCGCGAACTTGGCGCGCTCCCAAGACGCCGGTCCCATGTTGCCGACGGCGTTGTTGGAGAAGGCGAAGGGCTCGACCGGCATGCCGAACGGATTGGTGTTCATCTTGCCGTCGCTGTTCAGGTCGTGAAAGGCGCGCACCGCATAGTCGCCGTCGGGTAGGCCGTCGAAGGTGATGCTGGTCTGGCCGGCGGCGACATCCAGCATGGCGACCTGCGCCGGCTGACCCTCGCCGCCATAGTTGGCCTCGCTGTTGAAGACGGCGACCATGATCCGGCCCTGGGGGGCGGCGCTCGGGAAGGCGACGGTCAGGTCGGCGGCGAAGGCGGGCGCGGCAACGGTGAGGGCGGCGGCGAGAGCGAGAACGGGAGCGATGGCGGCGACGGTCTTCATGACGGCGTATCCTGTGTCAGTGAAAGGACCGACGACCGGCCCTCGATGACCAGACCGTGCCGCCATCCCCTGCCCTTCGCCACCGCGCGTGCGGCAATGCACGGTCGCCGTTCGCGAATGAACAGGCATGGGCGTTGGCGAAGCGCGAACGCACACCGCCGAGCGCGTGGTGTCCGGCCTGTAAAAGAAAAGGCCCGGAACCTGAGTTCCGGGCCTTGGTCTTTCGTGCTCGCGACAGGAACTAGTCCAGCGTGCGCTTGATCTCTTCGACCGTGAAGCACTCGATGTAGTCGCCTTCCTTGATGTCCTGGAAGCCCTGGAACTGCATGCCGCACTCCTGGCCCGAAGGCACCTCGTTGACCTCGTCCTTAAAGCGCTTGAGCGTGTTGAGCACGCCCAGCTCCAGCACCACCACGTCGTCGCGGATGATGCGGACGCGCGCGCCCTTGCGAACCACGCCTTCGGTGACGCGGCAGCCGGCGATCTTGCCGATCTTGGAGATGTCGAAGACCTGAAGCACCTGGGCGTTGCCAAGGAAGGTTTCGCGTTGCAGCGGCGCCAGCATGCCGGAAAGCACGCCCTTCATGTCGTCCAGCAGGTCGTAGATGATTGAGTAGTAGCGGATCTCGACCCCTTCGCGCTCGGCCAGATCGCGCGCCTGTTTCGAGGCGCGGACGTTGAAGCCGAGGATCGGCGCGCCGGCCGACTTGGCCAGGTTGACGTCGCTCTCGGTGATGCCGCCGGCGCCGGAATAGACGATCCGGGCGCGGACCTCGTCGTTGCCCATCTTCTCCAGCGAGGCGGAGATGGCTTCGCCCGAGCCCTGCACGTCGGCCTTGATAACCACCGGCAGTTCGCTGATCTTCTTGGAACCGAGCTTGGCCATCATGTCGACCAGCGAAACCGAGCCGCCCGAGACCTGGGCCTTCTCGCGCTTCACCCGCTGACGGTATTCGGTCAGCTCGCGAGCGCGGGCCTCGGAATCCACCACGGCGAAGACTTCGCCGGGCGACGGGGCCTCGTCCAGGCCGAGGATCTCGACCGGGACGGACGGGCCGGCTTCGGTCAGCTGCTCGTTGCGCTCGTTCAGCAGGGCGCGAACCTTGCCCCAAGAACCGCCGGCGACGACGATGTCGCCACGCTTCAGCGTGCCGCGCTTGACCAGGACGGTGCCGACCGGGCCGCGACCCTTGTCCAGCTTGGCCTCGATGACCACGCCCTCGGCCGAGCGATCAGCATTGGCGCGCAGGTCCATGACCTCGGCCTGGATCAGGATCGCTTCCAGCAGGCCGTCGAGGTTCATCCGCTCCTTGGCCGAGACCTCGATGATCTGGGTCTCGCCGCCCAGACTTTCGGCGATGACTTCGTACTGCAGCAGCTCGTTGACGACCTTCTGCGACGTCGCGCCGGGCTTATCCATCTTGTTGACGGCCACGATCAGGGGCGCGTTGGCCGCCTTGGCGTGTTGGATGGCTTCGATGGTCTGAGGCATGACGCCGTCGTCGGCGGCGACGACCAGGACCACGATGTCAGTCACATTGGCGCCGCGCGCCCGCATGGCCGAGAAGGCGGCGTGGCCCGGGGTGTCCAGGAAGGTGACCTTCTGGTCGTCCGGCAGGCGAACCTGATAGGCGCCGATGTGCTGGGTGATGCCGCCGGCTTCGCCGCCTGCCACGTCGGTCGTGCGCAGGGCGTCGAGCAGCGAGGTCTTGCCGTGGTCGACGTGGCCCATGATGGCCACGACCGGCGCGCGGGTGTCGGAGGCGTCGGCGTCGTCAGCCTCGCCCAGGAAGCCGGTTTCGATGTCGGATTCGGAGACGCGCTTGACGGCCATGCCGAACTCTTCGGCCACCAGTTCGGCGGTGTCGGAATCGATCACGTCGTTGATCTTCATCATCAGGCCCTGCTTCATCAGGAACTTGATGATGTCGACGCCGCGCACGGCCATCCGGTTGGACAGCTCCTGCACGGTGATGACGTCGGGAATGACGACTTCACGCGGACGGTTGGGCGCATCGGTCGAGCCGCCCTTGCGCTTTTCCTTCTCGCGTTCGCGGGCACGGCGGACCGAGGCCAGGGAGCGCATCCGCTCGGCGGCGTCGCCGTCGCCGACCACGGACTGGATGGTCATGCGCCCTTCACGGCGCTTGGGCTCGCCCCGCGTGCGGCTGACCGCCTTGCCGGCGTCGGAAAAACGCTTCTCGCGATCATCGTCGCGACCGGCCGGACGACCGAAGCCGGCGCCGGGCGCGCGGGCGGGACGCAGAACATTGGCCTCGGCCGGCGGGGCGTTCGGGGCGGCGCGACCGCCTGGACCGGTGCGGGGACCGCCCGGACGCGCGGCGCCCGGCGCCGGACGCGGGTTCAGGGCCGAATAGCGGACGGGCTCGGCCGGCTTGGCGCCTTGCGGACGCTGACCGCCAGGGCCGGAACGGGCGCCCTGCGGACGGTCGCCTTGCGGGCGATCGCTCTGCGGGCGGTCCGAATAGGCGCGATCACCACCGCCCATCGCCTGCTCGCGGGCCGAACGGCCGCCGAAGGCCGGACGCTCGGGCGCAGCGCGTTGGGGATTGCCGGGCTTGGGCACGCGCTGGCCGAAGTTGACCACCGGACGGGCCGGAGCGGCCGGACGGGCGGGAGCGGGTGTCGGAGCCGGCGCGGCGGGCGCGGGGGTCGGCGCAGCGGCGACCGGCGCGGCCGGCTTGGGCGCGGGCTTGGCCGAGGCGGCGGGCGCAGCGGCCGTCAGCTTGGCGGCTTCAGCGCGTGCGGCTTCTGCGGCGGCCTTGGCGGCGGCGGCTTCGTCACGGGCCGCCTGGGCGGCGCGCTCGGTGGCCGCGGCTTGCTCGCGGGCGGCGGCGTCTGCAGCGGCCTTGGCGGCGGCTTCAGCTGCGGCCTTGGCGGCGTTCGCCTGGGTGGCCAGGGCGATGGCGCGACGGCGGGCTTCCTGCTCCTCGGCGGACAGGGCGCCGCCGGCGGGTTGCGACGGACGCGGACCCTGCGGACGCGGCGCCTGAGCGGCCTGTTGAGGACGTGCGACATCGAAGCCCTGCGGACGTTGCGGCCCGCCGGCGCCGGCGCGGCGCTTGGTCTCGACCACCACCGTCTTGGATCGGCCATGGCTGAAGCTCTGCTTCACGGTGCCGGTCGGCACCGATCCCACAACGCGCGGCTTCAGGCTCAGCGGAGCGCGCGGCCCCGTCTGGGACGGCGTGCCGCCCGTGTTGCCCTGGCCTTGGTTGGTCTTGTCGTTTTCGTCGCTCATCCGGTCGCTTTACTCGGGGCGGAAAGGCCCGCCGTCCTCATCTAATACCCATGAACGACCGTGAGCCCGTCTCCGCCCTTGGAGACAGGCCCTCGGCCGCTAAAATCCTCAGCTCGCCCCTGTAAGGGGTGCTCCCGCCGATCCGTCCTCAACACTGGGAACGTCCCAGTGAGGGGGGCGAAGCGGCCGAAATCCAGCCAGTCGTTCGACCTCGATGGTCCACCGATCGGCGCGTCCGCCCGCAAGCAGGACGGCGTGTATCGCATTTTCCAGCCCAAGGGCCAAACTCAAATCGTCCGCCGTGAACGCGCCGCAGATCTCGGCGGTCTGATGACGGGCCAGGGCGAGGATCTTTCCGCGCCCGTCGGCCGAGCCATCGGCGGCTTCCAGCACCCAGGCGGCCTTGCCTGCACGCAGGCTCGCCGCGGTTTTTTCGAAGCCGGATATAAGAACGCCTTCGCGCCGGGCAAGACCCAGCTGATCGAGACAGCGCCTTGCCAGCAGCCGTTCGACGACATCGGCCAGGTCGGCTGGGGCGGTCAATTTGGTCTTGGCCGCGCGGGTGAAGCCGTTCTTCTTGACCGCCGCCTCGACCGAGGCGCGACTGGCTTCGACCCACAGGCCGCGTCCGGGCAGTTTCCTGCCCAGGTCGGGGACCACCTGGCCATCGGGCCCGGCGACGAAACGGATCAGACGAGATTCGTCCATGACCTCGTGAGAGACGAGGTCCCGGCGTTCTCTATCGATCGTTGCGTCGCGCAAGCTCATATGTGGCCAGGTCTCCCATCACGCGTTCGACGGTTTGGCGTCGGACTCTTCGCCCTCGGCCGTGTCGTCTTCGGCCGGCGCGTCGCCGAACACCTGGTCCGGATCGTATTCGCCCTCGGCGTAATCGCCCTCTTCTTCGTACTCTTCCGGCTCTGGCTGCGGCAGTTCCGAAGCGTCGATCCAGCCGGCGGCGACCCGCGCCTGAAGGATCAGCAGCTCGGCCTCTTCCTGAGCCAGGTTGAAGCTTTCCAGCACGCCAGGGACCTTCACCCGCTCGCCGTTCTTGACCTCATAGCCGCCGCGGATCTCGTCGGTGGCCAGGTCGGCCAGATCCTCGACCGTCTTCACGCCGCCCTCACCCAGAGCGACGGCCATGGCCAAGGTCACGCCCGGCACGTCCAGAATCGCGTCCTCGACGCCCAGCTCGACGCGCTTGGCGTCCAGTTCGGCGGCCTTCTTGTCCAGATATTCGCGGGCGCGGGCCTGAAGCTCTTCAGCGGTCTCTTCGTCGAAGCCTTCGATTTCCGAGACTTCGTAAGCGTCGACATAGGCCAGGTCCTCGACCGTGGCGAAGCCTTCGGTGACGAGCAGCTGGGCGATGACTTCGTCGACGTCCAGGGCCTCCTGGAACAGGCCGGTGCGCTCGGCGAACTCGCGCTGACGACGCTCGGAGTCCTGGCTCTCGGTGATGATGTCGATCTGCCAGCCGGTCAGCTGCGAGGCCAGGCGGACGTTCTGGCCGCGACGGCCGATGGCCAGCGACAGCTGCTCGTCCGGCACGACCACTTCGACGCGGCCGGCTTCTTCGTCCAGCACGACCTTGGAGACTTCGGCCGGGGCCAGGGCGTTGACGATGAAGGTCGGCTCGTCCGGATTCCACTGGATAATGTCGATCTTCTCGCCCTGCAGTTCGGCGACGACCGCCTGAACGCGCGAGCCGCGCATACCGACGCAGGCGCCGACAGGATCGATGGAGCTGTCGTTCGACAGGACGGCCATCTTGGCGCGCGAACCCGAGTCACGGGCGGCGGCGCGGATCTCGATCACGCCGTCATAAACTTCCGGCACTTCCTGGGCGAACAGCTTGGCCATGAAGCCGGGGTGGGCGCGCGACAGCATGACCTGCGGGCCCTTGGCCTCGGGGCGGACGTCGTAGATGTAGGTACGGATCCGGTCGCCGATGTTGAACACTTCGCGCGGGATGGACTGGTCGCGGCGCATCACGCCTTCGCCCCGGCCCAGGTCGACGATGGTGTTGCCGTATTCGACGCGCTTGACCGTGCCGTTGACGATCTCGCCGACGCGATCCTTGAACTCTTCGTACTGGTTGGCGCGCTCGGCCTCGCGGACCTTTCCGGTCACGACCTGGCGGGCCATCTGGGTCTGAACGCGACCGAACTCGAACGGCGGCAGGTTCTCGACGTATTCCTTGCCGACCACCGCCTCGGGATCGCGCTTGGAGGCGTCCTTCAGGCGCACCATGGCGCTGTCATTGAACTCTTCCAGCTCGTCTTCCGGCATCCAGTCGTCCTCGACGATGGTGACGTGACGGGTCAGCGACAGCTCGCCGGTCTTGTGGTCGATCTTGGCGCGGATGTCGTGATGGGCGCCGTAGCGCGACTTGGCGCCCTTCTGGATCGCTTCTTCGATCGCTTCGATAACGATCTCGCGCTCGATGTTCTTCTCGCGGGCGACGGCCTCGGCGATCTGCAGCAGTTCGAGGCGGTTGGCGGAAATACCGGTGACGGCCATCAGGCGTTGTCCTCAGAAGGGGTCGTGGTGTCGGTTGTCAGGTCGGACGCTTCCCCTTCGGGAAGGCCGTCGTCTTCGGGTTCGCCGCGTGCGGCGCGAATGGCGGCGCCCCGTTTCATCAGGGCGTCGGTCAGGACCAGTTTGGCGTCGGCCAACCAGTCGAAGGGGATCAGGGCGGTGTCGTCCTCGCCATCCAGGTCGATCAGGACGTTGCCGTCCTCATAGCCGGCCAGCACGCCCTTGAACCGCTTGCGGCCCTCGATCATCCGGTCGGTTTCCAGACGCGCCTCCTCGCCCTCGAACAGGTCGAAGTCGATGGGACGGGTCAGGGGCCGGTCGATGCCGGGCGACGACACCTCCAGCATATATTCGCCGGGGATGGGATCGGCGGCGTCGAACACTTCCGACACCGCGCGGCTCAGCTTGGCGCATTGTTCGACCGAGATGTCGTGGTCGGACGGCCGCTCGGCCATGATCTGAAGGCGCTGGCGCTTGGAGCCGGTCATCAGGCGCACGCGCACGACATCCAGACCCAACGACTCCGCTATGGGGTCGATCAGTTCCAGCAGCTGGCGATCCTGGGCGGTTCTTGCGCGCAAGCGACGACGATCCAAAACAAAAGCGGCGGTCCGTCCGGGCCGCCGCTTGGAACGACGCCGTTGGACGCCGGTCTAACGATGTGAAGGGGCATATAGGCGCTTCACCTTCGCTTGTCAGCCCCTTTCGAGGCACTCGCCGTCAGAACTCCTCCCAGCCGTCCTCGACGGCTGCGGCTTGAGGCTTGGGTGCGGCGCCGCCTCGGCCGATGACCTTCAGGGCGGCGGCCATGTGGCTCGACGGTTTGGCGGCGGGCGCAGGAGAGCGAACCGGCGCGGGCGCAGCGGCGCGCGACGGCGAAGACCCGACGCGGAACTGGGCGACCGAGGCCTGCAGGCTTTCCGCCTCCTGGGCCAGCGAATGGCTGGCGGCGGTCGACTGCTCGACCATGGCGGCGTTCTGCTGGGTGACTTGGTCCATCTGGTTGACGGCGGTGTTCACCTGCGCCAGGCCGACGGCCTGTTCCTGGGCCGAGGCGGCGATCTCGGTGACCAGGCTGTCGATTTCGGCGACGCGGTCCACGATCCGTTGCAGCGCGTCGCCGGTCTCGCCAACCAGTTTCACACCTGCGCCGACTTGGCCGGTCGAGGCCGAGATCAGGGTCTTGATCTCCTTGGCGGCTTCGGCCGAACGCTGGGCCAGGGCGCGGACTTCGGAGGCGACCACCGCGAAGCCACGACCGGCCTCGCCGGCGCGCGCGGCCTCGACGCCGGCGTTCAAAGCCAGAAGGTTGGTCTGGAAGGCGATCTCGTCGATCACGCCGATGATCTGGTTGATCTGGGTGGACGAGCCCTCGATGGCGGTCATCGCCTGGACGGCGTCGCGCACGATCACGCCGCTCTTTTCAGCGTCGCCGCGCGCGGCCTGGACCACGTCGGAGGCCTGACGTGCGCCCGAGGCGGTCTTGTTCACCGTGGCTGTGATCTCATCCAGGGCGGCGGCGGTTTCCTCCAGCGAGGCGGCCTGCTGTTCGGTGCGGCGCGACAGGTCGTCGGCGGCCTGCGAAATCTCGCCGGCGCCCGAGCGGATGCCCGAGACATTGGAGATGACCACAGAGACCGCCTGCTGCAGCTGAGCGATCGCGGCGTTGAAATCGGTCTTCAGCTGAGCCCCCTTGGGCGCAAAGTCAGCCTCGATCCGATACGTCAGATCGCCGTCGGCCATGGCCGACAAGCCCTCGCCCAAGGCCTGAATCGTGATGCGATCGGCCTCGGCCTCGCGCGCCTTTTCGGCCTCGCGCGCCATGCGCTCCTGTTCGCTGAGCGACCTTTGCGACACAGCCTCGGCTTCCAGCCGATCCTTCTCGATGGCGGCGTCGCGGAAGATGGCCAGGGCGGCGGCCATCTGTCCGATTTCGTCGCCGCGCGCCACCCCGGGGATGTCAGACCCTCTGTCGCCGTCGGCCAGACCGCGCATACGGCGGCCCAAGGCCACCACGGGCATGGACACCGACCGGCCGATGAACCAGCCGGCCGCCCCGGCGGCGCACGCGACCAACAGCGCCAGACCGCCCAGTGTCAGCGCGGCCTTGCCGACAGCGGCGGCGATCTGGTCGGTGTAGACGCCGGAACCGATCACCCAGCCCCAAGGGGCAAACCCCTTCACGTAGGAAATCTTCGGCGCAGGCTCTTCGTGACCGGGTTTGTCCCACTGGTAATCGACAAAGCCTTGGCCGTCCTTTTGAACGACCGACACGAACTCCTTGAACATGAGCACGCCGTCGGCGTCCGTCTTGGCGCTCAGGTCCGTGCCGTTGAGCGCCGGTTTCATCGGATGCATCACCATGGTGGGATGCATGTCGTTGATCCAGAAATAGTCGTCCTGGCCATAGCGCATGGCGCCGACTGCGACCTTTGCCGCGTCCTGAGCCTGTTCGCGCGTCAGGCGCCCGGCCTGCTCTTCGGCCTGATAGTGGGCGACGACGCTGTAGGCGATCTCAACGGCCTTCTTGGTCCTGTCGGCAATGTCGTCGCGCATCACCTTGTTGACCTGAAACAGGCCCAGCCCGGTGACGATCAGCAGACCCGCTATGGTCACCAGCGTGAGAAGGTTGATCCGGCCGCCGATCGACAGGGTTTTCATGTGACGTTCCGATATTAAAGTCGAAGCATCACATTTCAGCCAAGGATGTTAATTTTGGCGAAACGCCGCCGCTAGGTAGAAACCCGTAACGACGGCACGTTGCGACAAGACGTCTTCGTCCCGTCGAAATCCTGCGTCGTCACGCTTCCCTTGTTTAACGGCGTACGAACTCCAGAAAGACCGGGGTGGTGTCGCCCAGCTTCTTTTCTTCGTAGCGGGTCACGACGTGGTCGGCGGGCGCGACGAACCAGTCCTGATCGGCTGGACCCATTCGCTCCAAGCCCGGCGTGCGATTCAGCCTCTCCAACGCCCATTCGGCGTAGTCCAGCCAATCGGTGACGAAACGCAGGGTCCCGCCGGGCTTCAGGATGCGCGCGAAGGCCTGGGCCGTCTCGTCCTGCAGCAGGCGGCGCTTGTTGTGGCGCGCCTTGTGCCAGGGGTCGGGGAACAGGATCAACACCCGGTCGACCGAGGCGTCCGGCAGGGCGTCGACCAGGTCGCGCGCGTCGTCGGCATGGATGCGGATGTTCTTCAGTCCGCCCTCCTCGACATGACGCAGGGCCGAGGCGACGCCGTTCAGGAAAGGCTCGCAGCCGATCACCAGGGCGTCGGGCCGCGTCGCCGCCTGGGCGGCCATATGCTCGCCGCCGCCGAAGCCGATCTCCAGCCAGACCTCGGTCGCCTCGGGCATCATCGTCTTGGGATCCAGCGGCCCGGCCTTGGGATCGGGCAAGGCGATCTTGGGCAGCAGGGTCTCCATCAATGCCGCCTGGCGGGGCTTGATGGGACGGGCCTTGATGCGGCCGAACGATCGCAGCGGGCGGTCGAGATGCGGGTTTTCGTCCTCGGGACGGTCATCGGCGTTCATGCGCCTGCCGTTAGCCGTCGCGGATGCAGGCGTCCAGAAGACGGACGCCGAAACCTTTTGACGGTCGCGGCCGAACGCCCTTCTATGCCCGTCACAAGCGGCGTCGGGGCTGACGCTTCGCGGGAGAGGGATTTCGATGATCGGACATCATCTGCGGGGCGTCGGCCTCGCGGCCATTACATGCGCCGTGCTGGGCCTGTCGGCCTGCGCCACCACCGGCTCGACCCCTGATGATACGGCCGCGAAACCGTCGAGGGACCGGACTTTGGCCGCCGGTCTGGATCCCGCGACGACGCTGGATCCCTATCCCTCCACCTATCAGCCCCTGCCGCGCGAGAACTTCGCCGTGGTCGGAGCCACCGTCCTGACCGGCACGGATCGCAAGATCGAGAACGGCGTGGTCGTGGTCACGGACGGCAAGATCGCCGCCGTCGGCGAAGCCTCGACCCCCGTCCCTGCCGGCTATCGCGTCGTCGAGGCGCGGGGCCGCTATGTCACCCCCGGCGTCATCGACGTGCACAGCCACCTGGGCGTCTATCCCTCGCCCGGGGTTCAGGGCATGAGCGACGGCAACGAGGCGACCAGCCCGAACACCGCCCAGGTCTGGGCCGAACATTCGCTGTGGCCCCAGGACCCCGGTTTCAACACCGCCCGCGCCGGCGGCGTGACCACGCTTCACATCCTGCCCGGCTCGGCCAATCTGTTCGGCGGACGCGGCGTCACGATCCGCAACGTGCCATCGATCACCATGCAAGGGCTGAAGTTCCCGGCTGCGCCCTATACGGTCAAGATGGCCTGCGGCGAGAACCCGTCGCGCGTCTATGGCGGGCGCAACCAGAGCCCGGCGACGGGCATGGGCAATATGGCTGGCTATCGCGCCGCCTTCATCGCCGCGCGCGACTACAAGGCCAAATGGGACAAGTGGCGCGAGGACGGCGAAGGCGCCGCCCCGACCCGCAACCTTCAGAACGAGACCCTGATGGGCGTTCTGGATGGCTCGATCCTGATCCAGAACCACTGCTACCGCGCCGACGAGATGGCGCTGATGATGGATATGGCCAAGGAGTTCGGCTACCGCATCACCACCTTCCACCACGCGACCGAGGCCTACAAGCTGGCGCCGCAACTGGCCGCCAACGGCATCTGCGCGGCCATGTGGACCGGCTGGTGGGGCTTCAAGATGGAGGCCCTGGACGCCATTGAGGAGAACGCCGCTCTGGTCGACGCCCAGCAGGGATCGTGCGCCGTCATCCACTCCGACGACGCCGAACTGACCCAACGGCTCAACCAGGAAGCCGCGGCCGCCCTGTCGGCCGGTCGCCGCGCCGGGCTGAATATTTCCGAAGAACACGCCATCGGCTGGATCACCTCCAACGCCGCCAAGGCCATCGGCATCGCCGACCAGACCGGGTCGCTGGAGCCCGGCAAGCGCGCCGACGTGGTGATCTGGAGCGCCGATCCCTTTTCGATCTACGCCCGCGCCGATCAGGTCTTCATCGACGGCGCCCTGACCTTTGATCGCAGCAACCCCGCCTATCAACCGACCAGCGACTTCGAACTGGGTCAGCCGGGCTATGGCCTGACCGCCGCCAACGTCACGGAAGGAGCCCGCTGATGCGCCTGTCTCACATCCTCGCGGGCGCCGTCGCGGCCCTGTCTCTCGCCGTCCCTGCCATGGCGCAGGAAACCGTCGCCATTGTCGGCGGGCGCATCCTGACCGGCAACTCCGTGATCGAGAACGGCACGGTCGTGATCCGCGACGGCAAGATTGTGTCGGTGGGCTCGGGCGGCGCGCCGTCCGGCGCCCGCGTCATCGACGCGGCCGGTAAGACGGTCGCCCCCGGTTTCATCGCCGTCGATTCTGGCCTTGCCGGAACGGAGGTCGGGTCGGTCCGCGGCACCAATGAGTTGCGCAACGCCTCCAATACCCTCAGCGCCGCCTTCGACATCTCGTATGGTCTGGACCCCTGGTCCTTCACCCTGCCGGTCGCGCGGCTGGGCGGCATCACCCGCGCCGTGGTCGTGCCCCAGCACCCCGGCTCGTCCGGCGGCCATGTGCATGAGGACGAGACGGCCGGCGCCGGCGACGGCGGCTATCAGACGCCGGGCCTGTTCGCAGGTCAGGCGGCGATCATCAATCTGGGCCAGGGCTCGAACATCCTGGTCAAGCCGCGCGTGGCCATGGTCGCCCCCTTCGGCGAAGCGGGCGCAGGCATCGCCGGCGGCGCGCGCGGGGCGCAATTCGTCCTGTTCAAGGAGACGCTGTCGGAGGTTCGCCTCTATGCCCGCAACAAGTCGGCCTATGAGCGGGCGGGCCTGCGTGACCTCAGCCTGTCGCGCGCCGATCTCGAGGCTCTGATTCCCGTCGCCAACGGGACGATGCCGCTGATCGTCACCGTTCACCGCGCCTCGGACATTCAGCAGGTTCTGCGCCTGGCCCGCGAAGAGGGGATCAAGCTGATCCTGGATGGGGCGGAGGAGGGGTGGCTGGTCGCCGGCGACATCGCCGCCGCCGGCGTGCCCGTCCTGCTGAACCCCATCTCCAACCTGCCCAGCGATTTCGAGATGCGGGCGGCGCGGGCGGAAAACGCAGCGGCTCTGAACGCGGCGGGTGTCGTCATCGCGATCAAGGGCAACGAGGGTTCGACCCACCGCGCCCGCGAAGCCCGCTACAACGCCGGCAACGCGGTGTCGCACGGCCTGCCCTACGGCGCCGCCATCGCCGCCCTGACGGTCAATCCGGCCAGGATCTTCGGCATGGCCGGTCAGTTCGGCCAGATCGCACCGGGCGCAGCGGGTGACGTGGTGGTCTGGTCCGGCGATCCGCTGGAGCCGCTCAGCCAGCCGTCGGCCGTCTTCGTCAATGGCGTCGAACAGCCCCTGACCAGCCGCCCGCTGATGCTGCGCGACCGCTATCGCCAGCAGACGCCGATGCCGCCGGCCTATCGCAACTGAGGACCGCTGCGGTCTGAACGGAAAGGGCGGGGCCGGACGGTCCCGCCCTTTTTCATTGGCCGCGTCCGCGCTAGGTCAGGCCCATGCCCACCGTGCTCTACATCGACGCCGACGCCTGCCCCGTGAAGGAAGAGGTGTATCGCGTCGCCCGCCGCTATGGGCTGAAGACCTATGTCGTCTCCAACACCTGGATGCAGGTTCCGCGTGAGCCGCTGATCGAACAGGTGGTGGTGGACGCCGGCCCCGACATCGCCGACGACTGGATCGCTGAGCGGGCGGGCGTGGGCGACGTGGTCGTCACCGCCGACATCCCCCTGGCGGACCGCTGTCTGAAGTCGGGCGCCCAGGCGCTGAAGTCGAACGGCCAGCCTTTCACCCCGGATTCCATCGGCTCGGCCCTGGCGGTACGGATGGTGGGCGAGCATCTGCGGTCGATGGGCGTGGCCACATCCGGTCCGCCGCCGTTCTCGGCCGCTGACCGTTCGCGCTTCCTGCAGGCGTTGGATCGGGCCGTGGTCAAGGCGCGCAAGGCGGCGACATGACCACCGTCATCCCCGAGGACGAGCTGGAGTTTCACTTCTACCGCGCGGGCGGGCCGGGCGGGCAGAACGTCAACAAGGTCTCGACCGCCGTTCAGATGCGGTTCGATGTGAAGAACTCGCCGTCGCTGACCGACCCGGTCAAGGCGCGGCTGATGAAGCTGGCCGGCAGTCGGCTGACGCTGGAAGGCGTGATCCTGATCACTGCCGTCCGGCACCGCACCCAGGAGCGCAATCGCGCCGACGCCATCGAGCGGCTTCAGGCCATGGTGGACGAGGCCTCGATCCGCCCCGTCTATCGCGTGCCGACCCGCCCGACCAAGGCGTCCAAGGAACGCCGCCTCAAGGCCAAGACGACTCGCGCCTCGATCAAGTCCGGGCGCGGCAAGCCGTCGCTGGACTGACGATCAGCGCTCGGCCGGGCGGAACAGCAGGGCGGCGATCTTGTCCTCGGCGTCGAAGCCGATCAGCCATTCGGTGACCTGATTGTCGAAGGTGACCTTGAACATCTGGGCCTCGCCTTCCTGCTTGACGTACTCGACAGTCTTCACAGCGCCGAAGCCCTTAATCAGCGGGACCACCTGGGCCTCCTGCTGACGGATCTGGGTTCCTAGACCCGTTGTGAAATCCGAATAGTCGAAGCCGGTCCCCTGGGCGCCGGCGATCACGGCGCGCAGCGCCTCTTCGGAACGGGCGATGTCGGGAGCCTGGGCGGCCGACGCCGTTGCGGGCGCAGCGGCGGGTCGGGCTTGAGGCGCTGCGGTTTGAGCCGGGCGGTCGAAGGCGTTCGGCACGGCGCCGGCGGCGGCCTGAGCCAGGGCGGGCAGGGGCGCCAGCAGCACGGCGGCGGCGATAGCGGTCTTCATCAGGGTCGGCTTCATAGCGAAGGCTCCGGTCAGGTCAGATAGGGCCAGAGCGAAAGGCCCAGGGCCGCCAGGGCCGCGATGACCGCGACCGTGACTGAAGCCGCCACCCAAGCCGGAGTTCCCGACTTTTCGATGACCACGGCCGCCGGGCGCGGCGGCTCCTGAACCAGGCGCGAAATGGCGCGGGCCGCGGCGATCATTTCGTTGATCGCATCACGCGCCTGGGCCTGCGGTCCCAGCTCGCGGCGGATCCAGCGTTCGACCACCGGCTGGGCGGCCTTCCACAGATCGTGATCGGGTTGCAGCCGCCGCGCCACGCCCTCGACCGAGACCATGGTCTTTTGCAGCAGGATCAGTTCGGGCCGAAGCCGCATGTCGAACAGGGCGGTGATCTCGAAAAGTTGGCCCAGGAGCCGGCCCATCGACACTTGGCTGGCGGCGCGGCCGATCACCGGTTCGCCGACCGCGCGCAGGGCCTGGGCGAAGGTTTCGACCGAATGGTGCGGCGGGACGTAGCCGGCCTCGAAATGCACGCGCGAAATCCGGTCGTAGTCGCGGCTGATGAAGCCCCACAGAATCTCCGCCAGATAGCGCCGCTCGGCCGGGCCCAAGCGTCCGACGATGCCGAAGTCGATGGCGGTCAGATGCGCCGGCGCGCTGGCGAACAGATTGCCCTCGTGCAGATCGGCGTGAAACACCCCGTGGTCCAATGCCTGAACCAGGAAGGCGCGCACGACATTGTCGGCCAGCTGATCCGTGTCGATGCCCGGCAGGTCCGTAAGCGCCGGATCCGTCATGGGCACGCCCTGCGCCCACTCCAGCGTCAGCACGCGCTTGCCCACCCCGTCCCAGATCACGGCCGGGGCGGACATATATCCGTCCTTGGCGAGCACCTCGGCCATCTCGCTGGCGGCGGCGGCCTCCAGCCGCATGTCCAGCTCCAGATCCAGCGAGTTGGCGATGGTCTCGACAAAGGCGGACGGCTCCAGCCGCCGCGCCATCGGCACAAGCCGCCAGACCAGCCGCGCAGCCAGCCGCATCGAGTCCAGGCCATTGGCGACCCGCCGCTCGACGCCCGGCCGCAGCACCTTGACCGCGACGGCCCGCCCATCGGCCAGGGTTGCGCGATGCGCCTGGGCCAGGGAGGCGGCGGCGACCGGCGGGCTGAGGTCGATGAACAGGCTTTCGGGCGGACGACCCAGCGATTTCTCGATCTCGCGGCGCGCCTCTTCCAGAGAGAACGGCGGCAGGGCGTCCTTCAACCGACCAAGGTCGCGCGCGAATTCCAGCCCGAAGATGTCGGCGCGCGTGGCCAGGACCTGGCCCAGCTTGATCGCCACAGGGCCCAGATGCTCGAACGCCTTGCCCAGCCTTTGGCCCGGCCGCCCCTGACGCCCGGCGCGACCTGAAAACAGTTGCACGAACCGGGCGAACGGCCTCGTCCAGGCCGGCAGAAGAGGGGTCACCTCGCGCGGGATCAGTGCGTCATGACGCGCCAGGACCCAGAGCCAGCCCAGCAGACGCAGGAAGGACGCAACCGGGTTCTGGACCGCGACCGTCGCGGGCGGCGGCGGGGCCGTGCGATAGATCCGGCTGGTCAGATCGCCCACCCATGATGGATGGCGGCGATCCCGCCCGACAGATTGGTCACGGACACGCGGCGGAAGCCGGCGTCCTCGATCATGCCCTTGAACATATTCTGATCGGGGAAGCGACGGATGCTCTCGATCAGATACTGATAGCTGTCGCGATCCTTGGCGACCCAACCGCCGATGCGCGGAATGGCGTGGAAGGACCAGGCGTCATAGACCTTGCGGATCGGCGTGGTCGTGGGGCGCGAAAACTCCAGGCACAGGAACCGACCGCCCGGCTTCAGCACCCGGCGCGCCTCGGCCAGGGCCTTGTCGATATGGGCCACGTTGCGGATGCCGAAACTGATCGAATAGGCGTCGACCGAGGCGTCCGGCAGCGGCAGGTTCATGGCGTCGCCGACGCTCCACTGCATCTCCGGTTCGCCGCCCTTTTGGACGCCCGCCAGGATCATCTCGGCGTTGTAGTCCAGCACGATGACATTGGCGTCTTGGCCGCCGCGCCGCTCCTGCGCCGCGCGCGCCATCTTGGAATAGCGACGCGCCATGTCGCCGGTGCCGCCTGCGACGTCCAGAATGGTCTCGCCCGGACGCGGATTCAGCTTGGCGGCGGCGATGTCCTTCCAGATGCGGTGGACGCCCACGCTCATCAGGTCGTTCATCACATCGTAGTTGGAGGCGACGGAATCGAAGACCCCGCGCACCATCTTCACCTTCTCGCGCGCATCCACGTCGCGAAAGCCGAAGGAAGAACGATCACCCGACGAATGCGGGCCGTGGGGGAAGGCGTCGGTCATAGTCGTCGTCTAGCGCGTCGCAGCGCCCCCGTCATCCGATGAGACACTCGATCAGGCCGCTTCGGGCTGCGGCAGTTTCAAATCCTTCATCACGTCGCGCATCAGGCCGTAACAGCCGCACGACGCCGCCTCCAGGCCGTCGCGATCCAGCACCTTTACCCAGCCGCGGCCACGCTGGATCAGCGACTTGCGCTCCAGCACCGTGCCGACCTCGGACACCGTGGCGCGACGCACGCCCAGCATGCCGGCGATATCGGCCTGCGTCAGGTCGATCCGGTCATCCTCGGCCCGATCGTGGAGCATGAGAAGCCAGCGGGCCAACCGTTCGTCCAGCCGATGCTGGGCGTTGCAAGCGGCCGCCTGCTGCACCTGCGCCATCAAACCTTCGGTGAAGCGCGACAGGGCGGAGCGCAGCGTCTCGCTTTTTTCCAAGGCCTCGCCGAACATTTCGGCCGAGCAGTGGGCCGCAACGCCGTCGCGCTGCGAAATGGCCCGGCTGGCGGCGCGGGCGTTGAACGGCCCGCAGGTGACGCCGATCAGGCCTTCTCGGCCGATGGCGGCCGTCTCCACCATCTTGTCATCCGGCAGGATGGTCATCAGCGACACCACGCCCTTGATCGGGAACCAGACCTGATTGACCGCTTCGCCGGCGTCATAGAGCATCTGTCCGCGTGTGATCTGGCGCTCTTTCAAATGCGGTTCGATCCGCTTGCGGTCGGCCGCATCCAGAGCGGCGATCCAGAGATTTCCCATCCTAACCCCGCTGGCGACCGATGACGCCGAAGAGCGACGATCACTGCTCGATCAATGCACAAGCTTGACCATAGGTTCCCTGGACGAAATCTGTACGGCTTCGCCGCTTGCCGCCATTCATCAGGCGCCCTACGCAAAATGGAAAAAGAGGAAACGCGATGACCGACACTCGGCTTGACGTAGCGGAAACGCTGAAAGATTTGCCCGCCTGGCGCGCGCACGACGGCGATCGCCCGGCCATCACGCGGACGCTGAAGTTCGCGGATTTCAACGCCGCCTTCGGCTTCATGACCCGCGTCGCCCTGATGGCCGACAAGATGGACCACCATCCCGAATGGTCGAATGTCTATGACCGCGTCGAGATCCTGCTCACCACCCACGACGCCGATGGCGTGACGGACAAGGACGTGACCCTGGCCCGCTTCATTGACGACGCCGCCGCCGGCATGGGGGTGAAGTCGTGAGCGGGTCCGCGCGTCCCGGCCGCGTCGCCGGCAAGACCGCCCTGATCACCGGCGCGGCCGGCGGCCTGGGCGAGGCCATGGCCTTCATGCTGGCCCGCGAAGGCGCCCGCGTCGCCGTCACCGACATCGACGCCGCTCGCGCCCAGGCCCTGGCGAGCCGGATCAATGCGGAAATCCCGGACGCCGCCTTCGCCTATGCCCACGACGTGGCCAGCGAGGCCGAATGGGAAGCTGTGATCGCCGCCGCCGTCGCCGACCTCGGCGGCTTGTCGGTGCTGGTCAACAACGCCGGCGTCGGCGGCCCCCTGGCCTTTGTTGAACAGGACACGGTCGAGAACTGGCAGCGTCAGTATGAGATCAATCTGCGCTCGATCATGCTGGGCGCCAAACACGCCATGCCGCATCTGCGCGCCTCGGCTCCGGCCTCGATCATCAACATCTCCTCGATCGCAGGGCTCGCGGCGGCCCCCGGCATGGGCGCCTACAACGCCACCAAGGCGGCGGTCTGGATGTACACCAAGACGCTGGCGCTGGAGGCTGCCAAGGCCGAATGGAACGTGCGCTGCAACTCGGTCCATCCCGTCTTTATCAAGACGCCGATCCTGGATCCTTTCATCGCCATGGCGGGCGGGGACGAGGACAAGGCGCACGAACGCCTCGCGCGGGGCATTCCCTTGAAGCGGATCGGCGAACCGGACGACGTCGCCTACTGCGTCCTCTATCTGGCCTCCGACGAATCCAAGTTCGTCACGGGGTCCGAGTTCAAGATCGACGGCGGCATGACGGCGCAGTAGGGCGAGCGCCCTACTGCTTTCTTTTTGGGCCTATCGCGCTTCGTGCTGCTTGAGGCCGTTGGCCTTCCTTGTCGGTGATTGATGGCGGCCATCCGGTCGTCATCCGCGCATTCGGGATTGAGGCCGCTTGCGCCATGCTGTAAGCGGCCTGTTCCGGCGTCGCGCCGGCCGACGCACCCGTAGCTCAGCTGGATAGAGTGCTGCCCTCCGAAGGCAGAGGTCACAGGTTCGAATCCTGTCGGGTGCGCCATTTCCTCCAACATATTCCACAACGTCGTCTCCGGCGCGCGATGCTCGCGAAGACACGTCCGACATAAAATCGTCGTCGGGTTCTTGATTGCGAAAAGCCTATGTGACGTTATCTCGTAACAAATCACTTCCTCCCCAGGCTGAGAGTTTTTCCATGCGTCCCTCAAGCGTCTCGCGATCCCTGCTCATGGCGGCCGCAGGCTCCACGATTCTGGCCGGCGCCGCCGCCGCGCAGTCCGCTCCGCAAGCCCCGGCGGAGTTGGGCGATATCATCGTGACGGGCGCGCCCTATGGCATAAGCCAGCGGGCCTCGGTGATCGCGACGGACGTCGTGGACGAACAGACCCTGGCCACGGCGCCGGCGGCCTCGCTCGGCGACATGCTGAGCGGGCGTCCGGGCATCCGTTCGACTGACTTTGCGCCGGGCGCCAGCCGACCCGTCATTCGCGGCCTCAGCGGGCCGCGCGTCCAGGTGCTGACCAACGGCATCGGCCTGATCGACGCCAGTTCGGTATCACCCGACCACGCCGTGGCCACCGATCCGGCAGAGGCCAATCGTATCGAGATCATTCGCGGGCCCGCGACGCTGGTCTATGGCGGCTCGGCCATCGGCGGCGTGGTCAATGTTCTGGACGACCGCATCCCCACCGAAATCCCCGAGGGGGGCGTGTCCGGCGTGGTCTCCACCCAGGCATCCAGCGTCGATAACGGCCGCAGCGCCTTTGGACGCGTGACCGTCGGCAGTGGAAACTTCGCCTTCAACGTCGATGGGGTAAAGCGCAAGACCGACGACTACGACATCCCCGCCCCGGCCATTTCCGCCAGGCGCGCCGCCGCCGAAGGCCTTGCGCGCGAGGACACCGGGACCCAGCCCAACAGCTATACCGATCTGGAAGCCTGGGGCGTCGGCGGTTCCTACATCGGCGACAAGGGCTTCGCCGGCGTCTCCTACAAGAACACCGACAGCGAATACGGCACGGTCGCTGAGGAATCGGTCTTCATCAAGCTGAACCAGAAGCGCTGGGACGCGCGCGGCGAATACCGTTTTGACAGCGGCCCCTTCTCGGCGTTGCGCGGCTCCTATGGCCATGCCGACTACACCCACACCGAATTTGAGGCCGTGGGCGAACCGGGCACCATCTTCAACTCCGACGGCTGGGAAGGCCGTGCGGACCTGGTCCAGCGCGAACGCAACGGCTGGAACGGCGCTGTCGGGGTTCAGGCCCTGTCGCGTAACTTCGAAGCGATCGGCGAGGAGGCCTTCGTGCCCAGCGTCAAGATCGACGAACTGGGCCTCTATACGGTGCAGCGTCTGGACCTCGGCAACCATGGTTTCGAGGGCGGCCTGCGCTATGACCGTCGCGAACTCAGCGGCACGCCCATCGGGGGCGCCAGCGAAGTCACGCGCGAGTTCGACAACTGGTCGGCGTCCGCCGCCACTTTCATCCGCCCGACAGCCGGTCTGTTCCTGGGCCTCAGCCTGGCCCACAACGAGCGCGCGCCCAGCGAGGTCGAGCTGTTCGCCGACGGCGTCCACATCGCCACCGCCGCCTACGAGACCGGCGACCTGACGCTGAACTCCGAGAAGGTGACGACGCTGGAAGGCACTGCCCACTATGATCGCGGCCGGTTCACCGGCGATCTGCACGTTTATCACTCCTGGTATAACGGCTTCATCGACGAACGGCCGACGGGCGACCAGTTCTATTTCGAGGAAGAGGACGAGTTCTTCCCCATCTATCGGTTCGTCCAGACCGACGCCAAATTCTATGGCTTCGAGTTGGAAGGCGCCTATGCGCTTTGGCAGGACGGCGATCGCAAACTGTCGCTGGAAGGCGCGGCCGACTATGTCCACGCCCAGACGGACTTCGGTCCTGCCGCGCGGATCCCGCCCTACTCCGTCACCGGACGTCTGGCGTGGACATCGACCAAGTTCGACGCCAGCGCCGAGGTTCGTCACGTCGGCGAACAGGACCGGGTCGCCAACGCGTTCGAACTACCAACCGACGACTACACCCTGGTCAACGCCTCGGTCGCGGTCCGCCCCTTCACCCAGCAGAACGTCACCCTGTTCGCCGAGGCGCGGAACCTGACGGACGAGGAGGCCCGCGAACACGTGTCCTTCCTCAAGGACATCGCCCCTCTGCCGGGCCGCAACCTGCGGGTCGGCGTCGCCTACCGCTTCTGACGAACCTTGAGCCTTCGGCGCGGCCTTGGCTGCGCCGAAGGCTCTCACGCGTCGGCGAACGCGAACCGCCTCCGTGCGTTGATCGCCCATGACCGACAAAGAACCCCGCAAAGTCCCGATCGGCTACGAAGACCGACCCGACAAGCCGACACGCGGCGCCTTTCGTATCACGGCTCTCGCCATAGCTGCCGCAGCCGTCGTCTTCCTGACGCTGATCGCAGTCATCGTCGTGCGAAGCGGCGGGATCTAGGGGCTGTCAATGCCTTCGACCTGTTTCCAGGTGTGGCTTGCCTTCCGTCCGTCCCAAGCGCTTGAACTTTTCACCAGCCCGCGAAGTCGCCGGCCGCGCACCTCGTCGGCCACCGGCCGGGAGGCTGTACTATGGATCGCCTGAGATGATTGACTTGAACACCGCCACCGCGGCCGAACTGGATGGCGTTGAACTCTTGCGTGGCCATGGGTGTGAGATTGTCCGCTATCGTGAGGAACGCGGTCTGTTCACCAGCCTTCGCCAGCTCGACGAAGTGCCGAGTCTGGCCCAAAAAACGGATGGCGTCGAGGCGCACCTTTACGTCGAATCCGCCGACGCCAGCTAGGCGATGTCTTCCATCAAACGGGTGTCCGTAACCTCGGTGACGTGACGCTGCCGCATGGATTTCTATCTGTTGGAATGCTTGGGCAGGTTCGGTCTTCAGGTCCACGGCAGTTTGGCCGCGTCTCGGCCTCTGACCGCCAGACGTCAGAAAGCCCCACGGCTTTTGGCGGT
>AMYY01000008.1 GCA_000335735.1 alpha proteobacterium L41A | reverse complement strand
CAGGCCAAGGCCGTAGGTAAGGAATGCCGCGATGACCGAAGAGGTCAGGGCCAGCGGCCAGAGCTTCGTCCAATCCACCACCATCATTTCCTCCAGCTTCCAACCTTGACCCTGCCGTCATACCTCGATTCAACGATCCCGTGCGGTCATCGCACTGGGGGCTTCAGTGGCTACGCTTACGCAATCGGAACTCGAACGGCATCTTTGGCAAGCGGCCGACATCCTGCGCGGCCATGTCGATGCTGGGAAGTTCAAGGACTACATCTTCGCCCTGCTCTTCTACCGGCGCCTGTGCGACGTCTGGGATGAGGAGTTCGAGGTGCTGCTGGCCGAGACCGGCGACCGCGAGGAGGCGGCCGATCCTGACGAGCACCGCTTCCATGTTCCGCCGCAGCACCACTGGAACGCGGTCAGGAAGCACGCCACCCAGATCGGCCAGCATCTGAACAACGCCTTCGCCGCCATCGAAGACGCCAACCTGCGTCTGCGCGGCGTGTTCGGGGACGTGGACTTCGCCAATCAGGAACGCTTCCCCGACGCGCGGCTGGAGAAGCTGCTCGCGCACTTCGAGAAGCATCGACTGCGGAATAGTGACGTGCCGCCAGACATGCTGGGCGACGCCTACATGTATTTGATCGAGCAGTTCGCCGAAGGCGCGGGCAAGAAGGGCGGCGAGTTCTACACGCCTCGGCAGGTCGTGAAGCTGATCGTCGAGTGTCTCGATCCTCAACCGGGCATGTCGATCTACGACCCCACCTGCGGCTCGGGCGGTATGCTGCTGGAGGCGGCCCAGCACCTGAAGGACAAGGGCCAAGACCCGCGCAGCCTATCCCTCTACGGGCAGGAGAAGGAACTGGACACTTGGGCCATCGCCCAGATCAACCTTTTCCTCCACGACATCGACGACGCCTTCATCGCCAAGGGCGACACAATTCTTGATCCGAAGCGATACGACCCGCGCGCGCAGGAGTTCACGCCCGGTGTCGGGGCCTATGACCGGGTGCTGGCTAATCCGCCCTTCTCACAAAAAGTCTGGGGCCACGAGGTCTGGACCAACGGTGATCCCTTCGGTCGGGACGAATACGGTGTGCCGCCCAAGGGGTATGGCGATCTCGCCTTCGTCCAGCACATGGTCGCCTCGCTGAAGGACGACGGCATCCTTGGCGTGGTGGTGCCGCACGGCGTCCTGTTCAGGGGCGGCGCCGAGGGTCGCATCCGTGAGGCCATGCTGAAGGCCGACATCATCGAGGCGGTGATCGGGCTGGCGCCCAACCTGTTCTATGGCGCGGGCATCCCGGCGGCGATCCTGATCATTCGCAAGACCAAGCCCGCCGAGCGGAAGGGGAAGGTGCTGGTCGTCAACGGCGATGCCACTTTCACGCCGGGCAAGGCGCAGAACCATTTGACCGACACCAATCTGCGAACGCTGGCCGACGCCTTCCATGGCTTCGACGACATCGAGAAGCTGGCACGCGTCGTGCCGGTCAGTGAGATCGAGGCCAACGGCTTCAACTTGAACATCAGCCGCTACGTCCAGACCGGTGCGGATGCAGAGATCGTCGATGTCGCCGCCGAGGTCGCCAAGCTCCAAGACCTGATCGCCAAGCGCGACGAGGCGGAGGCCGTGATGTTCGGGCACCTGAAGAGGCTCGGCTATGTCGAGTGAGGTGCCGGAGGGGTGGCGGTCGGTCACACTCGGTGACCTGATCCGTTTGGAATACGGCCGCGCACTTTCTACGTTGGCGCGCGAACCCGGCAACATACCTGTATATGGGTCTAACGGTGTTTGCGGCCAGCACTCCACTGCTCTGGTGAACCAGCGTGGAGTTGTCGTCGGCCGCAAGGGCACGGCCGGATCGGTGACGGTCACGAGCGGACCCTTCTGGCCTATCGACACGACCTATTTCGTTGTCCCTCGCGTCCAATGTGACTTTGATTGGCTGGCGGCGACGCTGGAGCACGCGCGCCTTCCTAAATTGATTGAGGCGACGGGTGTGCCCGGCCTGAACCGGGATAAGGCTTACCTTGAACCCGTCTTGCTTCCCCCGCTCGACGAGCAGCGGAGAATTGCCGAGGTGCTGCGCTCCATGGATGAGGCTTCCCGCAACGCGAAAGAGGTCTCCTCAATGGAAGCACGTCTTGGCGACAGTCTGGTTGGTAGCCTCTTCACAGGTGCGGGAGTGTCGCATGACCTCCGAGAAACCGAACTCGGCGTGTTGCCCTCTCACTGGTCGGTGAAGGAGTGGGGTTCACTGTGTTCGATGGTCGGCGTGGGCATCGCTTCATCAGCTACGCACGCCTACTCGCCCGAAGGCATCCCGCTCATCAGGAACCAGAACATCCTGTTTGGTTCACTGGACCTCACCGATCTCCTTCGCGTCACGCCCCAATACGATGAGCAGTATGCGTCGAAGCGGCTTCAAGCCGGTGATGTGATCACAATGCGGACTGGCTATCCCGGTCGCTCCGCCGTGGTGCCGCCCGAGCTTGGTGGCTGTCAGACGTTCACGACCCTGATCTCGCGTCCTAAACAGGATTTGGTGCTACCCAGCTATCTATGCGGCTGGATTAATTCCGAACGCGGCAAGCGCGAAGTGCTGCGGCTTCAAGCAGGAGGAGCGCAGCAGAACCTGAATGCTGGTTCGCTTCGGCATCTGCTGGTCCCCGTTCCGCCCGCAGCGGAGCAAGTTGAAATAGTGGCAAGCATTGAGAGCTTTGAGCGGGGTCGAACAATGGACCAGTCGCTCGCCACGGTTCGAACCGCGATCCGGGACGAACTTCTCTCCGGCCGTGTCAGGGTGCCCGCATGAGCGAATACCGCCTCGCCGAGAAGCCCGCGCTCGATGCCTTGACGGCGATGGGCTACGTCGCGCTTCATCACGAGGCGGCGATGCTGATGCGGCAGGAGGCGAACCGCGTCCTTCTGAAGCCGGTGATAATCGAAGCCCTTCAGACCCTGAACGAGGGGCTGGGCGACGAGGACGCCGAGGCGATCTACAGCGACCTGTCCACGCTGTCGGACAACGAGGAATGGCAACGTCGTCTACGCGGCGCCTATTCCCGGCGGCTGAAGGGGGAGGCCAAGGACAAGCCTGTCGCCCTGATCGACTTCAAGCGACCAGATAGGAACCGCTACCACGTCGTGCGCCAGTTCAAAGTGGAAGCGCAGCGGTCGCGCATCGCCGATCTTGTGGTGTTCGTGAACGGCATCCCGCTGGTCGTGATCGAGGCGAAGTGTCCGCTGAAGGCGGCGGATCGTTCGGGTCAGGCGTTCGAGCAGATCAAGCAGTATGAGCGCGACATCCCGCGCCTGTTCTACCCTAATGCCTTCAACATCGTCACGGACGGCATGGCGACGCTGTATGGCGCGACCGGCGCCCCGGCGAAATTCTATGCGCCTTGGCCCGACCCGTGGCCGCGCACCCGCGACGAGTTCGGTGACGACCTGACCAAAGACCTGTGGTGTCTGCTGGAGCCGTCGCGGCTTCTGGACCTGCTGGCCCACTTCGTCGTCTTCGAGAGCGACCCCGACACCGGGCGGCGGATCAAGAAGGTCTGCCGCTACCAGCAGTTCCGGGCCGTCAACAAGGCCGTGAACCGGGTCGCCGAGGGGACGAAGAAAAAGGGCCTGATCTGGCACACCCAAGGCTCGGGCAAGAGCCTGACGATGGTGTTCCTCGCCCTGAAGCTGAAGACCCATCTGACGCTGGATGCGCCGACGCTCCAGAACCCCAACATCCTCGTCCTGACCGACCGCATCGACTTGGACGATCAGATATCCAAGACCTTCGTCGCCTGTGGTCTGCCCAACCCGAAACAGGCGGCGGACGTGAAGGCATTGCGCGAGGCTGTGGCGCGCGGCGGCTCGGGCCAAATCCTGCTTTCGACCATCTTCAAGTTCCAAGGCTCCAAGGAGCCGATCCCGCACTCGGAGGACTGGATCGTGTTGGTGGACGAGTGCCATCGCACGCAGGAGAAAGACCTCGGCGCCTTCCTTCAGGCGACTCTGCCCGACGCCCGCTACTTCGGCTTCACCGGCACGCCGATCAAGAAGGCCGACAAGGACACCTACGCCCGTTTCAGCGAGCCGGGTGAGACCTACCTCGACAAATACGGGATCGACGACGCCGTGCGCGACGGCGCCACCGTGCCGATCCTCTATGAGGGTCGGAAGACCGAATGGTCGATCAATGAGGCCGAGATCGACATCCTGTTCGACCGCTGGTTCGTCGATCTGTCCGACGAGAAGCGCGAGAAGCTGAAGCAGAAGGGTGTCAGCCTCGCCCTGATCGCCAAGCACCCGGAGCGCATCAAATTGATCGCGCGCGACATCTGGGAGCACTTCAAACAGACCTGTCGCCCGGATGGCTTCAAGGCCCAGATCGTGGCCATCGACCGCGAGTCGGTCGTGCTCTACCGGCTGGCCTTGGCTGGGGTGATTGCCGCTGATCTGGCGAAGGACGGCATGGCCGAGGCGGACGCGACAGCGAAGGCCGAGCGGATGATCGCGTGTGTCTTCTCCAAGAGCCAAGAGGACGACAAGCCGAGCGAGGATGCGGACATCGAGGCCGTTCGCGCCGAACTGCGCGTTCGCTACCTCGACGCAGATGGAGAGAAGGCGGCCAAGAAGGCGTTCAAGGGCAGCGGCGACGAGCCGAGCTTCCTGATCGTGTGCGACAAGCTGCTGACCGGGTTCGACGCGCCGAACGAGCACGTCATGTATCTGGACAAGCCGCTGCGCGAGCACGGCTTGCTTCAGGCCATCGCCCGGACCAATCGGACCTGTTCAATCAAGCGACCGGACGGCTCGACCGTCGATAAGCCTCACGGCCGGATCGTGGACTACATCGGCGTCACCCAGCACCTCGACGACGCCCTGTCGTCCTACCGCGCCGATGACGTTCAGAACGCGCTGCGCGACCTCGACCTGCTGCGTCGTGACCTGCGGAAGACCCACGCCGAGTTCAAGCGTCAGCTTCGGCTGCTGGGCCTTGACGGCATGGACGAGAAGGCCGCCGCCTACGCCATCGAGAAGCTGGTGGCGGATGGCCGCGAGGACGACTGGTTCGAGCTTCAGCGGCTGGGTCGCCACTTCGTGCGGACCTATGGCGACCTGTCGCCTGACC
Source organism: alpha proteobacterium L41A (assembly GCA_000335735.1). GTDB lineage: Bacteria > Pseudomonadota > Alphaproteobacteria > Caulobacterales > Caulobacteraceae > Brevundimonas. Next base: position 94,327 of record AMYY01000008.1, on the reverse strand, counting down.
CGGCCATCCTCGACTTCACCGAGGACATGAAGTGGGCCGCGACCTTCCTGCGGCTGGCGCAACAGGCGATCACCAAGGACGAGAGCCTCGATCATCTGACCTACTCGGGCAAGATCAGGGACATGCTGGAGGAGCACGTCCGGGCCACCGGCCTGACCACGACCGTCCGCCTCCGCAACATCACCGATCCCGAATTCAAGGACGACTTCCAGACCGAGGAGATGTCGGACGAAGAACTCCACGCGGCATTCGTGCGGAAGTCGGTCGAACTCAAGCGCGTGACCCGCGAACTGGTCGATAAGAACCCGGCTCAATACGGCCGCTTCTCCGAACGGGTGCTGGAGATCATCCGCCGCTTCGAGGAAGGCCAGATCGCCGCCGCCGAGGGCCTGAAGGACTTTGAAGACCTGACTGGCGGCATCGCGGCCGAGGCGGGCGCCCATGACGAACTGGGCATGGACGAGCGCGCCTTCGCCATCCTGCGGATCATGGAGTCGCATGCGCCTGATGCCGAGCATACGACGCTTCAGGGCGTGGCTGTTGAGGTTGGTGCACTCTACGCCGGAGCGCAGACCAGCCAGCCGTCTTGGTTCTTTATGGACGGATACAAAAGGGAGCTTCGCCGCGAGGTCCGCAAGCTGCTGCGTCCGCTCGAACTGGACGACGCCAACGCCGTCCGTGATGAGATCGAAGACTACGCCGTCCACGCCTACGCCGAGGGCCATTGATGGGCGTCGTCCGCATTGGTCAGACCGAGGTCGCCTACGAACTTCGCCGATCCGCTGCGGCGTCGGAACGGCGGATCACGGTCACGCGCGGCCACGTCGAAGTGCTGGCCCTCACGACCGATGACGACGCCGAGATCGACGCCTTCCTCGACCGCAAGCGGCAGTGGCTTTTCAACACCCTGCGGGAGCTTGAGGCCAAGACGTCGAAGCGCGCAGTCGTGCCCCGGTTCATGACCGGCTCGAAGATTCCGTATCGCGGACGGATGGCCCGGCTGACCGTGCGCCGACACGACGGCGCGCACATCGAGATCGACTACCGCAACGGCTTTCTGGTCGATCTTCCATCGTGGGTGCGCGAAGCGGATCAGGACGCCATCGTCGCCACCGAGATCAAGCTGTGGCTGAAGCGTCGCGTGCGTCGAGATGTGATGGACATCGCCGCTGTCTATCGCCGCCGGTTCGATTTGAAGCCGCGCACCATCCGCGTCGCCGACATGAAGACCGGCTGGGGCGCCTGTGGCCCGACCGGCTCCATCCTGATCAACTGGACACTCGTGTTCGCGCCGAAGGCGGTGCTGGAATACGTCGTCGCCCATGAACTGGCGCACCTGACCGTCCGCTCGCACGGCCCGGACTTCTGGGCGCACATGGCGACGCTGATGCCTGACTACGAGCGGCCGAAAGGCTGGCTGGACACGCATCAGGGCGCGCTTGATGCGGCCTTCTTGGACATCGCGGCATGAGGCTCTTCGTCGGCTGGGATGTCGGCGGCTGGCATTGCGACCGCAATCGTGAATCCCGTGACGCCCTTGTCGTCTTGACCTTGGAGAGGGACGGTCAGCCTACTTTGGCTGGGAAGGCTTGGCGCGGAAGTCTGCGGCCAACTCTGACGAGCCACAACGGCTTCGATCTGGTTCGCGCGATGCTGCGCCACTGCGATGTCAGCGTTAATGACGCCGAGGCCATCATGATCGCGATTGATGCCCCGCTTGGATGGCCGAGAGCCATGCTCGATTTGGCAAACGGCGGCGACCTGACCGACGTATCGGATCGTGACTTCGATAACCCCTACACGAGGCGTCAGACCGAACTGGACCTGATCCGTCAGGGCTTCGCTCCGCTGTCCAATGTTCGCGACATGATCGGAAGCCAATCGACAAAGGCGATGCACTTCCTCCGCGCTGCCGATCTCGCTCCTCAACCTCGCGCGAGATGGTATGCCGATGGCGTGACGGCCATCGAGACCTACCCAGCCGTGGCCCTGAAAAACGCACGGTGTTCAACGCGGCACGGTCAGTTGATGGACGCTTTGCTGTCCCGGCAGTCGATCACCAAACCGGCTGCACCAGATGTCCGAGACGCCCTCGCATGCGCCGTCGTGGCCTATTCAGCGTCTGAACATCCAGAGACCGTCGTCGAGCCACCAGTGGGATATCCGCCTCTCGAAGGCTGGATCATAGTGCCGGGGTCAGCGTGACGATCAGCCCCATTCCAGTTCCTTCGTGAAGTGGCGGTAGCTGGACCGACCGTCGCCGCCTCCCGCCTCGTTGATCCGGGGGATTCCGATCTCGTCGCATTTCACCTCGACGTCGGCGAACATGCGCAGCGGCACTGGTCGATTTCGCTCGATGTGGACGTCTCGGAAAAGCCAACCCGCTCCCGTCGTTGGACGAAATTCCACAATGCATTCGCCCCGGAACTCGGCCAAGGCCATCCGACCAACTGCTACATCGGCAAGGCGATGACGGAGGCAGTTTCGATATCGTCGGCCAGCGTCCAAAACGTCTCTCATCGTGAGCAGCGGCCGCAGTTCGTTGTCGCCCGATGCGATGGGATGCGGGGGCAGTTGATCTGCACGTTGTAGGAACCGGTCGAGCAGCCGGGCCAGCGTGGAGGTCGGGCGCATCGCGGCGATAGCTCCAGCTACCACCTCATCGGTCGCTTTCGAGTTCAGCGACTGAATGAAGCCGATGGCCTGATTGAACATCAGGGCTTCGCCGCCGCTGTCGATCCGCTCCAGCGTGTTGGCATGCCGCCAGCGTGGATCGAGCGCGTTCAGGACATCCAGCTTCCGACAGGTGATCCGACCTGCACCGCGTAAGGCTCCAGCCGCTCGCGCGTCATCGTCTGTGAGAATGCTGTGGAGGGTGATGTAATCCTTTGCGCGCGGCAGAGGTCGTTCGCCGATCTGCGTCAGCATGCTGGCAAAACCTTCAGGGACTTCGCCGAACGCCCGTCGCAGGATGTCGCCGGGGCGGCCATGGCGGATCACCTCCGCGAACGACATCGGTAGCAGATCGTCACCGGCATCGTAGAGGCCGACCTTTTCTTCCTGCGCGGCCAGCGCGGCGAAGATCGCCTGTCTGCGAGCGGGCGCCGCCGTCAACACACGGGCCAGAACACCGGGAGCGGTGTCATCCAGTTTCACCAGAGCTTCCGTGCACCAGCCGAGCAAGCCTCCATCACGCATGGGCGGCCTCCCATGGGAAGCGGCCTTGCCCTTGATTGTTCGGCGCGCTCTGGAACGCGACCCACCGCCATTTTCGGGTTTCGGCCGGGGTAGTCGGCAGGTCGAACATGATCCGCTGCGGTTCGTTGGTCAGATCGTTCAGGATCGCCTGAACTGCTATCCCCTCCGGCATCAACACTGGCACGGTGACATGCCCTTCAGCCTCGGCCGGAGGCTCGACGAAAAGCCAGTCCGTAGTTGAAAGCCACAGATTTCGGCCCGCGACGTGGTTCAGGAATGCTTCGAGTTCGATGCCATCAATCTCGCCCGCATCGTCATGAACGACGCGGACGGCGAGACATCGCAGCGGTTGTTCGACCGGCGTCACGCATTCTCCGTTTGCTGTGGAGATTCACGCTCTCATAGACGTCGAATCCGTCAACCAAATCGCCGTCATATCCCGGCGGAAGGCATGAGTTTCTCCCCAACGTCGCCAACAGAAGTCTTTGGGTGGTGTCATCAGTGCACTTTTGCTGCCCTCAATGTTCTGCATATGTTCCAGCATGGGTGCAGCCGCTTACAAAGGTGCCGAAACTACGGGCTTTCAAAGCCCGGCGCAGGATCACGTTGAGGCCGTGCCCGATCTGGCCGAACTGCTGGAGCTACGTCGGCCCCAGCGATACGCTGTGAGGGTCAAGGGTGAAGGGCTGCGGAAGCGCGGCATCCATGGCGGCGACATCCTTGTGGTCAACACTGACGCCGAGCCACGGTCGGGCAAGGTCTGCGTCGCCTTCCTGCACGGTGATGTCGTCCTCGCCGTTCTCACCGAGAAGGATGGGCAGTGGTGGCTCGAACCCTCGAATGACGCGCCGCAGCCTGTCTCCGATGAGACGGAAGTCTGGGCCATGATCGCCGCGCTGGTCAGGACCGACGTTTGACCCATGTTCGGCCTGATCGACGGCAACAACTTCTATGTCTCGTGCGAACGAGCCTTTGATCCCAGCCTGACCGGCAAGCCGGTGATCGTGCTGTCAAACAATGACGGATGCGCCATCGCCAGATCGGCCGAGGCGAAGGCCCTCGGGATCAAGATGGGCGAGGTCTGGCACCTGTCGAAGCGGAAGCCGGAGTATCGCGAGGTCGTTGCGAAGTCCTCGAACTACGCCCTTTATGGCGACATGAGCCGAAGGGTTTTCGAGGTTCTCTCCGACCATTTCGCGCGGGTCGAACCATACAGCATCGACGAGATGTTTCTGGACCTCACCGCCTTCGCGAGGGTGGATTACTGCCGCCGGGTTCGAGAACGGGTGCGTCAGATCACCAAGATTCCGACGTGTGTCGGCATAGGGCCGACCAAGACGTTGGCGAAGCTGGCGAACAAGCACGCGAAGACCGCAACCGGTGTCTCCGACTTCAGCGACATCGACGCCCGCCGCGAGGCGTTCGCCACCATGCACATCGACGAAATCTGGGGCATCGGTCGAGCCAACCAGACCAAGCTCAACGACCTCGGCGTCTTCACGGTCGAGCAGTTCGCTGCGCTGCCATCAGCGAATGTGCGGAAGCTGATGACGGTCACCGGGCAGAGGACTCATGCCGAGTTGAATGGCTTGTCCTGTCTGCCTCTCACGCTGGCGCCGGATCAGAAGCAGACGGCTGCGGTGACGCGGATGTTCGGACGACCGGTCGAGACATGGACCGACATGCGAGAAGCTCTGGCAGTCCACGCTGGTCGGGCGGCCGAGAAATGTCGCCAGCACGGTCTGGTCGCAAACGCGATGCAGGTCTTCTTCCACACCCATCCACACAATGGCGACCCTTGGTATCACGGGCAGAGATCGTTCGAGATCGAGCCGACTGCCGACAGCTTCGCGATCATCAGTCAGGCTGTCGCGGCCGGGCGGTCGATGTGGAAACCAAATACGCGCTACGCCAAGGCGGGCGTGATCCTGCTGGACCTACAGGCCCGACAGGATGCACCCCGCGATCTGCTGCCGACCGTTGATCCCGTCAGGTCGGAGAAGTTGATGACCGCACTGGATGCGGTGAACGCTCGCTTCGGCCGAGGAACGCTTCGGCCGGGGGGGATACGTCGGGTGACGCCATGGTCCACGCGGGCCAACAACCGTTCGCCAAGATACACCACGCGCATCGAGGAACTGATGGAAGTGCGGGCCTAACCGACAAGGAAGGTTTGCCGTCATAGCCCCGCGAAGTCAGGCGGCGAGATCGGTCAGTGCAGTTCTAACTCGTTGGAGTTGACGGCTTCCACTGGTCAGGAGCGGATGCAGAACCTTCTGGCCGCGTTTCCGAGCATTCTTGCGCGACTGGGCCGCCGTCGCATCGACGAGATCGTAGCGAAGGTGGCTGAACAGCGGAACGAGGCAATCGAACAGGCGTCGGTTGATCAGCAGCGTGTGGCTGGGCTTTGGCCCGGCTTGAGGCGCGCGGAAGCCGAGGTTGCGCCCGGCGGATTGGTTGATGTCGTCGATGTGCTTGAGGCGGGCGAGGTCACCTCGGCCGGTCCACGCATTGAGGGCCTGATAGCGCGCATATTCGTCCGGGGTCATCAGCGTCATCGTCTGGATGATGTGCTTGCCGATGAGATCGTTCGAACCTTTTGCGGCGATGTGCGAGCGAGTGTTTTCGAGGGCGTCGAGCTTGTTGCCAATCGCGAAAAGCTCGCATCCGACCGCTTCAGCTTCTGCCGTCCAATCAGCGACGTGCTCGGCGGCCGTCGATGATTTCAAAGACCGCGAAGGGTGAGTTTCGACCCGATCCTTCTCGATCAGCGGAGTGTCGAGCGCAGTAATGTCCCACAGACCGGCGCGTTCGGCCAAGGCGACAGGCACTGCCTCCGTTGTGAGGATGAGGGTTTTGTGGGCGGCGATATTCGCCCAGTTGCGGGCGCGGAGGCACCAGTGACGCTCTTCCGCCTGATCGTAGATATTCTCGAAGCCGTTTGAGCGCGGCCCATACTCACCGGCCGGATGCGCCGCGATGACGTCCCAATCCGTCTCCCTCACCTCGGCGATGCGGCATGCATCTTCGAAGGGCACAAACTGTGAGTGTGGAAGCTGCCCCATAAGTCGCTCATGGTCACGGAACTTGTCAGCCTTCGTCGTCTTGGATGTCCAGCCAGCGGCATCGGTCAATCTGCTGACCGCCGCGACTGTTTCGGCAGGGTGCACATCGACGATGCTCTTGGCGTCGATCTCGTCGTGGATCAGCAAGCCCAAGCGGCTCTCCTCCATCATCCCCGCCCGAAGCGAGGCGCGTTGTGACGGATTGTTCCAGAACATCGGCGAAAGCAGCAAGCGGCTGTCGGGACCGCTGCCCCACGATTGGGCCACCGGATGAACGGTGAAGAAGATGGGGTGGCGGCCCTCGTAGGCGTCATGCAGAGCCGCATAGCGTTTGCGAATGCGCTCCATGATCCTCGGCTGGAGTTTGGCAATAGCGTCGAAACGAGACGAGAAACCCGACCGGGCAGCTTCTGTATGACTGATGTAGCCCGTCCCACGGCCACCGAACTCCTCCTCGTAGATTCTGGAGAACGAAGGCAGCGCGACCGCAGCGAACTGGTCTTTGTCGGCCACCCTGATTGCGTCCTGAAAGGCTTGAGCCTTCTCTTCCGCACCCTCGTAGGTCGGTGAAGCGAACATGATCCACGACGGCAAACCATGGCCAGACAGAAGCCGGTGATATCGAGGCAGGTTCACGAGCAAGGTGCCCGACTTGCTAATGCCCTCTGGCGCACACAGCAGATCGACGCCCGGTCGGTTGATCTTGCTGGGGATGAGGTCGTTGATCACCTCGCCGAGCGCGCTGGTGGCAGCGACCTTCGTCGTAGCAGAGTCTGCGAACTGCTGTTCAACCGGCGCCCGCACCCGACCGCCGGGGCCAAGTTGACGCTGCCGGTGCTCTTCGGACCAGAGTTCCATCATCTCCCCGAGTGGGCGCGGAAGTCGAGGCATCAGAGTGCCTCCCGCATCATCGACATTAGTCAGGCCATCGGGATTGGCGCCTTGCACAAGCACGGTTGCGAAGTCGGATCGCATCATCGACGCCGGGTGCCTGTCGCCGGGCGAGTTGAAGAACTGCGCCCGCAGGGCACCTTGTGAGCGGTCGAAGCCCGCGAACTTCGGCCAAGCCTCAACGCCATTGAAGATCGCTTCGAGCTTGGCGGCGCAATATGCCTCCTCGCCCGGCTGAACGGATGTCTGAACCTGCGTGCCGCCTGTTCGAGGCGCCGTGGCCGACGTTGGTGCTGCCATCGAGAAATCGGCAGGAACGAGAAGCGTCTGACTACCGCCCCGGCTTCGCTGGAGCGTCAGGTGCTCCCACATCACGACCTGTATCAGCACATCGCCAACCGGCACGCCGAAGAAGTGATCTTCTTTGTCGTTCAGGCGCATGCCGTTGGGAAGCCGCCGAAAATTTTCCGGGTTCCGCAGGCTTTCATCCGGTTGTTCGGTTGATGGGACCATGAGATCGGTGGATGTGATGAACTCATCTCGCAAACGGTCCCACGCCTTCTGGAAGCCAAGCCGCGCACTCGGCGGCTCTGACACAGCCCCCGCGATCAAGGCGGTCTCGACGACGAAGTGGTAGTGGAAGCTCTTGTTGCCGGAGTAGGTGACATTCAGACCCGCGACGTCGGCATACTTGCCGCGCAGGTGACGAAGAAATTTGCCGATGGGGCTGTCGGTCGGCTTCTTTTCGAAACGGAACCAAGAAAGCTGCTGCTTGAAGAAGGGGAGGCTCATCGAATCGAATTCGATGGTGATGATGTGATGGCGCGCGATCTCCACACGATCTGACGGATGGCTGAAGTCGTCCTCCCAAGGGAAAGACATTTGCAAGGCGTTCGTGAAGAGGCATTGCAGTTCCCACTCTGCTCGGTCTTCTCCCAGTTCGGCCCGCAGGAAATGATTTCTTCCTCGGACCTCCTTCCGGTTTGCGACAGCCATGTAGCGGCGGGTCTTGGGATCGAAAGATTCTGGTTGGATGACGTCGGTGAGGAGCAGCGATGGGCCTCGTGTTTCCGCTCGGCGGAACTGATTGATTTCGTGCGCGGACAGTTTCGGGGCGTAATACTTCGCCCACATGGGTTCATAGATTGTCATAGTGAGGTCGTGTCAGGTCAGGGTTGTGATGACGGACGTGATCGACCTGCTGATCCTCGTTGGAACATGACCTCCAACGGTGTCCGCCACCTATCCTTACTTATAACCGTCGAGAACTGGCGGCGGCCATATTAATCGACGTGGTGAGCGAGGGTTCTGGAAGGAGCGGAGCGACCACTCCGTCTTCCAGCCGAACTTCCCCCGTTAACGGACTTGCTAATAGAGGTCTTATTAGGAGAGCCGATAAAGGGGGAAAACTTCTCTCTTCCCCTGTGCCCAAGGGTGCCGCCGCCAGATCGGGCTGGAAGTTGGCGGCATAGTCGGAGCGAGGTTGGCTGCGATCCTGACAGAGGCTTCAGCCAGATCGCGATGACATCGGCTGGAAGATCGCTCGAAAAACCCACCACGACCGTTCTCGAAAACAGGGGTGGAAATCGCTGTGTTTCACGGCCCGCAAACGCAGTGCTGGCGTAGTCGATATTTTGTGCCCGCTTCCATCTGATTTCGAGCACACCGCTCAGCTTGACCGTCATAATGACCAGTGTTTTCCTCCAGCCATGGGACGGCTGCTGAAAAAGCTGCTGATGGATCACCCCGCCTACGACATCCGGCGGGACAAGGACGGCTTCGTGCTGATCGGCAAGCCCGACCACATCGACGAGTTCAGCGATCTGGTGCGCGAGGCGGCTGATCATGCTGGAGAGGACTTCGTGGTCTTCACCACGAGCGATGGCGGCCAAGGCTACAGCCAGATGTTCGTCATGCCGCTGGACGCGGTTGATGCTCGCTGAGCGGAGTCACCTCGAAAACAACGGTTGGGGAACGCGGCCCTGTGATCGGCGTTCAGATCGCATGCGTCTCCCGACCAGCTATAATCGACTGCGGGCTGCGCTGGCCCGAGAGCAGGCCAGCAAGACCTTCGTCGTCGAGCATCGTCAGCACTATCTACGACTCGCCTTTCAATACGACGCCATTGCCGCACTGGAAGCGGAGCGACCGCGCCTGACGGCGCCCGCACGACGGCCTGCCGGGATCGTCGCCTCACTTCCCAACTGAGCCGTTCTGAACCATCCGACGCCTCACGCCTTCCAAGAACATGGATCGGCTCAACACCCTTCTCGAAGGCTCCCCGGCGTATGGAGTGCTCGACGCCAAGGACGGCGTGGTGCTGTTCCGCCGATCCGGCTTCGAGCAGGAGTTCAACGAACTGGCCGCTGAAGCCGTGGAGGCGGCAGGGGAAGAGTTTGAGGTCATCCCATTGACCAGCGGTGACGACTGCGACCGGCTCTTCATCGCGCCGAGGGAAGAGCGGTCGTTCGCCCGATCTGATTGACGCTCTGCCGATCCATGAGACCCTTACGTTCTCCCAACTGCAATCGGAGAACACCCCTGACCAAGCGCGTCGCGATCTACGCCCGTGTGAGCACGGCCGATAAGAACCAGACCGTCGAGAACCAGCTTCGCGATCTGCTGGCCGTCGCCGAGCGTCAGGGCTGGACCGTCACCGCGACCTTCACCGACGAAGGCATCTCTGGCGTCAAGGGACGTGATCGGCGCCCCGGCTACGACGCGCTGCTCAAGGGCGTGGCGCGCAAGGACTTCGAGCAGATCATGGCGTGGAGCGTGGACCGCCTCGGCCGGAGCCTCCCCGACCTCGTGGCTTTCCTGAACGACATCCAGTCCAAAAATGTGGACCTCTACCTGCACCAGCAGGGCCTCGACACCTCGACGCCTTCAGGCCGGATGATGTTCCAGATGCTGGGCGTCTTCGCGGAGTTCGAGCGGGCCATGATTCGCGAGCGCATCCTCGCAGGGCTTCGTCGAACGGCCAAGAAGTCCGGGCGGAAGCCTATGCCTGACGACCGTGTGGAAGCGATCAGGAGGTCGTTGATCGACGGGCTGGGCATCCGTCGCACCGCCCGCCTACATCGTGCCTCCACGACCACTGTGACGACCATCGCACGCACGCTGAAGACGGTTCAGGAAGGCCGTCAGGAGGGCGTCGCGCACGCCTGAACCGGACGTGGCCAATCGACTATGGCTTGCTGATGTTGTGGCCACCCGAGCGGCAACGTCAGAGACGGTCGTGCGGCGCCGTTCGGGACGTTGACCGCCATCAGACATCAGACTCTGCTGCTCGGCTCCAACGCCCGAGTCGCAGAGCCTTCCATGACCGACGAAACCGATCCCAATGCGATCCCCTCGGCTCCACCAATCCCTGTTATATCAAGGGGTTGGCCGGAAACAGGCGATAATTCTGACACCACGCTGTGTCACACGGTATCTCAACGACCGTCGAAAAAGCGTGCGGCAACAGTCAGTTCATCGTCGAGCGGGTGTAGCACCACCTCGTCGCACACACCGTCTGAATGGCCTCTTCGACCCTCTCCACGGTCCCCTCATGGGCGGCGGCAATCGTCAGGTTTGATCGTTCGGGGATCGACCTACTACCTTCGTCTTCGTGTCCCTCGACCGTTGGCCGGGACCATCGGCAAGACGCACGTCATGAAGTCTCTGGGCACTGGCTATCGCTCAAACTGCACCGTTGCCGCCACCTTGGGGCCGATTTCGCAAATCTGCTTCGTGCGGCAGGATAGATAGATCGTCAGCCCGACAGGCTCCGCAGGAGCCGCACCCCGGCGAGGGGGGGCTGTAACCGCGCCGATCCATTCGTGCGGAAGGCCATCAGCCACCTGATCGGCACTACGCTCGTAGGCTGCCCACGTCCCCGACCTTCCATCGACCTCAAGGTCACCGGTCGAATGGTCGACCAATCCAACCTGTGGAGGCGGCAATGAACCATACGATCCATGCGAGAGACCGAGGCGCAGACCATCCCCTACGAACTCGTCCACCTCTGTATCTACGCCAATGACAGGCAGGCGGGTGAGTCCATCAGGAATGGCCACTGAAAACGGACCGACCGCGTCGATGCGATGGAAGCCCGCCGGGGTCGGGGCCGCTTCAGGCGGCTTCGAACATCCGAAAAGGACTATTGCGGCACACGCGACTGCGAGACGGTGAATGCGTCGGAACATATACGGCTAACGACCGAAGCCGTGGTTTCGTTGACTGCCCGCAAACGCATCTTCGTCATCAGTGCCTGACGAGGTGGGACAGGTCGAGTTCGGGATAGGCTATCCGGCCCATGGCTTCATACAGCGTCTGGGCGCGATAGCCTCGACCGTAAGCAGCGGCGGTTTCGCCGCTTTCGTTTCCGTTCGCTGACGACCAGCCTCCGAGGGCAAGAGCGACTTCATGCTCGATACGGGCTTCTCGCAGCGCATCCCGATAGCAATGTCGGAAAGAGTGGAAGCAGGTCTTCTCACGAGACGCCCCAGCCCGCTCAAGGAAGCGTCTAAACCACTTGCTGAACGGGTCGCTATAGTAGCCCGTGCTGGACTTCTGAAGTTCGGAGAATAGGCGAATGGCGCCAGCCGTGCGCCGCTGCTCGACGAAGGTCATGAACCCTATCTCGACCAGTTGGGGGTGGATTGGAATGAACCGTTCGCTGGCCGCTGTCTTCAGGCGTTTCCCGTTGTCGGCGTCTGACGGTCCTTCCGTCACGAAGAAGCAGTCCACGCCGTCGAGTCGATGGATGTCCGCGACGTGTAGCTGGCAAATCTCGTTCATCCTCATGCCCGAGAAGAGGGCGATGAGGGGCACCCAGAACCGCCCGCGACGCGGGTGCGCGTAGCCGGGCGTGGAGTATCCGGCCCAATCGTCAACGCACCCTCGGTAAATCGGCGCATTGAAGATCAGACGTAGCTGCTCGGTGGAAAATGGGAGGCGTTTATCCCGCCGTCTCACCCGGTCGATGACCTGAAGGCCCTTGGCTGGGTTCCGTTCGATCCAGCCCTCGTTCTGGCAGAAGTTCATCACCGCCCGGAACTTGCACATGTAGCCGTTGACCGAGGCGGGCGAGAGCCGCCCGGTCAAGCCCTTCTCTTTCGCCATCCTCGAAGCTGCGAGAGGCGATAGCTTCGGGAACTTCTTCTCGGCATTCGCGGGCAACCACAGGAGCACATCGAGAAGCTCGCGTGACGCTTCGCGGTCGATGGAGCGGATCGTGCGGCTTTCGCCCCAAAGCCCAGCCGTCAGTTCGATGAGGTTGAGATAGTGGAGGTCAGTCTTTCGAGAGCGGTGCTTCGCGGGGTCCGTTCGAAACAGTTCGAATGCTTGGCGAAGCGTCTTGTCCGCTGGCGACGCCGGAGGCGGCGGCGCGGGCTTCGGTCGCTTGGACGGCGCGGCAATAACTGGGCGAACCCCGTGAACCTCGATGTCCCGCCACTCCTGCTCGAACGCCGCCGCAACGATCCGAGCTTTGCGGACAGCATCAGCCCGATAGCCAGTGCCCAGAGACTTCATGACGTGCGTCTTGCCGATGGTCCCGGCCAACGGTCGAGGGACACGAAGACGAAGGTAGTAGGTCGATCCCCGAACGATCAAACCTGACGATTGCCGCCGCCCATGAGGGGACCGTGGAGAGGGTCGAAGAGGCCATTCAGACGGTGTGTGCGACGAGGTGGTGCTACACCCGCTCGACGATGAACTGACTGTTGCCGCACGCTTTTTCGACGGTCGTTGAGATACCGTGTGACACAGCGTGGTGTCAGAATTATCGCCTGTTTCCGGCCAACCCCTTGATATAACAGGGATTGGTGGAGCCGAGGGGAGTCGAACCCCTGACCTCGTCATTGCGAACGACGCGCTCTACCAACTGAGCTACGGCCCCGTTTCCAGCGTGGGATCGGGTTTCACAGGCGTGGCGGACATAGAAGGCGGGCGGGCGTGGTGTCAACGGGCTTGTGCGCGCAAAGCGCGCAGGTCGGATACGGCCGTTGTCGGAGCAGGGGCGAACAGGCTAGAAGCGCCGATCCAAGCAGGAGTTACCGTTCATGGGCTATGCGCTCGTCTGGTTGATCAACACCATCATCAGTCTGATGATCTGGTTTATCATCGCCCAGGCCATTCTGAGCTGGTTGGTGGCGTTCGACGTCGTCAACTATCGCAACCGCTTCGTCTATTCGGTCGGGACCTTCCTGGACCGGGTCACCGCGCCCCTGCTGGAGCCGTTCCGCCGCATCATTCCGAACCTGGGCGGCATCGACATCTCGCCCATCGTGGTGATCCTGCTGCTGCAGTTCATCAGCGTGCTGTTCAACCGCACGGCGGCGCCGGCCCTGATCCAGCTGCTCGGCTGAGGCGACACGGCGGACGGAAATCTGATGCGAGAGGGTTGATCCGCTCTTGCGCCGCGCGCCTTCCTTTCTAAAGGTGCCCGCCCGACCACTTTCGACCACGGTTCATGACCTCGATCACCACAGTCGCCATTCTGGGCGCCGGACAGATGGGCGCAGGCATCGCGCAGGCGGTCGCGCTCGGGGGCTATTCGGTTCGCCTTTATGACGTCGTCGCCGACCGGCTGCCGCTGGCGCAGGGCGAGATCGCAGCCAGCCTGGCGCGCCATGTCGGACGCGGCCTGGTCGATCAGGCCGCCGCCGATGCGGCCCTGGCCCGCATCACGACAAGCGACGTGATGGCCGAGGCCGTCGCCGGCGCCGATCTGGTCATCGAGGCGGCGCTGGAAGACGAGGCCGTCAAGAAGGCCATCTATGCCGAGGTCGTGCCGCACCTGGGGCCGCAGACGCTGTTGGCGTCCAACACCTCGTCGATCTCGATCACGCGCTTGGCGTCTTCGACGGACCGGCCGGACCGGTTTGTCGGCCTGCACTTCATGAAGCCGGCGCCGGTGATGAAGCTGGTGGAGATCATCCGCGGCATCGCCACCTCGGCCGAGACCCATTCCGCCGCCGTCGCCTTCGCCGAAAGCCTGGGCAAGACCACCACGGACGCCGAGGATTTTCCCGCCTTCATCGTCAACCGCATCCTGGTGCCGATGATGAACGAGGCCATCTTCGCCCTGTACGAAGGCGTCGGCAACGTCGCCTCGATCGACAAGGCGCTGCGCCTGGGCGCCAATCATCCGATGGGTCCGCTGGAACTGGCGGACTTCATGGGTCTGGACGTCGTCCTGGCCATCATGAACGTGCTGTATGACGGCCTGGCCGACAGCAAATATCGCCCCTGCCCCCTGCTGGTGAAATATGTCGAGGCCGGCTGGCTGGGCAGGAAGAGCGGACGCGGCTTCTACGACTATTCCGGCGCTGCGCCGGCGCCGACGCGATGAGCCGGTTCGAGAGCTATTCCGATCTTCCGGGTCAGGCGACCATCGCCGCGCGGCCTGGGCGGACGCCTCGGATTCTGGCCTGTTTGGCCGGCGCGGCCTGGCCGCCACTGTGGTTGACCCTGCCCTTCTGGCGGCCGCACGCCTATCTGCCGGGTCGCGACATGGATTGGCGGCTGGTTGTGATGCTGATCGGGCTGATCACCGTGCCGCTGGCGCTGTATCGTGTGCTGAGCGAGCGCAAGCGCGACGGCCGGCCCGGCACGCGGCTGGGCGTCGTCTGGCGCTTCATGATGTACGGCGGCCTGGCGGCGGCCCTGGTCCAGATCGTCGTCGCCCTGGGCATGAGCGTGACGGGATGGTTCGAGGCTGGCGATGTGATGCAGGCCCTGGGCGCGACCGAGACAACCCTGCTGATCTTCGGTGTCGGCGGCCTGCCCATCGCCATGATCGTGGGCGTCAGCTACGCCCTTTGGGCCGGGCTGTGCGCCGCCTTCATCGCCTTCGAGGCGCGGCCGGCGGTCAAGGACAGACTGGGCCTCATGCCCAAGGGCTGAGACACAGGGTTGGCATTCGCGCCTGACGCCTGAGTTCGAGGATTGGGGCATCCGAGAATGACCATGGACGACACGGACAAGGATGCGGCGGAGATGCTGTCGCCCGTCGCGGCGACCTCGCGCATCGCCAGCCTGGACGTCATGCGGGGGCTGGCGGTGCTGGGCATCCTGGCGGTCAACGTCGTCTCGTTCGGCCTGCCGGTCATGGTCTATCAGGACGCCAGCCTGAGCCCGTTTCCGGTCACCGGCGCCAACGCCGTGGCGCGCTGGACGATGGACGTCTTCTTCCATCAGAAGTTCATCACCCTGTTTTCGATGCTGTTCGGGGCCTCGATCTATCTGGTCGGGGGCGAGCGGGGCGATGCGGCGCGTGGCAAACTGCTGCGGCGCCGCCTGTTCTGGCTGGCGGTCATCGCCCTGATCCACGGCCTGGCCTTCTGGTATGGCGACGTCCTGCTGCTCTACGCCTGGTCAGGGCTGTTCGTGATGTTGATGCGGTCGATGCGGGCGGGGACGTTGATCGGGATCGGCCTGGGCGTAACCCTGTTTCTGGGCGCGATGCAGGCGGGCGCGACCTGGCTGATGGTCGCCGGGCCGCCGGGGATCACCGAGGCGATCAACCAAGGCGGGCCGCATTACACCGCCTCCATGGTGACGGAATCGATCGCCGCCTATCGCAGCGGCTGGACCGGGGCGATGGGCCAGAACCTTCAGAACTGGCTGCTGCTGCAGGGCGCCAGCCTGACGATGTTCGTCTTCTCGACCGTGGCCCTGATGATGCTGGGTCTGGGCCTGTTCAAGGCCGGCGTGTTCAGCGGCCGGGCGCCCAACGGAGTCTATGTCGCCTTGATCGGTGTCGGCGGCGCCGTACTGGCCCTGCTGGGCGTGCTGGAATGGCGCGAGGCGATGGCACCGGCCGGAACCCACCCCACGCGCGGGCTGGCGGAGGTCGTCGCCTCCTTCCCCGTCTTCGTCACCCTGGCCTATGTCAGCCTGATCGTGCTGGCGACGACCCGGGGGCTGGCCTGGATCACGGCGGCGCTGCGGCCGGTAGGGCAGATGGCCTTCACCAACTATCTGACCCAGACCCTGATCATGACCTCGATCTTCTACATGCCGTGGGGACCGCGGCTGTTCGGACGGGTCGATTATGTCCAGATGTGGGGCTTGGTCCTGGCGGTCTGGGCGCTGCAACTGATCTGGTCGCCGCTGTGGTTGTCGCGGTTCAGCATGGGGCCGCTGGAGTGGGTTTGGCGCTGTCTGACCTATGGTCGGCGGGTGCCGATTTCAAAAGGCGGCTGACGGCGCTTTTATCGCGGGCGTGAAGCGATTAACTGAAGGCCATGGCCGCCCCGGATACTCCCGCCGAAACCTTCAAGCGCGCGCTGGGTCATGCCGCGCGGGCGCTGGCCGAACAGCCCGAGCTGGAGGTGGTGTTCGGGTCCGACGGGCCCAAGCTGTCGAACGGCGTCCTGACCCTGCCCCATCCGCCGCGCGATCCGTCCGGGCCCGAAAGCGCGTCCTTGCGCGGCCAGGCCGACCGGCTGGCGCTTCGTCTGGCCAATCACGATGCGGCGGTGAACAGCCGGATGCGGCCGGCGGACGCCAAGGCGGCGGAGGTATTCGATGCGGTCGAACAGGCGCGCGTCGAGGCCTTTGGTTCGGAACATCTGGCCGGGGTGCGCGACAATCTGGGCGCCGCCCTGATCACGCGACTGGAAAAGACCGGCGCCCTGCGCATCAGCGACTCTGAGCGCGTGCCCGTATCCGAGGCCGTGGCGCTTCTGGTGCGCGAGCGGCTGACCGGACGCCCCGCCCCCGACGGCGCCAGGGCCATGCTGGATCTGGTGCGCGCCAACATCGAGGCCAAGGCCGGCGCCAAGCTGGACGCCCTGGCCGGCACGGCGGGCGATCAGGAAGGTTTTGCGCTGAAGATGCGCGAGGTGCTGCGCGCGCTGGACCTCGACCCCGGCGACGGGCGCGGCGAGGATACGTCCGAAGATCCCGGCGACGAGGAACCCGATCCCCAAGACCCCGCGGCTGACGACGATCAGGACGAGGAGGAAGAGCAGGACGGCGGCGAAGGCTCTCAGTCGATGGAGGGCGACGCCGACGATCAGTCTTCCGAGCAGGAGCGTGAAAGCCGCCCCGAAGGCGCGCCCGCCGATCCCGACGGCGAAGGCGCCGACGACGGCCCGGAACTTCAGGAAGGGCAGCAGCCGAACCGTCAGCAGACGGCCGACGACGGCCGCGCGGTCGACTTCTACCGCGTCTTCACCACCGCCTTCGACGAGGTGGTGGACGCCGCCGACCTGTGCGACCCGGTCGAGCTGGACCGGCTGCGCGCCCTGCTGGACGGCCAGCTGGCCATCCTGTCCAGCGTCGTGTCGCGCCTGGCCAACAAGCTGCAACGCCGCCTGCTGGCCCAGCAGAACCGCTCGTGGGTGTTCGATCTGGAAGAGGGGATGCTGGACACGGCGCGGCTGACCCGGATCGTCACCGACCCGACCGCCCCCCTGTCGTTCAAGGCCGAGAGCGAAAGCCCGTTCCGCGACACGGTCGTGACCCTGCTGCTGGACAACTCCGGCTCGATGCGCGGGCGGCCGATCATGGTGGCGGCGGTCTGCGCCGACATCCTGGCGCGAACGCTGGAACGCTGTGGGGTGAAGGTCGAGATCTTGGGCTTCACCACCCGCGCCTGGAAGGGCGGACAGAGCCGCGAAGCCTGGATCACCGCCGGCAAGCCGCAAAATCCGGGACGGCTGAACGACCTGCGCCACATCATCTACAAGGCCGCCGACGCGCCCTGGCGACGGGCGAAGAAGAACCTGGGCCTGATGATGCGCGAAGGTCTTCTGAAGGAAAATATCGACGGCGAGGCCCTGCAATGGGCGCACGGCCGCCTGTTGGCCCGCACCGAACAGCGCCGCATCCTGATGGTCATTTCCGACGGTTCGCCGGTCGACGATTCGACCCAGTCGGCGAATGCGGCCCTATATCTGGACAAGCACCTGCGCCAGGTCATCGCCGAGATCGAGGATCGCTCGCCGGTCGAACTGCTGGCCATCGGCATCGGCCATGACGTGACCCGCTGGTATCGCAAGGCCCTGACCATCGTCGATGTGGAACAGCTGGCGGGCGCCATGACAGAGAAGTTGGCCGAATTGTTCGAGAACGAGGGTGCGGCCGGTCCCACCCGTCGCACCAAGCGAAAGATGGCGGCATGAGCCGTTTCGGCCGGCTGGCCAGTGTCTGGATCGCCCTGTCGCTGTCGGCCTGCGCCGCTTCGCTGGGCGCGCCGCGTCCCTATCCGTTGTCATCCGACGGCTGGACGCCCCAGGTCGCGGAACTGCGAAGCGTCAGCCTGGGCCTGCCCGGCGGCACGCAGTTGGCTGACGGCGTGACGTTCGCCGGCGGCCTGCAGATCAGCGCCGCGCCGACCTCGCCGCTGCACAGCCTGTCGGACCTGAAGCTGACTGGCGACGGCGGTTTCGTCACGGTATCGGACACCGGTGATCTGGTGCGCGGCGACATTCGCCTGGGCGCCCGTGGGCGGCTGGCCGGCCTGGATCATTTCCGCTCGCGCCGGCTGACGCTTCAGGACGGCGCCGCGATTTCCGACAAGTCGGACGGCGACGCCGAGGGCCTGGCCATCACCCCCTCCGGGGATCTGCTGGTGAGTTTCGAGCGGCGTCACCGGATCTGGAACTACGGCCCATTGTCGGCGCTGCGGACCCGGCCGATGCCGGTGCGATCGCCCGACTTCGCCTTCACCGAGAACGACGGGATGGAGGGGTTGGCCATTGCACCCGGCGGCTGGCGCGTCTCTGGCGAGGCCGGCGGCGTCTGGGACTGCGAGACAGCGAGATGCACGGTCGTGACAGCGCCGCCTGCAACCCCCATCCCCGACAGCGAATACCGCATCACCGGCCTGGATCGCGATCCGTCCGGCGCCGGATGGTTCGTGGTCCAGCGCCTGTACCGGGCGCCCATCGACATGCGCGCGCGCGTGCGCCGCATGGCCCCTGACGGAACGCTGGGGCCGGTGCTGATCGAGCTGAAACTACCCGGCACGACCGACAATTTCGAGGGCATCGCCGCAGAGACGCGAAACGGCGGGACCCGCCTCTACATCCTGTCCGACGACAACTTCAATCCGGCCCAGCGCACACTGATGCTGGCCTTCGACCTGCGCTAGGCGTCAGGCCGCGCCGGCCCACTGCGTCGGTTGGGACGACGTCTCGTCGGCGCGCAGGGCGCGCACGAAATCGTCGCGCCAGATGCCCACATCGGTAGCGCGCACCACATCCATCAGCGCTTCCCATTTCCGGATACGCTCGGCCTTGGGCATGATCAGCGCCTTCTGGATGGCGTCCGACAGCTCTTCGCGACTGTAGGGATTGACCAGCAGGGCCTCGCCCATCTGTTCGGCCGCGCCGGCGAAGCGCGACAGGATCAGCACGCCCGGATCGTCCGGGTTTTGGGCGCAGACATATTCCTTGGCCACCAGGTTCATGCCGTCACGCAACGGCGTCACCAGACCGACCCGCGCCGCGCGGTAGATGCCCGCCAGCTGATCCCGACGATAGGTGCGGTTCAGATACCGGATCGGCTGCCAGTCCATGTCGGCGAAGGCGCCGTTGATCCGTCCCGCCAGAGCGTCGAGGCGTGAGCGGATGTCCTGATAGCTGTCCACGTCGTCGCGCGAGATGGGCGTGACCTGCAACAGGAAGACCTCGCCCCGCATCGAGGCGTTGTCGTGCAGGAACTGTTCGTAGCCCAGCAACCGCTCTTCCAGCCCCTTGGAATAGTCCAGTCGGTCCACGCCCACGATCATCGATCGGAAGGCCGACGACGCGGCCATCCGGTCATAGGTTCGCGCCCCCAGCGCCGAGTTTCGCGCCGCCAGGAAGCCGTCAACGTCGATGCCTATGGGGAAGACGCCGGTCTGAACCTTGCGCCCGAAACACTCCAGTCCGCCGACGCCGTCCAGCTCGCCCTGGGCCTCCGACACCACATAGTCGGTGAACAGATCGCTCCATTCCTGGGTGTGGAAGCCGATCAGGTCGAAGTCGAACATGGACTCCACAAGACGCCGATGATGCGGCAGGGTCACCAGCAACTGCCGCGCTGGCCAGGGCGTGTGCAAGAAGAAGCCGATCCGGTTGCGAACGCCCAGGCGGCGCAGATCCCGCGCCATCGGGATCATGTGATAGTCGTGGATCCAGATCATGTCGTCGGGCTGGATCAACGGCGCCAGCGCCTCGGCGAAACGCCGGTTCACACGCTCATAGCCCTCGCCATAAGACCGCTCGTACTGCGCCAGGTCGATGCGGTGATGGAACAGCGGCCACAACGTCTTGTTGGCGTAGCCGTTGTAGTATTCATCAACGTCCTGCCCCTCCAGATCGACCAGACCCACGGTGACGCCGGCCCGGTCCTCGATCTTCACCTCGCCGGTGTAGTGATCGACCCGCTCGCCCGACCAGCCGAACCACAGGCCGTCGTATTTTCTCAAGGCCGCGGACAGGGCCATCGCCAGCCCGCCGGCGGACCCGGCGGCGGGGTCGGTCGGGGCCGAAACCCGGTTCGAAACGACGATCAGGCGGCTCATAACTTCACTTTACACAGCGACCCCAGCCCCGGGGTCCGGACATTAACGCACATCGGTCCAGGAACGGCTCAACAGCACGGCGCAATTGATGATGCCGACCAGGGAGTAGGTCTGAGGGTAGTTGCCCCACAGCTCGCCATCGTCGATCGAGATGTCCTCGCTCAACAGCCCTGCGGCCGTCCGTCGGCTCAGCATTTCCTGGAAGATGGTGCGGGCTTCCTCGATGCGTCCGTTCTGGTGCAGGGCCTCAATGAACCAGAAGGTGCAGAAGTTAAAGGCCGTCTCCGGCTCGCCGAAGTCGTCCGGTTCGACATAGCGGAACAGATGACTGCCCTTCTTCAGGTCACGCTCGATGGCGTCGAAGGTGGCGACCTGACGCGGATCGTGGGCTTCGAGGAAGCCGAGATCGGTCATCTGCAATAACGACGCATCCAACTCGCGGCCGCCGAAGCTGGCGGCGAACCGGCCCTCGTCGGGCAGATAAGCCTCCGCCTCGATCCGCTGACGGATGATTTGCGCCCGCTCACGCCAGAAGGCGGCCCGATCCGGCAGATTGAGGTGCTCGGCCGCCTTGGCCAGACGGTCGCAAGCGGCCCAGCACATGACGGACGAATAGGTGTGGACCCGCGCAATGGTGCGGAACTCCCACAGGCCGGCGTCGGTCTGATCGTGCATGGCGAAGGCCCGCTCGCCGATCGCCTCCAGCGCGTGGAAATCCTCCAGCGTGCCCGGACGCAACAGCCGGGCGTCATAGAAAGCCTGAACCAGCGGCAGGACGATCTGTCCGTACACGTCGTGTTGCAGATGTTCGTGCGCCTGATTGCCGATCCGCACCGGCTTCATGCCGCGATAGCCCTCGACGCTATCGATGATGCTCTCGCCGATTCCAGGCTCTAGGCCCACGCCATAGACCGGCTGGACATGGCCGCCGGCGGAATCGTCGACCAGGTTTCTCAGATAGACGAGATAGTTCTCGAGGATGTCGACCGCGCCCAAGCGGTTCAGCGCCCGCACCGTGTAGTAGGCGTCCCGTATCCAGCAGTAGCGATAGTCCCAGTTACGCCCGCTCTCCTTGAACTCGGGCACCGAGGTCGTCATGGCGGCGACGATGGCGCCGGTCTCTTCATAGGCGCACAACTTCAGCGTGATCGCCGCGCGGATCACAGCCTCCTGATAGTCGAGCGGCAGATAGAGTTTGCGCACCCAGTCCTGCCAATAGGCGACCGTGCGATCCAGCGCGCCCTGAACGCCATGGCCGACATCCTGGTCGTAGCCCTCGTCCGGACCCAGGAAAAAGGCATGCAATCGCTCCAGCCGGAACACGCGCTCTTCCAGCACATGCGACACGGGACAATCGGTCGTCAGGCGGAAGTTGACGTCGGCGCACATATAGCGGATGTGGTTGGATCCGGAGGTGTGCGGCGCCCGGCGCGCGCCCCAGTCCGTCGAGGGCCGCAACCGCACACGAATGCGTGGCGTGCCCGACAGCGGCCGCACGATGCGCGCAAAGGCCAGCGGCCGATAGGTGCGCGAGTGTTTCGGGTGACGCGGGGCGAAGTCGATGATCTCGGCTGACGATCCGTCCTCGGCCGTCATCACCGTGCGCAGAACCGGCGTGTTGCGGACATAGGCCTGATTGATCGACTTCACGTCCTCCATCTCTATGGCCCAGAAGCCATGCTCAGGCTCCATGCCGTCCATCAGGGCGGAAAAGACCGGGTCGCCGTCCACACGCGGCGCGCAGGCCCAGACGAAACGTCCCTGACGGTCGATCAGGGCGCTGACGCCGCAGTTGCCGATGGGAAACAGGTCCAGATTGGGCTTCATCGGTTCAGGCCTTCGCTACGGCTTCAAGCCAGGTGAGCACGGCGTCCACATCGTCCAGCCGGTAACGCGCCGCCGTCTCGCGCTCGGGTCCGACCAGCACGCCGTATCCGCCCAGCGCCGCCGCAGCCTCAAACCCATATTCGTCGGTGAGGTCATCGCCCAGCATGACCGGGACGGCGCCCTTGAACGGCGCCTCCTGCATAAAGGCCGTGACGGCCGTGCCCTTGTCGGCGCCGGGCGTCTTCAGCTCCAGCACCATATGACCGGGTTGGAGCGTCAGTCCCGTTTCGGCTTGAAGCTCGGCCGCCAGCCCCTTGGCGGCGCCGGCTTCATCCGGCGCCTGACGATAGTGCAAACCGACGGATACGCCCTTGTCCTCGACGATCACGCCGGGGCGATCGGCGGCGAACTCCTCGAACGCGTCCAGCGCCTGGGCGACGCCGGCGTCGGGCGTCTTGCGTTCAATGGAGCCGTCCTTCAGACGCCGCTCCAGGCCATGCACGCCCGAGCCCGAGACAAGGGCATGATCGGAAATGCGGTCGATCTCGGCGATCGTGCGGCCGCTGACGATCGCGACGCGGCCTGCAAGCCGCGCCTCGACCGCCTTCAGCGCCGCCGTACGACGCGCGGTCGGCACGACGGCGTCGGGCGTCGGGGCCATCGGCGCCAGGACGCCGTCCATGTCCAGGAACAGGGCGATCCCGTCGGCGACGACGGGCGGTGTCGGGAGCAATAGCGAAACGGCTCCGGCATGAGACGGCATTGACGATCAAACTCTTTGTTTTAGTTCCCCGGTCGGCGTAACGCGCCAGAGCGGCAAAGGTTGACCAGAAACCGACAAAGTCGTCTGAAAGGGAGGCGGCGCGCGAAACGCACTCATGGCGCGTCGCGCTCGTCAAAGAAGGAGAGCCCGGTTGCGGGCCAGGAAACAATGACCGAGATCGCTCACTCGTCCCCCGACGACATCGCCGTGATGACCGACCACGCCCGCGAGGTCATGCGACTGAACATCGAAGCGCTGGAGGCTTTGGAACGCTCGATCGACGTTTCGCTGGCGCGCGCGGTCGATGTCATTATGAGCCGACCGGGCTATGTCGTCGTCACCGGCATGGGCAAGTCGGGCCATATCGGCGGCAAGATCGCCGCCACCCTGGCCTCCACCGGCACCAACGCCTTCTTCGTTCACCCCGCCGAAATGAGCCACGGCGATCTGGGGATGTTGCGTCCCGATGTGACGGTGCTGGCCATTTCCAACTCGGGCGAGAGTCGCGAGCTCCGTGATCCCCTGATCTATTGCCAGCGCAACGGCATCCCGGTGATCGCCATCACCCAGCGGCCGACCAGCTTCCTGGGCCGCAACGCGGCGGTCTGCCTAACCATGCCGAAGGTCGCCGAGGCCTGCCCCAACGGCTTGGCACCCACCACCTCGACCCTGATGACCCTGGCCCTTGGCGACGCCTTGGCCATGGTGCTGATGGATCGTCGCAAGTTCACGGCCATGGACTTCGGCCTGCACCACCCCGGCGGCGCCTTGGGCATGAGCCTGCAAAGCGTGCGCGAATGGATGGGCGACAATGCTGCGGCACCTGCCAGCGTGCCGTTGAACGCCAGCTTCGGCGACGTGGTCTCGGCGATCACCGAAGGTCGAAAGGGCGCGGTGGCCGTGCTCGAAGCGGATGGCGCGCTCGCAGGCATCGTCACCGACGGCGACCTGCGCCGGGCCTTCCAGCGCGACACCACCCATCTGACAGCGGCCGATATCATGGGCGCCAACCCCATCACCGTGGATCCGGATGCGCGCATGAGCGACGTCGTCGATCTGTTGACCGCCAACAAGATCGCCAATCTGTTCGTGGTCGAGGACGGCAAACCCACGGCCATCGTCCATATCGCCGAACTGATGCAGGCGGGTTACGTCGCCTGATCATGCGTGTTCTTTACGACGCCAGCCGGCTGATGAGCCGCGCCGACCGCTCGGCGCCGACGGGTGTGGACCGGGTGTGTCTGGCCTATGCCGAATGGCTGTTGGCCTCGCCTGATGTCACGACCATCCCAGTGCGTGGCCGAAAGAACCGGCTGGTCGCCGTCGAGATCGGCTGGTTCCGGCGTTTCGTGGCCGACCTGCGCGCCAAGTGGAACGGCGCCGCCAGCACGGCCGCCGATCTCGCCCACGAACAGCGGCTGCTCGCCGCCCTGACCGCGGAACGCCGGCCGGCCGCCTCGGTGTTATCCGCACCTCCTGCCGCCGCTAAGGAAAAGCCCGCAGACAAGACGCGGGTATTCAAGCAGTTCTTCCGTTTGCGCCACGCCGCCCCGCTGCCGGCGGCGGACCTATATCTGACCGTCGGTCACACGACCCTGTATGAGCCGACGGCGCTCGAAGATCTGAAAGCCGCAGGGATCGAGCGCGTCGTGCTGCTGCACGATCTGATCCCCGTCACCCATCCTGAGTTCTGCCGACCCGGCGACGGCGACAAACACCATGCGCGAGTATCAAACACCCTGCGTCTGGCCAGCCGGATCATCGTCAACTCCGCCTACACCGGCGATGAACTCCGGACGTTCGCCGAGCGCGAAGGCCTGCCACTGCCGCCGGTCCACGTCGCGCACCTCGGGCTAGAGCCGGCCTTCGTCGCCGGCGACGCCATCACGGCGCTCCGCCCCTATTTCGTCCATGTCGGCACGATCGAGGCGCGCAAGAATCTGGCTCTGCTTCTGACAGCATGGCGACGACTGGAAGAACGGATGGGCGATCAGACGCCGTCCTTGGTGCTGATTGGCCGCTATGGCTGGGAGAACGAGGCGGTGCTGGACCACCTGCAGCGCTCGCCCAATCTGCAAGGGGTCGTTCACCAGGCCTCCAATCTGTCCGACGTCATGCTGGCGCGGTTGATGCGCGGCGCGCGCGCCGTGCTTGCCCCGTCGTCCGTCGAAGGCTTCGACCTTCCGGCTGTCGAGGCCTGCGCCATGGGTCTGTCGCTGATCGCCTCCGACATCCCGCCCCACCGCGAATTGACGCCAAACGCCGAACTGATCGATCCGCTCGATGGCCTGGGTTGGCTGACCGCCGTCGAGCGCGCGACCAAGGCGGCGCCGATACCGTCGCCCCCCTACCATGCGCCGTCCTGGTCTGAGCATTTCCGCACCGTCGCCGACGCCATCAGCCTTAAGCCCGTTTCGCCACTGGCGAGCGCGGTCAAAGGCTTGTAATCAATCCGCGAACAAAGGCTATCCAGCTTCATGACGCGCACCATTCTGCCGCTTGCCATTGTCGCCATTCTCGGCGGCTGCTCCACTCTGCCGCGCGACGGGCCGTCGGGCGCCTCTGTCAACGCCGGGGCCACGACCGCCTCGGCTCTGGGCAGCTATGCGCTGGTGCCGCTGACATTCGAAGCCACCGAGCGAATGAAGCAGGTCCCGCCGCAGTTCTTCGGCAGCTTGGCTGCAGGATCGAGCGACCAACCCGCTGACGTAATTGGCGAAGGCGACAGTCTGGCTATTTCGATCTTCGATCCCTCGGGGTCGCTGTTCGGCGGAGCCCTGGGATCAGGTTCGACATCGGGTTCGAAAGCCGCGACTTTGTCTGGCGGCAACCAGGCGCTGCCGGGAGCGACGGTCGATCGATCAGGCTCAGTGACCATTCCCTTCGGCGGGCAGGTTCGCGTTCAGGGTCTGACCTCCACCCAGGCGGCGGCGGCGATCCGGCGCGCACTGGTCGGCAAGGTCGCTAATCCGCAGGTTCTGGTGTCCATCGCCGACAACGCCTCCAACACGGTCAACGTCCTGGGCGACGTGCGCCAGCCCGGTCGTGCGCCGCTGGGCGTCAACAGCGACCGCATCCTGGACGTGATCGCGGCGGCGGGCGGCTCGGCCCGCTCAACTGACGACCTGACCATCTCGATCCAACGCGAGGGCCGCACGTACACCGCGCCCCTGTCGGCGGTGACGACCGAGTTCGGCGAGAACGTGCGTCTGCAGCGCGGCGACGTGGTCAATGTTCAGTACAAGCCCCGCCGTTTCTCGACCTTTGGCGGTCTGAACGCCGTCGCGCAGGTCGATATGCCGGCCGGTCCCGTGACCCTGACCGGCGCCCTGTCCAAGGTCGGAGGTTTGAATACCGAGACAGCCAATGCGCGTCGCGTTCTGATCTTCCGCTTCGAACGCCCCGAGGTGGCCCAGGCGTTGGGTATCAGCCAGCCCGCCACGCCCCGCGGGGTGCCTGTGGTCTACGAACTGGACTTTAGCGACGCCGCTAATGTCTTCGCCGCCACCAACATGGAGGTCATGCCCGAGGACGTGATCTATGTGCCCCTGGCCGGCGCCGCGGAGATGCGCAAGTTCTTCGAGGTCGTTCAGAGCCTGACCCGCGTCGTCTATGACGTGTCGGTGACAAGCACGCTGAATCGCTGACGTCATGGCCAGACGCCGGGCGCTGCTTTCGGGACTGTTTTCACGCAAGTCCCCGGCTGCGCCTGCCGAGGACACGACCGACCCGTTCGAGCGGCCGACCGAGCTGGAGCCAGAAGAACCTGACGCCTTGAGCCTGGCCTTGGCGGAAATCGAAGCCGGGGCGCTGGATATCTACGCCCAGGCCGGCCTGCCCACCCAGCCGGGCCACTATCGTCGCGATCCCGACACGGCGGACTGGATTTTCATGGCCCGCCAGATTGAACCGTCCGAACGCTTCGCCCTGGCCCTGCGCTATCCGCCCGAACAGGGGTGGCGCTTCGCCCGGCTGGAGGATTTGGGCGCGAGGTCGGACCGCGAGGATGTTCAGGCCGCTGCGCGTCTGATGGCCGATGTCGCGACCTTGCGGGCATCTCGACGCACCGTCCTCACGCAGGAACATCTGCTGACCGCCATGGAGCTAGGCGCCGCCTGGCGCGCCATATGCGATGCGCAAGGCGGCAAAACAAGCCGTCTGACCCTGTCCATGCCAGAGCCCGCAGCTCCCAAGGCGCTCAAGGGCGACAATCCGCGGAAGCCGCGCTAGAGAGCCCGCCTCCCCGAACTGCAGGCCCCTCCATGTCCGACGCCCCCGAACAGCCTCCGGAATTCCAGCCCGTCGGTCGCATCATCGCCATGCCCGCCGACACCAACCCCGAGGGCGACATCTTCGGCGGCTGGCTGCTGGCGCAGATGGACCTTGCGGGCGCGACCCCGGCGTTCGAACTGGCCTGCGGGCGCTGCGCCACCGTGGCGCTGGACGGCATGGTCTTTCACCAGCCGGTCTCGGTCGGCGACGAGGTCAGCATCTACGCCCACGTCATCGGCTCGGGCCGCACCTCCATCCGCGTCCAGGTCGAGGCGTGGAAGCGGGCGCGGGGCCAGCCCCAGGCCGCTTCGGTGCGTGTGACCCAGGGCGTCTTCACCTATGTCGCCATCGACAAGGACCGCAAACCTCGTCCTCTGCCCGGCAAGGCGTGAAGCGCGGCAAGAGGCGCAAATCTTGACCTTGCGCCGGGGCGGGCCTACGTCCCGGCCATGGCCATTCGACGCATCCTCACCATCGACAACGCCGCCGACCTGGCGATCCTGAAGCAGGTATCCAAGCCCGTCGCGGCCGTGGACGACGCCGTCCGCGCCCTGATGGATGACATGCTGGAGACGATGTACGACGCGCCGGGCATCGGCCTGGCCGCCGTGCAGATCGGCGCCTTGGACCGGGTGATCGTCATGGACTTGGGCAACAAGGACGGCGTGGTCTGCGAGACCGAGGAAGAGGCGGCCGAGAACGCCGAGGCGCGCAAGAACCCGCGTTTCTTCGCCAACCCGGAAATCCTGTGGACCTCGGACGAGCTCTACACCTATGAGGAAGGCTGCCTGTCGATCCCTGAGTATTTCGACAAGGTGGAACGCCCGGCCCGCGTCCGCATTCGCTATCTGAACCGTGACGGTCAGTCGGTGGAGGAAGAGGCCGAGGGTCTCTACGCCGTCTGCATCCAGCACGAGATGGACCACCTTAACGGCGTGCTCTTCATCGACCATCTGTCGCGTCTCAAGCGGGACCGCGCAGTGACCAAGGTCAAGAAAGCCGCTCGCGACAGGATCGCCGCCTGATGACCAAGATCGTCCGCCCCGAACGTATCGAACGCGCTGCGCGCCGGATCGCGCCGTCCATTCCGCGCGGCCGCTCGCTGATCATCGACGCCTCGGGCCGTCGTCGCCTGACGCGCAGCCAGAAGGTCGGTGTCGCCGGCGTCGCCACCCTGGCTGGCGTGGCCTTGCTCGGCGTGGTGGCGGGCCTTCTGCTGGACCGGCTGCTCGATTTCGACGACGCCCTGGACGCGGGCGGCGAATGGGACGAGGGCGGCGGCGTCTTCACCCGCTGGCAGTAAGCCGCCTAAAGTTCTAAAGGCGTGCCCATGCGCCTTGCCTTCATGGGAACTCCCGACTTCGCCGTGCCGTCCCTGGCCGAGCTGATCGCCTCGGGTCACGAGATCGTCGCCGTCTATTCACAGCCGCCACGCCCCAAGGGCCGGGGCCAGAAGCTGACGCCGTCGCCCGTTCACGCCTTCGCCGAGACCATGGGTCTGCCCGTCTTCACGCCCGAAAGCCTGAAGGACGCCGAGGCGATCGACACCTTCAGAAGCCTGGATCTCGATGCGGCCTGCGTCGTCGCCTACGGTCAGATCCTTAAGACCGAGGTTCTGGAGGCGCCACGCCTGGGCTGTCTGAACCTGCATGGCTCGCTGCTACCGCGCTGGCGCGGGGCCGCCCCGATCCAGCGGGCCATCATGGCCGGCGACAAACAGACTGGCGTCCAGATCATGCAGATGAGCCTCGGTCTGGACGAAGGCCCCATCCTGCTCAGCGAACTGATGGACATTCTACCCGACGACACGGCCGCCAGCCTGTCCGAACGGATGGCCCATGTCGGCGCGGGCCTGTGGCCCCGCGCGCTGGCCGCCATCGACCGGGGCGGCGTCAGCCCGTCCGAACAGGTCGGAGAGCCGACCTACGCCAAGAAGATCACGCCCGCCGAAGCCCGGATCGACTGGACCCGTCCGGCCGCCGAGGTGGACGCCCATATCCGAGGCCTGTCGCCCTTCCCCGGCGCCTGGTTCGAGGCCCCGTCAGAGGCTGGCCCCGTGCGGATCAAGGCGCTACTGTCGGGTCTGGCGGACGGATTCGGCGCGCCCGGATCCGTGCTGGATGACGCCCTGACCGTGGCCTGCGGCGACGGCGCCGTGCGTCTGATCCGCGTTCAGCGCGAAGGCAAGGCGGCGCAATCGGCCGAGGAGATGCTGCGTGGCTTCGCCCTGCCGGCCGGGACCGTGCTCGGCTGATGCCGCGCTACAAGCTGACGATCGAATACGACGGCACGGCCTACAACGGCTTTCAGGCGCAGGATGGCCAACCGACGGTGCAGGGCGCGCTGGAGGCGGCCATTCACGGCTTCTCCGGCGAACGAATCCGCATCGCCGCCGCCGGCCGCACCGACGCCGGGGTCCATGCGACGGCCCAGGTCATTCATGCCGATCTGGACCGCGACTGGCCCGTCGATACGGTGCAGAACGCCATGAACGCCCATCTGGTGCGCCAGGACGTCTGCATCCTGTCGGCCGAATACGCACCTGATCCCGACTGGCACGCCCGGTTCTCGGCGACTGGCCGGGGCTATCTGTACCGCATCCTGAACCGCCGCCCCCAGCCCGTGCTGGAGCGGGACCGGGTCTGGCACGTCAAGAAGACCCTGGACGCCGAGGCCATGCACCATGCGGCCCAGGTGCTGGTCGGCCATCACGACTTCACCACCTTCCGCGACGTGGCCTGCCAGTCGAAGTCGCCGGTCAAGTCGCTGGACGTGGCGCGCGTCACGCGCTTCGGCGAGGAGGTGCATCTGGTGTTTCAGGCGCGCAGCTTCCTGCACCGTCAGGTCCGCTCCATGGCCGGCACCCTTGTCGAGGTGGGGCTGGGTCGCTGGAGCGCCCACGACGTCAAGGCCGCGCTGGAGGCGAAGGACCGCGCGCGGTGCGGTCCCGTCGCCCCCGCGACCGGGCTCTATCTCAGCGGCGTGCGCTACGACTGACCTCGCCGGTCAGCCGCGCTGCTGGACCAGCACCTCGGCGATCTGGACGGCGTTCAAGGCCGCGCCCTTCCTCAGATTGTCGTTCGAGACGAACAGCGCCAGGCCGTGCGCGACGGTCGGATCGGGGCGCACGCGCCCGACGAAGACCGGGTCCTGACCCGACGCCTCCAGCGGGTTCGGCACGGCCGTCACCACCACGCCCGGCGCCTGTGCCAGCAGGTCCAGCGCCTGAGCCGCCGACAGTGGGCGCTCGAACTCGACATTGATCGACAGCGAATGGCCGGTGAAGACCGGCACCCGCACGCAGGTGCCCGAGACCGGCAGGGCGGGGATCTCCAGAATCTTTCGGCTCTCGTCGCGCAGCTTCAGCTCCTCGTCGGTATAGCCGTCTTCGCCCAGCGTATAGTTCAGGGCCACGACATTGGCCGCGATCGGCACGACCCACTTTTCGGGCGCGCCGAAGTTCACGGACCCGCCGTCGCGGGCCAGGGCCGCGCCCTGCCCCACGGTCGCGCGCGACTGGTCCTCCAGCACGCGGATGCCCTCGATCCCGCCGCCCGAGACGGCCTGATAGGTGGAGACCGTCAGACGCTTCAGCCCCGCCGCGTCGTGCAGGGGCTTGAGCACCGGCATGGCGGCCATGGTGGTGCAGTTGGGGTTGGCGATGATGCCCTTGGGCAGGTCGGCCAGGGCGTGGGGGTTCACCTCGGCGACCACCAGCGGCACCTGGGGGTCAGAGCGCCAGGCCGAGGAATTGTCGATCACCACCGCCCCGGCCGCCGCCACCTTGGGCGCCAGGGCCTTAGACGTCTCGCCGCCGGCCGAGAAGAAGACGATGTCCAGACCGGCGTAGTCGGCGCTCGCCGCATCCTCGACCACGATATCGGTCTCGCCGAAGCGTATGGTCTTGCCCGCCGACCGGGCCGAGGCGAACAGACGCAGCGAGGCCAGCGGGAAGTTCCGCTCGGCCAACAGGCCGCGCATCATCTCGCCGACCAGGCCGGTGGCGCCGACGATGCCGACATGGCGAGGATTGGACGGGGAAAAGGACATGGAAGGCGTCTCCTGGAAGGATGGAGGCGCGGGGTTCAGCCGGATCGACCGCCCCGCGCATCGGCGGGGCTCGGGATCGGGGCTGTCGCTAGACCGTGCGCGCACCCGAAACCGCCCCGCCGAAGCCGGTGGTTTTCGAGGTCATCGCTTTGGTCAGGCACTGCGTCACGGCGACGCTCCTTAAGGGCGAGAAACGGTCGTGTAAACGGCCGATCTCGGAAAAATCAACACAGCAAGCCTGATATCTGACACGCTTGCGCAATAAAGCCGTCGATTTCGCTTCCGCCCCGTCATCCTCGGGTCAAGCCCGAGGATGACGGGTGAAGAGTTTCAGACCTTCGACAGGATCAGCGTGCCGTTGGTGCCGCCGAAGCCGAAGCTGTTGGACATGACGTGGGTCAGTTCGCCGTCGTGGCGCTGACGCAGGATCGGCATGCCCTCGAACGCCGGATCGAGATTTTCGATATGGGCGCTTTCGGCGGCGAAGCCATTCTGCATCATCAGCAGGCAGTAGATGGCTTCCTGAGCGCCGGCCGCGCCGAGCGAGTGGCCGGTCAGCGACTTGGTCGAGGAGATCATCGGCATCTGGTCGCCGAAGACAGCGCGCACGGCCTCCATCTCCTTGGCGTCGCCCACAGGCGTCGAGGTGCCGTGCGGATTCAGATAGTCGATCTTCGGATTGCCGGCCTGTTCCAGCGCGATCTTCATGCAGCGCTGGGCGCCCTCGCCCGAGGGGGCGACCATGTCGTAGCCGTCGGCGTTGGCGCCATAGCCGGTGACCTCGGCGTAGATGGTCGCGCCGCGCGCCTTGGCCCGCTCATACTCTTCCAGCACCACGATGCCCGCCCCGCCGGCGATGACGAAGCCGTCGCGGTTGGCGTCATAGGCTCTGGAGGCGACCGACGGATTGTCGTTGAAGTCCGACGACATGGCGCCCATGGCGTCGAACATGTTGGACATGGACCAGTCGATGTCCTCGCAGCCGCCGGCGAAGACCACGTCCTGCTTGCCCCACTGGATCTGTTCGACCCCGGCGCCGATGCAGTGAGCCGACGTCGCGCAAGCCGAGCTGATCGAATAGTTGATGCCGCGCATCTGGAACCAGGTCGACAGCACCGCCGACGGGCCCGACGCCATCGCCTTGGGCACCGCGAACGGGCCGATGCGCTTGGGCGCGCCCTTCTCGACCGTGGTCGCCGCCGCCTGCAGGATCACCTGGGTCGAGGGACCGCCCTCGCCGACGATCAGGCCGATCCGGTCGTCCTTGATCTCATCCGCCGTCATGCCCGACGACTTCAGCGCCTCTTCGAAGGCGATGTGGCCCCAGGCGGTGCCGTTGGCTAGGAAGCGGGCGGCGCGACGGTCGACCAGCTCTTCCCACGGGCCGATCTTGGGCGGCGCCCAGACCTGGCTGCGGAAGCCGTATTTGGCGTGGTCGGGAGCATGAACGACGCCCGAACGGGCTTCGCGCAGGGACTGGGTCACCTCCTCGGCGCCGTGGCCAATGGAAGAGACGATGCCCAGGCCGGTGACGACGACACGACGCATGGTGTTTCCTTCTTGATGCTTCCTGGTCCGAGGACCGTCCGCCTTGTTCGCGGTTATATAGGGGCGTCAGCCGCCCGCCGCCTCATCCTTGGCGCCGAACAGGCCGACCCGCATGTCGTTGCAGGTGTAGATGACCTGGCCGTCGGCCTCCAGCACGCCGTCGGCGATGCCCATGACCAGCTTGCGGTTGATCACGCGCTTCAGGTTGATCTTGTAGACCACCTTCTTGATGTCCGGGGTGACCTGGCCAGTAAACTTGACCTCGCCGACGCCCAGCGCGCGGCCACGACCGGGACCGCCGATCCAGCCCAGATAAAAGCCGACCAGCTGCCACATGGCGTCCAGGCCCAGGCAGCCCGGCATGACGGGGTCGCCGATGAAGTGGCACTGGAAGAACCAGAGGTCGGGATGGATGTCGAGTTCGGCCTCGACATATCCCTTGGCGTGCTCGCCGCCGTCCGCATTGATCGTGGTGATGCGGTCGAACATCAGCATCGGCGGGGCGGGCAGCTGGGCGTTGCCGGGACCGAACAGCTCGCCGCGGCCCGAGGCCAGCAGGGCCTCATGATCGAAGGACGAAGGATATTGGGACTGGGTCAAGGCGCTTCCGTTTCTTGATACGTTGCGCGCGGGTTACACGACCGCGCCGCTTCGCTCAACAGCGTGCGGTCAGTTGCGACCCGTGCCCGCGGGGCGATTGGCGTTGCACAGCGCCCGCTCCTGGGCGCCGAACACCGCCCGCTGGGCCACGAAACCCTCCAGTCGTCGCGCCCGGACCTTGCACCATCCCTCTTCGCATTCGTCCAGCATCACCAGGGCGCGCGGCGACAGGCGGGCGCGCACCGACGCCGTCTCGGATCGGCCCGACCGGATCGGCACTTCCTGGGCGGTGGTGTTGAAGACATAGCGCCGGCCCGACGACACCGTGCGGTGGATCCAGGCCACGGCGCCCTCAGGGTCGCAAATCTTGCGCCATTCCGTCGTCTCGGCGATCACCTGAACCGGCAGGCCGGCGGCCCGGTATTCCCACAGGATCGGATAATCCAGGCCCGGCCCCTGGCGCGCGCGGACGTGCGAGGACTTCAGCGAAATCCAGCGCGGCACCTCAAGCCCGGTGGGCGTCGGGCGGCCGTCGGGCATGGTCGCGCCGGCGCTGGCCATTACGCCGAGGCCGAGAACAGCTCCAACGAGGGCGATGCGGCGTCGCAGGCTTTGGAAGATGGCGGCGGCTTTGCTAGACACTGATTGGAACGACCCGTCGCGCGGGCTTTGATCCGTCTGAATCGCCGCCCGCTAACCAAGGCCGAGAATGTCCCCCCGCAAGCTTAAGGTCGTATTAACCAGACGCCTGCCCGACGCGGTCGAAACGCGGATGCGCGAGCTGTTCGACGCCGAGCTGAACCTGAAGGATCAGCCGATGGACCGCGCCGCGTTGCAGGCCGCCGTCCAGCGCGCCGAGGTTCTGGTGCCCACCATCACCGACGTCATCGACGCCGACCTGATCAATGGCGCAGGCGAGCAGTTGAAGATGATCGCCAACTTCGGCGCCGGGGTGGACCATATCGACGTCGATGCGGCCGTGGCGCGCGGCATCATCGTGACCAACACCCCCGGCGTCCTGACCGAGGACACCGCCGACCTGGCCATGAGCCTGATCCTGGCCGTCAGCCGCCGCATCGTCGAGGGCGCCCAGGTGGTGGCCGAAGGCCGGTTCGAGGGCTGGACCCCGACCTGGATGTGCGGGCGCAAGCTTTGGGGCAAGCGGCTGGGCATCGTCGGCATGGGCCGGATCGGCCAGGCCCTGGCCCGGCGCGCCAAGGCCTTCGGGCTTCAGGTCCACTACCACAATCGCAAGCCCGTCCCGGCCCTGATCGAGGAAGAACTGGGCGCGACCTACTGGGACGATCTGGACCAGATGCTGGCGCGGATGGACATCGTCTCGCTGAACTGTCCGGCGACGAAGGATACCCACCATCTGCTGTCGGCCGAACGCCTGGCCCGTCTCCAGCCCCACGCCATCCTGATCAACACTGCGCGCGGCGAACTGATCGACGAGGCGGCCCTGGCTCAAGCGGTGGCCATGCGCGCCCTGTCCGGCGTCGGGCTGGATGTGTTCGAGAACGAGCCCGCGATCCATCATGGCCTGCTGGGTCAATCCAATGTCGTGCTGCTGCCCCACCTGGGTTCCGCCACCCTGGAAGCGCGCCAGGACATGGGCGACCGCGTCATCGCCAACGTCATGACCTACCAGAACGGCCACCGCCCTCCAGACCGCGTCATCCCGGCAATGCTCTAGCCTGCCGCCAGCAGCCGCTCGGCCGCGTCGGGATATTTCTGCGCCAGCCGCGCCGCC
Source organism: alpha proteobacterium L41A (assembly GCA_000335735.1). Taxonomy (GTDB): domain Bacteria; phylum Pseudomonadota; class Alphaproteobacteria; order Caulobacterales; family Caulobacteraceae; genus Brevundimonas. Next base: position 58,850 of record AMYY01000008.1, on the reverse strand, counting down.
CAGTCGGCCTTGAGCGGCAGCGGCGCGCGCACCTCGCGGATGCGGCGTTCGACCAGAGCGGCGGCCTCGCGGTGCGCGGGCCAGTCCATCAGAAACCCCAGCGCCGTCTCGACGTCGGCATAGGTCGCGGCATGGGCCAGGGCGCGGTCCAGCGCCTCCACATCGTCGAAGTCCGGCAGGCGCGCCAGATAGGCCCGCAGCACCGGCGCGGACAGGTCGCGCTCGAACATCCTCCAGCGCAGGTCTTGGGCCTCGTCCTTGCGGCCCTCGGCTTCCAAAAGGTCGATCGAGGTCGCCTCCCATGCCGGCGTCAGGACCGGCGGTCCGGCCTGCGGGGATCGCCCGAAGGTCCAGCGCCGGTTGCCTGCCGACGGTTTCAGCGCCGCCTCCAACGCGAGGCGCGCTTCTGGAATGCGATCAGCGACCAGCAGCCGCTTGGCCATCACCGCCGCGAAATCCGGCGAACCTCGCTCCTCCGGCGTCGTCATCGACAGCCACAGGTCCAGATCGTCCGCCCGATCCGCCAGCCGCCGCACGACTGTCCGCATGCCGCACGCGCTGGATGCGGTATCGAGACGACCCAGCAGCCTCTTGGCCATGTCCGCCGTCAGATCGTCGCCGCCCGCCCCTATCCAGCGGGCGTATTCGAGCGGTTGCCGCGCCACCGCCTCCGCCAGTAGACCGACTGTGCTTTCGTCCGTCCGAAGCGCAGCCTCGGCGATCCGCCACAAATCCCCGGCCGCCCTTTCGAACGCGTCGGCCAGTTCGCCCTTCTGATCCTTGACCCGCGAGGCCAGGCCGCGAAACAAATCGAACCAGCCGATCAATCGCTCCAATCCCATCGCCGGCGCGGCCTCGGCCAGATCCTCGACGATTGCAGCCCGCAGAATCTCCAGATCGCGCAGCAGGTCCGGCCGCTTTCGCCACGACACGCGCGCGCGGCTGGCGGCGATGGTCGTCAATCGCTTGTCGATTTCCAGAGCCAGCAGATCCGGCCTCGCCTCGGCCGCCATCACCAGCCTTAGCCGCCGCTTCAGAATCGCATCCGCATCCGCCGCCTGCATCAGCAGTTCGCCCAGACGCTCAGCTCCCAAGCCGCTGAGATTTGCGGCGTTCAGGCGTTTGGGCGAGGCGGGACGTCGGGCCATCGGGCCTCCCTTTCACAAGTCTGTCGGATCGAACTCACACGGCTGTCGAAAACCGCTGGCAGGGGAGGAACCGTCGTAAACGCGCTTCGTTTCCGGCGTCCTGATCGAGGAAGTGTGCGTTGGACTCCTACTATTGCATCGTCAACCTGCCCGGCGTTCCGGTGCGGGACATCTGCGTCCTCGACGCGGCGAACGACACGGCGGCCAATCAGGCGCTGGAGGGGATCGCCCGCAACTGGGTCGGGTTCGAGACCCTGTTTCTCTACTGCGGCGAACGTCTGGTGACGGTGCTCAGCAACCCGGCGCTGGGCTTTGCTCCGCCCCTGCCTGACTTGGATCTGACCGACATCCGTTTCGCGACAGCCGCCTGATCGTCAGGCGCCGCAGACCGGGCATTCCGGATCGGCGGCGACCCGGACGGTCCGCGCCGAGCCCGCCAGACCGTCATACAGCATGAGCCGTCCCCTCAGGGCCTCGCCCGCGTCGATGATCAGCTTGATGACCTCCAGCGCCGCCATTGACCCGACCACGCCGGTCAGGGCGCCCACCACGCCGACGCGCGCACAGGTTTCCGCATCCGGCGGAACCTCGGGCACCAAGCATTGATAGCAGGGCTTGCCCGCGAACACCCCCACCTGACCGTTCCAGCGCCCCAGCGCGCCCGACACCAGCGGCTTGCGCGCCGTAACGCAGGCCGCATTGACCCACAGCCGGGTCTGGAAATCGTCGGTCCCATCCAGAACGATATCGAAGGCTTCGATCCGCGCAGCCGCATTCTCGGCAGTGATCCGCTCGGCGAAGGTTTCGACCGCGACATGCGGATTGAGGCCGACCAGCCGTTCCGCCGCCGCCTCGACCTTCGACCGGCCGACCTGCGCCGTCGAAAAGGCGATCTGCCGCTGCAGATTGGACAGGCCCACCCCATCGTCGTCGATCAGACCCAGCGTCCCCACGCCCGCCGCCGCCAGATAGAGCGCCGCCGGCGACCCCACGCCGCCTGCGCCGACAATCAGCACCCGCGCGCGCTTCAGCGCTTGCTGCCCCGGCCCGCCAATTTCGGACAGGACCAGATGGCGCGCATAGCGTTCGACTTCGTCTTCGGAAAAGATCACCGCCCTATCTAGCGCCGCAGAGGTTGCGGCGCGAGGGGCCTGCCGCCTATCGTCTCAGGCGGCCATCCGCACGTGTTCGCACGACAGCAGCTTTTCCAGACCCGCGCTGGACAGATCGCTCAGGCGCCGGCCACGCAGAATGTCGGCGGCCTGTTGGGTGCTGAGGGCGCACAGGCGCGCGGGCTCTTGTACCCGTCGCTGCATGACCGGGCGATCATCCAGCACACGGATGTTGCAGTGGCGTGGGTCGTTCCAGAGACGCGACATCAGCCGATCTACGTCCGCGCGCGCACCCTCGATCATCTGTGCAGCCTCGCCTTCGTGGAACAGCATGGCGCTACCGATGTGATCCCGGCGATTGTTCCGCTCCGACACGCCCAGGATTTCAGCGAGCGCCTGAAGCGTGTGGTTCACGCCACCGATCACTTCACTCACGAAAACGACGCGATAAAGCAAAGCTTGGCCCTCGATATCAAAGATCCACGAAATTGGATTGCGCCTTCTAGCCAATATTGGGGTCAAAATAAGACGGCGTTATCCATGGACCTGACAGACTTGATGCCGACCGTCCGCCACGCCATCTGATCGTCATGACCCAGACCGCATCCAACTTCCCCGACTGGCACGGCACCACCATTCTGGCGGTGCGCAAGAACGGACGGACCGTGATCGCCGGCGACGGCCAGGTCTCGATGGGCCCGACCATCGTCAAGGGCGCGGCGCGCAAGGTGCGCACCCTGGCCGGCGGCAAGGTGCTGGCTGGCTTTGCCGGCGCTACGGCCGACGCCTTCACGTTGATCGAGCGCCTGGAAGCCAAGCTGGAGCAATATCCCGACCAACTTGCCCGCGCCTGTGTGGATCTGGCCAAGGACTGGCGGACCGACCGCTATCTGCGCCGGCTCGAAGCCATGCTGCTGGTGGCGGACAAGTCGTCCATCTTCACCGTGACCGGCGTCGGCGATGTGCTGGAGCCGGAGTATGGCGTCGCCGCCGTGGGTTCGGGCGGCAACTATGCCCTGTCGGCCGCCCGGGCCCTGATCGAGGAAACCGATTTGGACGCCGAACAGGTCGCCCGCAAGGCCATGAAGATCGCCGCCGAAATCTGCGTCTACACCAACGGCAATCTGACCGTGGAAACGCTCCAGGCCTGATTTACCGGGCGGGTCAGATCACTTCGGCGATCAGACCGCGGGCCTTGGCTTCCTGGGCCTCGATATACCAGTTGGCGGGGGCGCGTTTCAGCACCTCCTCCATGGTCACCGACGATCCGCGTACCAGGTTCTCGAAGCCTTCGTTCTGGATAGCGATGGAGTGTTCCAGCTCATTCAGCATGGCGTGGACCGAAGCGATGCAGGTCGTCAACGGACCGCTGACGTGCAACTGCGTGTCCATCTTGCGCTCGTGGATCATCACCCGCGCGCCGCGCGTCAGATAGCGGTTCTCCACCGCAAAGAAGCTCATGAAGGTGGCGCCGGCGGAATAGATCGCCGCCTTGCCCAGAAAGACCAGTCGGCGCGACGGATTGATGTCGCTTTGAAAGCGCACATCCTCGCCCATCATGCGCGCCACTTCCGGATCACCGCCCAGGGTCGACAGTTCGATGACGGTCAGCCCGGTGTCGGGCGCCTCCGCCATCTGCTGGCGGAACTGGTCGTACATGGCGTAATCGACCGCGCCGGCGAGCAGGATACGGGGCGTATCGAAAGCTTCGGCGGTCAGAATGCCGCTTGGCGCGACGTCCGACATCAAAGCTCGGCCGCCGAGGCCGCGTCGTCGCTGATGGGATAGCCTTGAGCGGTCGCCCACGATCGCGCCTCGCGGATCGAGAAGAAGGCTTGGTTTTGCACGCGCCTCGACCCGGCCTCGTCGATCAGCTCACACTCCCACCACCGGATCGTGCGGCGATCGGAGGTGTTGCAAGTGCGCGCAACGAGAAGGGCGTGGGGCGTCATGCGCCATCAACGAAAAATCCGCATAGCAGTTCCGTCGGCATTAGAATTTCGTCTTTAAGAACAGACCATTGTGCGACACCGACGGACGCTGCTCGTAGGTCAGCTGTGGTGGAGAATTTGCGATCAGGGGCGCCTTGGCTTAAGCGCGCGCCATGACCGACGCCGCGCCTCCCCGCCCCCTCGCCCGCAACCCGCGCGGCTTCGCCGACAAGCGCGGCCGTGATCTGACCGCCGAGCGGCGCATCGTGGCTCGCGTGTCCGAGGTTTATGAGCGCTGGGGCTTTGAGCCGCTGGAGACGCCGGCCTTCGAATACGCCGATGCGCTGGGCAAGTTCCTGCCTGACGCCGACCGGCCGAACGAGGGCGTCTTCGCGCTTCAGGACGACGCCGGATCGGACGAGCCGGGCGAATGGATGGCCTTGCGCTACGACCACACCGCGCCCCTGGCCCGGTTCGCGGCCCAGACCTGGGAGACCCTGCCCAAGCCGTTCCGCCGCTACGCCTACGGACCGGTCTGGCGCAACGAGAAGCCGGGCCCCGGTCGGTTCCGCGAGTTCTGGCAGTGCGACGCCGACACCGTCGGCTCGGACCGGCCCGAGGCCGACGCCGAGATCATCGCCATGGGTTGCGAGGGCCTGCGCGCCGCCGGGCTGGACGCCGGCCAGGCCCAGATCCGCGTCTCGAACCGCAAGCTGTTCGACGGCCTGTTCGACGCCGGCGGCGTGACCGAGGCCGGTCAGCGACTGACGGCGCTTCGCGCCATCGACAAGTTCGACCGCCTGGGCTGGGAGGGCGTGGTCCAACTGCTGGGCGAAGGGCGTCTGGACGACTCGGGCGACTACACCAGGGGCGCTCAACTGCCCGCCAAGGTCACGGCCGCCATCGAAGCGTTTCTGGCCTCGGCCAATACCCCCGGCCTGTCGCGGGCCCAGACGCTGGACGCGGTCGCACGCTCCGGCGACCTTGGCGCGGCGGGCGAGGCGGCGCTGAACGAGCTGGCCGCCATCGACCGGGCGCTGGCCGCCATGTCGGTCGGCCAGGACGCCGCGAAGTTCGATCCGACCATCGTGCGCGGCCTGGAATATTACACCGGCGCCGTGTTCGAGGCGGAACTTCTGCTCGACACGGTTGACGACAAGGGCCGCCCGGTCCGCTTCGGCTCCATCGGCGGCGGCGGTCGCTATGACGATCTGGTCGCCCGCTTCACCGGCCAGAGCACGCCGGCGACCGGCTTCTCCTTCGGCGTCTCACGCTTGGCCTCGGCCCTGCGCGCGGCGGGACGGGGCGGCGAAGACGCCGTGCGCGGCCCCGTGGTCGTCATCGTCTTCTCCGAGGACGACATGGCCCATTATCTGACCGCCGTCGCCGAACTACGCGCCGCCGGGATCGCCGCCGAGCTTTATTTGGGTCGCGCCGGCATGAAGGCGCAGATGAAATACGCCGACCGGCGCGGCGCTCCCGCCGTCGTCATTCTGGGCGGCGATGAGATCGCCGCCGGCGAGGTCACGATCAAGGATCTGGACGCCGGCCGCGCCGCCGCCGCCGCCATCACGGACAACGACGCCTGGAAGGCCGAGCGACCCGGCCAGATCAAGATCCCCCGCGAAGGCCTGATCGCCGCCATCAAGTCCATTATCGAATAAACTTCGATAATGACTCGCCTTCCGAATGGGTTATCAGCGATAAGTCGAAGAAAGTTCGACTCTTGCGAAACCGGCCGTTGACGACCGACCCGCCCTTGCGTCAAATGAACTCACTCGAGGGCAAGCGTTGCTCAAGCGCGCAGCACTCGAAGGCGTTTCGGGGAGGAAACGTCCGCTCTTTAAAGAGCGCGAAAGCCCGCTGCGATGTATCCCCCGCAGCGGGCTTTTTCGCGTCTGGAGCCCCGACAAACTCCCGTGAAACCTAGACAATTTCTCGATACGGCTCCGAAATCGAGCAGCCCTGTCTCGATATGAAAAGGCCGGGGCGAACCCCGGCCTTTCCATTCTCGAACAAGCGTCGCCCTACCAGAGGCGGACGCGTTCCTCGGGCGTCAGATAGTATTTCGTGCCCGGCTGAACGTCGAAAGCGTCGTACCAGGCGTCGACGTTGCGCAGCGGACCGATGACGCGGAACTGGGCGGCCGAGTGCGGGTCGGTGGCGACCTGCTGCTTCAGCGCCTCGTCGCGGTACTTGGACTGCCAGACCTGAGCCCAGCCATAGAAGAAGCGCTGGTCGCCGGTCGTTCCGTCGATCACGGGCGCCGGCTGGCCGTTCAGCGACAGGTGATAGGCCTCGAGACCGACGGCCACGCCAGACGCGTCGCCGATGTTCTCGCCCATCGTCAGGCCAGGGTTGATGTGATAGCCGGCGATCGGCTCGTAGGTCGCATATTGCGCGCCCAGACGCGCCGTCAGGGCCTCGAAGTTGGCCTTGTCTTCAGGCGTCCACCAGTTGCGCAGCACGCCGTCGCCATCGGACTTGGAGCCCTGGTCGTCGAAGCCGTGGCCGATCTCGTGACCGATCACGCCGCCGATCCCGCCATAGTTGACCGCCGCATCGCCATTCGGATCGAAGAAGGGCGGTTGCAGGATCGCGGCCGGGAAGACGATCTCGTTGTTGGCCGAGTTGTAGTAGGCGTTGACGGTCTGCGGGGTCATGCCCCACTCCGACTTGTCGACCGGCTCGTTCAGACGGGCCAGATCATAGTTCCACTCGAACAGGCCGCGGCGCTCGGCGTTGCCGACCAGGTCGTTCGCGCGGATGTCCAGACCGGAGTAGTCGCGCCACTTGTCGGGATAGCCGATCTTGACGGTAAACTTGCGCAGCTTCTCCTGCGCCGCCGCCTTGGTCTCGGTCCCCATCCAGGTCAGGTTGTCGATCCGGTTCGACAGGGCGGTGCGCAGATTGGCGACCAGCTCTTCCATCTTGGCCTTGGATTCGGCCGGGAAATACTGGGCGACGTAGAGCCGGCCCGTAGCCTCGCCCAGCGATCCTTCGGCGAAGGAGATCGCGCGCTTCTCGCGGGTGCGCTGCTCAGGCTGACCCGACAGATCGCGCGAACGGAATGCCCACTGGGCGTCGGAGAAGCGTTTGGACAGCAGGGGCGCCATGTCGTCGGCGGTGTGGAAGGTCTGCCAAGCCTGCAGCAATTCGACCGGCGTCTTGGCATAGATGGCCGCGATCTTGGGCATGGCCGTGTCCTGACGCACGATCAGGCGCGGCACGCCGCCCAGCTTGGCGGCGTCGTAGTAGGCCTGCCAGTCAAAGCCCGGCGCATCCTCGGCCAGTTTGGCGATGGTGAACTCGTTGTAGGTCTTGTCGCGGTTGCGGTTCTCGACCGGGGTCCAGTGGGCTTCCGCGATCTTGGTTTCGAGTTCGACAATCTCTGCGGCCGTGGTGAACGGCTTGTCCCACCCCGCCATAGCCAGGATTTGACCGACATAGGTCGTGTAAAGGTGCTTCTTGTCCGCGTAGCGGGCGTCCAGATAGTAGTCACGGTTCGGAAGACCGATGCCCGACTGGCCTGTCGAGACGACGTAGCGAGTGGGCTGTTTCGCATCGATGGTGATGCCGGTGCCGAAGAAGGACGAGCCGAAGCGGCCGACCGTCTGGCCCATGTAGACGGCCATCTTGTCATGGCTGTCGGCGGCGCGGATCGCGGCCAGATAGGGTTGCAGCGGCTGGGCGTCCAGCTGCTCGATGCGCGCCTCGTCGATGTAGGAACGATAGGCGTCAGCGACCTTGGCCTCATCCGATCCGGGCGCCAGGTCTGTACGGTCGGCCAGGCCCAGCACCAGTTCCTTCATGCGGTTGTCGGACAGTTCGCGCAGCAGGGCGAACGAACCGTAGCTGGTGCGGTCCGACGGAATGACCAGCTTCTCCAGCGCCTTGCCGTTGGCGTATTGGAAGAAGTCGTCGCCCGGCTTCACCGAGGTGTCGCGGCCGGCCATGTCGAAACCCCAGGTTCCGTAGCGGGGCGCATCGACGCCCTGCCAACCGGCTGCCGTCTCCTCACCCGAGAACAGCGAAACGATGGTGCAGGCGTCGTCGATGCAGGCGTGGTCGTGACCGATATCCTGAGCCAAAACCGTGCTGGCGGGCAGAAGAAGGGCGCCGACGGCGGCCCCGATAAGCAGACGTTTCATCACTATGTCCCTGTTCCCACCCGGCATTTGGATGGCTCGGCGCGGACCCTAGTCCCGCGAGGGGGGGTGTCGCCTTAAAAAAAATTCATGATTCCGATGCGGCCTCTCGTTACAGCGCCGGGATCAGGGTCAGATACGTAGGCGCAAGGAGGGCGGATGCACGGTCAGGGCGGCGACTATAAGGATCTGGTGGTCTTTCTGGCGGCCGCAGGCGTCATCGTGCCCCTGGTCAATCGGCTGAAGGTCAGCCCCGTGCTGGGCTTCCTCGCTGCGGGCGTTTTGCTGGGCCCGGACGGCCTGGGCCGGTTCGCGCAAAGCCTGCCCTGGCTGTCGTGGCTGACCATCCGCGATCCGGGCCAATTGGCGCAGTTGTCGGAACTGGGCGTCGCCTTCCTGTTGTTCATGATCGGTCTGGAGCTGTCGTGGGAGCGGCTGCGCGCTATGCGCCGGCTCGTGTTCGGCCTGGGACTGATGCAGGTCGTCGTCTGCACCGCCGTGCTGGCGGGCGGCTTCATGCTGATGGGCCAGACCCTGGCCAGCGCCGTGGTGCTGGGCATGGGCCTCGCCCTGTCCTCGACGGCTGTGGTGATGCCCGTGCTGGCCGAGCGGGGGCGGCTGAAGGGAACGGTCGGCCGTTCCACCTTCGCCATCCTGCTGGCTCAGGATCTGTCGGTCGCCCCGATCCTGATCACGGTCACCGTCCTGGCGGCCCTGGCCCAGCAGGGCGGCGCGCTGGATCCCGCCGTGCTGGGGCGCGCCCTGTTCACCCTGGTTCCGGCCGCCATCGGCCTGGGTCTGATGGTGCTGCTGGGGCGCGTGGTTCTGCGGCCGATGTTCCGGTCGGTGGCGAAGGCGCGCAAGGCCGACCAGGGCGGCGAACTGTTCGTCGCCGCCTCCCTGCTGGTGGTGGTCGGGGCCGGTCTCGCCGCCCAGGCCAGCGGCCTGTCGATGAGTATCGGCGCGCTTGTCGCCGGCGTGCTGCTGGCCGAGACCGAGTTCCGGCGCGAGGTCGAGGTTTCCATCGAACCGTTCAAGGGGCTTCTGCTGGGCGTCTTCTTCGTCGGCGTCGGCCTGGGTCTGGACCTGGACGCCATCGCCGCCGATCCGGTCGGCGTCTTCGGCCTGGCCCTGGCTCTGACGGTCGTGAAGACCGGCGTGATCTTCAGCCTCGCCCGTTTCTGGGGCCTGGGCGCCCGCCCGGCGCTGGAGACGGCGCTCGTTCTGGCGCCGGCGGGCGAGTTCGCTTTCGTGGTCTTCGCCACCGGCCTGGTCGAAGGCCTCGCGCCGCCGCAGCTGACCAACACCGTGGCCCTGTCGGCGACCGTCAGCATCTTTTCGATCCCCCTGCTCGCCCTGCTGGGTCAGAAGCTGGCGCGCAAGCCATCCGCCGCAGGCCAGCCTGTGGAGCTTCCAAAGCTGGGGGCGGCGAACGGCGCTGTCATCATCGTCGGCTTCGGGCGCGTCGGCCGTTTGATCGGAGAAATGCTGAAGGCGCACGATCAGCCCTTCATCGCCCTGGACACTGATGCGGGCGCCGTCGCCGCCGGCCGACGTGACGGATTTGATGTCTTCTATGGCGATGCGGGGCGGCGCGAGATGCTCCAGCACTGTGGCGTCCAGTCCACCCGCGCCCTGATCGTCACCATGGACGCGCCGACGAAAGTGGACGAGGTGGTCGCCACGGCGCGGTCCATGCGCGACGACCTGATCCTGATCGCGCGCGCTCGCGACGACCAGCACGCCATCCGCCTGTATGAACTGGGTGTCACCGACGCCGTGCCGGAGACGACCGAGGCCAGTCTGCAGCTGGCCGAAAACACCCTCGTCGATCTGGGTGTGCCCATGGGTCTGGTGCTCGCCTCGGTCCACGAACGTCGTGATCAGTTTCGCAAGGCCTTCCAGTCAGCCATCCCGATCGAGCGTCGCAATCGCCCCAGCCGCGCGCTGCGCCGCACGCTGCGCACAGCCCGCACCGATCCCGCACCGGAGTAGAGTGAGCCTTCTATCGACAGCCGCCGGACCCATTTTCGTCATGGTTCCGTGATGCAAGCGCGCCTCTCCATGACTGCATCTGCGGAGCAGAAGCGCCCTTCCGGTTCGACCCAGGGGCTCAGATATTCATTCGAGGTCGCTGCCGGGCCCGCCCCGACCAGCGACCGAAAGTAGAGTAAAAGCCTGATTACATGACAGATACCGTCGCCTCCCTCGCTGTCGAGCCCCGCTTGAACCGCCGCCAGGCCGCCAAGATTCGCACGCGACAAAAGGTTCTGGACGCCGCCCGCTCGCTCTTTGCCGAGCGCGGCTATGAGCCCGCCACGATCCGCGACATCGCCAAGGGCGCAGGCATGTCCACCGGCGCCGTCTTCGCCAACTTCCAAGACAAGGCCGAACTGTTCGAAGCGGTCCTGACCGAGGACATGACGCGTCTAGCCGAGGTGGTCGAGGCCGCGGCGCCCGAAGGCGAGCCCGTCCGCCACCGCCTCGTCAGCGCGCTGAGCGCCGGCTATCACTCGTCGCTGGACCAACTGCCCCTGTTCCAGGCCATCGTGGCCCGCTCGTGGTTCCAGCCCCTAGCCGCCGAAATGCGCGCCCGCGCCGCGACCAAGAACCTGCTGCTCGCCATCAGCAACATCCTTCAGGATGCGGTGGCCAAGGGCGAGCTGTCCAAGGACGCCGACAGCCGTCTGCTGGTCGAGCTGATCTGGGACGCCTATCTGTCGAACTATCGCCGCGCCGCCTATGACGAATGGGACGCGCAGGCCTTGTCCGACCATATGGGCAAGCAGATCGACGTGATCCTGGCCGGCGCCATCGCCGCCAAATAAGCCAGAGCAAAGCCGCTTTTCGAAAGGCCGGGTCCGCCAGCGCGGGCCCGGCCTTTTTTGTGAGCGTCAGGTCCGGCGTTTCAGGGTGACGTAGAAGGCGCCGTTTCCACCGTGCTTCTGGTGGGCGATGGTGAAGCCCGACACCACGCCGCGCAGTGCGGGCGAATGCATCCATTCGGCAAAGGCCGAGCGGATCACCCCGCCGCCCATCCGCCCCTGGCCGGTGATGACCAGCACCGCACGCATTCCACGCGCCTGGCAGGATATCAGGAATCCTCGAAGCTGATCCTCGGCCTCGAACCGGCCAAAGCCATGCAGGTCGATGCGCGCCTCGATGGGATCGCGTTCGCGCGACAGGCGCTGCTTGCGGCGCGGCTCCAGATCCTCGGGCGCGGGCTTGGGCTTGTTCGGCGAAGGTCGCTTTTCCGTCGGCGGCGCGACAGCGGTGCGTTTGGGAGACGCCTTGACCAGCGGGCGCGGACGCTCGATCGGCGTCACCACGATCTCGGGCGGCGTTTCGGCGCCGGGCGTGACGCGGGCGGCCTTGCGCGTCCTCGGCGTCACGACCGATCCGGCCACGCGGGTCCAGATGCGACGGTCTTCGGGCGTCAGTCCGTTCTCGTCACGGCTCGGGCCCTTTCGCCTCATGCCTCGCCGTCGTCCTCGATGGTGTCGCCTGGGCCGGGCTCATGCGCCAGCAGATCGCCGGGCTGGCAGTCCAGCTCGCGGCACAGGGCGTCCAGGGTGGAGAACCGAACCGCGCGCGCCTTGCCGGTCTTCAGGATCGACAGGTTCGCCACCGTCACCCCGACCCGGTCGGCGAGTTCAGTCAACGACATGCGGCGCTCCACAAGGACGCGGTCGAGCTGGACGCGGATGGCCATTCGGAAATCCTACTTCAAAACGGCTCAGATCGTCAGTTCGGATTCGCGACGCAGGCGCGCGCCCTCGCGGAACACCTCCGCCAGCACGAAGACGATGAACACGGAAAAGATGGGGGTCAGCAGTTCGCCGAATCCTTGCGGATCCATCACGCCAGGCGCCAGACGCTTGGCGACGAAGCCTTGAGCCAGCCAGACGCCGCCGGTCACCACCGCCAGGGTCAGGCCGATCTGGCGCAGACGGCGCACGTTATCGGGCTGGAACGGGTCGCCCATGGTCAGGGTGCGGATGATGCGGCGCAGGCTGCGCAAGATCAGCATGAACCCGCCGAAATAGGCGGTCGCGGCGCCCAAACCGAACAGCAGCAGGGTGCGCGTCAGCGGCAGTTGCTTACCGCCGGAGTCCCCGCTGACGGTGATGTTCACATTGTCCAGGGGAATGAAGATCGCGGCGATGACCAGCAGCAGCAGCACGCCGGTGATCAGCCAGAGAAGGATATAGGCGACGTCCAGAACCACCTTCAACACACTGGACACCGAACCCGGGCCGAGCGCCTTGATCGGCGCGCCCAGCCAGTTCGGAACGCTTGCCTCGCCTCGCTTCAGCGGATTTGGCGGCAGGGGCAGGCGCATGGTCTTTTTGATCTCAAGCCGGGGAAGGCGGGGCGATGGCCACGCGGGGTCCGGCGAACCCGCGCGCGGCTCTATACATCGCGGTCTTCATGCAGGTCGTCAAAGCTCCAGTGATCGCAAAGAGAGGGATCAAAGGGCTTGGAACAGGGTGACGACCAGGGCGGTGGGCAGGGCGGCGATCAAAACGGTGCTGACAAAAGCAGCGCCGACCTTGTCGAGCCACATCGAGGTGTTCATCGTATGCATCGCGGTTCTCCGTCTTTCGTGTTTGGGCGATTATCGCCGTTTGGATTTGTTGGCCGCATGATCGTTTCCGGTTTTCCGGAAGTCCTGAACGCTGCGACCCCGTTCCTGACGATCAATAGATAGGCCGTGCAGGCGAAAAAGGCACGTTACATATCGTTTAACGATATTAAACTTTGGCAATAGACTGTTTCAGGAGCGTGATCGACGATGAATCTCAAGCTTATCAAGGGGATGCGGATCGTGGTGGCGACGCATAACGCCGGGAAGGTTCCCGAAATCTCGGCGTTGCTGGACAGAAATTACCAACTCGTCACCGCCGGCCAGCTGAACCTGCCCGAACCCGACGAAACGGAGAGCACCTTCACCGGCAACGCCATGCTGAAGGCGCGCCACGCAGCCGAACTGTCGGGCGAGGTCTCTCTGGCCGACGATTCCGGCCTGTCGGTCGCGGCGCTGGATGGCGCGCCGGGCATCTTCTCTGCGCGCTGGGCCGGACCGGGCAAGGATTTCGCCGTCGCCATGAAGAAGGTCGAGGAGCGGCTGGAAGAGATCGGCGCGACGGACCGCACCGCCTGGTTCACCTCGGCCCTGGCGGTCGCGTGGCCGGACGGCCCCTGTGTGGTGGTCCAGGGCGAGGTTCACGGCCATCTGACCTTCCCGCCACGCGGGGATCGGGGGTTCGGCTACGACCCGCTCTTCATTCCGAAGGGCGGCGACCGGACCTTCGGCGAGATGGAGCCGGCGGCCAAGGACGCCATCAGCCACCGCACCGTCGCCTTCGCCAAGCTGAGAGCCGCCCTGATTGACTGATCCGCTTGATCCGGGATCGGACGTCGGCCTCTACGTCCACTGGCCCTATTGCGCGCGCATCTGCCCCTACTGTGACTTCAACGTCGTGCGCGATCGCGGGCGCACCAAGGAACAGGCCGGGCTGGTCGGGGCGATACTGGCCGATCTGCGCGCCCAGAGAGATCTGACAGGTCCGCGACGACTGGCCTCGATCTTCTTCGGCGGCGGCACGCCGTCGCTGATGGCGCCCGACGCCGTTGCGCGCATCGTGGCGGCGGCCCGCCACCTGTTCCCGCCCGCCGGCGACATCGAGATCACGCTGGAGGCCAATCCCACCGACGCCGAGGCCGGCCGGTTCGCCGCCCTGGCCGACGCCGGGATCAACCGCCTGTCGATGGGCGTTCAGGCGCTGGACGACGCCGCCCTGCGTTTTCTGGGCCGAGACCACTCGGCGGCCGAGGCCCTGCGCGCTGTCGATCTGGCCCGCCGCGCCTTCGACCGTCTGTCCATCGACCTGATCTACGCCCGCCCGGACCAGACGCCGCAGGCCTGGGCCGCCGAACTGACGGCGGCGCTGGCGCTCGGATTCGAACACGTCTCGCCCTACCAGCTGACCATAGAGCCGGCGACCGCCTTTGGCCGGGCCTTCGCACGCGGAACCCTGACCCCGCCGGACGAGGACCGGGCCGCATCCCTCTACGAAACCACCCAGGATGTCCTCTCGGCCGCCGGCTTCGAAGCCTATGAGGTCTCCAACCATGCGCGCGGTCCCGCCGCCCGGTCGTCGCACAATCTGCATGTCTGGCGCGGCGGCGACTATCTGGGACTTGGCCCCGGCGCCCATGGCCGGCTGACGCTGGACGGCGTCAGGACCGCGACCGTCGCCCACCGACGCATCGCCGATTATCTGGCGGGCGTTTCCGGCCGCACGCCCTGGTCCGAGCGCGACGCCCAGACGCCGTCCGACGCCGCCGAAGAACGGCTGCTGCTGGCCCTGCGCACCACCGAAGGCGCGCCTGTCGCCCTGTTGTCGGCGCTCGGCCTGTCGCCTGAAGGCGGGCCGGTCGCGGACCTGATCGCCGACGGATTCCTGATGCTGAAGGCCGAGCGACTGATCGCCACCGAGCGCGGCCGCCCGGTGCTGGACGGCGTGCTGAAGGCGCTGCTGACCTAGGCCTTCTTGAGGCCCAGCATCCCCAGCCAGCCGCCGCTGGTCAGCAAAGCGACATCCAGCAGAGCCAGCGGCAGGGGCGTCGAAACCGGCGCGGCGATGAAGCGCGAACGCCAGTCCGGGCCGAACTTCGCCTTGTAGCTGCGCAAACCCTGGAAGCCATAGAGCGCCCCGCCCTCCTCGAACACCAGGGCGCCGACGCGGGCGAAGACCGGCGCGATACGACGATCCTCCAATCCGGCCAGCGGCGCCATGCCCAGGTCGAAGCTGGCCAAGCCTTCCGCCTTGGCCCACTGAGCGCAGCGGATGAACAGATAGTCCATCACCCCATGCGGCGCGTCCGGCCGATGGCGCATCAGATCCACCGCCGCTTCGTCCGGCGAGGTCAGCAGATTGGCGAAGGCGACGATGCGGCCGCCCTCCTTGACCACCGCCAGCGGCGTCAGATCCAGATAGTCGACGTCGAAGCGCCCCAGGGAGAAGGATTTCTCCGCCCCCTCGTGCATGGCCAGCCAGGCGTCCGAAATCTCGCGCAGCTCGTCTGCGAGCGCTGCGGCCGAACCGGGCGGCAAAACCTCGAACGCGGAGCCTTCACGCTCGGCGCGATTGATGGCTGTGCGCAGATTCTGCTTGCCCTTGCCCTCGATGGAGAATCGGTGGGCGTCGATCACGGCCGTCTCGCCGACCTTGCGCACCGCCAGCCCCATGGTCGCCAGATCACCCAGCACCTCTTCGCTGACCGAATAGAAGACCGCCGCCCCGCCATAGCTGTCGGCCATTTCGGTGAAGGACCACAGCAGCTCCAGCCGCTCGCTCTTGAGCCCTGCCGGTTCGCCCATGGCGATCCAGCGCCGCCCCCGCACGCGATAGGCCAGGAAGCTGGAACCCGACGGGCTGAACATCAGCGCCTTGTCGCCCAGCATGGCCAGCCAGGCCTCTGGTGTCGCCATATTCGCCGCCCGCAAGGCCTGGAGCGCGCGATCGATGTCAGCCTTGCCGGCCGGGCCGTGACTGTGGGCGCCCGGCGAGCTCAGCAGCGAGCGCCCGGCCACAACCAGCGTCAGGATCGCCAAGACGAGCCCGGCCCGCAGGAAGCCCGACGCCTGACGATCGCTGAGGAAGCGCCACCACAGTTCGTCATTATAGGCCACGTCGCGATAGGCGAAGAAGCCAAGCCACAGCATCGCCGCCACCACCGCCGTCAGCAGCAGCAACCAGCTGGGCCGCAGCGGCTCGCTGAGCCGCGAACGTCGGTTAAAGGCCGTGCGGCACGGCGCCAGCAAGGCTGCGACGACCAGCAGATCCGTCGCCTGCTGCCAGTCCAGACCCTTCAGCACCGAAAACACCGCCCCGGCCGCCAGGACGAGCAGGGCGGCCCAATAGGCGCCGCGTCGACGCCGCCATAGACCCGCCGACAAGAGCAGAAGAAGGAAACCGGCGATGCTGCCGACGAAGTGCGACAGGTCGATCAGGATGGGAGACACGACGCCCGTCAGCTGACGCAGCCGACTGTCGAACTCGGGCGTCACCGCCGAGGCCAGCATCAGCGCGCCTGCGCCGAAGGCCAGCACCGCAAAGATCTGAGGCGTCAGCTCGAAGGCCAGTCCCGCCAGTCGGCGGATCAGACCGGATGTGTGCCGGGGGCGGCTGGACAAACGTGGCCTCTCGAATCGCGGATCGCCCGAACATAGACCAAGAATCGTCCAACCGGGGCGCTGCCAAGGTCATTTCGGGGCACACGAAACAATCCGTAACAGAGAGAGTATATAGGGGTGCGGGCGTCGGGCCCGTGCAACTGGGGATGACCCATGAATATCAAGACCGCTCTTCTGGCTGGCGCCGCCGCCGCCTTCATGACCGTCGCGCCGGCTCTGGCGCAAGAAACCACGCCCGCTCCCGCCGCCGCGCCTGCCGCCGCCGCGTCCTCGCAGCAATCGCTGTCGCTGAACCCCGGATCGAGCGTTTCCGGTCCTGATGGCGAACTCGGCAAGCTGGAAGGCGTTCAGAACAATGCCGAAGGCAAGCAGGAGCTCACCGTTCGCGGCGCCGACGGCCAACTTCGCGCCGTGCCCCTGAGCGGCATCCGTCAGGAAGGAACCGGCGTCGTAGTGGCCTACACCAAGGCCGAGTTCGACGCCGCCGCTCCGATCGCCGGCGGCCCGGCGGCTCCGGCGGCAACTCCCGCCCCGGCTTCTGATCCGATGGCCGAACCGACGGCTGAGCCCGCCGCCGAGCCCACGGATCCCACCACGGCGGAACCCGCTACGACGGAACCGGCTGCTCCCGTCCCGGACAGCGCTACGCCGGCTCCGACCGAGCCGCAGTAAGACAGTCTTCCAAGGCTGAACGATCAAGGGCGGTCGGGTTCCCCGGCCGCCCTTTCGTCTGTTCGCAGCGGAGCGGCGACAGTGGCGCAGCAAAAAGGGCGGCTCGTGAGAGCCGCCCTTTTCCTTATCGACCGACTGTCGGATCAAGCGCGACGCTTGACCAATCCCAGAAGGAACAGCAGCAGGCAGGCGCCCAGGAACGCCACGATCAGGGTGACGAAGTTGAAGCCGCCAACCGGCGTACCGAAGACGTTTGCAGCGATGAAGCCGCCGATCAGAGCGCCGACGACGCCGACGATCAGGTTCGTCAGCAGGCCGTGGTTGCGACCCATGACCTTTTCAGCCAGCCAACCGGCGACGATGCCGATGACGAGCCAACCAATGATTCCGAGACCCATGCTGTGGTTCCTTCCTTTAAAAGCCAAGCTGTTGCTGTAAATGCAGCTCCGGCCATACGGTTGCGTCCTTCCTTCAACGTCGCCGCAATGAGGCCGAATTCGCCTCAGGCGCGATCCGGCACGGCGATTGCCGCGATCGACGTGTGTCGTCCCGCATCGGGACAGACGTGAGACGAGGATCACCGTCATGGCCGACGACATCGACCTTCACCTGGGCCGCCGTCTGCGCCGCCGACGTCGCTTGCTGGGTCTGACTCAGCAGCAGTTGGCCGTTCAGGTCGGCATCCGATTTCAGCAAATTCAAAAATATGAATGCGGCGCGAACCGCATCTCGGCCGCGCGCCTGTGGCAGTTGGCCGAGGCGTTGGAAACGCCGGTCGCCTATTTCTATGACGGTCTAGCCGAGGCGATGGACGCCGACGCGCCGACGCCCAAGGGCGGCGAAGTCTTCTCCCGCAAAGAGACGCTGGATCTGATCCAGGCCTATTATCAGCTGGACGAGCGGCCCCGTCGGCGTTTGCTGGATCTGGCCAAGTCTCTGCACGCGAACGACGCCGCCGCGGCCTGATCCGCTCGCCGCAAAGGGCGCCCAAGCCCGAGAAAGCAGGCTAAAGGGAGCGCCATGACCGAATACGAAGCCTTCGCCATCGAGCTGGCGCGCGAAGCCGCGCGCGTGACCCTGCCCTTTTTCCGCTCGGACATCGGGCATGAGGACAAGGGCGGCACAGCCGGCTTCGATCCCGTCACAGAAGCCGACAAACAGGCCGAGGCCGCCATTCGCCGCCTGATCGCCGCCCGCTATCCCGACCACGGCGTCATCGGCGAGGAGTATGGCGAGGATCGACCGGACGCCGAGCACGTCTGGGTGCTGGATCCCATCGACGGCACGCGCGCCTTCATCTCGGGCCTGCCGCTGTGGACCACTCTGATCGCCCTTCGCACAGGCGGAAAGCCGACCGTCGGTGTCATCGCCCAGCCCTATCTGGACGAAATCTTCATCGGCGGCCCGTCCGGCGCACGCCTGTTGCGCGGCGATGTCGAGACGCCGCTGGCCGTGCGGTCCTGCGAGACGCTGACCGACGCCGTCATCTCGACCACGGACCCTGACATCTTCAACGGCGCCGAACTAGGCGCTTGGACCCAGGTGCGTGCGACCGCCCGCCTGGCGCGCCTGGGCTGCGACGCCTACGCCTACGCCATGGTTGCGGCGGGCAAGATGGATTTGGTCGCCGAGACCAGCCTGAAGCCCTGGGACTGGTCCGCCCTCGTGCCCGTCATAGAGGCGGCGGGCGGCAAGGTCGTGAACTGGCGCGGCGCAGCGCCGGACGACAGGGGCCAGGTCCTGGCCGTCGGCGACGCGCGCCTGATCGACCAGGCGCTGGTGACGCTGAAACGCGCGGCCGCCTGAACCTCTCGTCTGGCGCATATTGACGCAGGCCGAGAGACGGCGTCAGGGTGTGGCCGGTTGAGGGACGGATTTCGATGGCTGGCCTGTCCAAACTGGTTGTCGGCTTCGATGTGCCCTGGGTCACGAGTTGGACCGGCGAAGAGATTGCGGGCGCCGCGCCGTGCCGAACCGTCGGCGGCCGTCTCGCCCTGATGCAGGCCAGCGCGCCCGGCAGCGGCAAGCCGCAATATTCCAAGAACCATCTGGTCCGACAGCGCCTCACGGTCGCACGCATGCTGTGCCCGATGTGCGGCGCGCCGACTGAGGAGGGCGATCGCTGGACGCAAGTCGCCGCGCGACGATGCGCCGGTCAGCTCAGGGCGCGCGGCGGTCAGGTTCGCGCCGACATCGCCGACGACCGGGTGATGATCGACGCCGGCTCGATCGCGCCCCTGCACCGCCGCTGCGTCGATCGCTCGATGAAATACTGCCCGCACCTGCGCGCCAGCGACGACGTGATGGTCATGCGCTTCCCGCGCGCGTGGATCGTTCTGCCCCTGCTGATCGAGGCCGAGACCGGCCCCGGCGTCGCCGTCGCCTTCCTGCAACTATGCGGCGTTACCCAGACGATCGATCGACGCTGGCGCGCCGAGGGGCTTACAGGAGTTTAACTGGCTCAATCCCGCGCCGACGGTCCACAAGGCAGCGAGACAATCGTTTGCGAAGCGGGGACGACGATGGATCGGCGCCTGATGTTGAAGGCTGCACTGGCGGCTGCGGTCACACCGACGATCAGCGGCACGGCCTGGGCGTCCGAACCCGATCACAACGTCACCTTCCTGAACGACTTCGACGAGTTGTGGGAGACCCTGCGGGATCGCTACTGCTTCTTTTCGGACAAACGCACCGATTGGGATCACGTCCGAGCCTTGTATCGCCCGATGGCGCGATCGGCGAAGTCCGACGAAGCCTTCGCCGAGGTTCTACGCCGCGCCCTGGCCGAGCTCTACGATCCCCATACCTCGCTGGCGAACCCGCCCGCCGGTTCCCCAAGATTGCCGATCTCGGATCTGATCGTCGACTGGCGCAATGGGCAAGCCGTGGTGACCGCCATCAATGAGGACAGCGTGGCGTCTGAGGTCGGCCTTCGTCTGGGCGACGTGATCCTGACCGTGGACGACCGCCCGCTCTCGGCGGCGGCACACAATCTGCTGCCGAAATGCCTGAGCCGGCCAGATCAGGCAGCCCAGGCCTATGCCCTGAACAGCGCCATCGCCGGCCGTCGCGGTCAGCCGCGTCGCTATCAGGTGGCGACCGGATCAGCCGCGCCGCGCGACCTGCTGCTTCCGATCCGCCAATCTGAGCCCAAGCCGGATGTCGAATGGCGCAGGCTGGACGACGGCGTCGGCTATGTCGCCATCCGCAGCTTTGCCGACGACGCGGTGACCGAAAGCTTTGATCAGGCCCTGGCCGAGTTCCGCGATGCGCCCGGCCTCATCATCGACGTGCGTGACAACGGAGGGGGCGATACCGCGATCGCGCGCCCGATCATGGGCCGATTCATCACTGAGACGAAGCCCTACGCCCTGATGCGGCGGCGGCAGGGGCGAGGCCTCGGCGACTTCTGGACCGAGGTGGTCGAGCCGCGCGGGCCTTTTACCTACGCCCGCCCGGTCGTCGTCCTGACGAACCACTGGAGCGGCAGCATGGCCGAGGGTTTTCCCATGGGCATGCGCGGGCTGGGGCGCGCGACGGTCGTCGGCACGCCCATGATGGGGCTGGGCGCGGCGGTCTTTCCCATCACCCTCGACCGCACCGGCGTCAAAGCCCAGTATTCCGCCGAACCCGTCTATGACGTGAAAGGCCAGCCCCGTTGGCTGATGGAGCCGGATGTGGCTGTGCCCGAAGGCGAAGACATTCTTGCGGCAGGCCGTCGCGTTCTGGCCGCCGCGACAGCCGCCTAGACGACCGACGACGTCTCCGCCGTCACGTCCGCCGTCCTCGCCGACGGATCGGTGAGCACGTCGGCCGCAGGCGCGACCAGATCGGCCATGGCGTCGAATTCGTTCAGGAAGACCGCGCGCAGGTCGTCGGCCTCCATGATGACCTCGTGCTTGGCGCCGGCGACCTCGACGTAGCGGCCGCGCGGGATGCGTTTGGCGGCCCATTGGTTGGTCTGTTTCCACACCACGTCGTCGGCGCTAGCCTGGACGATCACCACCGGCGCCTTGACCGACTTCAGGGCCTTGGGCTTCAGCGCGCGCTCGCCGGCGTCCAGCGCAAAGGCCAGCCAGCCATAGGTCGGGCCGCCGATGGCCAGGTGCGGACAGGCGTAGAGTTGCTGACGCCACGTCTCGTAGCGGGTCTCGTCCGAGGTCAGGGCGTCTTCGGCGAAGTTGTGGTCGAACGGATCGTCGGGGTCGCCCAGGATATAGTCGCCGGCCTGGCCGTGGCGGATGTTCCAGCGCACCACCAGCTTGACCGACCACATCGACCGTTTGCCGGTCTTGATCCGCAGCATTGGGCTGGACAGGACGGCGCCCGCGAACCGGTCCTCGCCGCTCTCCAGCGACAACAGGTTCAGGCACGCGCCCATCGAATGCCCCACCATGATCCAGGGTTTGGGGCACTGGTCTTCATAGGTGTTCAGCAGCCGGTTGTAGTCGTCGAGGAACTCTTCGACCGCGCGGGCGTGACCCTTCAGCCGGTCGGGTAGCAGCCGCGCCGACAGCCCTTGCCCGCGCCAGTCGTGGGTCAGGACGCACCAGCCGCGCGCCAGGAAGTTGCCGATCACCTCATAGTATTTCTCGATCGGCTCTGTGCGGCCGGGGCTGAGCACGACCGTGCCGCGAACCTTGTCCGCAGCGAGGTGAGACGGCTTCCACAGACCGGCGCGCAGCCGCATGCCGCCCGCCCCGCGAAACCAGTCCCCCTTGCCGCCAGGAGGCGGATAGGCGCCGGGCACCCCCATCAGCGGGGCGTTGGCGGCGAAGGCTTGGGCGCGGTTCACTCGGGCTTCCTGAACTTCAAGGTCATGCGATCGCTCTCGCCGATCGCCTCATATTTGGATCGGTCGAACTCGGGATCGGCCGGCTCGCCGCGCGGCGCCGTCAGGCGCGTGGGCGCCAGGGTGTCGACGCCGAACGGGTGGTCCTTGGTGTCTTCCGGATTGGCGTTGATCTCGGACGCCTCGACGAAGACGAAGCCCGCCTCGGCCGCCAACTGGCGCACGAAGGCTTCCTGCACATAGCCGTTGGCCGCGACCGGATCCTGATCCTCCGCCGGGGACAGTCGATGTTGCTCGACACCCAGGATGCCGCCCGGGCGAAGGGCGGCGAAGGCGTCGGCGAAGGCCTTTTCCGCAATGCCAGCCGCCATCCAGCCATGCAGGGTCCGCATGAACAGGCACATTTCGGCCGTACCCGCCGCGATCACCGGGCCGGACCCCGCGCCGAAGACCGAAAACTGCGGCTCGCCATAAAGCTTCTTGTCGCTGGAGAACCGCGTGCGGAAGGCGGTGTTCAGCACGGCCTGCGCCGGATCGGCGGTCGGTCCCTCGGGGAACAGGGCGGCGACATAGGTTCCCCCACCCTTGGCCAGATAGGGGGCCAGGATTTCGGCGTACCAGCCGCTGCCTGGCCAGAACTCCACCACCGTCATCTTGGGCTGGAGCCCGAAGAACCGCAGCGTCTCCATCGGGTGACGGAAGGCGTCGCGCGCCTTGTCCTGGGCCGAGCGCCACGATCCCTCGACCGCCCATTCCAGCGAACCTTCCGGCGGCCCGGCGGGCGTGGGCGGCGCGGCGGGCGCCTTTGCGGCCTCGTCCTTGCGCCCGCAAGCCGCCACGCCGGTCAGCCCCAGCGCCGCAGCGCCGCTCAGCAGAAACCGACGCGACAATCCGCTCGCGCTCGCCAGACGATCAGCCATTCAAAACCTCCGCAGGACGCCGGAACCCGCGTCCGACGCACCCTGACGCCTTGGGCTTAATCGGGTTCGCAGGTCCGGTCAAAACGCAAGACAGCCTATTCGGGCTTGCGGAAACGCAGGGTCATCCGATCGCTCTCGCCGATGGCGTCGAAGGCGGCGCGTTCTTCGGGCGTCAGGGTGCGGCCCGACGGGTCGTTGCGCGCGGCCGACTGACGGATTGGCGGCAGGGTCCAGACGCCGAACGGGTGATCGTGGTCGTCCTTGGGACTGGCGTTCAGTTCGCTGCGCGCCTCCAGCACGAAGCCGGCGTTGCGCGCCTCATGGATCACATAGCTTTCGGGCACATAGCCGGTGGAGGCGACGTCAGCGACATTCAGGCCCTCCGCGCTGCGGTGCTGTTCGACGGCCAGCACGCCCCCGGGCCTCAAGGCCTTGAAGAAGGCCTGCAGATACGGCTGGGTCCGGCCGTCGCGCGACCAGTTGTGGAAGGCGCGGGCCACCAGGATGAAGTCGGCGGTTCCGTCCGCCACGCCCATGCTTTCCAGCGGACGATTGACCGGCACATAGCGACCGCCGGTCGCCGCCGCATAGGGCTCCAGAATGTGCCGCCACCAGCTGGCGCCGCCCGGCTCGATCTCCACCACCGTCATGCCCGGCGTCAGGCCCCAGAAGGTCAGGGATTCATACGGATGACGATAGACGTCGCGCGCCCGGTCGGCGGCGGGCCGGGTCTCGGCGGCGATGGCAGTCTGCAAGGCCGTGTCGTCGGAGAAGGTCGGCATGGCGCTGGACAGGGCCGAACGCGGCGGCGTCCACGCGCCCTGGGTCTGGGGCGACTGTTGAGCCAGGGCGGGGGCGGCGGACAGCAGGACGGCGATGAGGCCGTAGACGGCAGGGCGCATGATCGAGGGCTCCAGGTTCAGGTCGTTCTCCATAGGCAGGCGGGCCGCCGGCGCAAATGAACTTCGCGAGACACAGGCGGATTTGACGCAAGCAAAATCGTGCAGGCTGCGCCCTTGACGCCGTTTCGCCGGTTCCCATCTTTGCTTCCGAGGACGCCGATTTCGGGTTCTCCAGACTGACGGCGCCGGTTTCGGGTCGTCGATCTGATCTCCCACCGTCCGGGCCAAAACGCCGGGCGGCTCAACCTTGCTGATCCTCAGGAGGATGCTGATGCGTACCTATGATTTCACCCCGCTGTACCGTTCGGCCGTCGGCTTCGACCGTCTGGCCAATCTGCTGGAAAACGCCTCGCGCGCGACCAGCCAGGACACGGGTTATCCCCCCTACAACATCGAGACCACGGGCGAGAACGCCTATCGCATCGAGATCGCCGTCGCCGGCTTCAGCCCCGACGAGCTGAACATCGAGGTGAAGGAAAACCTGCTCACCGTGACCGGCCGCAAGACCGCCAACGACGATACGGCGACGCAGAAGACCTATCTGCATCGCGGCCTGGCCGAGCGCGATTTCGAGCGCCGCTTCCAGCTGGCCGACTATGTCGTCGTCAACGACGCCAATCTGGTCAACGGTCTGCTGTCGATCTCGCTGAAGCGCGAACTGCCCGAGGCGCTGAAGCCCCGCCGTATCGAAATCGGCGCCGGCCAGCCGCTGATCGAAGGCCAGGCCGAGAAGAAGGCTGAAGCGGCCTAAGCCGTTTCACGGCGAACGATGAAAGGGCGGCGTTCGCGCCGCCCTTTTTCTATGCCGCCAGGCGCGAGAAGGCGGCGACGACCTGTTCATACGCCGGCCGTTTGAACGGCACGATCAGGTCGCAGGCGTCCGACAGCGGCCCCCAGCGCCAGGCGTCGAACTCGACCTCGTCGTCGGCCGCCAGATCGATCTCGGCCTCGTCGCCGGTGAAGCGGAAGGCGAACCACTGCTGCTTCTGCCCCTTGAAACCGCGCCAGGCCTTGGCGTTGTTCATGGCTTCGGGCGGGAAGTCGTACAGGATCCAGTCGTCCGTCCGCGCCAGCAGTTCGACCGAGGTGACTCCGGTCTCCTCATGCAGTTCGCGGCGGGCGGCGGTTTCCAGATTCTCGCCAGCATCGACGCCGCCTTGCGGGAACTGCCAGTTATGCGGACCGGGCGTGGCGTGCCGCTGGCCGTACCAGACCAGACCCTCGCGATTGAACAGCACGACCCCGACATTGGGCCGATAGGCGTCGAGATCGGACACTAGCGCCCCGGCCGCATCGATAGGGACGAGGCCGGCGCCAGTTGCAGGCCGCGCTGTTCCAGACCGGCGGTCCAGCGGGCAGCGGCCTCGACCGTCACAGGATAGCTGAAGCCGGCCCCCAGGGCCGAACCGCGCAGCTTAGCCTGGGCTTCCAGACCGTTCAGGGCGGCGACGATGGCGGCGGGCGACTGGGTTCTGTCGATGACGCGATCCGCGCTGGCCCGCGCCCAGGCGCCCGGTCGACGCTGGAACGAGCCGTCGTCCAGGAAGGCGACACCGCGCTGGCGAAGGACGCTCAGGAAGGCGTTCATGCCGGTGTCCGAGCCGGCGAACCGGTCGCCCAGATAGTTGGTCACGCCGAAATAGCCGGTGGCGCGGCTCAGCAGCCAGTCCATCTTGGCGGTCACGTCGTCGGCGCCGCCGTCGGCCAGCAGCGTATAGGGGCCGGGGTCGTTGTCGGGATAGCCGGTCGGCTCCATCGGCATTTCCAGCATGACCTCATGGCCCTGCGCACGCGCCTGGTCGATCCAACCCTGCAGATTATCGGCATAGGGCACGAAGCTGAGCGTGACCTCCGGCGGCAGGCGTTCGATGGCCGCCCGCGTCGTCACCGCATTCAGCCCCAGCCCGCCGACGATCAGCGACACCCGCGGCTTGCCGTTCGGTCGGAACGGCCGAGCATAGGCCTGGGCCGGCACGCGGCCGTCGGGCGCGATCATCGGCAGGGGACCGTTGGATCCGGGTTGCGACAGGCCGGCGATGGGAGCCTTGGCCAGGGGCGAGGCGGCGTGGACCGGCGCCGTGATCGGCGCGCCCTGACCCGAGACGCTGCCGCCGTCCGGCAGGGTGATGACGGCGTCGCCGCCCGCGGTCGGATCGCCGCCCGCCAGATTTTGATACAACCCCATCGCGCCCATGGAGAAGGCTTCGAAGCCCGTCGGGGCCGGCGCTTGCGGTGCGGGGGCGTCGCGTTCCAGCGCGACATGGGCCGAGGGCGTTCCCGCCTTGGGATCGCCCAGCACCGTCAGGAAAAGGGCGCTGGCGCTGAGCAGCAGCAAGCCCGCGAGACCCGCCGCGACCGGCGGCTTCTTCAAGGCGTCGACGACAGGTTTCAGGCTCGGGCCGTCCTTGGCGCGCGGGGCGGTCCCGGCGGCGGCGGCGAGTGCGGATTGGCGTTTGGCGAACATGGGCAAGAGTGGAACCGATCTGGAATCCTACGCCCGCATCATCGCGCGCCGTCGGTTAAGAAACCCTAACAGGCGGTTCACCATGATCGACGCGGTGATTTCTGGGGGCGGCTGTCACGGATCGTGCGTTGACGCGGGCGACTTCGCCCTTCCAGATGTCCATCTCCCCGCGCCGACCCCAAGCCGTCCCAGGATATTTCAGATGATGAGCCCCGCCGCCGACGACGCCCTGCGTGACGAAGTTCGACTGCTGGGCGGCATTCTGGGCGACATCATCCGCGACGAGGGCGGTCAGGCCCTGTTCGACCATGTCGAGGCGGTGCGACAGGCTTCGATCGCCTATCACCGCGACCCGGCCTCGCACCCTGCGAAGCGTCTGGAGAAGCTGTTGACCGCGATGTCGGTGGATCAGGCGGCCGGTCTGGCGCACGGCTTCGCCTTGTTCTCGCTGCTGGCCAATATCGCCGAGGATCGCTCGACCCGTCGTCGCGCCCAGAGCCAGGCCGAGGCCGGCGCCCGGCCCGACACGCCCGAAGGCGCGCTGAAGCGTCTGGCCGACCAGGGCGTGGACCGCGAGGCCGTGCGCGACCTGCTGGATCAGTCGCTGATCTCGCCCGTCCTGACCGCCCACCCGTCCGAGGTCCGGCGGAAAAGCGTCATCGACCGCATCGCCGCCATCACCGATTTGTTGGACGCCTGCGACAAGGCCGGCGACGCCTGCACCCTGGACGCCATCGCCGAACCGCTGCGTCGCCAGATCGTCATCCTGTGGGCCACGCGCTTGGTCCGCACCCAGGGCCTGGTGGTGCAGGACGAGATCGACACGGTCGTCTCCTTCCTGGACCGCATCTTCCTGCACGTGGCGCCCAAGCAGTTGTCGGCCTGGCGGCGGTTGCTGGAGGCGCCCGAGCTGCAGCCCTTCATGCGCGTCGGCACCTGGGTCGGCGGCGACCGCGACGGCAATCCGAACGTGGACGCCACGGTGATGGCCGCCGCCTTCCGCACCCAGGCGCGGGCCGTGCTGACCTTCTATCTGGACGAGGTCCACGCCCTAGGCGCCGAGCTCAGCCTCGCGGCCGAACTGGCCCAGGTGTCGCCCGAGCTTCAGGCCTTGGCGGACGCCGCCCATGACCCCTCGCCTCACCGCGCGGACGAGCCCTATCGCCGCGCCCTGACCGGCGTCTATGCTCGCCTCGCCGCCACCCACGAAAAGCTGGGCGACGCCCCCCCGCCCCGTCGCCCGGCTGTTCAAGCCGAACCCTATCCCGGCCCCGACGCCTTCGAGGCCGATCTGAAGACGCTTCACGACAGCCTGGTGTCGCACCACGGCGGCGTCTTCGCCGACGACCGGCTCAGCGACCTGATCACGGCGGTCGAGGTGTTCGGCTTCCATATGGCGACCCTGGACATGCGCCAGAACGCCGACGTCCACGAACGCGTCGTCGCCGACCTGCTCAAGGTCGCGGGCGTCCAGTCCGGCTATCTGGCGCTGGACGAAGAAAGCCGCCTGAAGGTGCTTGCCGCCGAACTGGCCTCGTCGCGCCTGCTGTTCAGCCCCTATGCCGACTATGAGCCGGAAACCCTGAAGGAGCGCGCCATCCTTCAGGCGGCCGCGACCGCGCTCGCCGCCTTCGGCCCCCAGGCGATCCGCACCCATATCGTGTCCAAGACCGACGCGGCGTCCGACCTGCTGGAAGTCTATCTGCTGCTGAAGGAGGTCGGTCTCTACCGACCCGAAGACCCCGCCGCCTGTCCGATCCAGGCCGCGCCCCTGTTCGAGACCATCGAAGACCTTCGCGCCGCGCGCCCCACTCTGGAGCGGCTGTTGCAGGAGCCTTCCGCCCTCGCCGTCGCCAAGGCGCGCGGGGTGCAGGAGGTGATGATCGGCTATTCGGATTCCAACAAGGACGGCTCCTACCTGACCTCCGGCTGGGAGCTGCACGAGGCTTCGCGCGCCCTGGTCGAGGTGACCCAGAAGCATGGGCTGAAGCTGCAACTATTCCACGGGCGTGGCGGCACGGTCGGGCGCGGCGGCGGTTCGTCCTTCGCCGGCGTCCTGGCCCAGCCCGAAGGCACGGTCCAGGGCCGCATCCGCACCACCGAACAGGGCGAGGTGATCGCCAACAAATACGGCGAGCCGGAGATCGCGCTGCGCAATCTGGACGCCCTGACCTGCGGCGCCATGCTGGCCTCGCTGGGCAAGGGGACGGATCACGCCTTCACCGCCGAACACGGCGCGACCCTGTCGGACCTGTCGGCGCGTTCGATGGCCGCCTATCGCAAGCTGGTCTATGAGACCGACGGCTTCGTGGACTACTACCGCGCCGCCACCCCCATCGCCGAGATCGCCGACCTGAAGATCGGCTCTCGCCCCTCGTCGCGCACCGCCTCGACGCGGATCGAGGATCTGCGCGCCATTCCCTGGGTGTTCAGCTGGTCGCAAAGCCGGGTCATGTTGCCCGGCTGGTTCGGCTTCGGCTCGGCGGTGCAGGGCAAGGACATGGGCGAGCTGAAGGCGATGGCCGAGGCCTGGCCCTTCTTCAAGACGCTGGTCCAGAACATGGAGATGGTCATGGCCAAGTCCGACATGACCATCGCCCGCCGCTACGCCACCCTGGTTCCCGACGCCTCCCTGGCGTCGCGCATCTATGGCGAAATCCGCGAGGAGTGGCAGCGCACCCACGACGCTATTCTGGCCATCACCGGCCACGACGCCCTGCTGGGCGGCCAGCCCGAGCTGGACCGGCTGATCCGGCTGCGCATGCCCTATGTCGAGCCGCTGAACCACGTCCAGATCGAACTGATCCGCCGCCGCCGCGCGGGCGACCACGACCCCCGCGTCCGCGAGGGAATCCTTCTGGCCATCAACGGCGTGGCGGCGGGGTTGCGGAACAGCGGATAAGCGCCACCACCATTTATCGTCATCCTCGGGCTCGACCCGAGGATCGCATGCGGATCGGGCTGTGCGTCACCGCAGACAAAATGCGGCGGTGACTTCGGTCCTCGGGTCAAGCCCGAGGATGACGGTGGGTGGGACTACAACCACTTCGTCCGCTTGAACGTCACATACAGCGCCGCGCAAATGGCCGCGATCACGCCCAGGACCGCATAGTATCCGTATTCCCAGCGCAGCTCGGGCATGTGTTCGAAATTCATGCCGTAAATGCCGGCAATGGCAGTCGGCACGGCCAGGATGGCGGCCCAGGCGGCGAGTTTGCGGGTGATCAGGCCCTGACGCTGCTGTTCGAGCAGATTGGCGACTTCGAAGACCGACGACAGGATGTCGTTCAAGCCCCCCAGCCGGCTGTTCACCCGCCGCACGTGGTCGCCGACGTCGCGGAAATAGGGCCGAACGTCCGGATCGATACAGGGCAGGTCCAGCGACTGGAGCCGTCCCAGCACCTCTTCCATCGGCCCCAGGATGCGCCGAAACTTCAGCAGCTCGCGGCGAAGAGTGAAGAGCCGGCGGATTTCCAGGCGTGACAGAAAAGCGTCCAGCGTCCGCTGCTCCATCTCCAGAACGCTGTCCTCGACGTCGTCGACGATGGGGGCATAGGCGTCGACGATGAAATCCAGAATGCCGTGCAGGACGAAGTCGGGACCCTTCTTGAGCTGCAGGGGCGAGGCTTCCAACTGTGTGCGCAAATGGTTGTGGGCGCGGGCCGAGCCGTGACGGATGCTGACCACATGGTCGTCGCCGACGAAGACGTGCGTTTCGCCATAGGCCAGCCGGTCATCGATCTTCATCGCCGTGCGCGCCACGACGAACAGCTCACGGCCATAGACCTCGACCTTGGGCATCTGGTGCGCCGCCAGAGCGTCCTCGACCGCCAGCGGATGCAGCTTGAACCGTTCCACTAGGACGTCGATCTCAGCGTCCGTCGGTTCATAGAGTCCGATCCAGACAAACTCGCCCGGCTCCAGCGCCAGCCCCTCGGGCGTCAGCGGCGCCTCCCGCACGCGTTGGCCGTCGCGATAGACGTAGGAGGCGACGACGGTCATGCGGGGTTCCGGGATCTGCGCGGGTCTCGACCTGCTCTAGGCCAGGTTTGCGCCAAACGAAACGGCCGGCGGATCGCTCCGCCGGCCGTCAGATTTACGAACGCGCTCAAGTCGCGCGAAGTGCGGTAGCGCCTTTGATCAGGAAACCGGGAAGCCCCGGACCTTCAGCAGGGCCGCCACGTCCGGGTCGCGACCGCGGAAGGCGCGATAGGCTTCGGCGCGGTCCGTGGTGTTGCCGGGGGCCAGCATGATCGACTTGAAGCGGCCGGCGATGTCCGGATTGAACACGTCGCCCGACTCTTCGAAATAGGCCCAGGTGTCGGCGTCCATCGTCTCGGACCACAGATAGCTGTAGTAGCCCGCCGAATAGGCGTCCGACGTAAACAGGTGATTGAACTGCGGCAGGCGGTGCCGCATCACGATCTCCTTGGGCATGCCGATCCGCGCCAGGCTGGCCTTTTCGAACGCGTCGATATCGGTCGGCGGCACGGCCTGGGTGTGCAGGTCCATGTCCACGATGGCCGAGGACAGATAGCTGACCGTCGCATAGCCTTGGTTGAAGGTGGCGGCGGCCTCGATCTTGTTGACCAGTTCGGCCGGCATGGCCGCGCCCGTCTGATAGTGCTTCAAATAGCCGTCCAGGATCGGGCGGCTCAGCACCCAGTGCTCGTGCACCTGCGACGGATACTCCACGAAGTCGCGCGGCGTATTGCCGTACGACGGATAGGTCACAACCGACGACAGATAATGCAGGGCGTGGCCGAACTCGTGGAACAGGGTCTCGGCGTCGTCCAGCGAGATCAGGACCGGCTCGCCCGGCTCCGGCTTGGTGAAGTTGTTGTTGTTCGAGGCCAGGATGACCTTGGAGCCGTCCAGCTGCGAGAACGACCGATAGGTGGTCATCCAGGCGCCAGAACGCTTGCCCGGACGGGCGTAATCGTCGGTGTAGTACAGACCGATCAGGCGGCCGTCGCGGCTCTTGTCATAGACCTCATAGGCCTCGACGTCGGGCTCGAAGGTCGGCACCGATCCCTTGGGCAGCTTCTTGAATTGGAAGCCGTACAGGCGCTCAGCCATAGCAAACGAGCCGGCGCGGACCGCGTTCAGCTCGAAGTAGGGCTTCAGCTGGTTCTGATCCAGGTCGTACTTGGCCTTACGCACCTTCTCGGCGAAGTAGAGATAGTCCCACGGCTCGATGTCGAAACCGGCGATCGCCTTCATGTCGGCGACTTCCTCGGCGACGCGGGCCTTGGCCGGCGCCCAGACGCGGTCCATCAGGGCCTGAGCATTAGCCGGGGTCTTGGCCATCGTGTCCTGCATGCGCAGTTCGGCGTGGTTGCGATAGCCCAGCAGCTTGGCGCGCTGGTCGCGCAGCTTCACGATCTCGGCGATGGTGGCATTGGTGTCGTTGGCGTCGCCGTTGTCGCCGCGATTGACGAACTTCTTCCAGACCTGCTCGCGCAGGGCCCGGTCGTCAGCGAAGGTCAGGAAGGGATCGACCGCCGAACGCGTGTTCAGGATCGCCCAGCCTTGCAGGTTGCGGCTGCGGGCCGCGCTGGCGGCGGCCGCCTTGTTGGAGTCCGGCAGGCCTCGCACGCCGGCCTCGTTGGGGATCAGCGTCCAGGAATTCTCATCGGCGACGACTTTCTGGCCAAAGCGGGTGAAGGCGTTGGACAGGGCGGTGTTGATCCGGCCCAGTTCGGCCTTGCCGGCCGCGTTCAGATTGGCGCCCGAACGGATGAAGGCGTCGCGGCGACGCTCGGCCAGACGCTTCTGCTGGGCGCTGAGGCCCGCCGCGTCCGCGGTGTCGGCGACGGTCTTGACCCGCTGGAACAGCTTCTCGTTGAAGGTGATCTCGTCAGAAGCCGCGGACAGCAGCGGCGACAGCTCGGTGTCGACCGCGTCATAGGCTTCGCCGCCGATGTTGGAGGTCATCACGCCATAGACGTTGGCCGCCCGGTCCAGCGGCTCGCCAGCCAGCTCCAGCGCCGCCATGGTGTTGGCGAACGTCGGGGCCTCGGGGTTGTTGGCGATGGCGGCGATGTCGGCGCGTTGCAGTTCGATGCCTTCCAGCATGGCTTCGCGCAGCTTGGCCGGCGTCACCTTGTCGAAGGGCGGAACGCCATCATACTTCCCGGTCCAGGCCTGCAGCAGCTCGGCGCGCGGCGTCTGGCGGGGCAGGACGGCGCGGGCGATGCGCGCTTCCTCGGCGACGCTGGCGGCGGACGGCGCCGCAGCAGACCCGCCTGAGGTCGCGCCAGTAGAAGCCCCCGTTGAGGCGCAGGCCGACAGGGCCATCAGGCTGCCGCCCGCGATGAGAAGCTGGCGTCTATGCATGGAATGCTCCGAAACAAGATCATGGTCAGCGCTACACTTAGGCGCATGGATCGCCCCCGTCACCTGACGCGGGGATAAACTTGTCGCCAATCCGGTTGGATACGTCGTCGCACTGTTCTAAAGCCGGGCCATGGCTATTGGCGTTTTCGACTCCGGCGTGGGCGGCCTGACCGTCCACCGCGAACTGACCCGACGCTTCCCCCAGCGGGACTTCGTCTATCTGGCCGACCAGGCCCACGCCCCCTATGGCGGGCGAGGCGGCGAAGACATCGTCGAACTGACGAGAATCGGCTGCGAGCGCCTGTTCGACGCCGGCGCCTCCGTCGTCGTCCTGGCCTGCAACACCGCCAGCGCCATTGCGCTTCGCCGCCTGCAACAGACCTGGCTGCCGGGTCTGCGCGAGCGTCTGGGCCGCCCGGTCAACATCCTGGGCATCATCGTCCCGACCATTGAGGCGGCGACCGGCAAGCCCTGGAGCTTCGAGGCCGAGCGCCCACGGGAGGGCGAAAAGGTCGCCTCCATCGACATCACCGGCGTCTTCTGCACCGCCGCCACCGCCATCAGCCGCGTTTACGAGATCGAGATCGACAAGCGGCGCGAGGACATCGCCGTCTTTTCCGAACCCTGCCCCGGTCTGGCGGGTCTGATCGAACTGGGCGCGCCGCCGGAGGAGCTGAAGGTGGTGATCGACGACCACGTCGATGCGCTGCGTCGCCGCATCGGCCGCCACCCGGACAAGGCCATCCTGGGCTGCACCCACTATGAGATCGTCGCCGAATTGTTCGCCCAGGCCCTGCCGGCCGGCACCGTTCTGATCGAACAGCCGACGGCGGTGGCGGATGCGCTGGAGCGCTATTTCAAGGCGCACCCGGAATACGATCTGGGCGACAGCGGGCGTCGCGACTTCCTGACCACCGGCCAGGCCGGGCCGCAGTCGGAACTGGTTTCCCAGTTCTGGGGCGCGCCGGTGACGTTCGAACAGGCCTGAGGGCTCAGCAGCCCGGGCAATCCGGCAGAGGCTCGGTCTCCAGCTGCAATGTCGTATGGCCGATGGCGTAGCACTTCGCCACGGCCTGGGCCTCGCAGATCAGGGCCGCCGTGTCGGCGCGGTCGTGGACCAGGTGGGCGGTCAGGGCCGTCTCGGTCGTCGACAATCCCCAGACGTGCAGATCATGCACGGCGCGCACGCCCGGCAGGCCGACCAGCGCCTGTTCCAGAGCCGGCACGTCCACGCCCGTCGGGGCGCCGTCCATGGCCAGATTGACCGAGTCCTTCAGCAGGCCCCAGGTCGACCACAGGATCACGACCACGATCACGAGGCTGACCAGCGGATCGACCACCGACCAGCCGGTCATCATGATCAGCCCGCCGGCCAGCACCACGCCCAGCGACACGCCCGCGTCGGCCATCATGTGCAGATAGGCGCCGCGCGCATTCAGGTCGTGCTGCGATTTCATGAACAGCAGGGCCGTGCCCAGGTTGATGACGAAACCGATCCCGGCCACGATCATGATGGTCGCCGACCCCACCGGCGCCGGTTCGTTGAAGCGCCGCACGGCCTCGAAGGCGATGGCCCCGCAGGCGAAGATCAGCAGCAGAGCATTGCCCAGCGCCGCCAGCACCGTCGCCTTGCCGAACCCATAGGTCCGCCGACCGCCCGCCGCCCCATGCGCGCCGCGTCGCGCCAGCCAAGCCGCACCGCCCGCCATGGCCAGACCCAGCACGTCCGACAGATTATGCCCCGCATCGGCCAGCAGGGCGGTCGAATCCGCGATCAGCCCCGCGCCGAACTCGCACGCCACGAACAGCAGATTGACCACCAGTCCGACGGCATAGCGCCAGTCGCCGGTGTCCACCGGGCCGTGGCTATGACCGCCGTGGCCGTGGCTGTGTCCGTGGTGACTGTGAGAATGCCCGTGGCCGTGATCCGCATGGTCGTGGTCATGGCTGGGGCTGTGGTCGTGCGCGGCGTTCATGGCTCGCCTATACGCCCCCTGACGAAACAGCCAAGCCGATACATGATAACGCATTGAATGTTATCATGTAATATCGCGTCAGTGTTGGTGCATGGCGACAACGAGGCCCAAGGCAATCAGGGCCACGCCCAGCACCGCCCCCTCGTATCGCGCCCATCGCTCCAGCCGCAGGATCGAGGCGCCGGCGCTGGCCAAGGCCGTGAAGACCGCCATGCCGGCGATGGTCCCCGCCGCGAACACCACCGTCAAGAGCGCCAGGGCGCCAAGGCCCGCCGAGGCGGAAGACAGATAGATGGGCAGCAGCACCTCGCCCGGCGAGACCGCCATCATGGCGACCAGGCCCAAGAAGGCGGCCTTGTCGGACACGGCCGGCTCGGGCGTCTCGACCGCGGGACCACCGGCCATGGCCGGGCGCTTCAGGGTCGCGCGCGCCAGATAAAAGGCGCCGAACAGGAACAGCAGCACCGCAGCCAGGTGAGGCAGCACGCCCTCGATCCACTGATCCAACGCCAGTCCCGCCGCCACGATCAGACCACCGACCACCGCCGTCGTGGCGATATGGGCCAGGCCCGCCGCCGTCACCGCCATCAGAATCCGCGACGGTCGCCAGCCTTGCGCCCGCCCCACCAGGGTGAAGGGCAGCCAATGGGTCGGCAGGGCCGCATGCAGGAAGGCCGCAACGAAGCCGCCGCCCAGCAGGGAAAGCATGACGGACTGTTCGGGACCGGGAGACATGACCGGCCCTATAGCGTGTTACTTTATAACGGTCGAGAAGAATCGGCGATCAAAGCCAATCGGCGAACGGCTCGCGGTCCAGCATTTCTTCATAGGTCGGGCGCGGCCGGATCACGGCCCACTGATCGCCATCCACCAGCACCTCGGGGATCAGGGGCCGGCTGTTGTATTCGCTGGACATCACCGCGCCGTAAGCCCCTGCGCCGGTGAAGACGATCAGATCCTCGGCCTCCAGCGGCGGCAACGCGCGGTCCCGCGCGAAGGTGTCGCCCGTCTCGCACACCGGCCCGACCACGTCATAGGACGTCGCCCCGCCCCCGCGCGGATTGACCGGCTGGATGTCGTGGAAGGCGTCGTACAGCGCCGGCCGCATCAAGTCGTTCATCGCCGCGTCCAGCACCAAAAAGCGCCGTCCGTCCGAGCGTTCGTTGACCTGGATCACCTGGCTCAGCAACACGCCGGCGTTGGCGGCCAGCAGTCGGCCCGGCTCGAACGCCGCCTCGACGTCCAGCCCGTTCAGAACCCGCGCGGCCATGGCGACATATTCGGCCGGGGACGGCGGCTCGGTCCCGCCGGAATAGGGCACGCCCAGCCCGCCGCCCAGATCCAGCCGGGTCACGGCATGACCCTGCGCCCGCAGTTTGCGCGTCATGTCCGCCAAGACCTCGAAGGCGGCCTTCAGCGGCTCAAGTTCGGTGATCTGGCTGCCGATATGACAGGCCAAGCCCACCGGCGTAACATGGGGCGAGGCCGAGGCGCGGGCATAGAGATCCATCGCCTCCTCAACCGGCACGCCGAACTTGTCGCCCTTGCCGCCCGTGGTGATCTTGGCGTGACCGCCCGCGCCCACGTTTGGATTGACCCGCACGGCAATAGCAGGCGACGCATCCATCATAGCTGCAACGGCGATCAGCCGATCCAGCTCGGCGCCGGATTCAATGTTGATCTGACGCACGCCGACGCTGATGGCGAAGGCCATTTCGGCATCAGTCTTGCCGACGCCGGAGAAGATGATCCGGTCGGACGGCACGCCGGCCGCAAGAGCGCGACGGATTTCGCCCTCGGACACCGTGTCCGCCCCCGACCCCAGTTTCGCCAGGGTCGCCAGCACCGACAGGTTGGAGTTGGCCTTGACCGCAAAGGCGATCAGGGCCTCGCCCAAAGCGTCCCGATGCGCATCGGCGGCGGCGCGCAGCAGGCCGTAATGCCGCTTCAGCGTCGCAGTGGAATAGACATAGGCCGGCGTGCCGACCTCGTCCGCGATCAGCTCCAGC
The DNA here is from genome assembly GCA_000335735.1 of alpha proteobacterium L41A. Taxonomy (GTDB): domain Bacteria; phylum Pseudomonadota; class Alphaproteobacteria; order Caulobacterales; family Caulobacteraceae; genus Brevundimonas. The sequence continues at coordinate 22,234 of AMYY01000008.1, read as the reverse complement.
GGCACGCCCTCAGCATGGAGGGCGCCGTCCTTCAGGTCGAAATGGTGCAACTTACCGCGGGTCGTTCTGGGCGGCGCCGGCGCCGATCGGGTTGGACGGACCGCCATCGATCGGCACGCTGCTGGACGGACGGTTGATCGTCGCCGGCTCGGGCAGACCCGGCGCGCGGCTGCTGCGCGGCGCACGCTCGGTCTCACGCACCGGCGATTCCAGATCAGCCATCCGGCCGCAGGCCGAGGTCAGAAGGGCGAACGCGCCCGCGAGGATCAGAGATTTTTTCACAGGCGGGCTCTCCAGTCGGCGATGCGCGCACGGACCTGTTCCGGCGCGGTTCCCCCATAGCTTTGGCGGCTTTGGCACGAAGCCTCTGCGGTCAGCACCTTGTAAACCGCTTCGGTGATCCCCGGCTCCAGTTTCTGCATTTCTTCCAGCGGCAGTTGAGATAGATCCACGCCCATCGCCTCGGCCTGTTTGACGGCCGCGCCGGTCACGTGGTGCGCCTTGCGGAACGGCAGGTTCAGTTCGCGCACCAGCCAGTCGGCCAGGTCCGTCGCGGTCGAAAAGCCCGCGCCCGCCGCCTGGGCCATCCGTTCGGTATTCGGTTGCAGCGCCGACACCATCGCCGTCATCGCGACCAGGGCCAGATCCAGGGCGTCGAAGGCCTCGAACACCGGCGGCTTGTCCTCCTGCATATCCTTGGAGTAGGCCAGCGGCAGACCCTTCATCACCGTGGACAGGGCGACCAGCGAGCCCATGATCCGGCCCGTCTTGGCCCGCACCAGTTCGGCGGCATCCGGGTTGCGCTTCTGCGGCATGATCGACGAGCCGGTGGTCAGGTCGTCGGGCAGGCTGGCGAAACCGAACATCGGCGTCATCCAGACCACAATCTCCTCGGCCAAGCGCGACAGGTGGCCCGCGGTGATCGAGGCGGCGGCCAGGCTTTCCAGCGCGAAATCGCGGTCCGACACCGCATCCAGCGAGTTCGCCATCGGCCGGTCGAAACCGAGATCCGACGCCGTCGCCTGACGATCGATGGGAAAGGGCGAACCGGCTAAGGCCGCCGCCCCCAGCGGGCTTTCATTCATGCGAGCGCGGGCGTCGGCGAAACGTCCGGCGTCGCGGCCGAACATCTCGACATAGGCCATCAGATGGTGGCCCAGGGTCACGGGCTGGGCGGTCTGCAAATGGGTGAAGCCGGGCATCAGGTCGCCGGCATGCTGTTCGGCGCGCGTCAGCAACGCGGCCTGCAGCGCCTTCAACTGCGCGGCCGAGCGATCGCAGGCGTCGCGGACCCACAGGCGGAAATCGACGGCGACCTGGTCGTTGCGACTGCGCGCCGTGTGCAGGCGACCCGACGGCTCGCCGATCAGTTCATTGAGGCGCGCCTCCACATTCATGTGGATGTCCTCGAACTGATCGCGGAAGGGGAAGGTCCCGGCCTCGATCTCGGACTGGATGGCGTCCAGCCCGCCCAGGATCGCGTCCGCATCGGCCTGCGCGATGATGCCCTGCTTGGCCAGCATGCGGCAGTGGGCCCGCGATCCGGCCAGATCCTGACGCCACAGGCGCTGGTCCACGCCGATGGAGACGTTGATCGCCTGCATGATCTCGGCGGGGCGCGACGAAAAGCGTCCGCCCCACATGTCTTGACCCGCGGGCTTCACCGGCGCAGTCGAACCGCCGGATGGATTGGCGTCGGAAGAAGGTGTTTCAGTCATGAGCGGCTCAAGAATGGCGATCTGGGCGGTCGTCGGCGCGGTCGTCGTCGTCAGCACCATCGCCGGCGCCGGCGGCATGGCGATGTCGCTATACGCCAATCATCGCCAGAAGGCGCAAGTCGAACAGACCACAACCGCCGCTGCGGCGCCAAAAAGCGACCTGGCGCGCTTCGCGGTCGGATCCTTGGCCGCGCTGTCGACCCCGTCCGAGTCGAAACCGGCGCCCGAATACGCGTTCCGCGACCGCACCGGCACGGCCGTCCGCTTCTCGGCCTTTCAAGGCAAGGTCGTGGTCGTGAACCTGTGGGCCATGTGGTGCGCGCCCTGCAAGGCGGAGATGCCGACTCTCCGGGCGCTGGCGAAGGCCTATGAGGCGAAAGAGGATCTCGTCGTCCTGCCGATTAACGTGGACGCCACGCCCGAAGCCGCAGCCGAGGCCAGACGCTTCTTGGCCGACCACGCGCCCCTACCCTTCTATAGCGACGCCAAATTCCAGCTGCCGTTCGAGTTTCCCGGCAAGGGCGCCATGCCGCAGACCATCGTCCTGGATCGTCAAGGCCGCATCCGCGCCGTCATGAAAGGCGAGGCGGACTGGTCCGGCCCGCAAGCCCGCGCCCTGATCGATGCGATCCTGGCGGAAGGCGGCGCGCCGCCCTCCGCCTGATCCGTCTTAGTTTTTGTTCGCTGGAACGCGCTGGTCGGTCGCGGGATTGATCGCGCCGGGCTTGCCCTCGGCCGCCGCCTCGGCCTGTTCGGTTTCAAGCTTGTCGGCCACCTTGCCGGCGCCGCTCTCGACCGCCTGCGCCGCCTTCATCGCGCCGCCCTCGATCACTTCGCCGGCCTGAGACGCGACATCGGCCGTCTTGTCGGCGGCAGCCTCGGCATGCGCCTCGGTCCTGTCCTGCTCGGCCTGGGTGCAGGCGGCCGCGCCCAGCGTCATAGCGGCGACGGCCGCCATCAAGGCTTTGGTTCGGATCGTCACGACGAAACTCCGGTCAAGGTTGAAAGCTCGACCGGGAAACGCCGCACAAAGGCGCAGGTTGCAGCGGGTGTCCCCTCACACGTGGTCAGCGAAACCATTTCCCGATCCGCCGGAAGTCGTTTGAGACGTTATCGGCCGGACCAACGCTCGCCGTACGCATGTTCACGTACAGGTTACTCGCGGCACAACCCATAATATCAGATGATCGATCTGCCTTCAGGAAGAGGGCTATAGGAGTACACGCCCGTGAAGAAACTCGCCCATTTGGCGCTTGCTGCGGCTCTGACGACCTCATCGGCTATCGGCGCCGCCACGCTCGTTCCAAGCGCCGCCGAAGCGGCCGAAAAGCCCTGGCTGGTCATCACATATCTGAGGAACGGTCAGCCGGTCGGCAACACTCAGGTGTTCTGCGAAAGCCCCGCCGTCGATTTCGGCGACACCACAAACTACGACAACACGCACTACGCTTACTATTTCATGTGCCCCTAAGCGTGGGCGTAAGGGCTTCCGAGCCGCGCACGCGAAAGCCAGGCCGTCACCGCATTGGTGACGGCTGTTCGCCGTTTAGCCGGCGCAAACAATCGTTCTTGTAAGAAGAAGTGGTGACTGGAGGCGGGATCGAACCGCCGACCTGTGGGTTATGAATCCACCGCTCTAACCATCTGAGCTACCCAGTCCCGGGCCCTGCGCGCAGCCGGGGCCAGCGCGAAAGAGGCGTGCCTATATCGCCGTCGGGCGCGCGGTTCAAGTCGTCTCGGACCAGAACCTGCGGCGATGGGGCGCAAGACGTCTTGCGGCAGGAACGGTAACGCTGGCCTCGCCGTTTCGTAATGACTGCCTACAGCCCAGCCGGAGCTCGCCCTTCATGCGCCTGATCGTCGCCGCCGCCTCGACATCCCTGCTCGTTCTTGCCACCGCCTGTGGCGCGAATGGCGAGAGCGCCGGCGCTCCGCCCCACTCCGGCGCTCCGCTGGAGACCCGTCCGGCGAACAATCCCGATCAGCAACCGGCCTTCGCCGGCCAGACCCGCGCGCCGGGCGTCAGGACCGAACAGGCCATGACCCACACGGTGGTCGCCTCGGGCCTTGTCCACCCCTGGGGTCTGGCCGCCCTGCCCGACGGCCGCTGGCTGGTCACCGAAAAGCCGGGCCGTCTGCGCATCATCACCGCTCAAGGCCAGGTCGACGAAACGGTCGCGGGCTTGCCTGCCGTCGATGCGCGCGGTCAAGGCGGCCTGCTGGACGTGATCGTCGGACCGAGCTTCGCGCAGGATCGCATGATCTATTGGAGCTATGCTGAACCCCGTGAGGGCGGCAACGCCACCTCGGTCGCGCGCGGGCGCCTTTCGGACGACGGATCGCACGTCGAGAACGTCCAGGTCATCTTCCGCGCCATGCCCGTCTATGACGGCGACAAGCATTTCGGGTCGTCCCTGGCCTTCGCGCCGGACGGCAAGTTGTTCATCACCTTGGGTGAACGCTCGGACAAGCCCATGCGGCCCCAGGCGCAGGATCTGGGCTCGCACATGGGCAAGACCATCCGCGTCAACGCCGACGGCACGGTCCCGCAGGACAATCCCTTCGTCGGCCGCGCCGGCGCCCTGCCGGAAATTTGGAGCCTGGGACACCGCAACGTTCAGGGTGTCGCGGTTCAGCCGGTAACGGGCGCCATCTGGACCATCGAACACGGCACGCGCGGCGGCGACGAGGTCAATATAGACAAGGCCGGCGCCAACTACGGCTGGCCGGATGCGGCCTACGGCGTCGAATACGCCGGCGGTCAGATCAATACCGGCGCGACCCAGGCGCCGGGCACCGAACAGCCCGTGTATTACTGGGATCCGGTGATCGCGCCCGGCGGCGCGACCTTCTATCAGGGCGCCATGTTCCCCGGCTGGGACGGAAACCTGCTGGTCGCGGGCCTGAAGGAAAAACACATTGCGCGTCTGGTCATCCAGAATGACCGGGTGGTGGGCGAAGAGCGCCTGCTGACAGACCTGGGCGAACGCATCCGCGACGTCGCGGTCGGCGCCGACGGATCGGTCTGGGCCATCACCGACGAGCAGAACGGCAAGCTGGTCAGGCTGTCGGCGACGCAGTAGTCTTCGAGGGCCGGGAGGCTATGCGGAGCGGTTGACGCTCCAAAGGGAGCAGTGAACGATGCGCCTCTTCATTCTATCCGCCGCCGCCATCCTGGCGCTGCTTTCGGGCTGCGGCACAATGGGGGCGACGAACACCTATCAGCAGGAACTCAGCGCCTTGGAAGCTGCGTGCACGCGTGACCAAGGCATTCTGACGCCGACCGGTGTTCAGACCGGCCGCCCCCAGACCGAATACGCCTGCAAGATCACGGGTGGGGCCACGCGTATTCCGCCTCGCTGACAGCGGGCGCCCGCCCGTCTTTCCCACACTCTCATCGCGCCCATTCGTCGAGGCATCCCCTCAAGCGGCCGCGATCACGCGGCTTATTACTTGACGTTGACGTAAACGTAGGGTTCTTGGCGTCCACGCTTGGAACCGCCCTGTCCGTCGTGCCGCGACCTGCCGTACGTCGAGGCTGGGCCCAAAGATGGAGACGCACTCCCATGGCTGACGCCTATATCTACGACGCCGTCCGCACACCGCGCGGCAAGGGCAAGAAGGACGGCTCGCTGCACGAGATCACCGGCCTCAGCCTGGCGACCCAGGTGCTGGAAGCCCTGCGTGACCGCAACGACCTGGACACCGCCAAGGTCGATGACGTGATCCTGGGCTGCGTCACGCCCGTGGGCGAACTCGGCGCCGACATCGCGCGCACGGCCGTGCTCTCGGCCGGCTGGTCGCAATATACGGCGGGCGTACAGATCAACCGTTTCTGCGCCTCGGGCCTGGAAGCCGTGAACATGGCGACGGCCAAGGTGAAGTCCGGCGAGGCCGACTTCGCCGTCGGCGGCGGCGTCGAGGTCATGAGCCGCGTGCCGATGGGTTCGGACATGGGCGCCTGGCCGACCGACCCCTCCTCGGCCTTCCCGACCTATTTCGTGCCGCAGGGCGTGTCGGCGGACATGATCGCCACCAAATACGGCTTCAGCCGCGACGACGTGGACGCCTATTCGGTCGAAAGCCACAAGCGCGCCGCCAAGGCCTGGGCCGAGGGCCGGTTCAAGAACTCGGTGATCGGCGTCAAGGACCAACTCGGCCTGACCATCCTGGATCATGACGAGACGATCCGTCCGAACACGGACATGCAGGCGCTCGGCGGCCTGAACCCCTCCTTCGCCATGATGGGCGAAATGGCCTTCGACGGCGTGATCAACCAGCGCTACCCCGAGGTCGAGCGCGTCAATCACGTCCACACGCCGGGCAACTCGTCCGGCATCGTCGATGGTTCGGCCGGCGTGCTGATCGGTTCGCTGGAAGCCGGCCAGGCCCTAGGCCTGAAGCCGCGCGCCAAGATCCTGGGCGGCGCCTCGATCGGCTCCGAGCCGTCGATCATGCTGACCGGGCCGGAATATGTGACCCGCAAGCTGCTGAACAAGCTGGGCATGACGCCCGACGACATCGACCTGTGGGAGCTGAACGAGGCCTTCGCCGCCGTCGTCCTGCGCTACATGCAGGCGCTCGACATCGACCACGCCAAGATGAATGTGAACGGCGGCGGTATCTCGATGGGCCACCCGCTCGGCGCCACCGGCGCCATGATCACCGGCATCGCGCTGGACGAGCTGGAGCGCTCGAACAAGTCGACCGCCCTGGTCACCCTGTGCATCGGCGGCGGCATGGGCACCGCCACCGTCATCGAACGCGTCTGATCCGGGAGCAAATGGATATGGAAAACTTCAAGATCGACGTCGACGCCGACGGCATCGCCCTGATCACATTCGACGTCCCGGGCCGTTCGATGAACACCCTGACGTCCTCGGTGATGAAAGAAATCCCCGAGTTGGTCGAACGCATCAAGACCGACGACGCCATCAAGGGCGCCGTCATCACCTCGGGCAAGCCCTCGGGCTTCTGCGCCGGCGCGGACCTGGGCGACATGGCCGGCGGCGTGCTGTCGGGCGGCGGCGACCTGCAAAAGGCGTTTGACGCCGGCTGGAAGCTGAACGGCGCCTTCCGTGCGCTGGAAACCTCGGGCAAGCCGATCGCGGCCGCGATCAACGGCCTGGCCTTGGGCGGCGGGCTGGAGTTCACCCTGGCGGCCCACTACCGCGTGGTCGAGAACGACAACAAGATCCAGCTCGGCCTGCCCGAGATCAAGGTCGGTCTGTTCCCCGGCGGCGGCGGCACCCAGCGCCTGACGCGTCTGGTCGGCGTCCAGAACGCCATGATGGCGATGAGCGAGGGCAAGTCCTTCCGCCCGAACGACGCCAAGGGCGCCGGCATCGTCCATGAAGTGGTCGAAAAGGGCCAGTCAGTCGAGGCCGCCAAGGCCTGGATCAAGAACGGCGGCAAGGCCGTCCAGCCCTGGGACGAGAAGTCGTTCAAACTGCCCGGCGGCGGCCCCTATCACCCGGCCGGCATCCAGAACTTCATGGTCGGCAACGCCATGCTGCGCAAACAGTCCTATGGCAACTATCCGGCCGTGGTGAACCTGATGAAGGCCGTTTACGAAGGCGCCCAGGTGCCGATGGACGCGGCCCTGCGCATCGAGACCCGCTACTTCATCAAGACCCTGATGACGCCGCAGGCGCAGGCCATGATCCGTTCGCTGTTCCTGTCCAAGCAGGAGCTGGACAAGGGCGCCGTTCGCCCGGCCGGCGTGCCCAAGTCCGATCCGAAGAAGGTCACGGTCATCGGCGCCGGCATGATGGGCGCGGGCATCGCCTATGTGCAGGCGCTGGCCGGCATCGAAACCATCCTGATCGACCAGACGCAGGAAGCCGCCGACAAGGGCAAGGCCCACGTCGAGGAGCTGCTGAAGAAGCGCCTGTCGCGCGGTCAGCTGACGCAGGAGAAGTATGACGCCCTGCTGGGTTCGGTCACTGCGACGACGGACTATGAGCTGATCAAGGGCTCTGACCTGGTTGTCGAGGCCGTGTTCGAGAACCGCGAGATCAAGGCCGACGTGACCAATCGCGCCGAGGCGCAACTTGCCGAAGGCGCCGTCTTCGGCTCCAACACCTCGACCCTGCCGATCACCGGTCTGGCCGAGGCCTCGGTGCGGCCCGAGGATTTCATCGGCATTCACTTCTTCTCGCCCGTCGACAAGATGATGCTGGTCGAGATCATCCTGGGCGAAAAGACGGGTCAGGCCGCCATCGCCAAGGCGCTGGACTATGTGCTGAAGATCAAGAAGACGCCGATCGTGGTCAACGACAGCCGCGGCTTCTACACCTCGCGCTGCTTCTCCACCTTCCTGATGGAGGGCATGGCGATGCTGGAAGAGGGCTACGGTCCCGCCCTGATCGACAATGTCGGTCGCATGACCGGCATGCCGCGCGGCCCGCTGGAGATGCACGACGACGTCGCCCTGGACCTGTCCTACAAGATCGCCAAACAGACGGCGTTGGATCTGGGCGACAAATACGTCCCGTCGGAAGGCGCCGACATCGTCGCCAAGATGGTCGAGGGCGGTCGCTTCGGTCGCAAGAACGGCAAGGGCTTCTACGACTACGATCAGAAGCCCAAGACGATCTGGAAGGGTCTGGGCGAACTGGCCCCCACCACCAAAGGCATCGACCAGCCGGAAGAGCCGACCGCCTTCGCCCAGATCGATGAGCTGAAGACGCGCCTGCTGTATCGCCAAGCCGTCGAAGTGGCCCGCTGCTGGGAAGAGGGCGTCATCGACGATCCGCGCGAAGCCGATCTGGGCGCCATCCTGGGCTGGGGCTTCGCGCCCTGGACCGGCGGTCCGATCAGCATGATCGACGGCATCGGCCTGGCCAAGTTCGTCGAAACCGCCGACCGACTGGCCGCGACCTACGGCGACCGCTTCAAGGTCCCGCAGCTGCTGCGCGACATGGCCGCTAACAACGAGACCTTCTACGGCAAGTTCGCCCCGGAGAAGGCCGCCGCCTGATCGGTCGCGGACATCCACAGAAGACTGAACGGGCGGCCTTCGGGTCGCCCGTTTTCGTTTGGCGTTTGACTTTCGTCATCCTCCGGCACGCGAAGCGCGACCGGGGGTCCCAGCGGCGCCGGAGGCGATCTTTCCATCGCAGGACCTCGGGGCGTCGAGTTCGCGACAGCTTCGCGCTCACGTGCGCCGCTGGGTTAGGGGTCTGCGCTACGCTTCGCCCGGAATGACGAAAGAAAGATCAGCATCGCTCACAAAAAAAGACCCGCTCGACACGAGGTCGAGCGGGTCGCTCCGCCGCCCTTCGCGGGGTCGGTGGCGGGTCGCTAGGGGCGACGGAGTAGCGGTGAAAAGACCGGACCGAGACCGGAACAAACTTTGACGGTCCGCCCAGCCTCGGAGGCTGGCGTCAGCCTTCCAGGTCCTGGCCTTCGTCCGGCTCGGGCGTGCCCAGCAGTTCGTCGGCGATCTTGTTGGTCGAGGCGCGCACGTTCTTTTCGATCGAGGCGGCGATGTCCGGGTTCTGCTTCAGGAACTCGCGCACATTCTCGCGGCCCTGACCGATCCGGGTGGAGTCATAGCTGAACCAGCTGCCCGACTTCTCAATGATGCCGGCCTTGACGCCCAGATCGATGACCTCGCCCAGCTTGGAGATGCCCTCGCCGTACATGATGTCGAAGATGACTTCACGGAACGGCGGGGCGACCTTGTTCTTGACCACCTTGACCCGGGTGGTGTTGCCGACCACCTCGTCGCGGTTCTTGATCGCGCCGGTGCGGCGGATGTCCAGACGCACCGAGGCGTAGAACTTCAGCGCATTGCCGCCCGTCGTCGTCTCGGGCGAGCCGTACATGACGCCGATCTTGTGACGGATCTGGTTGATGAACAGCACGATGCATTTCGACTTGGAGATCGAGGCCGTCAGCTTGCGCAGCGCCTGGCTCATCAGGCGCGCCTGAAGGCCGGGCAGGCTGTCGCCCATCTCGCCCTCGATCTCGGCGCGCGGCGTCAGGGCCGCAACGGAGTCGACGACCACAATGTCCACGGCGCCCGATCGGACCAGCGTATCCACGATCTCCAGCGCCTGCTCGCCAGTGTCCGGCTGCGACACCAGAAGATCATCCAGATTGACGCCCAGCTTCTGCGCATAGACCGGGTCCAGCGCGTGTTCGGCGTCGACGAAGGCGGCGACCCCGCCCTTCTTCTGCACTTCGGCGACGGTGTGCAGAGCCAGGGTCGTCTTGCCCGAGGATTCCGGGCCGAACACCTCGATCACCCGCCCGACCGGCAGGCCGCCGATGCCCAGCGCCATGTCCAGGCCCAGCGAGCCGGTCGAGACGCTGTCGATCTCGGCGACCACGCCCGCCTTGCCGAGCTTCATCACCGAGCCCTTGCCGAAGGCGCGATCGATCTGCGCGATCGCCGCCTCCAGGGCGCGTTGCTTGTCGCCGTCGTCCTTGCCCACCAATTTGAGTGCCGCCTGTGAAGCCATTGCCTTCGTCTCCCTTGCCATGATTCCCGTCATTGAGCTTGGGAGAGACCCGCCTGGACCCGCCCCCGTTTCGTGAGGCCGACTATGTGCATGGTTTGTTCCGGTTCACAAGATGTTCTCACTGATCAAAACAAGAACATCCAAAACCTGCGACCGTTTTTGACGCAGGCTACAGCGGAAGACGCAAGCTGAAACTGGCGCCTTCGGGGTCGTAAGTCATGACCGCCGAGCCGTGCAGCGAGCGGTTGGTGGTCGAATCGATCAGCACCGAACCGAAGCCCTTGCGCTGAGGCGGCGATACCAGCGGTCCGCCGCTTTCGACCCAATCCAGCAGCAGATGGCCGTCAGCAACCGACCAGTCGATCCGCACGCAGCCCGAGGCGTTCAACAGGGCGCCGTATTTTGCGGCGTTCACCGCCAGTTCGTGAAACACCATCCCCATGCCTAGATTCTGCTGGGCGTTCAGATCGACGGCCGAACCGGTCAGGCGGACCAGTTCCTCGGCATAGGGTGCCAGTTCCTGAGCCAGCATGGCGCGCAGATCGACATGCTCCCAGTTCGCAGCCGTCAGCAGGTTCTGAGTGTTGGACAGGGCCACCAGCCGCGCCTCGAAAAGGGCGGTGAAGGTGGCGACATCCGGCGTGCGCCGCGCCGTCTGGTGGGCGATGGACTGCACCGTGGCCAGGGTGTTTTTCACCCGGTGATTCAGTTCGTTGATCAGCAATCGCTGCAAGCGTTCGCTGTCGGCCAAGGCGGCGAAGGCCTCGCGGCGATCGGTGATGTCGGTGATGACGCCCGACATCTTGATCGGCCGGCCCGAACGACTGCGGATCAGGCGGCCCGTCAGATGGATCCACCGGCCAGAGGCCGGCAGACGCCATTCCTGATCGTATTCGCCCTCGCCCGCCAGGGCGCGCTCCAGCGCCTGACGATGCAACGGCAGATCCTCGGGCGACAGGCGGTCGCCGACCTCGTTCGGGCCAAGGCGGCAGGACGGATCGATGGACAGGATTTCGCGCGCGCGGTGCGACATCATCGTCGTCTTCATCGGCAGGGTCGCTTCCCAGAAGCCGATGCCGCCGGCGTCCACGGCCGCCAGGACATTGGCCCGCTGATCGACGATGGAGGCGCCGAGCGCGAGAAACAGCAGTGTCACCGCCCCGGTCGTCACCGCGACCGCCAATACGACCGGCGACGCCCCGCCCTCCACCGGCCCCGCGACGGCGATCGGGGTCAGGATCAGGGCCGCCATACCGATATGGTGCATTGAGACGATGGCCATCCCCAGGATCACGGCGGCGACCGCGCGCCAGGCCAGACCTCGTTCCTGACGGGCCGCCACCAGGGCAGCGTAGGCGGCGGCGACCGCCACCACGACCGACAGGGCGACCAGCACGGGCTGATAACTCAGGACGGCGTTCATCCGCATCGCCGCCATCCCGACATAGTGCATGGCGACGATGGATCCGCCCATCAGCAGGGCCGCCGGCGCCAGTCGCAGGGGGCTGGCCTGCGCCGTGCCCGCCGTCAGGAAGGCCGCCGCCGTGCCGACCGTCGCCAGCAGGAAGGAGACCAGCGTCAGGCCAGGATCATAGACGACTGCGCCTTCGCCCTCGAACCCCAGTATGGCGATGAAATGCATCGACCAGATGCTGACGCCCAGCGCCAAGGCCGAAACGCCCAGCCAGCGCAAACGCGTCGCGCCGATCTGGCTGCGGGTTCGATTGAACAGATCCAGCGCCGTCCACGCGCCTAAAATCGCGATCGCCAGCGACAGGACGGTGAAGGCATTGACGTGAAGGTGGTGCAAGCGCGCCGAAGCCCCGAGAAACAGCAGCGATAGCCTTAGCCGGGTTTCATGACCCCGACGACCGCGAAACGCACGCGCCTCACGCGATCAGTCTCGCCGCCACGGCGATCCCGCAGGCCATTAACAGACTGGCGGCGGCGAAAATCGGCAAGGCGCGGCCCGCGCGGGGCGCGAGAGGACGAACCATAAGCGCGATCATCAGGGCGATCGGCCCCGCCGCGCCAGGCATGTCCATGCCGACCCCCAAAAAGACGCCGTGCCCCTGAACCAGCAACCACCCGCCGGCCACCGCCGTCGTCACGACGGCGGGCGCGAAGGATGCCCACGACCCGAAGCGGGCGCCGATCACCGCCGTCGACGCGGCGGCCAGGGCGGCGATCAGACCGGGCCACAGAAGCAGGAAGGCGGCTTCCGGCGCTATCGCCTGCACCGCGCCGCCCAGGATCAGAACCAGGACGATCAACCCTAGCCACCCGCCCCAGACGGCGTCTGCGTCCTGCGGTTTCGGCCGCGCCAGGCTGAGCGCCAGGACGATCACCATCGCCCCCAGGACCAGCAGGCTGAAACCGCCCAGCGCCGCTGCAATCGCGAATGCGGCCAGTATCACTCCAGCTGCGCCCCACCGGCCCATCAGGCGTCGCCCTGCGGTCAGCATCAAAACCAGGGCCAGCATGGCCAGGGCCACGGCGATTTCCAGGACCGGCAGGCGGCGCAGCAAGGTGTAATAGACGTCAGCCGAATCCACGCGACGGCCGATCGGCCCGGCCAGGACGCGCACCGCCTGTCCCACCACCACCGCGCTCGCCAACAGCCACAGGCCATCCGCCGCGCCTCGCACGACCGACGTCGCCCGCAAGCCCGTGGCGTGGCGGGCGCCCCATGCGGCAAAGGCCGTCGCCAAGACCCCCACGGTCAGCAACAGCCAGCCGATCGCCGGCGAATGCTGGACGACAAACAGACCGAAGACATCGGCATAGACCGCATTCTGCGTCGCCTGCGGCAGGGTCGGCGCCCGCAGCAGGTCATCGGCCATTTCCAACGACTGGGAGCCGATATGCTGCACGCTGCCCTGATCCAGCGCCTGCGGGGTCGAGGACGGTGAATGATACTGCGCCGGGCGGCCGATGAAGGCGAGATTGATCCCCGCCAACCTCCGATCCGCCGTCACGGTGAAGTCCGTGCCATTGGGCATCAGCCGATAGACGAAGATGGCCAGGGCGTTGCTGGACGGCCCGCCGGTCGCCCTCTGGGTCGCCTGAGCATAGCGGGCGATGGTCTGGGCGTTGCCGGGTCCGGTCTCGAACATCATGGCGCGCCCGCCGCCGCCCCGCGCCTCCAGATTGATCACCGCGCCGATGTCGTCGCGCAGCGGATGCTCGCTGAAAAAGGCCCGCGCCCCGTCCAGATTCAGCTCCTCGGCGTCGGTGAACAGGACCACCAGCGTCCGCTCGGCGCCGCCCCGCGCCTTGATCGCGCGCACGGCCTCCAGAATGGCGGCCACGCCGGACGTGTCGTCGGCGGCGCCGGGCGAGGTCGGCGAGGTGTCGTAATGGGCCATCAGGGCGACTGCGGGCAGGCCGGGGTCGCGCCCGGGCAGGACCCCGACGATATTGACCGCCTGGACACCGCTTGCATTTCCGCCCTCCCGCTCGATCCGCGCGACGGCGGCAGGCGACAGGGCGCCGGTCTGCAGGCTGGGCTGAAGCCCCAGCGCCGTCAGCCTCTGGACGAGATAGGTCTGAACCTGCCGATGTTCAGCTGAGCCGACGGGATGGGGCGCTCGTGCGATCCGGTTCACGTCCATCATGGCGCGCGCGGCCGAGAACTGAACCGCAGGCGTCGAGGCGGGCAGGGGTTTGGGCGTTTGGGCGGTCAGCACCGCCAAGCCGAAAGCCGCCGCAAGGGACGCCAGAAACAACACCCAACGCATATCCAATCCCCCGATCGCTCCGTCCCGCAGTCCAGCCCAGAACCGCCGCCCTGTGCAAGGCCTCGATCAGCGGCGCACGATGTTCCGCGCCGTCAGATTGCCCGTGGCCCCGTCGCCGTCGTCCGCGCTGGAGCCGAACGGCCAGCCCCGGTCATCGCCGCAATAGCGTCGCCCGCCCTCGCGCGAGCCGATCACCACCGCGCGGGGCCTCAGCCACCCCGCGCCGGTGAACAGATTGTCCGTAATCTGATTATAGGACGGCGTCTGATGCCGGATCACCCCGTCCTCGCCGCAGTTGCGATACAGAAACACCCCGCCCTTGCCGTGCAGCGCCAGCCGGTTGCCGACGATGCGGTTGGCGCCGGAACCGTCCACGGCGATCAGCTCGCGCCCGGTGCGGATATCGAAATCGTTGTCCTGGATCAGCGCCCCCGCGCTCTCGGCGTCCAGATAGACGGCGGTCGCGGTGGAACGCCCCACGAAGCGAGAGTGCGTCACGGTGGTGCGCGTCACCCCCGGCCCGACATAGAGGGGAATGGTCCCCACGCCCTCGAACCGCACCCGGTCCAGAGTGACGCGGATCGGCGCGGCGGACTGGGCCGCTTGCGTGTGTCCGGCGGTGCGTGACGAGGCCAGCAGGTCGCGCATCGACCCGCCCGCCCCCATGCCCCAGATCCGCACATTGCCGACGACGGTGCAGTTTCGGATCGTCACATCGACCGGCCGCGACCACCGATCGCCCTCGCGCCGGGACCAGACGGCGAGGGTCGGAGCGGCGGTCGTCGCCGGGTCCGGCGCGCGGATGGACCCCCCTCCGCAATCCAGTGACGCCCCTGCGCCTTCCGCGCCCTCGATCAGCACGCGGCGACGGATATCGACGCCCGACAGGTCCGCCCGGCACGTCAAACGATAGGGCTGGGTCGACGGCGCCGTCAGCTCCGCGATCTCTTGCGGCCTGCACGGCCTGTCGGCCGAGGCCTGAAAGGTCAGCAGGGCGAGAGCCAGAGCCGCCGCCATATCAAGGCAGAGGGGTCGTCAGGGCCGCGCGCTCGGCTGCGCAGCCGGGATTGGTCAGGCCGCTGCGGCGCGCGGCCGCCAGCTCGGCCCTTGCCGCCGCCATGTCCGCCTGGAAGGCCGGGGTGGCGATGGCGCGGGCCGCGACGTCCCGCCCGATCTGCTCGCCGACCGCGACATCGGTCGGATAGTGCATGGCGCAGACCAGGCGGCTGACCCCGATCTCGTGGCCGATCCGGCGCACCGCCTCGGCCCGGTCCGGCTCCAGGGCCGCAAAGGCCTCGCCATAGGCCGTCGCGACGGCGGCGCTGCCGGAAGGATAGGAGGCGCTGCGTCTCGCCGCAGGCGTCAGGGTCTGGCAGGCGCGGCGACTAGGATCGTCGCCGACCGGCCGCAGCCGCGGCTGGCGCGCCTTGACGCGTTCGGCCGCACTGTTCGCGTCATGGAAGATTTTCGCCATCACCCGGTCCAGCGTCGGCGTCTCGGCCGATCCCAGCCGCACCCCCAGGGCGCAGTCGAAATGTTGCAGGGCCAGGGGCGGACGCAGCTCGGCATGGGCGGTCGCCAGCAGCCAACGGTCGCCGTCCTCCAGCGCCGCAAACCGCGCCGAGGCCGCCTTGTCCGCCAGGTCCGCGACGGACCCCGGGGCCGGGGCTGGCGGGACCGCATCCGTCAGTTGGGCGATCGCTTCATCGCCCAAGAAGCCCGTTGTCGGTATCGCGCCGCCCGGCTTGGGCGCGCCGGCGCACCCCACGGCCATCAGGATCGCCGTCGCCGCGCCCAGGGCGGCGACCCGCTTCACTGACCTGCGCTCCAGCCCAGCTGGACCGAGGTCTCGCCGGACTCGGTCGGTGTGGCGACGACCTGCAACGAGGCGCCGTTCACCGCGTCCGCCGCCGCGCCATAGGCGCGTGTGTCACCCTGGTTCATTCCGGCGACGGAGCGCAGGCCCGCCTTCTCGGCGCGCTCGCGATAGAAGGCGACGACATCGTCCGGCGAGGCGCTGGTGGTGAAGGTGATCAGGCCGCCCGGCCCAGCCTCGCCGCCAGCGGCCAGCGGCTGTCCGTCCACCTGCGCGCCGGGATAGAGGACCGCAAAGGACGGCGCGCCATCGGCGGCGGCGGGCGCAGCCCCGCCTACGACGGCGGGGGCTTTGGCTGCTGGCGGCGTCGCATCTTCTACGGCCGGCGCCGACGCTTTGGGCGCAGCCTTGGCCTCGACCGGTTGGGCCGAGCGATCACATCCTGCGAGGCAAAACAGAACCACGACGGCGGGGGCCGCCAAGCGAAGCGTCATCGAAAGGTCGTCCTTGGACCGAGAGGGTCAGAGCGCCACCGTGGCGCATGGTTGCGGCGGCGGCAAGGCGCCCGCTCAGTCGGCGGCGGCGTCGTCCTGGTCCGTCTCACCTTTATCGGCCGCCCCTTCTTGCGCCAAACGCGCATTGATCTTGGCGGAATCGGGGTCGTCATCCGTGCCTGCAGCCGAACCGCCGCGCAGCGAGCCTGCCCGCGTGTCCGATCCGGAATCGCTGCCGTCCAGGGCGTCGATCAGCGTATCCGCCTTATGACCCAGATCCGGCTTCTCGCCCATGTCGGCGGCCTCGCGGGCGTCGTCGCAATCCGCTTCGGGCTTGGTGGGATCGGTGTCGGTCATGACGCAGTCTCCGTTTGTCGAGACGAGGTTAAAGCGCCCGATCCGGTTGCGGTTCCAGATCCTCGCCCTTGAACCCCGTGGGACAGACCCGATCTAGGCGTCATGATCCCGTTTTCAGTTCTCGACCTCTCCCCCATCGTCGAAGGCGGCGACGCCCGACGCGGGCTGGACGAAACCCTGGCTCTGGGCCAGGCCGCCGATCGACTGGGCTATGAGCGGTTCTGGCTGGCTGAACACCACAACATGCCCGGCATCGCCAGCGCCGCGACCGCAATTGTCATCGGCCGTGTTGCGGCGGGGACCGAGCGCGTTCGCGTCGGCTCCGGCGGCGTCATGTTGCCCAACCATGCGCCCCTGGTCGTCGCCGAACAGTTCGGCACGCTGGAGACCCTGTTTCCCGGCCGCATCGACCTCGGCCTGGGCCGCGCGCCCGGCACGGACGGCGCCACCGCCCGTGCGCTGCGTCGCTATTTCGAAGGCGCCGACCAGTTTCCGCGCGACGTCGTCGAACTGATCCAGTGGTTCGAACCGGCCGCCGAGAACCAGCCCGTCCGCGCCGTTCCGGGCGCCGGCCTGCGCGTGCCGATCTGGCTTCTGGGCTCCAGCCTGTTCAGCGCCCAGCTCGCCGGTCAGCTGGGCCTGCCCTACGCCTTCGCCAGCCATTTCGCGCCCGAACTTTTGCTGGAGGCCCTGGCCCTGTATCGCCGCGAGTTTGTCCCCTCGGACCGCCTGGCCAAGCCCCACGCCATGGCCGCGATCAACGTATTCGCCGCCGAGACGGACGCCGAGGGCGTGCGCCTGTCCACCTCGATGCAGCAGAGCTTCGCCCGCCTCTCGACCGGCAAGCCGGGCAAGCTGCCGCCGCCCGTCGACGACATCACCACCATCCTGACGCCGCAGCAGATCGCGGGCGCCAAGGGCCGCCTGCTCTATTCCGCCATCGGCGGTCCCGAGACCGTCAAGCGCCAACTGACCGACTTCATCGCCCTGACCGGCGTGGACGAACTGATGGTCACCGGCATGATGTTCGACAACACCGCCCGCATCCGCAGCCTGGAGATCGTGGCCGAGGTGCGGGATCAGATGGCGACGAAACAGGCGGCCTAGAGGCCCTTCAGAAAACCCAGCAGCAGGCGGTTGATCTCATCCGCCCGTTCCTGCTGGATCCAGTGACCCGCGCCCGGCACGACCACCGAGCGGATCAGGTTCGGCGCCCAGTCCTTCAGGCCCGCCTCATGCCCGCCGGCGTAATGGCGCACCGGGTCGTCCTCGCCGACGATGAACAGGGCGGGCGGGGTGATCTTCTGGTCCTGCAGAAAGGCCGTCAGCGACCAGTTCAGGTCCATCGCCCGATACCAGTTCAGCGGCCCTTCGAACCCGCCTGCTGAAAAGGCCTGCACATATTCGTCGAAATGCGCCTCGCTCATCCATGGCGGCAGAGTCGCGTCGTCGGCGATGGTGTCGAGCAGGGCCACGCCCTCGGGCATGAAGCCGGTCGATCTGCGATCGGCGGGGGTCGCGCCGTCATAGGCGTAGAACAGTTTCCTCAGCGCCATCGCCGGATCGGCGTCCAGCGCACGGTGCGCGTCCGGCGCCTGGAACCGGCTGATGTAGAGATCGCCCAGCCCGGCCCGCTTTGAGATGGCGGCCATGGCGGCGGTCGGCGGTCCCTTGGGTCGGCGCGGCTGGAACGGCACCGACAGGCCCGCGACCGCCGTGAAGAGATCGGGCCGCAACAGGGCGCAATGCCAGGCCACCGGCGCGCCCCAGTCATGCCCGACGACAATACAGGACGCCTTGCCCAGCGCGCGGACCAGATCGACCATGTCCCCGACCAGATGCAGGATGGAATAGGCCTCCACCCCTGCCGGCTTCTCTGTCCCACCATAGCCCCGCATGTCCGGGGCGACGACATGATAGCCCGCGTGCGCGATCGCCTCGACCTGGGCGCGCCAGCTGATCCCCAGTTCGGGAAAGCCGTGGATCAGCAGCACCAGCGGCGCGTTGTCATCCTCGAACCCGGCCTCCAGGACTTGTTGGACCAGACCGTCGGTCTTGATATGCCGGGTTCGCATCGCTTCCTCCGACGGCGTCTTCGCCGCTCATTATCGTCAGGACGGACATGACCCGCCTCGTCACCTTTGCGGACGGTACGACCGTTCCCGCCCTCGGCCAAGGCACCTGGGAGCTGGGCGACGACCCGGCCTGGCGCGATGAGGAGCAGCAGGCTCTGGCGCGCGGCATCGACCTGGGCATGACCCTGATCGACACGGCCGAACTGTATGGCGACGGCCGCTCGGAGCGGCTGGTGGGCGAGGTCATCGCCGGACGCCGCGATGAGGTCTTCGTGGTCTCCAAGGTCCGCCCCGAGAACGCGTCGGAGATGAAGATGATGCTGGCCTGCGAGAAGTCGCTGGAACGGCTCGGCGTCGAGCGGCTGGACCTCTATCTGCTGCACTGGGAAGGCCACGTGCCCTTGGAAGAGACCGTCGAGGCGTTCCGCGATCTGGTCGACGAGGGGATGATCGCCCGCTGGGGCGTGTCCAACCTGGACCTGCGCGCCATGGAGCAGTTGATGGAGATCGAGGGGGGCGAGGACTGCGCCGCCAACCAGCTGCTCTATAATCTCGCCTCGCGCGGGGTGGAGTTCGACCTCTTCCCGTGGATGCAGGCGCGCGATATGCCGATGATGGCCTATTCGCCGCTTGGGCGGGGCGAACTGCTGGAACAGCCGCTGATCCGCGACATCGCCAATCGCCATTCCGCCAGCCCGGCGCAGGTGGCGCTGGCCGCCGTCCTGCGCCAAGACGGCGTCATCGCCATCCCCAAGGCCAGCTCCGTCGAACACGTCGAGGCCAACGCCGACGCCCTAGACATCCAGTTCGACCTGGAAGACCTGGAGCGGCTGGATGCGGCCTTCCCGCCCCCGAAACACGCCGTGCCGCTGGATATTATCTGAAACCTTCGTCGTCATTCCGGGGCGTCCGAAGGACGAACCCGGAACCCAGTAGAGCACCATCGACAGACTGAATGGCCGACCGTGCGGAGGTCCTGGGTTCCGGGTTCCCCGCTGGGCGCGGCCCCGGAAAGACGATGCGGCGGCGGTGGCCTAGTCGCCCCCGATCACGCCCAACAACCGCGCCCGCTCATCGTCTGTATACGGAACAACCGGCCCGCGACCCCAGACCGGATCGGGCCACAGACCGTCGTCGCGGCGGCGGCCGACCACATGGAGATGCAGTTGCGCCGTCACATTGCCGATGGCGCCGACGTTCAGCTTTTCAACCGAACCCAGCCGCCAAACCAGCGCCCCGGCCCGCACCGTCTCCTCCATCAACATGGCCCGCTGTTCGACGCTGAGGTCTTCCAGCTCCACCGCCCCCTCGACGCGCGGGATCAGGATCAGCCAGGGAAAGCGGGAGTCGTCCTGCAGCCGCACATGGCACAGCGGCCATTCGGCGGCGGCGACCGATCCGGCCTCGAAGGCCGGCGCGACCTCAAACCCCATCAGTTCAGTCCGTAGATGACGCAGGCGCTGTCGGTCATGACCTGCAACGGCGGTTGCAGCGCCAGCCGCGCCGCCTCGATCTGCGCCTCGCTGGGCGCCGCGCCTGCGGGCGCCGGGGGCGGTGGCGGCGGAGGCGGAGGCGGCCCGTAGCTCATGCGCGAGCCGGTCACCACGATCTCATCGACGGTCGTTTCCTGCCCCGCGCCGCTGGCGGAATAGGATGGCCAGCCGGCCAGGACGTCGGTCTGGCACACCCGCCCCGACGGATCGATGATCTTGACCCGGCCGAGGGTCGCGCCGGCGTTCGCCGCCGCCGCTTCGGCGCGCCTGCGCGCATCCTTCATCGCCTCGGCCTGCAGATTGGCCTTCCAACTGTTGTCGGGCTCCAGGTTGAAGTTCACCTGTCCGATCGAGGTCGGACGCGAGGCCACGATGGTCGCATAGACCCGCTCGATCAGCCGCACGTCGCGCACTGTCACATTGACCGAGGCGTCAGCCTGATAGCGGGCCACACGGTCGGCGCGGGTGTTGTCGCGCATCACCCCATTTTCGTCGCGGTACTGGTCATAGAGCGGGCGGGTGGTGACGCTGGTCTCGACCCGCACCTTGTCCGCACCGTAAGCCGACAAGGCCTGGCTCAGCGCCCGCACCTGATCGGCGGCGGCGCGCGAGGCCTCGGCGACGCTGCGGTCCACCGACTGGAAGCTGGCCGAAACGAAGGCGCGGTTGGCCTGAATCTCGACCCGAACATGACCGACCGAGGCGATGACCGGATCACGCATCCACCAGGGCGCGGGGATATACCGGTCTCCAATGGTCGCGGGCGGCGTCTGGGCCAGCACAGGCGGGGCGACCGAGGTCAGCAGCAGGGCGAAAGCGAATGAACGGCGCATCGAAATCCTCCGGTTGTCGCCGGACCTTCGCAAGCCTGACCAAGGCCGTAAAGCGAGGTTCTTGCGACAGTCGCGCGAGGGGTCTAGACCGCCCGCACGATTAATCCCCTTTCGCACACGCAATAAACGGAGACATCCATGGCTCGCGCGAAGATCGCCCTTATCGGCGCCGGCATGATCGGCGGAACCCTGGCCCACGTGGCCGCGCGCGAAGCCCTGGGCGACGTGATCCTCTTCGACATCGCCGAAGGCACCCCGCAGGGCAAGGCGCTGGACATCGCCGAGGCCTCGGCCGTCTTCGGCCAAGACGTGGCCCTGAAGGGCGCCAACGACTATGCCGACATCGCGGGCGCCGACGTCTGCATCGTCACCGCCGGCGTGCCGCGCAAGCCGGGCATGAGCCGCGACGACCTGATCGGCATCAACCTGAAGGTCATGAAGGCCGTCGGCGAAGGCATCAAGGCCCACGCCCCCAACGCCTTCGTGATCTGCATCACCAACCCGCTCGACGCCATGGTCTGGGCCCTGCAGAAGTTCTCGGGCCTGCCGAAGGAGAAGGTCGTCGGCATGGCTGGCGTGCTAGACTCGGCCCGCTTCGCCTACTTCCTGGCTGAAAAGACCGGCGTGTCGGTGCAGGACATCCACGCCTGGACCCTGGGCGGTCACGGCGATGACATGGTGCCGATGGTGCGCCACTCGACCGTCGGCGGCCTGCCCCTGCCGGACGCCGTCGCCGCCGGCTTCCTGTCGCAGGACGAGCTGGACGCCATCGTCGAGCGCACCCGCAAGGGCGGCGGCGAGATCGTGGCCCTGCTGAAGACCGGCTCGGCCTTCTACGCCCCGGCTGAATCCGCCATCGCCATGGCCAAGTCCTACCTGCTGGATCAGAAGCGCGTCCTGCCCTGCGCCGTCTGGCTGTCGGGCGAATACGGCCTGTCGGACCTCTACGTCGGCGTCCCCGCCCTGATCGGCGCCGGCGGCGTCGAGAAGATCGTCGAGTTCACCACCAACGACGAAGAAAAGGCGATGTTCGAAAAGTCCGTCGCCTCGGTCAAGGGCCTGCTGCAAGCCTGCAAGGACATCGATTCATCGTTGGCTTAAGCCGCGCGACGATCGAATGACGAAGGGCCTGCGGAGCGATCCGCAGGCCCTTTTTCTTTATTCCTTCTCCCGTGGGGAGAAGGTGGCCCGAAGGGCCGGATGAGGGCCCGCCGGTGGGCCAGCTCGCACGACCCGA
>AMYY01000007.1 GCA_000335735.1 alpha proteobacterium L41A | reverse complement strand
ATCGCCCCGTCCAGGCCGATGAAGATCGAGTCGCCGATCAGGAAATGACCGATGTTCAACTCGCGGATTTCTGAGATCGCCAGCATGCGCGGGGCCGTGTGGTAGTCCAGCCCATGGCCTGCATGGACCTCGAGCCCCAGGATGTCGGCCTGGGCGGCGGCGGCGGCGAGACGTTCGAACTCAACCTCCCGCTCTGCCGGATCGGTCAAGTGGCAGTAGCGACCGGTATGGAACTCGACCACCTGGGCGCCGACGGCGGCGGCGGCCTCGACCTGCGCTTCGGACGGTTCGATGAATAGCGAGACCCTGATGCCGGCGTCCGCCAGCGCCTTGACCACAGGCGCGATTCGTCCTTCGTGACCCGCGACCGCCAGACCACCTTCGGTCGTGACCTCTTCGCGCCGCTCCGGCACAAGACAGGCGGCGTGCGGCCGGTGGCGCAGAGCGATGGCCAGCATCTCGTCCGTCACCGCCATTTCCAGATTCAGCGGCTTGCCAGCGCGGGCGCACAGGGCGCTGAGCACGTCGATGTCGGCGTCGGTGATGTGGCGGCGGTCTTCGCGCAGGTGGGCGGTGATGCCATCGGCCCCGGCCGCCAGCGCCGCCTCGGCCGCGCGCGCGGGATCGGGATGCGTCCCTCCCCGCGCATTTCGTACCGTGGCGACGTGGTCGATGTTGACGCCCAGCCTGACCCGTTCGCGCATGGCTCTACTTCGACAATCTGCGGCTGCCGGGATCTTCGACCGGAAGCGCGGCCAGCTCAGGCGGAAGCGCATCGGCGGGGTAAGCGGGCACGTCCAGCGACGCCAGGGCGATCAGCGGCACGCCCACATCCGCCTTGCCGCCCGAGCGATCGACGATACAGGCGGCGGCGATCACCTCGCCCCCGGCGGCCTGGATGGCGGCGATGCATTCGCGCGATGACAGGCCAGTCGTGACGATGTCCTCGACCATGACGACCTTTTCGCCCGGCTCGACCGAGAACCCGCGACGCAGTTTGAATGCACCCCCCTCGCGCTCGACATACATCGAACGGACCCTCAGGTGTTTGGCCGTCTCGTAACCGGGGATGATGCCGCCCACGGCCGGTGAAATGGCGACATCGACCGGGCCGACCGTGGCCGTGATCTTGTCCGCCAGCGCCTTGCACAGGCGCTCGCATCGCGCGCCGTCCATGAAGACCAGATTTTTCTGCAGGAAGACCGGGCTGTGCAGACCTGACGACAGGACGAAATGGCCTTCGCGCAGGGCGCCTGCGTCGCGAAACTCATTGAGGACGTCTTCAGTGTTCATGACACGGTTCTAGACCCGGATCGCGCGCGGATGAACCCTGCGGCGACGCTTCATTCGATGTTTTCGTTCGGGCGCAGCCCGCGCGCGAGCAGTTCGGCCCAGACGCCCTCCGCGTCCTCGGCGAAACCGATCAGGTCCAGGTCGGCGGCCGCGATCATTCCATGTTCGACCAGAGCCTCGAAACCGATCACCGAGGTCCAGTAGGCCCTGTCCACCAGAACGACCGGAACCGGCGGGGCTTTCCCCGTCTGGCGCAGGGTCAGCATTTCGAACATCTCGTCGAAGGTGCCGAAGCCGCCGGGAAACACCACCAGCGCATTGGCGCGCATCGCCAGATGCATCTTCCGCATCGCGAAATAGTGAAAGCGGAACGTCAGCTCCGGGGTCGAATAGGCGTTCGGCTCCTGCTCATGCGGCAGGGTGATGTTGAACCCGACCGACGGCGCGCCCGCGTCCACGGCCCCGCGGTTGGCCGCTTCCATGATGCCTGGCCCGCCGCCGGTGGCGATGACATTGTCGCGCGGTTCGCCGACACGCCCGCGCAAGGCTCCGCCCCGCTCGGACGCCAGTCGACCAAAGGCGCGAGCCTCGTCATACCAACGATGTTCCTCGCGAATGCGCGCGCTGCCGAAAACGACGATGGTCGAGCGTACGCCCCAGGCCCTCAACGCCTCCTCGGGCTTGGCGTATTCCATCAGGAACCGCACGCCGCGCATCGAATCGCCCAGCAGGAAGTCCTGATCCATCGCCGCCATGCGATAGGACGGCGAGGCCATCTGCGCGGCGTTCGGCTTTATCGGGTCGCTCATTCGCCGCGCGCGCGCTCGACGGAATCGACCGACGGATTGGCCCTCAGCGCCGCCATGATCATGGTCGCATGCTTGGCGTCTTCGACCTCGACATCCACGTCCACGTCGAAGAAGTCCTGCTGACGATGCGCCATCGACAGGTTAATGATGTTGCCGCCAGCCTCGCCGATCAGGGTCGTGACCTGACCCAGCACGCCCGGCGCATTGCGGATCGTCGCGCGAATGCGGGCGGCGGCGACCGCGTCCGTTTCGGCCTGAGGCGTCCATTGCAGGTCATGCCAGACCGAATCGTCATCGGCGAAGGCGGCCAGGGTCTGGCAATCGATGGTGTGGACGGTCAGGCCGGATTCCGGCTCCAGAATGCCCACGATCCGGTCGCCCGGTACGGGCGTGCAGCATTGACCGAAGTGTACCGACACGCCGGGCGTCAGCCCGCCGCCGCGCACGAACAGCCGCGCCTTCTCGCCCTCGATGCGCTGCTTCTCGGGTCCGGCCTTCAGCCGCCCCTTCAGCGCGGGAAACAGAATTTCGGCCGCCGTCGTCGGCGACAACCGCCCGCGACCCAGGCCTTCGAACAGATCGTCGTCGCTCGCGACCGCCAGCAACTCCAGAACCGGCTTCAGCGACACGTCGGTCAGAGTCTTGTCGACCCGGCCCAGGGTCTGATCCAACGCGACGCGACCCAGCTTGATGAACTCTTCGCGCTCGGAGGTGCGGATATGGCGGCGAATGGCCGAGCGCGCGCGGCCCGTGACTGTCAGGCTGCGCCAGTCGGCAGGCACTTCGCGCTTGGAGCCCCGGATGATCTCTACCACGTCACCGTTCTGGAGCGGAGTGCGCATGGGCTTCAACTCGCCATTGACCTTGACGCCGACGGCGGTATCGCCGACCTCGGTGTGGACGGCATAGGCGAAGTCCAGAGGCATTCCCCCACGCGGCAGGGTGACCAGCTGCCCCTTCGGCGTGAAGACGAAGACCTGGTCCAAGTACATTTCCAGCTTGGCGTGCTCGACCCAGTCCTCGCCGCCCTCGCCGTGCTCGATCACCTGAACCAGGTGGCGCAGGTTCTGAAGCGGGTCACGCCCGCCGCCCTGCTCCATCGCCTCACGGTCGAAGCCATAGGAATGGTTCTTGTAGCGCCAGTGGGCGGCGACCCCGTCCTCGGCGATCCGGTCCATGTCCTCGGTGCGGATCTGCATCTCGATCCGCAGGCCGCGCGGGCCGACGACGGTCGTGTGCAACGAGCGATAGTTGTTCGACTTGGGCGTCGAGATGAAATCCTTGAACCGCTCGGGCACCATCGGCCATTCGCGGTGGATCACGCCCAGCGCGCGATAGCAGTCGTCCTCAGCCTCGACGATGACGCGGAAGCCGTAGATGTCCGAGAGGGACGAAAAGCCGACCGACTTGCGCTGAAGTTTGCGCCAGATCGAATAGGGCGTCTTTTGCCGGCCATAGACCTTGGCCTTCAGACTTGCCTCGGACAGGACGCGCTCGACCTCGCTCGCCACGCCGTCGATGGCGCGGCCATGCTCCAGCTTCAACGCCTCCAGCCGCCGCTCGATGGCGGTCTTGGCCGTTGGGTTCAGATGGGTGAAGGCCAGCTCTTCCAACTCGGACGCGATCGAATGGATGCCGATCGACCGGCCCAGGGGCGCATAGACTTCCAGCGTTTCGCGGCTGATCCGCTCGCGCTTCTCCGGCTTCACGAACTGGAGCGTGCGCATGTTGTGCAGACGGTCGGCCAGCTTGACCAGCAGCACCCGCACGTCCCGGCTGATGGCCAGAATGAACTTGCGCAGGTTCTCGGCCTGGCGCGTGTGTTCGGCCTGAAGCTCCAGCCGCGACAGCTTGGTCACGCCCTCGACCAGGACCGCGACCTCCTCACCGAACATGCCGGCGATGTCGTCACGCGTCGCGGAAGTGTCCTCGACGACGTCATGCAACAGCGCGGTGACGATGGTGGCGGTGTCGAGCTTATAGTCGGTAAGGATCCCCGCGACCTGGATCGGGTGGGCGAAATAGGGATCGCCCGAGGCTCGCAACTGCGAACCGTGCATCTTCATCGCATAGACGTAGGCGCGGTTCAGAAGCGCCTCGTCGGCGGTCGGGTCATAGGCCTTGACGGCCTCGATCAGCTCGAACTGACGCAGTATCGGCGCGCGCTTGGGCTGCGGCGCCGGATCGACGAGCGCCGTCAGAGGGTCGTTTTTGTTTGCAGCTTGGGGTGCCGGCGGAACCGTCTCGGTCCGCGCCGGCAGGATAGTGACGCCAGGGGCTCCCTCGGGCGTCAGTACCGCTCCTCCTGACCGCCGTCGCGGTCGCTTTGCAGGGCGCGGATCAGCTCGGCCTCGGCCATGTTCATGTGCTGCGGCGAGGCCAGCAGGGCGACCGTTTCGGCCTCGTCCTCGGCTTCCGTGCGCTCATCGACGCGTTGCAGCGTGGTGATGATGGTTTCGCGCAGTTCGTCCGGCACCACGGTGTCGTCGGCGATTTCGCGCAGGGCGACGACAGGGTTCTTGTCGTTGTCGCGGTCGATCGTCAGGGCGGCGCCGTTGGCGATGCTGCGGGCGCGGTGGCCAGCCATCAGCACCAGACCAAAGCGGTTCGGAACCTTCTCGATGCAGTCTTCGACGGTGACGCGGGCCATGAAATTCCTCGAACGCGGGGGAGAACCGCGTCAAATACAGATGAGGACGGCTTTTTGCAACGCCACAGGGGCGGAAGTTGGGCGTCAGGTCGGGCGGGCGTCGGCTCCGACGGAGGCGGAAGCGGCCAGGTCGCTTGCGGCCCCGCCATGCGGATGCACCCAACTCGGCGCGATCTCGGCGATGGGGCCCATGACGAACCGGCGCTCGGCCGCGCGGGGATGGGGCAGGATCAACCCCCTAACATCACCGCTCAATCGTCCGTAGGCGATCAGGTCCAGATCCAGCGTTCGCGGCGCATTGCGAACCGACCGCTCGCGACCGAACGCGTCCTCGATACGGCCGAGCGCCGCCATCAGGGCATGCGGATTGTGTTCTGTGCGGACGATGACCACGCCGTTCAGGAAGGCTGGATCGTGCGGATCGGGCCAGGCCAGTGACGACCACCACGACGAGCGTGCGACGACATCAATCCCTTCGCTGCGAAAACGCGCGAGCGCCGCCTCTAGCGCTTCGGTGCAGGACGACCATGCCCCCTTGTCATTGCAGCCCAGGGCCACGATGACTGCATCATTCAGGTCGAACCCGTCATCGATTCCGACGGCGACCGCGCAATCCGATTTTTCATCTTTTTCGACGGCTTCGACCATGTTTCATCCCACCGACCGGCTGGCGATCTTCATCGACGGCTCGAACCTCTACTCCGCCGCCCGCGCCCTGCAGCACGACATGGACTTCCGGCGGATGCTGGACTGGTTCCGCGAGAGGTCCATCCTGACCCGCGCATACTACTATACGGCCGTGGTCGAAGGCGAAGAATTCTCGCCGGTGAAGCCGCTGGTGGACTGGCTGGACTACAACGGCTTTTCGGTCGTCACAAAGCCGGTGAAGCGGTTCACAGACAATAGCGGCCACAGCCGGATCAAGGGCAATATGGACATCGAGATCGCGGTGGACATGCTGGAGCTGGCGCCGCACATCGACCATGCGGTGCTGTTCTCCGGCGACGGCGACTTCCGGCGGGTGGTTCAGGCGATCCAGGCCAGGGGCGTGCGGGTCACCGTCATCTCGACCCAGAAGACCCAGCCACCGCACATCGCCGACGAATTGCGTCGTCAGGCCGACGCCTTCCTGGACCTGAACGACCTGATGGCCGACTTCGGCCGCCCGAAGGCCGCCCAATGACCCTGACGCCCGAACCGCCCCGCGACTGCCCCCTGTGCCCTCGCCTGGTCGCCTATCGTCAGGAGAATGCGTGCCAGAATCCAGCCTGGTGGAACGGGCCGGCCGCCTCGTTTGGCGATCCGAACGCGCGTCTGCTGATCGCCGGTCTCGCGCCCGGTCGGACCGGCGCCAACCGGACGGGACGTCCCTTCACCGGCGATCACGCCGGGTGGCTGCTGTACGACACCCTGAAGAAGGCCGGCTTTGCGCAAGGCCATTACGATCCCGACGGCGAAGATGACCTGACGCTGACGGACTGCATGATCACCAATGCGGTCCGGTGCGCCCCGCCCGGCAACAAGCCTCTGCCGATCGAGGAGACGACCTGCCGCCCCTTCCTGATCGACCGGCTCAAGCTGTTGCCCAATCTGAAGGTGATCGTGACCCTGGGCGACGTCTCGCGCCGCAACATCCTGAAAGCGTTCGGACGGCCTGCGTCAGCGATGCCGGCGGGTCACGGGGCGCAGGGCGAAGCCGGTGGCTACGTCATTCTGAACAGCTATCACTGCTCCCGCCTGAACACGAACACGGGTCGCCTGACGCCGCAGATGTTCGAGGACATCTTCGCGCGCGCCCGAACCCTGATCGAGGCCTGAGCCTCAGCCCTTGTCGCGCATCAGGCGGGCCTTGTCGCGCTGCCAGTCGCGTTCGGCCGAGGCCTCGCGCTTGTCGTGCAGCTTCTTGCCCTTGGCCAACGCGATCTCCAGCTTCGCCTTGCCCGCATCGTTCAGATAGAGCTTCAGCGGAATGATGGTCTGGCCATCGCGCTGGACCGCCCCCATCAGCTTGTCGATCTGCTTTCTGTGCAGCAGCAGTTTACGCGGTCGGCGTGGCTCGTGGTTGAAGCGGTTTGCCTGCTTGTACGGCGGGATATCGGCGTTGATCAGCACGATCTCGCGCCCCTCCACCGCCGCATAGCTTTCGGCGATATTGGCCCGGCCGTCACGCAGCGCCTTGATCTCGGTGCCCAGCAGTTGGATCCCGGCCTCGATATTGTCTTCAAGGAAATAGTCGAACCGCGCGCGGCGATTTTCAGCGATGACCTTGGATTTCGACTGCGGCTTGGGCGTCATCAGATGACGCCCGCCGCCGCCATGGCGCGATCAATAAACGGTTTGACCGCATCGGAGGTCGGCGACAGCGGCAGACGCGCCTCCTCATTGCACAAGCCAAGCTTGGCCAGGGCGTATTTCGTCGGCGCGGGCGAGTTGTCCAGGAACAGCGCCTTGCAAAGACTGATCAGTCGGTCCTGCCAGTCGCGCGCTGCCGCATAATCGCCGGCGGTCATCGCATTGTGCAAGGCGACCATGGCCTCGGGCGCGACATTGGACGCCACCGAGATCAGGCCGACGCCGCCATGGGCGTGGTAGCCGAGATAGCTGGGATCATCGCCCGAGATCAGGTCAAACTGGCCATCGATGTTCGCGCGCATCCAGCTGACGCGGCTCATGTCGCCCGTGGCGTCCTTGATGCCGACGATGTTCGGATGGGACGCCAGCCGCGCCACGGTCTCATTAGACAGATCGGCCCCCGTCCGCCCCGGCACATTGTAAAGCAGGATCGGCAGCTGCACGGCGTCGGCGACCGCTTCGAAATGCGCCGCCATGCCCGCCTGGGACGGGCGAATATAATAGGGCGTCACAATCAAAGCCCCGTCCGCGCCCACCGTCTTGGCGTGTCGGGTCAGGTCGATGGCTTCCTTGGTATAGGGCGATCCGGTGCCGGCGATCACCGCGACACGCCCAGCCGTCAGACGCACGCACAGTTCGATGACGTGTTTGTGCTCATCCAGATCCATGCTGGCGCCCTCGCCCGTCGTGCCCATCGGGACGACGCCGTGAACACCTGCGGCGATCTGACGCTCGAGCAGTTTGGCGAATGCGGCTTCGTCCACGTTTCCGTCACGAAGTGGTGTGATCAGGGCGGTGATCACGCCCTTGAACAAGGGGGCGTTCATGAGACTAAGCTGGCCTGCGTGGGGAGTGACGATGGACGGATGTTCATCGCCTTTGCAATGAGCGCGGGACGTTAGGTCGCCAGCGGCTCCGCCGCAACCGGGATTGAATGGGAACAGGACAGATCATGATCGCGACCAGTCTGGCGGCGGCCCTCGCCGTCCTTGCGCCGAACCCGCAGGACGCCCTGCCCACCCAGCCTGTGCCCTATGCCTCGGCGTCTTCGTCCGTGCCCGGCTATTCGGCGACCTATCAGGGCCGCGTGCTGAATGATCAGGACACAGCGCTGTTTCGTCAGGGGCTGGCGGCGGCGCGTGCGCGCGATGTGTTTGGCGCCCAATCCGCCATGTCGCAGATCAGGGACGCCTCCGCACGGAAACTGGTCGAATGGGCGCTGATCGACACCTCGGGCGAGCAGCTGTCTTACTCCGACCTCGCGCGCGGTCAGTCGGATCTGGCGGGATGGCCGCGCGGCGAATCAAGACGGGCCGCCGCCGAAAAGGTGCTGGACCGCTCTGGCATGGGCGCGGACGCGGCCCTGGCCCTGATGTCCGACGGCAAGCCGACGACGGTCGAGGGGGCCATCGCCTACGCCTCCGCGCTGCAGCAGCGCGGCCGCCAGGATGAGGCGCGCGCCCTGGTCCGCGACTGGTGGCGCACCCGCTCGTTCGACGACGCGCCGCAGTCGCGCATCCTCAGTCAATGGGGTTCCTGGCTGACGCCCGCCGATCACGAGGCGCGGCTGAACATGCTGCTGCTCGGTCCGCACGGACCGGCAACGCGCAGCATGATCAATCTGGTTTCGCCTGATCGCGCCGCCATCGCGAACACTGTGATGACCCTTCGTTCGGCTTACAGCCCCGACGCCGTCATCGCCAATCTGACGCCGGCCCAGGCGGCCGATCCGGCGGTCGTGCTGGAGCGTGTTCGCCTTCTGCGATCGCAAAATCGCCAATCGGAAGGCTTTGCGCTGCTGGCCAATCTGCCGCCGGCGCCGGGCCATACGACCGGCGATAACACTCTGTGGAGCGAGCGCCGCAACTACTTCCTCGACGCCCTGCAACAGGGCAACTGGCGCGCAGCCTATGATGCCATGAACGGCCACGGCTTCACTTCGGGCGACCGGATGGTGGACGCCGAATTCTTCGCCGGCTGGGTCGCCCTGACCAAGCTCAACCAGCCCGAAGTCGCCGCCCGTCATTTCGAAGCCCTGCGCACCGCCTCGTCCACGCCGATCACTCAGGGCCGCGCCTTCTACTGGCTGGGTCGCGCCGCTGAGGCGCGCGGCGAACGCGACGCCGCCCTCGCATACTATCGCAACGGCGCCCAGCATTGGCAGACCTTCTACGGTCAGCTGGCGGCCGAAAAAGCCGGGATGACCACGCTTCAGCTGCCGGGCGAACCTGTGCCGTCCCAAGCGGACATCGCCCGTTTCGAAGGCAACGAGATCGTCCGCGCCACGCGCATCCTGGGCGAGACCGGCGAAATGAGCCTGCTTCGCGTCTTCGCCTATCAGTTGGACAACGACCTGCCGACGATCAACGACCTTGCCCTGTTGATGGACCTGTCGCGCGGCTATGGCGAGGGTTTCACCGCCATGATGGTGGGGCGCGCCGCCAGCCAGCGGGGCTTCGTCATGCCCGAGCGGATGTATCCGGTCCGCGTCCCGCCCCAGGTCGCCGGCGCCGCACCGCTGGAGTTCACCCAGGCGATCACGCGCCAGGAATCCAGCTTCGATCCCCGCGCCCGCTCCGGCGCCGACGCGCGCGGCATGATGCAGTTCTTGCCGTCGACCGCCTCGGGCGTCGCCCGCCGTCTGGGCATGAGCTATTCGGCCGAGCAGCTGTGGGACCCCGACTACAACATGACGCTGGGCAGCTATCACCTGGGCGAGCTGATGGCCGCGAACAACGGTTCCATGCTGCTGGCGACGGTTGGCTATAATGCTGGGCCCGCGCGGCCCAGCCAGTGGATCGCCCGTTGCGGCGATCCGCGCGGCGATGCGATCAAGACCATCGACTTCATCGAGTGCGCGCCCTTCACCGAGACGCGCAACTACATGATGCGGGTGATGGAGAACATGGCGGTCTACAAGGCGCGCCTGAACGGCGGCACGGCGCCGCTGACGCCGTCGGCCGACATTTCGCGCGGATCGGTGGCGGGCGCGCGGCCCTATATCGCCTACTGAGCCCGGCGGGCCGCCAGCAGCGGCCCGTTCGGCCCCTCGATCCACGCGCCGTCCAGCCCGAACACCTCGCGCAGGACGGCGGGCGACAGGGCCTCGATCGGTGGGGCGTCGGCGACGACTCGCCCCCGATCCAGCACGACGATACGATCCGCCACGGCTGCAGCCAGGGTCAGGTCGTGAAGGCTGACCAGCACCCCTGCCCCGTCGTCGGCGCGCGCTCTCAGGCGCTCCAGCACCAGACGCTGCGCATCCGGGTCCAGGCCCGCGATCGGCTCGTCGGCCAGCAGCAGCGGCGCATCGACGACAAGGGCGCGCGCCAGCAGAACCCGCGCCCGCTCTCCACCCGACATCTCGGCAACGCCGCGGTCCGCCAGGTGACCGGCGCCGACTTCGTCCAGAGCGGCCCGCGCCCGCGTCAGCGCATCCGCGCCTGACAGAAACGGCGCGCCGAGCGCCGCCACCTCTGCCGCCGGCAGATTCCAGGCGATGCGCCGTTCCTGCGGCAGATAGGCGACGCGTTCCGCCCGCTGGCGATGGGACAGATCGACGATGTCCGCCCCGCCCAACCTGATTTGTCCGCCGGTCGTCTCCAGCAGGCCCACGGCCGCGCGGATGGCGCTGCTCTTGCCCGCGCCGTTTGGTCCGCACAGGGCCACGACCTCGCCCGCCGCGACCGACAGGCTCACCCCGTCCAGCACGACGGCCTTGCCCAGCCGCGCCTGAACCGTCTCCAGCGACAACAGGCTCACAGCCGCCACTCCCGCGCCGCCCGCCATGCGATCAGGGCGAACAGGGGCGCGCCGATCAGGGCGGTGAACACGCCCAGCTTCAGCTCCTGATCCGTTGGCGTCAGTCGCGCCAACAGGTCTGCGACGATCAGCATCAGCCCTCCGGCCAGCGCCGAGGGGGCCAGAATTCGCTTTGCATCACCGCGCACCGCCGCGCGCACCAGATGCGGCGCCGCCAGGCCGACGAAGCCGATGACGCCCGCCACCGCCACGGCCGCCCCTGTTGCCAGGGCCGCCGCGATCACGGCGAAGGCCCTCAACCGTCCCATATTCAGTCCGGACGCCGCCGCCCCCTCGTCGCCGAGGGTCAGCATCCGCAGACCTGAGCCCGACAAGGCAGCGAAGACGCCCGCGACGATGACGGCCGGGGTCACCCAGGCCACATCGATCCAACTGCGGTTCTGCACCGATCCCAGCAGCCAAGACATGACCTCGGCCGAGGCGATCGGCGACGGCGAAAGGTTGAAGATCAAGGCCGTCGC
This sequence comes from alpha proteobacterium L41A, assembly GCA_000335735.1. GTDB lineage: Bacteria > Pseudomonadota > Alphaproteobacteria > Caulobacterales > Caulobacteraceae > Brevundimonas. The sequence goes on along the minus strand of AMYY01000007.1, from coordinate 96,341 downwards.
TGCGCCTGCGAAACTGGACAGCGCCACGCCAAACAGGATCAGGGCCTCGGGCGCCCGCATGGCCCTGGACGCCGCGATCAACAGTCCGCCCGCCAGCGCCGCGCCCGCCAAGGCCGAAAATTCGACCAATCCCGGCACGGCCGCCGCGCCCAACACGATGGCCAGCGCCGCGCCCAGGGCCGCCGTGGCCGACACGCCCAGCACGCCTGGATCCGCCAACGGATTGCGCAACAGCCCCTGCATCACCGCGCCTGCCAGCCCCAGGGCCGCACCGACGACCAGGGCGCAGACCGCGCGCGGCGCCCGCACCTGCCACAGCACCTCGGCCGGACCCGATGTCGGATCGCCGAAGGCAGCCGCGTACTGATCGACGCTGAATGCCGTCTCGCCTGCCAGCACCGCCATAGCGAGCGCTGCGACGATCACGCCGATCAGAACCAGGCACAGCCGAACCTTTCTGTTCACGGCCGCCCCTTGGCCATCATCTCAACCGCATCGGCGGCGAACCAGGCGGGGCATGTCAAGGTCGCGGCGGGCAGGCGCGCCGCCGTTCGGCCCTCAGCCGCCCGCGTGACAACGGGATGCCGCCCCGGTCCACGCAGATCGGCACGCAGTTGATCAAAGAAGCCGAGCACAAATCGCATCGGCGGATTCATCGCGATCCGCTCGACGCTGAGTGCGCCAAAACCGGGAGCGGCCGTCAGATTGCGAAATCCGGCCGCCCGCATCATCGCATCTATCAGCGTGCCAGGCCCCGCAGTGAAGCCCCCCGACGTCAGATAGACGGCCCCAGGGGCCTCAGCCACCGTTTTCGCCGGTGCCGCCTTCGCCAGCTTGGCGTCCATCTGTCGCTCTAACGCCTGTCCGCGCTGCGTTTGATCCAGGTCCCGCGCCACGGTTTGGATATTCCGGCGCACCCCGTTTAGGTCCACCGCATCATCGATCGTGACCACCTTTATCCCGCGCTGCGCCAGCGCCGTCAGCAGGCGCGGCTCGCCGCCCCAGTAGCGCACCACGACGTCAGGCTGAAACCCCACGGCGGCCTCGAGCGTCGGACGCAAACGCCTGTGACCGACCGCCTTCTGACGCAACCAGGCGTCCGGATCGTCGGCGCGCGGCGACAGTGCGATGTCTGCATCGGGCGCCAAGGCCAGCACATATTGGTCGGCGCACTGGTCCAGCGCCATGATCCGCAAGGGCCTGGCCTGAGCCGTGCTGCTGCTGAACGCCAGGGCCGCCAAGGCGACGCAGACGCGCCTCATCGTTCGGTCAGACCGGTGAACAGGGCGTCCAAAGTCGTACGAACCAACGCCTGTCGATCCGACCACGGAAAATAGGGTTTGGTGATCATCAGAGACACGATCCCATGCGCCGCAGCCCAGATCGCCTGGGCGATCGTGGCGGGATCGCCTTTCATACGTCCAGCCGTCACGGCGTCGCCGACGGTCGCTTCCAATGTCGTGAACAGGCTGGAGCCGAGCTCGCGCGCCGCGTCCTGCGCGCCCTCTCGCGCCTCGACAGGTCGCGTCAGATAGATCAGGCGATAGGCGTTGGGATGGGCGAAACCGAAGTCAATATAGCCCTCGATCATCCGCCGCAGCCGCTGCTCGGGCGGCGCGGCCTCATCGGCGACGGCGGCGTTGGATGCGATCAGCCGCGCGAAGGCGTCACGACAGATTTCCTGCAGGATCGCGCCCTTGTCCGGGAAATGCATATAGAGCGCCGTCGACGAGAGCCCGACCTCGTCCGCGATCTTGCGAATCGTCGCGCCTTCATAGCCGTGCTCGACGAAGATGCGCTCGGCCGCCGCCAGGATTTCGCCCCGTCGCGAATGGCCTTCGCCCTTGGGCTTTCGGGTCGTGCGCGAGGCGTTCGAAAGTTCAGACAAGCCGCTGCTCCGGGTGAGGCGCCCTGAATAGCGACAATCCGTCCCGGACGCCAACCGACTTGCAGAACACAGTTGTTTCAAATAGCGATTAGAGGTTGTGGCGCTTTGGGGGCGGATGCGGTGAAGGATTGGGCGCATCCAGGGATCAGGCCCCGCCGAAACGGCGCGTCTCGACGCACGCCGAGCGGTTTTCAGATCACGACCTTGATCCTGCTTGCCCTGACCTCCGTCGTGGCGCTGATCCGCTGGCCGGAGACCGCTTTCGACGTCGCCTTGGTGTTGTTCCAAGCCGCCTTCGTCGTGTGCGCGCTGTGGAAGGCCGTCATCGGCATCGCCAGCCTGCGACGCCCCGCGCCTGTTCCGCGTCCGATCGAATGGCCGCGCTACACCATTCTGGCGGCGCTTTATGATGAGGCCGCCGTGGCCTCGCAGTTGATCTCCAACCTCAGCCGGATCGACTATCCAGCGCACAGGCTGGAGGCCTTCATCGTGTCGGAGGCGCATGATGAGGCCACCCTGGCTGCAGCCCAGGCGACGCCAAAACCGCCGTGGCTGAAAATCCTGACCGCGCCGCAGGGCAGTCCGCAGACCAAGCCGCGCGCTTTGAACTATGCCCTAGGTCACGCGCGTGGCGATCTGGTCACCATCTATGACGCAGAGGATCGACCGCATCCGCAACAACTCCGTCAGGCGGCTGCGCGCTTCGTCGCCCATCCCCGGCTGGGCTGTCTTCAAGCCCCGCTGCGTATCCGACCGACCGGCAAGGCTGGCTCCTGGTTTCTGGATCGGCAGTTCGCCTTTGAATATGCGGCCCTTTTCGAAGTGACGCTGCCGGGCATGGCGCGGCTGGGCCTGCCCTTTCCGCTGGGCGGCACCAGCAATCATATCCGCATGACGGCTCTGCGCGGCGCGGGCGGTTGGGACGCGCACAATGTCACCGAGGACGCCGACCTGGGCTTTCGCCTGTGGTCGCTCGGCTGGAAGCTCGGCGTCATCGACAGTCCGACCTGGGAGACGCCGCCGGGCGCGATGGACCGATGGCTGCCCCAGCGCACCCGGTGGCTGAAGGGTTATATGCAGACCTGGGGCGTCCACACCCGGCGTCCCAACAACTTAGGTCGGCGCGGAAGCTTGTCGCTGGTTATGACCTTGGGCGCGGCGATCCTGTCGGCCGCCGCCCATGCCCCGACGCTGGCCTGGCTGGCCTTGGCCATCGCTGTCTGGGCGCTTTCCGGCGTCCTGCCGCCCCTGCCCGGAGGCTCGTTGGGGGTGTTGGCTCTGGGCGTCATCGCCGCTTGGATGAGCTGTGCGGTCGGAGCACGACGCACCGGGCTCGATTACAGACTGGGCGATGTGCTGACTGCGCCGGCCTATTGGGCTTTGCTCAGCCTGGCCTTCGTCCACGCGGCCTGGCGGCTGGCGGTCGAACCGCACGTCTGGGACAAGACCCCGCACGATCGCGACGATCAGATGCCGGAATTGACCGTCGTGGCGCTGGACGCTGGACGCGAGGCGGCCTGAGCGCCTATCAGCCCGACGATGGCGCCCGTCCTTTCCAAAACTCCCGAAACCCTCGTGACCTCCGGCTGGTCCGACTATGCCCTGCTGGACAGCGGCGACGGCAAGAAGCTGGAGCGCTATGGTCGCTATACCGTCGTCCGGCCCGAGCCGCAGTGCTTTTGGTCGCCCCGCGATCCGAAAGCCTTCGAAAACGCGACAGCGACCTTTGATCCGCAGCAGGAAGAGGAAGACAGCGGTCGCTGGCGGTTCGACAAGCACGGTCCCATCGACGCCTTTCCCCTGAAGTGGCGCGACGTGAAATTCACCGGCCGCTTCACCCCCTTCCGCCACCTCGCCTTCTTCCCTGAACAGGCGGCCAACTGGGAATGGCTGGACGGAAGGGTGCGAGACTTCTCACGTTCGGCCGGCCGTGCCCCGAAGATACTGAACCTGTTCGGCTATACTGGCGTCGCCAGTCTGGCCGCGGCCGCCGCAGGCGCCGAAGTCACCCACGTCGACGCGTCCAAGAAGTCGGTCGCCTATGCCCGCGAGAACGCCGAGCAGTCGGGCCTGGCCCAGCATCCGATCCGGTGGATTGTCGAGGACGCCCGCAAATATGTCGCGCGCGAAGTTCGTCGCGGATCGAAATACGATGGCGTCATTCTGGACCCGCCCAAATACGGACGCGGCCCGACGGGCGAAGTCTGGCGCCTGTTCGAGGACATGCCGGGTCTGCTCAAAGACTGCGCCGCCCTGTTGGCGGACGATGCCGACTTCCTATTGCTGAACGCCTATGCGGCCCGCGTTTCCGGCCTGTCCCTGGCGCATCTTATGGCGGAAGCAACGCAGGATCGCGGCGGCCGGATCGACTGGGGCGAACTGGCCCTGTCCGAAGACGGCCCTGGCGCCCGCGCCATCGGCCTGTCCTTCTTCGCGCGGTGGAGCCGATGAGCGCCCGAGACGAATATCGCGTCATCACCTCCCTGACCAACGACACGGTCAAGGGCGTCCGCGCCCTGCATATGCGCAAGGAGCGCGACCTGACCGGCACCTTCCTGGCCGAGGGTCTGAAGTTCATCGGCGAGGCGCTGGACCAGGGGCGCGCGCCCCGGATGCTGCTGGTCGGCGAGGATGCCCGCCCTCACCCGTTGCTTGACCGCGCCAAGGCTGCCACCCTCAAGGCCGGCGGTGACATCATCGTTGTCACCCACGCCATTCTCGAAAAGATCAGCCGCCGTGACAATCCGCAGACGGTGCTAGGCGTGTTCGAACAGGCCTATGCGCCTCTCGACAGCCTGAACCCCGCCTCGGCGCCCTGCTGGGTCGCGCTGGAGCAGGTGCGTGATCCCGGCAATCTGGGCACCATCATCCGCACGGCGGACGCAGCCGGTTGCGGCGGCGTCATCCTGATCGGCGATTGCGTCGATCCCTATTCGGTCGAGGCCGTGCGCGCCACCATGGGCTCGGTCTTCGCCGTCTCGATCACCAAGACGACGCCCGAGGCCTTCCTGACCTGGCGCAAGACCTGGCCCGGCAGCGTCGTCGGCACCCGACTGGACGCCAAGGTCAGCCACCGCTCGGCGGTGATGCGACAGCCCTCGCTGATCCTGATGGGCAATGAGCAGGCAGGCCTGACCGACGATTTGGCCGCCGCCTGCGACGTCAACGTCAAGATTCCAATGCGCGGCCGGGCTGACAGCCTGAATTTGGCTATCGCCACCGGCATCATGGTTTATGCCGCGACGGACGAAGCCTAGCGCTTCTCCTCCGGCGCCACCCGGCCCATGCCCCACAGGGCCACGATGGTGATCAGGGCCGAAATCGCCAGATAGCCGCCGACCGCCCCCGGCCCGAACCGCTCGGCCAGCTTCAGCGCGATATAGGGCGCCAGCGATGCGCCCAGGATGCCCGCCAGATTGAAGGCCATCGACGCGCCGGTATAGCGAACCGCTGTCGGGAACGGTCGCGCCATGGCCGCGCCGATCGGGCCATAAGTGCAGCCCATCAGGGCGAACCCCAGGGCAAAGAAGATCAGAAGGCCGCTGAGGCCGCCCCCGAATAGCGGCGCGAACAGAAAGCCGAACAGGCCGATCCCGACCGACGAGGCGATCAGCACCCTGACCTGCCCATAACGATCCGCCAGCAAGGCTGTGACGGGGATGAAGGCGGCGAAGAACAGCACGCCGATCAACTGGATGGGCAGCACATCGGCCCGCGCCAGCCCCATTCCCGTCGTCGCCCAGCCCAGCGCGAAGACGGTCATCAGATAGAAGAGGGTGAAGGTCGTCACGCCGCTGAACGTCCCCAGCACCAGCGCCGCCTTGTGATGGGCGAACAGGGTCACGGCCGGCGCCTTGACCCGCTCGTCGTGGTCCACCGCCTTCTGAAACTCAGGCGTCTCGGTGATCTTCAGTCGCACCCACAGACCGACGAAGACCAGCACGGCGCTCGCCAGGAACGGAATACGCCAGCCCCAGCCCTCGAACGCGGTCTCGCTCATCGTCGACGTCAGGACGATGAAGGATGTGGTGGACAGGATGAAGCCGATGGGCGCGCCCAGTTGGGGGAACATGCCGAACCAGGCCTTCTTTCCGGGCGGCGCATTCTCTGTCGCCAGCAACACCGCCCCGCCCCATTCGCCGCCCAGGCCCAGCCCCTGACCGAACCGGCACAGGGCCAGCAGCAGGGGCGCAAGCAGGCCGACCTGCTGGTGCGTCGGCAACAGACCGATGGCCACGGTCGACAGGCCCATGGTCATCAGGGCGGCGACCAGCGTCGCCTTGCGCCCCACCCGATCCCCGAAATGCCCGAACGCCAGGGCGCCGATGGGCCGCGCGAAGAAGGCGATGGAAAAAGTCGCGAACGAGGACAGCAACGCCGTCCCCGGATCCTCGCCCGGGAAGAACAGCGTCGGGAACACCAGGACGGCCGCCGTGGCGTAGATATAGAAGTCGAAGAACTCGATCGTCGTGCCGATCAGGCTGGCGAACAGTACGCGGCCGGTGGAGTTCTTCGGCAGGACGTCGGACATCTTCTTCTCCCCGTTGAGCCAGCGATGCCCGTTTCCCTGCCGCCGCGTCAAGGCGATCAGGTCCCGCGCGGCTTGACCCGGTTCGTCGCTTGCGCCTCGGCCGGGTTTTCCGGCCACGGATGACGGGGATAGCGGCCGCGCATCTCGGCCCGCACCGCCGCCCACGAGCCCGACCAGAAGCGCGGCAGATCCTTGGTGACTTGCACGGGCCGTCGCGCCGGCGACAACAGGGCGAGGGTCAAGGGCGCCCCGCCGACGCTCGGATGCGTCGTCACGCCGAACAGTTCCTGCACGCGAATATCCACGCGCGGCCCGCCCTCGGCGGCATAGTCGATGGCCGCCGAGCCTAGCGGCGTGATCAGACGCGGGGGCGCCAGCTCGTCCAGCCGCCGCTGTAGGTCCCAAGGGATCAGCCCGCGCAGGGCCTCGGCCAGACGGCCGTCAGCTATCCCCTCCAGCGACTTGGCCCCGTCCAGCAAAGGCCACAGCCAGTCCTCACGCGCGGCCAGCAGGGCGTTGTCCGACACATCGGGCCAGGCCGGGTCGCGCGTGTGCAGGAAGGCCAGCCGTGCGCGCAGTCCCGACGCCTGCTCGCCCCATTTCAGCGCGCCCAGCCCATCCGCCTCAATTTCGGCTCGAAGGGCGGCGGTCAAGGTCTTGGCATCCGGCGCGCCGACGACCTTTTCGTCCAGCACGATGGCGCCGATGCGTCGCGAGCGCCGGATCACCGACCGCCCCGACGGTTCGCGCGCCAACCGGTCTTCCGTCGAGATCAGGTGCGCCAGATCGCTTTCGATCCGGTCCGCCTCCAGCGCCGCCGCCAGTCGCACCCGGTCGCGCGTGTCGCCGCCGCCGAGTTCGGCGATCGCCAACCAGGGTTCACGCGCCAGATGGTCGGTCGCCTCCAGCACGGCCCCTCGTCCGCTCGCCAGAAGGTATTCCCCCGCCTTGCCCCTCGCCTTGGCGATCCGCTCGGGAAGGGCCTCGGCCAGCAGCAGTCCCGGATCGATCGTCCGACCCGATCCGCCGCCCGCCGCCCGCGCCCAGCGCTCCGCCAGCTTGAGCGAATCGCGCGCTCTCTGCGTCCGATCGCGCTCCAGCCCGGTCAGGCGATCCGCCAGATCGACGCTCGATCCGCCCAGACCCGGCTCGCTCAACACCGCCGCGATCCTTGCGCCCGTCATCGCGTCGCCGGCGTCGGACGCCACGGCGACCATATGCGCCAGCCGAGGCGACAGCGGGATCTTCGTCAGGCGCAGCCCGTGTTTCGACAGGCCGCCATCGGCGTCCAGCGCCCCCAAACGCGTCAGCACCTTGCGCGCCTCGGCCATGGCCCCGGCCGGCGGCGGGTCCAGAAGGGCCAGACCCTCGACCGAACGGGCGCCCCATCGCGCGAGGTCCAGGGCCAGTCCCGTCAGGTCCGCCTCCTGGATTTCCGGCCGCTGATGCGGGACCAGCCCGCGCGTCTGTTCCTCGTCCCACAGGCGGTAGCAGACGCCCGGCTCAGTGCGCCCGGCCCGGCCGCGCCTCTGTTCCGCCGAAGATCGGCTGACCCTGACCGTCGCCAGCCGGGTCAGTCCGCTGGACGGTTCGAACCGCGGCACGCGCGACAGGCCGCCGTCGATCACCACGCGCACGCCCTCGATGGTCAGGCTGGTTTCCGCAACCGAGGTCGCCAGAACCAGCTTGCGCCGCCCCACAGCCGCAGGTTCGATGGCCCGGTCCTGTTCGGCCCGGTCCAGCCCGCCGTACAGGGGCACGACATCGACGTTCGGCAGCCGCAGCCGCGTGTTCACCAGCCGCGCGACTCTATGGATTTCACCCTGCCCTGGCAGAAAGACCAACATCGACCCGGCTTCTTCGCCCAACGCGGTCAGACAGGCTCTGGCCACAGCCTCTTCGAACCGTTCGGACGGATTGCGGCCCAGATACCGGGTCTCGACCGGCCAGGCCCGTCCCTCGGCCTCGATCACCGGCGCGCCGTCGAGCAGGCGCGAAACTCCGACCACATCCAGCGTCGCCGACATGACCAGCAGCCGCAAATCCTCACGCAGCAGCCCCTGCGTCTCTCTCGCCAGCGCCAGCCCGAGATCGGCGTCCAGGCTGCGTTCGTGGAACTCGTCGAACAAGACCGCGCTCACGCCCTCCAGACCCGGATCGTCCAGAATCATGCGCGTGAAGACGCCTTCTGTGATCACCTCGATGCGCGTGTTCGGCCCGATGCGGCTCTGCAGCCGGGTGCGATAGCCCACCGTCCCGCCGGGCTGCTCACCCAGGGTCGCCGCCATCCGGTCGGCCGCCGCCCGTGCGGCCAGGCGTCGCGGTTCCAGCACCAGCACCTTGCCGTCCAGCCATGGCTGATTCAGCAGGGCCAGCGGCACGACCGTCGTCTTGCCCGCCCCCGGTGGCGCCGCCAGCACGGCCGTATTGCCTGCGCTCAGGGCGGCTTTCAGCGGTTCCAGAACGGCGTGGATGGGCAGCATGCGTCGCCTCTAGCCTGCCGATGGTCGATCACGAAAGCGTCGTCGCGCCTTAACCACCCCGTCATGCGCGTTGCGCGCCGCCTCATCCGTCGCTAGCGTCCGCCCCAAGCAGCCGAGGGGCTGCATCAACGTGGGGGTATTTTATGTGGCGCGTTAAGTCGCTCGACGCGATCCTTGCCACGGCCGAGAAGAAGTCGCTTCACCGGTCGCTTGGTCCTGTTCAACTGACGCTTCTGGGGATCGGGGCCATCATTGGCACCGGGATCTTCGTCCTGACTGCTTCGGCCGCCCAAAAGGCCGGACCGGGCATGATGATCAGCTTCGTCATCGCCGGCGCGGTCTGCGCGGTCGCGGCGCTCTGCTACTCCGAACTGGCGTCGATGGCGCCGGTTTCGGGCTCGGCCTACACCTACACCTACGCCGTGATGGGCGAACTGCTGGCCTGGACGGTCGGCTGGGCGCTGATCCTGGAATACGCCGTGGCGGCCTCGGCCGTGTCGGTCGGTTGGTCGGGCTATGTGCTGGGGCTGATAGAGCAAGGGCTCGGTTTCGATTTCCCCGACCTCCTGTCCGCCGGGCCGACCTGGTCGATGAACGGCTTCATCCCCACGCCCGACTTCTCGGCCGGGATCGTCAACATCCCCGCCATCGTCGTGGCCCTGCTGGTGACCGGCCTGCTGATGGTCGGCACGACGGAGTCGGCCCGCGTCAACGCGATCCTGGTCGCGATCAAGGTCATCGCCCTGACGGTCTTCATCGTCATCACCCTGCCCGTCATCCAGTCGGCCAACCTGTCGCCGTTCGCCCCCAATGGCCTCTTCGGCCAATATTCGGGGATGGGCATCGTCGGCGCCGCGGCCTCGATCTTCTTCGCCTATGTCGGCTTCGACGCCGTTTCGACGGCCGCCGAGGAAACCAAGAACCCGCAGCGTAACGTGCCCATCGGCCTGATCGGCTCGCTGGCCATCTGCACGATCTTCTATCTTCTGGTCGCGCTCGGCGCCGCCGGAGCCATCGGCGCTCAGCCGGTTCTAGGCACCGCCGGTGAAGCGGTCCAGCCGGGCTCGCCCGCCTTCGTCGCCGCCTGCGCCCTGCCCGCCAACGCCGAAATGCTGGTCTGCTCCAACGAGGCCCTGGCCCACGTTCTGCGCGTCGTCGGTCACCCCCAGATCGGCAACGCCCTGGGCACCGCCGCCCTCTTGGCCCTGCCGTCGGTCATCCTGATGATGATCTTCGGTCAGACCCGCATCTTCTTCGTGATGGCGCGCGACGGCCTGCTGCCGGAAGGCCTGACCAAGATCCACCCCAAGTGGAAGACGCCCTATATCGTGACCGCCGCCACCGGCATTGCGGTCGCCATCGCCGGCGCCCTGTTCCCGGTCGGTCAGCTGGCCGACATCTCGAACTCGGGCACCCTGTTCGCCTTCTTCATGGTGTCGATCGCGGTGCTGGTGCTGCGGGTCAAGGATCCGAACCGTCGCCGTCCGTTCCGTACGCCGCTGATCTGGGTGTTCGCGCCCCTGTCGGCATTCGGCTGCGCCTTCCTGTTCTGGAACCTGCCGCACGACGCCAAGATGGTGCTGCCGATCTGGGGCGGCATCGGCCTGCTGATCTACTTCGCCTACGGCTACCGCAAGAGCCACCTGGGTCGCGGCGTGGTCGAGGTTCACGAAACGGATGGCGACGTTCCGCCGCCGCCCGTGCCGCCGATCAGCTAAGACCAAAGCGGGCCTGTCGCACCAATCGCGGCGGGCCCGTCTATCAGCCTCAAATAGCCCGCAAGGGCGATAGGCCAGGAATAAAGAAAGGCCCCGGATCGCTCCGGGGCCTTTTTTGTATTGGTGCGGATGAGAGGACTCGAACCTCCACGCCTCTCGGCGCTGGAACCTAAATCCAGTGCGTCTACCAGTTCCGCCACATCCGCATCGGGTAGGCGGTCGCGTCTAGAGGGAGACGTCGCTCAGGGCAAGGCCTCAGCGACGCCCCGCGACCAGTTCGTTGCGAATGGAGCGTCCCAAGGGATCGCGGGCGCGCCAGGTGTCGCCGACATCGGCCTCCACCATCCGGCTGCAAAAGCGCGGCAGGATCTGACGCGGGCTGAAGCCGGACAAACAGATTTTGTCACCCTCGGCCGACCAGCGGGCCGCCACACGTCGCCCGTCCGAAAACTGCGACGTGTAGCGTCCATCCGGCTCGAAATAGTGCCTGACCCACTGTCCATTGGGATAATGGGACACGATCGTATTGCCGAACGCCTTGGACATATCGGCCGAGGCGGGCGAGGCCGCCAGCACGCCTACAACCGCCAAACCGCAGATCACCGCACCCTGCTTCACACGCCTCTCCTGCGCCGTCCGTCATCGACTATCGACGATACATAAGACGGTGCAAGCGCTGCGGTTCCTCAGCCGTTGCCGCGACGACCCGATTCGAACAGGAACCAGACGCGCTTCTCGCTCTCATCGATCCAGTTTTCCAGCAGGCTGGCGGTCGCGACGTCATTATGCTCGTCGCACAAGTCATGCACCTCGCGCATTCGGCCGATCAGTTCACCGTTGTCGTCGCGAAGCTCGGCCAGCATATCCAGCGGATCGACGTAATCGGCGTCATTGTCGGCGATGCGTGATTCCTTGGCGATCTGACCGATGGAGCGCAGCGTCGTGCCGCCGATCTTGCGCGCCCGCTCGGCCATCGGATCCGTCATGGCTAGGATTTCCGCCGACTGCTCGTCCAGCATCAGATGATAGTCCCGGAAATGCGGTCCCGAGACGTGCCAATGGAAATTCTTGGTCTTGATGTAGAGAGCGAACGTATCGGCCAGCAAGCCGGTCAAAGCGGCGGAAATGCTCTGGGTGGCCTCCTCCGACAGGCTCGTCGGCGTCTTCAGGGGTGCCAGGCGCTTTTCTTTGGCGGTGACCATCATCGTTCTCCTCAGCAGCAGTCTGCGGTCAAGCTAGGTAGCCGGGCGTCCGAACGGACGCCCTGGCGCAGATGATAATGCTGAAGCTGTGAAGTGGTTCGGCGGCGCCGATCTTTGTCGGCGGATGGCTGGGGAACTAGGACTCGAACCTAGAATGACGGTACCAAAAACCGTAGTGTTACCATTACACCATTCCCCAGCAGGACCGGCGTTTCCGAAGCACTCTGTGCGGCGGAGGCGGTCAGATACGCCAAGCCGTTTTGGGATGCAACACCCTCTTTTAGGACTATTTTCGCTTACCGTGAAGATGGGTCGAAATGGGCGCTTGCGGCCTATCGAACCCATGGCTATAAGCCGCGTCCTCACTTCGGGGCGACGCCGCTAGGCCAGCCCCCACGGTCGGAGTGTGGCTCAGCCTGGTAGAGCACTGCGTTCGGGACGCAGGGGTCGGAGGTTCGAATCCTCTCACTCCGACCATCTTCTCCTCAGAAAGATCGACGATGCGACAGCGGGTCTTCGCCCGCCGCCAAGTCCGCGTCAGTCGTCGTTCGCCGCGCTCTTCATTGCCTGACGCGCCACCGCATTCAGATGCGCTCCGACCGACTCGATAGTCCTCGAGCCTAGCGTCTTTCGGCGCGCGGTCAGGTCGGGCGAACCCGCGTCGTAGTCGGCCATCAGCCGCCGCACGAACGCCCCGCCCTGAACCTCGGCCAACACCTGATCCATCGCTTGGCGAGACTCGGCTCCGATGATGCGCGGTCCGGTCAGATAGGCGCCGTATTCCGCCGTGTTCGAAATCTTGGCGAAGGCGCCCGCGATGCCGCGTTCGTACATCAGGTCGGTCACCAGCTTCGCTTCATAGAAGCATTCGAACCACGCCACCTCGGGCGGATAGCCAGCGTTGACCAGCTTCATGAAGGCCGCGTCGATCAGTTCCGCGATGCCGCCGCACAGCACCACCTGTTCGCCGAACAGGTCGCTCTCGCACTCGTCGCGCATCGTCGTTTCCAGAATGCCCTTGCGCCCGCATCCCAGCGCCGCCGCATAGGACAGGCCTAGCGCATGCCCGCCGCCCGTCGCGTCCTGCTGCACGCCAAACAGGCAGAAGACCCCCTCCCCGGCTTCGTACAAATCGCGGATGCGCGGCCCGATCCCCTTGGGCGAGGCCAGGACGACGTCCAGATCCGCGCGCGGTTCGACCAGGCCGAACCGCACCGACAGGCCGTGGGCGAAGACTAGGGCCGCGCCCGTCCGCACGTTCGGCTCCAGTTCGTCGCGCCACAAATCGCGGTGCGCCTCGTCCGAAGTCATGACGGCGACCACGTCGGCGCCCGACGCGGCCTGTCCGGCCGTCATCACCTCAAACCCGTCGGCGCGCGCCAGGTCGCGAGTCTTGGAGTCGGCTTTCAGACCCACCACGATATCGGTCACGCCCGAATCGCGCAGGTTCAGCGCATGTGTGCGGCCTTGGCTGCCGTAACCGATCATGGCCACGCGCTTGCCGCGAATGATCGAAAGGTCGCAGTCGCGGTCGTGGAAGACAGGCAGCGGATTGGGTAGGGTCTGGGTCATGACCGCCTTCATAACCCCATCCGACGTCGTCGCCTTCTGGAAAGAGGCTGGGCCCGAAAAGTGGTTCGCCAAGGACGAGGCGTTCGACGCCGACTTCCGCGACCGAGGCCACGCCCTGCATTCGGCCGCCGCGCGCCGCGAACGGGACGACTGGATGGACACGGCCGAGGGCGCCTTGGCGCTGTTGATCCTGCTGGACCAGTATCCCCGAAACAGTTTTCGCGGCACGGCGCATCAGTTCGCCACCGATCCTCTGGCCCTGATGTTCGCCAATCAGGCGGTGGCGCGCGATCTGCATCTGGCGGTCGAACCGGCTTTGAAGAACTTCCTGCTTCTGCCCTTCGAACATTCCGAACGGATCGAGGATCAGGACCGCTACATGGCCTTGGTCGCCGGCGACGAAGAGCTGGAGAAGTGGGGCAAGCTGCACCGCGACATCATCGTCCGCTTCGGCCGCTTCCCGCACCGCAACGCGGCGCTGGGCCGCCAGACCACGCCTGAAGAACAGGCCTTCCTCGACGAAGGCGGCTTCGGCGGCTGATTCGATCCACAACGATCCGATGGCGACCACCGACGGCTCATTGGCGAACGACTGATTCGGGTAGAAGCTGACGCCATGAACGCTCAGGTCGCCATCGCTGAACTTCAGGCTCGCATCGCTGCGGCGCCGGCCGATCATCCCGAGCGGCAGTATCTGAACTTGCTGCGCGACATCCTCGACAATGGCGTCCGCCGCGACGACCGCACCGGCACCGGCACCCTGGGCGTCTTCGGCCGCCAAATGCGATTCGATCTGTCCAAGGGCTTTCCGGTCCTGACGACCAAGAAGCTGCATCTGCGTTCGATCATCGTCGAACTGCTGTGGTTCCTGCGCGGCGAGACCAATATCGCCTATCTGAAGGACAATGGCGTCCGCATCTGGGACGAATGGGCCGACGCCGAGGGCGAGTTGGGTCCGGTCTATGGCAAGCAATGGCGGTCCTGGACCGCGCCGGACGGCCGCGTCATCGACCAGATCGAGAAACTGGTTCACGGACTGAAGACCAATCCCAACAGCCGCCGACACATCGTCACCGCCTGGAACCCGGCCGACGTCGAAGACATGGCCCTGCCGCCCTGTCATTGCCTGTTCCAGTTCTTCGTCGCGGATGGAAAACTGAGCTGCCAGCTGTATCAGCGCAGCGCCGACGTCTTTCTGGGCGTGCCCTTCAACATCGCCTCCTACGCCCTGCTGACGATGATGCTGGCCCAGGTGGTGGGGTTGGAACCGGGCGACTTCGTCCACACATTCGGCGACGCCCATCTGTATCTGAATCACCTCGAACAGGCCGAGCTTCAGCTGACCCGCGAGCCTCTGCCCCTGCCGGTCATGCAGATCGCGCCCAAGACCGACTTGTTCGCCTTCGACCTCTCGGACTTCACCCTCGAAGGCTACGAGGCCTGGCCGCACATCAAGGCCGCCGTCGCCGTTTAAGGTCGTTCACGATGATCCGCGCTTTCTCCCTCGGTCTCATTCTGCTCGCGGCGCCCGCCGCGTCGGCGGTCGCCCAGCCGATCTCATCCGCCGTCGAAGCCGCAGAGATCACGCCGACCCAAACCCGTATCCCGGCGCCGGACGGTCGCTCCATACCGATCAGCATCTGGACCGCCCCGGTCGAACGCGGCGTAGTGGTGTTCAGCCACGGCTATAACGGTTCGCCGACGGCCTATGCTCGCATTCTGTCGGCCTGGGCGGCGCATGGTTTCACGGTCATCGCACCGCTGCACGTCGACTCTCTGCGCCATCCCGAACATGAGAAATACGATGATCGCGCCGCCTTCTCGACCAGACTGGTCGACCTGGGCGTCGCACGCGGCATCGCCGCCCATGCGCATTCGGGCAAACCGCTGATCGTGGCGGGGCATTCGTTCGGCTCTCTGATGTCCGTAATCGAGGGCGGCGCCGTCACGGCGGCGGGACCCGCAGGCGATCCGGCGGTAAAGGGCGTGATCGCCTTTTCCTCGGCCGGCTCCATCCCCGGCCTCGTCACCTCCGACAGCTACCGCACGCTTGACCGTCCGCTGTTGGTGATCACCGGCGATCAGGATCTGGTGCCCGGCTTCGTCAGCGATTGGCGCGATCATCGCGCGCCGTTCGACAACAGTCCGGCAGGCGACAAAACCCTGATGATCTTCGCGAGCGCAGACCACCAGCTGCCGGGGACGGCGCAAGGCGAGCAGTTTGATCAGATCATCCGGGCGACGGAGGATTTCCTCGACGCCTATGCGCTGAACGACGCCGACGCCCGGTCGCGCCTTCAGTCCTTTGCGGCGGACGGCGTCAGCATCGAGCGTCGCTGAACGTATGGATTTGCGCCATCTGACCGCGTCGGTGATTCGCATCTCCGACATCTACGCCGCCGAACACGATATCGACCGCGACCGCGACTGGGCCCTGCTCAAGCTTCAGGAAGAGCTTGGCGAACTGACCGCCGAGCACCTGCGGCTGACTAGCCGCGCACGAGGCGCGCCCGACAGCCAGGCGCTGGGTGACGAGGCGGCGGATGTGCTGGGGATGCTGCTGATCTACTGCGCGCGGGCTGGCGTCGACCTTGACCAGGCCATGCAGCGCAAATGGCTGAAGTGGCTGGAGCCGAAAGCATGACCGTTCCCCAGATCGCATTGGTCGTCGCGCGTGGACGCAACGGCGTCATCGGCCGTGACGGCGACTTGCCCTGGCGGCTGCGCAGCGATCTACAGCGCTTCAAGGCCATCACCGTGGGCAAGCCCTGCCTGATGGGCCGCAAGACCTGGGAAAGCTTGCCGCTGAAACCCCTGCCTGGCCGGCTCAACCTGATTCTGACGCGCGACCAGTCCTACGAGGCGGACGGCATGGCCAAGGGCGGGCTGGTCTGCGCCACTCTGGACGAGGCCATCGAGATCGGGCGCGAAACGGCTGAGGACGACGGGGTGGACGAAATCTGCGTCATCGGCGGCACGGCCCTGTTCGAGGCCGCCCTGCCCCGCGCGAAACGCCTCTACATCACCGAGGTGGAGGCTTCGCCGGAAGGCGACGCCGTCTTTCCGTCATTCGACGAAACAGCCTGGGTCGAGGTATCGTCAGAATCGTACCCGGCAGGCGAGAAGGACGACCACGCCTTCACATTCCGCATTCTTGAACGGCGCTAGGAGATCAGAATGTACGTCACCACGACCAATGACCTGCCCGGCTTTCGCGTCACTCGCCACATCGGCCTGGTGCGCGGTGTCACGGTCCGCTCTCGCAACGCCATCTCCGACGCCATCGGCGGGGTCCAGTCCATGCTGGGCGGCCGCGTCGGCGCCTATGTGAAGTTGGCTGAGGCCGGGCGTCAGGAAGCCTATGACGAACTGGTCAAACACGCCCAGGCCCACGGCGCCAACGCCATCCTGGCCGTTCGCTATGACGCCACGGAAATCATGCCGGGCGTCACTGAGGTCTTGGCTTACGGCACGGGCGTGATCGTCGAGCCGGCATAACCGGCTCGACGTTTCCCGATCAGGACAGGGTCATCAGGTCCGAACGCTCGAAGTTGCGCAACTCGTCTTCGCGACCGTCGCGGATCTTGGCGACCCATTGAGGATCGGCCAGCAACGCGCGGCCGACGGCGACCAGGTCGAACTCCTCGTTCTCCAGACGGCGCAGAAGACCGTCCAGCGACGCGGGCTTTGAGCCTTCGCCGCCGAAGGCCGCGATGAACTCGCCGTCCAGACCCACGGACCCGACGGTGATCGTGGGCTTGCCCATCAGCTTCTTGGTCCAGCCGGCGAAGTTCAGGTCCGAGCCCTCGAACTCCGGCTCCCAGAAGCGGCGCTGCGAGCAGTGGAAGACATCCACGCCGGCGTCCGACAGCGGCGTCAGCCATTCGATCATTCGATCCGGCGTCTCGGCGATTCGGGCTGTGAAATCCTGCTGCTTCCATTGCGACAGGCGCAGGATGACCGGAATGTCATCTCCCACGCCCTCTCGCACCGCCTTGACGACCTCGGCGCCGAAACGGGCGCGGTCGGCGATTGTCGGCCCGCCCCAGCGATCATTACGCAGATTGACCCCGCCCCAGAAGAACTGGTCGATCAGATAGCCGTGGGCGCCGTGAACCTCGACAGCGTCGAAACCCAGGTCGCGAGCGGCTCGCGCCGACCGACCGAAGGCGGCGATGGTGTCGGCGACATCCTCCTCGGTCATGGGCTCGTACTTGGGCTTGCCCGGCGACGTCAGGCCCGAGGGGCTGTCCACCTTGCCCAGCGGCGTCCAGTCCGCCCCCTGTCCCCGCGCCGAACCGACATGCCAGATTTGCGGTGCGATCAGCCCGCCCGCGGCGTGGACCTCATCCACGACCGATTTCCATTCCGGCAGGGCGTCGCCGTGGAAGACCGGAACGTTGGCGTCGTTGCGCGCGGCCGGACGCTCTACGACCGTGCCCTCGGTGACGATCAGGCCCACCCCACCCTCGGCGCGGCGGCGATAATAGGCGGCGACGTCGGAGGTCGGGGTGCCGTTTGGTGAGAAGGACCGCGTCATGGGCGCCATGACGATGCGGTTGGGCAGGGTCAGCCCCTTGATCGTGAAAGGGCTAAACAGGACGTCGAGGCTCATCGGATCTCCTTGGATATCTGTAGCATCCAAGGTGGCGGACAGGGTTGCGTTTGAAAACCCCCTGCCTCGGCTTTTTCTAAATCCCGAGCGCCGCAGAGACGCGCGCGGCGATTTCGGCGAAGCGGCCGGCGATGTCGCCCTGCGGATCGGTTGCGACAGGCGGTCGTCCGGCATCGCCGCCCTCTCTTAAGGCGGCGTCCAGCGGCAAAGCGCCCAAGAACGGGATGGATAGGCGCTCGGCCTCGGCCTCCGCCCCGCCTTCACCAAAGACTGGCCCACTCATGTTCTCGATCAGGCCAAACGTCGGGACATTAACGCGTTGGAACAAGGTGTGAGCGCGTCGCGCATCGGCCAGAGCGACTTCCGGCGGCGTCGAAACGATCACCGCTCCATCCAGCGGCGTCTTCTGGATCAGTGTCAGCTGGACGTCGCCCGTGCCCGGCGGCAGATCGACCACCAGCACGTCCAGCGGCGCATCAGCCGTTCCCCAACGCGTCTGGGTCAGCATCTGCGTGATGGCCTGCGACGCCATGGGTCCACGCCAGATCATGGCGTCGTCCATCTTGGTCAAAAGGCCGACCGACATGGCCCTCAGCCCGTGGGCGACGTGCGGCACGATGGCGCCGTCCTCGTAGGCGGGCTGACCACTGATGCCCAGCATGGTCGGCAGCGAGGGCCCATACACATCGGCGTCGAGAATGCCGACTGAAAGCCCGCGTGCAGAAAGCGCAGCAGCCAAATTCACGGCGACCGTGGACTTACCCACCCCGCCCTTGCCGCTGGCGACGGCCAAGACGCGGCGGACATGGGCCGGTCGATCGGACGGGACTGGAGCCTTGGCACGGCCCTGATCGACCGCCGCCTTTGACAGGCTCGCCGTGCGCGGCGCGGCAGCAGGCTTGGTCTCGGCGGTCAGAATGACAGAGACGCGCGCCATGCCGGGAATGGCCTTCAGCGCAGCCTCCGCCGCATCACGAACCGGTGCGTAGGCGGCGGCCTGGCTGCGATCGACTTCCATGGCAAACCCCGCGCGATCCTCGGCCACGACCAGACCCTGAACCAGACCGGCGGCGACCAACCCCTGGCCGGAAACCGGATCGATGACGGCGTCGAGGGCGGCGATGATGGCGGTGCGTTCGACCAAGGCGGTCTCCAGAAGACTTGCAGGCGATGATGCGCGCGTTCTATCGCCCTCGAACCCGTCCCGCGAGCCACGATTTGTCCCAGCCGCCCTCAATCACCCTGATCGCCGGCCCCACCGCTTCGGGCAAGTCGGCGCTGGCGCTGAAGATGGCGCGCGAAACGGGCGCGGTCATCATCAATGCCGACAGCCAACAGCTCTACGCCGACCTGCGTATCCTGACGGCCCGCCCCTCGGCTGAGGATGAAGCCCAAGCCGATCATCGACTGTATGGCGTCGCTGACGCGGCCGACGCCTGGTCGGTCGGACGCTGGAGCCGCGCTGTCATGGCGTTGCTCGACGACCTTCGCGATCAAGGACGCCCGGCCATTCTGGTGGGGGGGACCGGCCTCTATTTCACCAGTCTGACGCGAGGCTTGGCCGATATTCCTGCGGTGCCGAGCGCGGTGCGCGATCAGATGGAAGCCGACTACGCCGCGCTGGGCGAGTCAGGTTTCCGCCAGCGCCTTGGCCAGATCGATCCCGAGGCGGCGCAGGCCATCGAACAGGGAGACCGCCAGCGACTGGTTCGAGCCATGAGCGTCTTCATCGCCAGCGGCCGCGCGTTAAGCGCCTGGAGGGCCGACACTCAGCCCTCGTTGGCGCCGGGTTCATGGACGGGATGGGTCAGGGAGCCCGAGCGTCAGCAACTCTACGCAAACTGCGACCAGCGCGTGGACCTGATGATCGATCAGGGGGCCATAGGCGAAGTTCAAGCCCTAGTGGACCGCGGCTTGAACCCCGCCCTGCCTGCCATGAAGGCGGTAGGGGTCAGAGAACTGGCCGCCTACCTGTCCGGCGATTTGGCCCGCGACGACGCGATCGCCGCGCTAAAACAAGCCACACGGAACTACGCCAAACGTCAGTTGACGTGGTTTCGAAACCAGACGCCGGACTGGCGCCGCGCCTGAGTGCAATCCGGCGCTTGGAATGCCTCACGGCTGCGCCTATATTCGTCTGGTCCGGTTTCGGCCGGACTATAGCGATAAACGCGCTTGTAATAAGCGGACCGGACCCGGGTGCGATTCCCGGCGGCTCCACCAACTTTCTCCCCGCGTTATCGGCGGAGGCAGCATGGGGCCGACTAGCATCGACGGACGTGTAAAGAGGATTGCTTTCGCTCGTCCTGGCCCACCGTATCGGGCCATTTTCTAACTGCGAACGATAACTTCGCTGGAGAAGTCGCTCTCGCCGCGTAATGCGGTTCGAGTGATTTCGAATCTTAAGTCCTAGGGGTTCAGATCCCTGGGCGGGGCCCGTCGGGGGGCCTGGCAACAGAACCCCCGGCACTTTCCAAAAGATGATCGGGAGCCTGGCGCCAGAATCCCGGCGCTTTACCTTCATGACACCTTTCGCCTGCGGTCCTGCGCCGCTATCAGTCGCGCTCTGATGTGAGGTGACGATGAGCGACCAGGCCCCTCCGGTCGATGAGATGCGGTACGAACAGCTGGCGCAGGAAGCCCTGCGCGGCGTCATGCGCGCCGCGCTGGAACGCGTGCTGGCCGAGGGCCTGCCCGGCGCCCACCACTTCTACATCACCTTCAAGACACGGGCCGTCGGCGTCAGCGTGGCCCCTGACATTCTGGCGAAATATCCGGAAGAGATGACGGTCGTTCTGCAGCACCAGTATGACGATCTGCGCGTCGAGCCTGAGCGTTTCTCGGTCAAGTTGCGCTTCGGCGGCATGCCCAAGAGCCTGGTCATCCCCTATTCCGCGATCACGCGCTTCTACGATCCCAGCGTCCAATTCCTGCTGCAGTTCGAAGACCCGCAGCTTCTGGACGAGGTCGAAGACGAGCCCACCCCGCCCCAGGACATGCCGCCGATTTCGGACGGCCCCAAGGTCGTTTCGCTGGACCAGTTCCGCAAGAAATAGCCGCCGTCAGTCCTTGCGCGGATAGGAGCGGATCAGGATCCGCTCTCTTTCGCCTTCGCGTCTTTCGACCAGCAGCCGCGCGACCTGGGCGTCGTCGTGGAACAGATAGCCCTTGATGGAGTCGAGCAAGGCCTTGGCCAGATTGTCGAGGTCCATCCAAGGCGGTTCGCCGACATGTTCCATGCAGATTTCCACGACATGGTCGCCCCATGATGGTCTGGCTCCGCGCCATTCCTTGCGCATGAACTCATAGACCAGCGGCTTGTAGTATTTGGCCTGGGTCGTCAGGCCGTCGATAACGATCTCGACCGCATCGCCATCCTCGCGCGCCCTGACCTTGCCGGTCCCGATCCAGCCGGCGGTCATACGACGATTGCCGGTGTGAGGATATCCGCGCTCTTCTTGCCCTGCATGGCTCTCGTGCTACACCGCCGCGCAACCCATCGCCACGCCTGAGAGACGAGATTTACGCGCATGAGCAACGTCCGCACAGAGACCGACACCTTCGGCCCGATCGAAGTCGCCGCCGACCGCTACTGGGGCGCTCAGGCGCAGCGATCGCTGGGCAACTTCAAGATCGGCTGGGAGAAGCAGCCGCTGCCTGTCGTGCGCGCCCTGGGCATCGTCAAGCGTGCGGCCGCCGAGACCAATCGCGACCTGGGCAAGTTGGACCCAGCCCTGGCCGACGCCATCATCAAGGCCGCCAACGAGGTCATCGAAGGCAAGCTGAACGATCACTTCCCGTTGGTGGTCTGGCAGACAGGTTCGGGCACCCAGTCGAACATGAACGCCAATGAGGTGATCTCGAACCGCGCGATCGAGATTCTGGGCGGCGAGATGGGCTCCAAAAAGCCGGTCCATCCCAACGACCACGTCAACATGAGCCAGTCGTCCAACGATACCTATCCCACGGCCATGCACGTCGCCTGTGCCGAGCAGGTGGTCAACGACCTAATCCCGGCCCTGAAGCATCTGCACGCCGCGCTGGACGCCAAGGCGAAGTCCTGGGCCCACATCATCAAGATCGGCCGCACCCACACACAGGACGCCACCCCCCTGACCCTGGGGCAGGAGTTCGGCGGCTATGCGCAACAGGTCGAGAACGGCATCAAGCGCATCGAGCAGACCCTGCCGGCCCTGATGGAACTGGCGCAGGGCGGCACCGCCGTGGGCACCGGCCTGAACGCGCCCATCGGCTTTGCCGAAAAGGTCGCGGCACAGATCGCCGAGATCACCGGCCTGCCCTTCACCACAGCCCCGAACAAGTTCGAGGCCCTGGCCGCCCACGACGCCATGGTCTTCAGCCACGGCGCCATCAACACGGTCGCCGCCAGCCTGTTCAAAATCGCCAACGACATCCGCTTCCTGGGCTCCGGCCCGCGTTCGGGTCTGGGCGAACTGGCGCTGCCGGAAAACGAGCCGGGCTCGTCGATCATGCCGGGCAAGGTCAATCCGACCCAATGCGAGGCCCTGACCCAAGTCTGCGTCCAGGTGTTCGGCAACAACGCCGCCCTGACCTTCGCCGGCTCGCAAGGCCATTTCGAGCTGAACGTCTACAATCCCGTAATGGCCTACAACTTCCTGCAGTCGGTGCGCCTGGTCGCCGACGCGGCCATCAGCTTCACCGACAACTGCGTCGTCGGCATCGAGGCGCGCGAGGACAATATTGCGCGCGGCCTGAACAACTCGCTGATGCTGGTCACCGCTCTGAACGGCAAGCTCGGCTACGATCTGTGCGCCAAGATCGCCAAGACCGCGCACAAGAACGGCACCACGTTGCGCGAAGAGGCTGTCGGGGGCGGCTATCTGACGGATGCGGAGTTCGATGAAGCCGTGCGGCCGGAAAAGATGATCTCGCCGGGCTGATCCCATCCTTGATGACACAACAAAGAAAAGGCCCCGCTTCCTCAGCGGGGCCTTTTTTATTTGGGCGTCAGATAGGCCTTAGTGCGGCTTCTCGGTCCAGCGCGCCTTGGCGTCGTCTTGGGTCAGGCTCAGATGCACGTGCTTGTCGTCCACCCGTTCGACCCAGCTGACCGGGATCATGTGGTGCTTGAAGCCGCCGGCGAAATCCAGCTTCGCCAGTTCGATCTGGTCGCCCATGACGTGATCGACGCGGCCCACGTGACCGCCGTCCGAGCCTACGACTTCGAGGTGTTCCTTGATGAGCGAAACGTCGACCATGTGTATCTCCAGCAGTTTGGTTTGTCCTGCCGATGAGAACACACCCGGCCTTCGACGGTTTCAAACGGCGACGCTTGTTCATCGCCTTGATGACAGGATTGGCGAGGACGCGGTAGAAGCCGGCGTTCACACGGAACCGGAACTCAAGATATGCGGCGGATTGGATCAGGCCTGTTCGGCGTCCTCATGGCCTTGGCCCTGTCGGCGTGTGGAACTCTGGATCGCCCGACCGGCCCCCTCCGCATCACCGACGGCACGCTCGTTAAAGCGGAAGACCCCCGCATTCGCGCCAGCGACAGCGCACGCCTGCAAGCCTTCACTCAGGAAATCGGTCAAAGGCTACGGCCTGACAAGCCGACGTCGATCCTGGCGCTGTCTGGCGGCGGCGCAAACGGAGCCTACGGCGCCGGGCTGCTGGTCGGTTGGACCGAACAGGGCGATCGCCCCGCGTTCGACGTGGTCACCGGCGTCAGCACCGGGGCGCTTGCCGCGCCATTCGCCTTTCTGGGATCGGATTGGGACGACGAACTTCAGCACGCCTACACCAGCGGAGACGCCAGCAATCTGTTGAGCTGGCGCAGCTTCGCCGCCTTCCTGAACCCGAGCCTGTTCTCGTCACAGGTCCTGCGCAATCTGGTTGATGACAACGTCACCCCTGAACTGATGCAGGCCGTCGCGCGCGAGCACGCCAAGGGCCGACGCCTGCTGGTGGCGACGACCGATCTGGACAGCGAGGAAACCGTCATCTGGGACATGGGTCTCTTGGCGACCCAGGGCGACGAGAACGCCCGCGAGCTGTTCAAGGAGGTGCTGGTCGCCTCAGCCAGCATTCCCGGCGTCTTTCCTCCGGTTCTGATCGCCGGGCTTCAGGACGACGACAAGGTGGTTCTGGAAATGCACGTCGACGGCGGCGTCAACACGCCGTTTCTGGCCATCCCTGAAGACCTGATGCTCTGGACCCGCCCAGAGGACGAAGGCCGCGTCGGCGCCCTCTATGTCATCGTAAACGGCCAGGTCGGCCGCAACGACGGCGTTACGCCCGGCCGCCTGTCGGGGATCCTGGCGCGGACCTATGACAGCATGAGCAAGTCGTCGCTGCGCATCCACTTGGCGGTGACGGCGGCGTTCGCGCGGCGCAATGGCCTGGACATGGCGCTGTCGGCCATTCCAGACAATGTCGCCGCCTCCAGCCTGAAGTTCGATCAGGAGACCATGACGGCCATGTTCGAACTGGGTCGCCAGCGCGGACGCGGCGCCGATGGCTGGACCCGGCTGGGCGAGCGCCCGGCGGACCAGCCCTTCATCCCCCAGACGACGATCTCGGAGTCTCAGGTGCCGGCTGTGCTGGCGCCCGAGCCCTCGGCCAAGCCGCCGGCCGATGCGCCCCCCGCCGAAAAGCCCAAGGCGTAGTCATGGGCGAGATCATCAATCTAAACCGAGCGCGAAAGACCCGCGCCAAGGCCGAAGACAAGGCGTTGGCCGCTGCCAACCGCTTGGCCCATGGACGCTCCAAGGCCGAGAAGACCCTGTCCGCTCTTGAGCGTCAGCGCGCCCAGAAGCACTTGGACGGTCAGAAGCTGGAGCCGAAATCCGACGGCTGACGGCTCAGGCCTTGGGCGCGCGGATCAGCATGACCTGCCCCGCCAGCACAAGCACAAGCCCGATCAGGGCGCTCAAGCCGAAACGCGCGCCCTCGAACAGCACCGACACCAGCATGGCGATGGGCGGCGTCAAAGCCGAGATGTAGCTGGCCAGGGCATAGCCGCGTTGACGCGCGATAGTGAAATAAAGGCCGAACGCGATCACCGACCCGAACAGCGAGAGATAAAGCAGCGACAGGACATAGTCCGGCGTCGGCTCGATCCGCCACGTCACGCCGGTCGCCATGCCATACAGCGCCAACATGGCTGTGCCATAAGCCATCGCCCAGGACGTAGCGGCCATAACGGGCGCGCCCGCCTGCTGTCCCTTCCAGGCGAACCAGTTGCCGAGCGCCGAAGCCAATACAGCGGTCAGGGCGAAGAGGACGCCCAGCCCCGGATTAAGGCCGGCGCCCGCCGCCGTGATCTGGCCGTAGGACAAGATCCCGACGCCCATGACGCCCAGAACTGCGCCGATCCACGCCGCTGGCGCCGCCTTCTGTCCACCCAGCAGCCGAAACAGGATCAGGTTCACAAAGGCCAGGGCGGCGAAGATCACCGCGACCACAGCCGAAGCCACCTGCCCTTCCGCCGCATAGACGAAGCCATAGCTGACCGCGAAGACGAATGCGCCCTGCCCGATGGCGGCCAGATGCTGGCTGCGCGTCAGACGCAGCGGGCGTCGCGTCACGGCGCAGAAACCGAACAGGACCGCCGACGCCAGACCAAACCGCCAGACGATGGAGACGATGGAATCAACCGGCCCCAGTTGCAGGGTGATCGCGTACCAAGTCGTGCCCCAGATGAGGGCGCAGATAGCGATCGCGACGATCGCGAAGGGGCGGCTCAAGTGTTGACCTCCGGCGGTGGACCGCCCGCATAACACGCTCTTGCGCCATGCGCCCTCACGTCTTGCGCCTGAGTGTGACACACTGGACGCCGCCAAGGAGATCGCCATGCGAAACGCCCCCCTGATCCTGCCCGCCGCCCTGGTCCTGGCGGCCTGCGCAGCCACGCCGGACGTGACGACCGGAACGACGGTGGTGAACGTGACGGCCACCTATCGCGAACGGATCATGCTGCCGCCCGGCCATGTCCTAACCGTCAGGGTTGAGGATGTCAGTCTGGCCGACGCGCCCGCCAAGGTTCTCGCCGAGACCAGCGAGCCGCTGACCGGCGCCCCGCCCTATCGCGTCACCCTGGGCTTTCCCACGTCTCAGATCGATCCGCGCCACACCTATGCCGCGCGCGCCGAGATCCGCGACGCGGCCGGCGCCCTGGTCTTCGTCACAGACACCCGCCACGCGATCCTGACGAACGGCGCGCCGGCCTCGGCCGAGATCGTGCTGAAGTCCGCGCGTTGAGCAGCCTCAGCAAACGTTCGGTCGCCCTCGCCGGCCATGCCACGTCGGTGGCGCTGGAGCCGGAGTTCTGGGCCGTGCTGGACCGGATCGCGGCTGCCCGAAGCCTCACCAAGGCTCAGCTTCTGGCCGAAATCGACGCCGGTCGTGGCCGACGCCCCCTCGCCTCCGCCTGTCGCCTGCTGGCGCTGGACTGGGTGGCGGATCATGGAAGACCGGCGTAGCTTCGATCCAACGGAGACCTGATCATGTCCGACAATCGTCTGCTTCCATCCGCCGTGGTCGGCGGTCTTCTGGCTGTCGGCTTCATCGGCGCCGGCGCGCTGATCGGTCAGGGCGTCATTCACGCGCGCGCCGGCGACCGCACCGTGACGGTGCGCGGCCTGTCCGAACGCAATGTGAAGGCGGACCTTGCCGTCCTGCCGCTACGCTTCACCGCCTCGGGCGATGTCCTTTCGGAAGTTCAAACCAAGATCGACGGCGATCTGGCGCTGGTCCGCCGCTTCCTGACCGCCCAGGGCTACCCTGCCCAGGCCATCGAATTGGGCCGGTTGGAGGTGGCCGACACCCGGTCGCGAGAATACGCCGCCCAAAACGGCGGTCCACGCTTCATCTTGGCTCAGACGGTGATCGTGCGGACCAGCGATGTCGCACGGGTTCAGGCAACGACGCGACTGCTCAACGATCTGGTGCGTCAGGACGTGGTGCTGCAGGACTTCCAGGGTCCGTCCTATATCTTCACCAAGTTGAACGACGTGCGCCCGCAAATGATCGCCGAGGGTACAGCGGCGGCGCGCACCGGGGCGGAACAGTTCGCCAAGGACAGCGGAACGCCCTTGGGCCCGATCCGTCAGGCCACCCAGGGCTCGTTCGAAATCCTGCCGCGCGATGGCGCAGCCGGTGACGAGGCCGCCTCCATCGACAAGAAGATCCGGGTCGTCACGACCATCACCTATAGTCTGAAGTAGTCTCGGGCGGTCCGGCGTCGGAGGATTGCGGTCGCCCGATGGAATTGACGTCGGCCTGCGGATCTTGACCCATCTCGACCAACACGACCCAGACGGCCAGGATCACGAACATTCCGACCATGCCCAGAACGAAGGCCCACCACCCGGCCTTCTTGCCGCGTGGTTTGCGGTGTGACGCCGCGTCCCTTTTGTCAGTGTTCTGCTGCATCGCACCTAGGAACCGGCCGTCGATCCGCCGGGTTCCGAGGTTTGATTGTGGCGGCGGCCCTGACTTTGCCGCGCGGTCCCCTTATGTTCCGGTTTCGAATCTGACTGACGGATGTTTCTGCGCCTGTGACTGATCTTCCCGCCCCCCGCATTTCCGACCTCGCGCGCGCTCGTGCGCCCGAGGGCGAGGCGCCGCGTGATTATCTGAAGGGGCTGAACCCGGAGCAGCGCGAGGCGGTCGAGACGACCGAGGGTCCGGTTCTGGTGCTTGCGGGCGCCGGCACGGGCAAGACCCGCGTCCTGACGACACGGCTGGCGCACATTCTGGCGACAGGCCGGGCCAAGCCGTGGGAACTGCTGGCCGTCACCTTCACCAACAAGGCCGCGCGCGAAATGCGCGAGCGCATCACGCATCTGATCGGCCCCTCCGCCGAGGGCCTCCGCTGGCTTGGCACCTTCCACTCCATCGCCGCTCAAATCCTGCGTCGCCACGCCGAACTGGTCGGTCTGAAATCCAGCTTCACCATCCTGGACACCGACGACCAGGAACGGGTGCTGAAGCAGCTGCTGGAAGCGGCCAACATCGACACCAAACGCTGGACGCCTAAGTCGCTGTCCGGCCTGATCGATCACTGGAAGAACCGCGGCTGGACGCCGGACAAGCTGCCGCCGGGCGAGGACTTCGCCAACGGCAAAGGTCAGGGCCTGTACGCCGCCTATCAGGCGCGCTTGCGCAGCCTGAACGCCTGCGACTTCGGCGATCTGCTGCTGCACAACATCACCATCCTGTCGCAGCATGCGGACCTGGCTGAGGAATATCGCCGCCGCTTCCGCTACATCCTGGTGGACGAGTATCAGGACACCAACGTCGCCCAGTATCTGTGGCTGCGGCTGCTGACGGCCTCGACCGGCAATGTCTGCTGCGTCGGCGACGACGATCAATCGATCTACGGCTGGCGCGGGGCCGAGGTGGACAACATCCTCCGCTTTGAGCGTGACTTCCCCGGCGCCAAGATCGTCAAGCTGGAGCGGAACTATCGCTCGACCAGTCATATTTTGGGCGCGGCGTCCGGCCTCATCGCCGCCAACCGCGACCGGCTGGGCAAGACCCTGTGGACCGAAGACGACAGCGGCGACAAGGTGCGGGTGCGCGGCGTCTGGGACGGCGAGGCCGAGGCCCGGCTGATCGCCGACGAGATCGAGACCGCCCGCCGTCCCCATGCCGGCGAGCCGGGCCTGAAATACAAGGACATGGCTATTCTAGTTCGCGCCTCGTTCCAGATGCGGGCCTTTGAAGAACGCCTGGTCATGCTGGCCATCCCCTATACCGTCATCGGCGGGCCGCGCTTCTTCGAGCGCGCCGAGATTCGCGACGCCCACGCCTATCTGCGCCTGATCCTGTCGGAAGACGACGACCTCGCTTTCGAGCGGATCGTCAATGTGCCCAAACGCGGCATCGGCGACACCAGCGTGCAGAAGATCCTGCAGTTGGCCCGCCAGCACGACCTGTCGGCCCTGACCGCCGTCAGGGGCCTGATCAATACCGACGAGCTTCAGGCCCGTACGCGCACCGCCCTGTCCAACTTCGTGCGCGATATCGACCGCTGGCGCCAACTGTCCGAGACCACGCCCCATTGGCAGGTCATGGAGACGGTGCTGGAGGAGAGCGGCTATACCGACATGCAGAAGGCCGACCGCACCAGCGGCCAGACCCGGCTGGAGAACCTGAAGGAACTGACCCAGTCGATGCAGCAGTTCGAGACGCTGCAGGCCTATCTGGAGCACGTCTCTCTGGTCATGGATCTGGAGCGCGCAACGAGCGACGATCATAACGGCGACGGCGCGGTGCAGATCATGACCCTGCACGGCGCCAAAGGGCTGGAGTTCCCGCTAGTCTTCCTGCCGGGCTGGGAGGAAGGCGTCTTCCCCAGCCAGCGCAGCATCGACGAGAAGGGCGAAAAAGGCCTCGAGGAGGAACGCCGCTTGGCCTACGTCGGCGTCACCCGCGCCAAGCAGGACGCCCGCATCTCCTTCGCCGCCAACCGGCTGGTCTATGGCCGCTGGACCTCGCAACTGCCCAGCCGCTTCGTCGACGAACTGCCCATCGCCCACGTCGATCCTCAGTCCGACACCGGCTATTACGGCGCCTCGACCGGCATGAAGGAGGCCAAGAGCCGCTGGGACGACGCCCCCTCCTTCGGCAGCGGCTATTCCTCCCCCGGCTGGAAACGCGCCCAATCCTTCACCGCCGCTCAGACCCCGGCCAAGATCCCGGTGCGCAAGGCCGTCATCGAGGGCGACGGCCGCCTGATCGCCACCGCCGACCCCAAATCCAGCTCAGGCTGGAAAAAGGGCGAACGCGTTTTTCACCAGAAGTTCGGCTACGGAAACGTGCGCGTTATCGAGGGCAACAAACTGCTGGTCGAATTCGAAAAGGCCGGAGAGAAGCGCGTGATCGACAGCTTTGTCGAGAAGGCCTAACCCGGCGCTCTAACCCAATGAATGGAGCCAAAGATGGCGGGCCTCAAGGACAAGCGCGGCTTCATCGACAAGGACCGGATCGACCTGACCGAGCGTCAGTCGGTCGAATACTGGATGAAGCGCTGGGGCGTGACCAAAGATCAGATCACCGCCGCGCACCGCAAGGTCGGTCGCATGACCAAGGATATCGCAGCGGAATTGGGCAAGAAGCGCTGACGCCGCCTGCCTGAAACGAGAAACGGCCCCGGAGCGCTCCGGGGCTGTTTCAGTCTCTAAGCTTAGATGTGGATCACACGCCCATAGGCGTCCAGCGCCGCCTCGTGCATGGCCTCCGACATCGTCGGGTGCGGATAGACGATCCCGTGGATGTCTTCTTCCGTCGCCTCCATCGTGATGGCGGTGACATAGCCCTGGATCATCTCCGTCACTTCATGACCGATCATGTGCGCCCCGATCAGGGCGCCGGTCTTGGCGTCGAAGATAACCTTGACGAAGCCGTCGGTGTCGCCCGAGGCGATCGCCTTTCCGTTCACTCGGAACGGGAAGCGGCCGATCTTGACGTCGCGCTTCTCGGCGCGCGCAGCCTGTTCGGTGACGCCGACCGAGGCGACCTGCGGCTGGGCATAGGTGCAGCCGGCGATGGGCGAATGGACGTTGGGTGTCTTGTAGCCGGCGATATGTTCGGCGGCGTGGATGCCTTCGTGTGACGCCTTGTGCGCCAGCCAGGGCGCGCCGGCGCAGTCGCCGATGGCGTACAGCCCCTTGACGTTGGTCTGGCAGTGGCCGTCGATCTTGACATGGCCGCGGTCCATTTCCAGACCCAGGTCTTCCAGGCCGATGCCGTCGGTATTGGCGGTGATGCCGACGGCCGAGATGCAGACCTCGGCCTCCAGGGTCTCGGCCTTGCCGCCGATCTCGACGGCGACCTTCACGCCCTTGGCGTCCTTGCTCACCTTAGTGACCTTGGCGCCCAGCTTGAACTTCATGCCGCGCTTTTCGAACGACTTCTGGGCGGCCTTGGAGACCTCTTCGTCCTCGACCGGCATGATGCGATCCACGGCCTCGACCACGGTCACGTCACAACCCAGGGCGCGATAGAAGCTGCCGAACTCGATGCCGATGGCGCCCGAACCGATCACGACGATCGACTTGGGCATGAATTTCGGCGCCATCGCCTCGCGATAGGCCCAGATGCGATCGCCGTCGGCTTCCAGTCCGATCTGCGGCAGGGCGCGGGCGCGGGCGCCGACGGCCAGCATGACGGACTTGGCCTCCAGAGCGCGCGATCCGCCCGCTTTCAGAGCGACGACGACCTTGGGCGCGGCGGCGCCCTTCTCCAGCTTGGCCGCCCCCTCGATCACCTCGATCTTGTTCTTCTTCATCAGGAAGCCGACGCCCTGATTCAGCTGTTTGGCCACGCCGCGCGAGCGCTGGATGATGGCGTCGAAATCGAACGACGCGCCGGACGCCGACAGGCCGTACTCCTTCAGGTGGCTCAAGCTCTCGAACTTTTCGCCCGACTTCAGCAGGGCCTTGGTAGGGATGCAGCCCCAGTTCAGGCAGATGCCGCCCAGATTCTCGCGCTCGACGATGGCGACCTTCAGGCCCAACTGGCTGGCGCGAATGGCCGCGACGTAACCGCCGGGGCCCGAGCCGATGACGACGAGATCGAATTCAGCAGCCATTAGATCAACTTCTCGATGTCGGCCTTGATGGCCTCGGGTTCAGTCTGCGGGGCATAGCGGGCGACCACCCTGCCCTCGCGGTCGGTCAGGAACTTGGTGAAGTTCCACTTGATGGCCTTGGAGCCCAGGAAGCCGCGCTTCTGTTCGGTCAACCAGGCGTAAAGCGGATGTCGGTTCGGTCCGTTGACCTCCACCTTGTCGAACAGGGGAAAGGTCACGTCGAAACGGGTGGCGCAGAAGGCGGCGATTTCCGCCGCCCTGCCCGGCTCCTGCTCGCCGAACTGGTTGCAGGGAAAGCCCAACACCTCAAACGGCTGATCGGCGAACGCGCGGTGCAGCTTTTCCAAACCGTCGTATTGGCCGGTGAAGCCGCACTTGGACGCCGTATTCACGATCAGCAGCGCCTGACCGCGAAAGCGATCGAGCGAAACGTCCGTGCCGTCGATGGCGCGGGCGGAGAAGTCATAGACCGAGGTCATGACCTCACCCTCCCCTTAGGCCAGCATCGCGACGGGATCTTCGATCAGCGGCTTGAACGCCTGCAGGAAGCGGGCGCCGGTCGCGCCGTCCACCACGCGGTGATCGCAGGTCAGGGTTACGGTCATGACGGTGGCCGGCACGACCTGTCCGTTCTTGACGACCGCGCGCTGTTCGCCGGCGCCCACGCTCATGATGCAGCCCTGCGGCTCATTGATGATCGAGGTGAACTGCTTGATGCCGAACATGCCCAGGTTGGACACCGAGAAGGTGCCGCCCTGAAACTCTTCCGGCTTCAGCTTGCGGTCGCGCGCGCGCTTGGCCAGGTCTTTGGACTCTGTCGCAATCTGCGCCAGACCCTTGGTTTCGGCCTTCCTGATGATCGGGGTGATCAGGCCGCCGTCGATCGCCACCGCCATGGAGACATCGGCATTGTGGTGCATGGCGATGCCTTCGGGCGTGTAGGAAGCGTTGGCCTCCGGCACCATCTTCAGGGCCAGGGCGGCGGCCTTGATGACGAAGTCGTTGACCGAAACCTTGATCCCTTGCGGCTCCAGCATCTTGTTGACCTTGGCGCGCACGGCCATCAGCTGGTCGATCTCGCAATCGATGAACAGCGGGAAGTGAGGCACATTCTGGACGCTGTCGACCATGCGACGCGCCACCGCCTTCTTCATGCCGTCCAGCGGGATCAGGTCATAGCTGCCGTCCGGAATGCCCATCTGCGCCAGCGACTGCGCCTTGCGCGGCTCCGCTGCGGTCGCGGCGGGCGACGCCGACGATGCGGTCGCAGTTTGGGCCGAAGCCTTGCCGGCGGCCTCGACGTCGCGCTTGACGATGCGACCATGCGGACCGGTGCCCTTGATCGACTTCAGATCGACACCGTTCTGGGCGGCGATACGTCGAGCGAGCGGCGACGAGAAGATGCGATCTCCGCTGTCCGACTTCGGCGCGGCGGGCGCCGGAGCGGCAGACGTGGCCGCCTTGGGCGCCTCGGCAGCGGCCGGAGCGGCCTCTGCCTTGAGCGCCTCTTGCGTCTTGGCGGCGGGTTTTTCAGCCGGCTTGGGTGCGGCCGCGCCGCCCTCGTCCTTCAGGCGGGCGATGGGCGTATTGACCTTCACGCCTTCCGTGCCTTCAGCGACCAGGATGTCGGTGACTTCGCCCTCGTCAACGGCCTCGACTTCCATCGTCGCCTTGTCGGTTTCGATCTCGGCGATAACGTCGCCGGCCGAGACGACGTCCCCGACTTTCACGTGCCACTTGGCCAGAACGCCCTCTTCCATGGTCGGAGACAGGGCCGGCATCAGGATGTCGGTCATGCCATCACCTGTTTCACGGCGGCGATGATCTTGTCCACGCCCGGCAACGACAGCACTTCCAGATTGGCGGCGTAGGGCAGCGGCACGTCTTCCTGGTGCACGCGCAGCGGCGGGGCGTCCAGATAATCGAAGGCGTGCTCGATGACGCGGGCCACGACCTCGGCGCCGACGCCCATCGGACCCCAGCCCTCTTCGGCAGAGACCAGGCGGTTCGTCTTCTTGACGCTCTCGACGATGGTCTCGTGATCCAGGGGGCGCAGAGTGCGCAGGTCGATCACCTCGGCCTCGATGCCCGCCTCGGCCAGCTTCTCGGCGGCCTGCAGGGCAAAGCCGACCATGCGGCTGTGGGCGGTGATGGTGACGTCCTTGCCTTCGCGGCGGACCTTGGCCTTGCCGATCGGCAGGACATAGTCCTCGACCTCCGGCACATCGAACTCCAGGCCGTACATCATCTCGTGTTCGAGGAAGACGACGGGGTTCGGGTCACGGATGGCGGCCTTCAGCAGGCCCTTGGCGTCGGCCGCATCATAGGGCGCGATCACCTTCAGACCGGGCACCTGAGCGTACCAGGCCGAGTAGTCCTGGCTGTGCTGGGCGCCGACGCGCGAAGCAGCGCCGTTCGGACCGCGGAAGACGATAGGAGCGCGGATCTGACCGCCCGACATATAGAGCGTCTTGGCGGCCGAGTTGATGATGTGGTCGATCGCCTGCATGGCGAAGTTGAACGTCATGAACTCGACGATCGGCTTCAGGCCCGACATGGCGGCGCCGACGCCCAGGCCGGCGAAACCATGCTCGGTGATCGGGGTGTCGACGACGCGCTGGTCGCCGAACTCCTGCAGCAGGTCGCGGCTGACCTTGTAGGCGCCCTGATACTGGGCGACTTCCTCGCCGATCAGGAAGACGCGGTCGTCGCGACGCATCTCTTCGGCCATGGCGTCACGCAGGGCGTCGCGCACGGTCGTCTTGACCAATTTGGCGTCGGCCGGGATTTCCGGATCGCGCAGCTCGACCTTGGGCGTCGCGGCCTGGGCCGGGGCCTTTTCGGGATCGCCGGTCTTGCCCTCGGCCGCAGCCTTGGGCGCCTCGGCTTCGGCCTTGGCGGATTCGGCCTTGGGCGCAGGCGCCGCGGCGCCGTCTTCGCCGGCCAGACGCGCGATCGGCGTGTTGACCTTCACGTTCTCGGAGCCTTCGGCGACCAGGATTTCCAACACTTCGCCTTCGTCCACGGCCTCGACTTCCATCGTCGCCTTGTCGGTTTCGATCTCGGCGATCACCTGGCCGGCCGACACGGTGTCGCCCGCCTTGATGTGCCATTTGGTCAGCGTGCCCTCTTCCATCGTGGGGGACAGCGCCGGCATCAGAATGTCGGTCACGGATCAGGCCTCCACGTAGACGTCGGTATAGAGCTCGGACGGATCGGGTTCCGGGCTCTCTTGGGCGAATTGAACAGCTTCGGCGACGATCGCCTTGATCTCGGTGTCGATGGCCTTGAGCTCGTCCTCGGTCGCCTTGGCGGCCGACAGCAGCATCTTCAGGTGATCGATCGGGTCGCGGGTCTTCTTGACCTCGTCGACCTCTTCCTTGGTCCGGTATTTGGCCGGGTCGGACATCGAGTGACCGCGGTAGCGATAGGTTTTCACTTCCAGGATGAAGGGGCCGCCGCCTTCGCGGGCGCGCTTCACCGCACGCGCCGTCGCGTCGCGCACGGCCAGCACATCCATGCCGTCGACCTGCTCGCCCGGAATGCCGAAGCTGGCGCCGCGCTGATACAGTTCGGTCGTCGAGGACGAGCGCTCGATGCTCGTGCCCATGGCGTACTGGTTGTTCTCGATGATGTAGATGGCCGGCAGCTTCCACAGCTGCGCCATGTTGAAGCTCTCGTACACCTGCCCCTGGTTCGAGGCGCCGTCGCCGAAATAGACGAAGGCCACCGAATCGTCGCCGCGATACTTGCCGGCGAAGGCCAGGCCGGTGCCCAGCGCCACCTGGGCGCCGACGATGCCGTGCCCGCCGTAGAAGCCGGTCGGCACGTCGAACATGTGCATCGATCCGCCCTTGCCCTTGGACGAACCGCCGCTGCGGCCGGTCAGCTCGGCCATGACTTCCTTGGGATCCATGCCGGCGGCCAGCATGTGGCCGTGGTCGCGATAGCCGGTGATGATCTTGTCGTGGCCTTGTTTGACGCTCTCCTGAA
The DNA here is from genome assembly GCA_000335735.1 of alpha proteobacterium L41A. Classification (GTDB taxonomy): domain Bacteria; phylum Pseudomonadota; class Alphaproteobacteria; order Caulobacterales; family Caulobacteraceae; genus Brevundimonas. The sequence continues at coordinate 60,757 of AMYY01000007.1, read as the reverse complement.
CGCCGACCGCCACGGCCTCCTGGCCGATGTAAAGGTGGCAAAAGCCGCCGATCAGACCCATGCCGTAAAGCTGGCCCGCACGCTCTTCGAAACGGCGGATCAGAACCATCTCGCGATAGAAGCGGAGAAGGTCTTCCTTGGACGCCGTCGGCGTGTTGGGCAGTTTGTCAGGCGAGGTCGTCTGAGCGGATTTGGCTGGGGCTTTCGCCATCCGGTATCTCCCGGCTAGGCGCCGAGAACCGACGCCTTCTTATCGTTACGGAAAGGGGCTTTAGCAGCCTTCCTTCCGGTAACGCAAAGGGGTGCGGGTCGCCCTGTAACAATAGTTCAAGTGGTGAAGGTCGATCAGCCTTGGGCGGCCGGGGCCGAGACGCGGATCACATAGTCGCGCGGGTCCGAGAAGCCGAGCACGGCGCGCGCTCGCTCTTCCAGAAGGTCGCGAGACAAGCTGTCGGTGCGCAGATAGCGAACTCGCGTCTCAAGGTCGCGGCGCTGCTCGGTCAGATGCGCCAGCTGGTCCTCGCGCTGCCCAAGCAGGGCGTCGCGAGACGAGCCGCTCAACAGTCCGCGCTCGCCCGTCAGCGCCTGCACCCCGAGATAGGCCAGAAGCAGCAACAGGGCGAGGGACAGGCGGTAAGGTTTCATCCGTTCGGGCACTTGAGACGCTCCTTCTGAGCGCGAAAACACAGTTCAGAAACCGTGCCCGAAAATGCCTAACGAAATGTAGCTTGACCGTAAGATTGTCGGCGGAAAACGCTGATTCTCCGCCGACAATTCTGATGCTTATTTCAACAGCATGCCGTCGCCGAAATAGACCCCCTGATCGCCCAGCATTTCCTCGATGCGGAGCAACTGGTTGTACTTCGCCACCCGGTCGGAGCGGGCCAGCGAGCCGGTCTTGATCTGCCCGCAGTTGGTCGCCACGGCCAAGTCGGCGATAGTGTAGTCCTCGGTCTCGCCCGACCGGTGGCTCATCACGGCGGTATAGCCCGCGCGGTGCGCCATATCGACGGCGTCCAAGGTTTCCGACAGGGTGCCGATCTGGTTGACCTTGATCAGGATCGAGTTGGCCAGACCTTCGCCGATACCGGCGGCCAGACGCGCAGGATTGGTCACGAACAGATCGTCGCCGACCAGTTGGACCCGGTCGCCCAAACGTTCTGTCAGCAGGCGCCAGCCGTCGAAGTCATCCTCGGCCATGCCATCCTCGATCGACACGATCGGGAAGCGTTCGCACAGATCGACCAGGTAGGCGGCCATGCCGTCGGAATCGACGGTCTTGCCCTCGCCGGCCATGACGTATTTGCCGTCCTTGAAGAACTCGGTCGAGGCGACGTCGAGGCCCAGATGGAAGTCCTCGCCCGCGAGGTAGCCCGCCGCCTGGCCCGCCTTGGTGATGAAGCTCAGCGCCTCATCGGCCGAGGCCAGATTGGGCGCAAAGCCGCCCTCGTCGCCGACATTCGTGTTATGCCCGGCGTCCTTCAGTTGCTTCTTCAGGGCGTGGAAGATTTCGGCGCCCATGCGCACCGCGTCCGAAAAGGTCTCGGCGCCGGTGGGCAGGATCATGAACTCCTGGATGTCGATCGGATTGTCGGCGTGCGCGCCGCCGTTGATGATGTTCATCATCGGGGTAGGCAAAACGCGGGCCGAGACGCCGCCCAGATAGCGACACAGCTCCTGATTGGCCGACAGGGCGCTGGCCTTGGCGACCGCCAGAGACACGCCCAGGATCGCATTGGCGCCCAGACGGCCCTTGTTGGGCGTGCCGTCCAGCTCGATCATCGCTTCGTCGATCCGGCGCTGCTGCTCGGCGTCCATGCCGGACAGGGCGTCAAAGATCTCGCCGTTGACGGCGTCGACCGCCTTCTGGACGCCCTTGCCGCCCCACATGTCCTTGTCGCCGTCACGCAGCTCGACCGCTTCATGGGCGCCCGTGGAGGCGCCCGACGGCACGGCGGCGCGACCAAATGAGCCGTCCTCCAGCGTCACATCGACTTCCACCGTCGGATTGCCCCGGCTGTCGAGGATCTGGCGGGCGACGATGTCGGCGATGTCGGTCATGGCTCGGCTCTTTGGCTCAAGGGGCAAGGGAGGTCAGACGGTTTAGCCGCCTCCCCGCCAAACGCCAATGCCGACATCATCGCCGGGCGTCAGGAACAGCCTTCGACCAGCTGAATCGACGGATCACCGGCGTGAATGGCGATGACCTTGCCGTCCGCGCCGACTTCATAGCGGACCCCACGGGCCGCCGGGTCGGTGACATAGGCGCTGGAGCCGCCTTTTGACCAGGCATACAGGTCTTCGGCGGGCGCATCCTGATATTTGTGCGGTTGCGCGAATATCGATCCGCCGTACGCCTGTTTGATCGCCATGGCCGTGTCGCCAACCTTAAACCCGCGATCGGTCTCGATTATCGCGCCACGAGACAGGGTGATTCGCGTCAGGACCCCTCTCTGGATCATCACGAGCACGTCCGCTGGCGCTTTGGTCGGATGGAACTGATCGCAGACCTCCGGCTCCGGGCCGCCAACAGCGTTCGGCTGGGAGTCCTCCCCCCAAACCTTCACCAGGTCGGCCCGCGACATTCCGATTCGCACGGGGCCCAGCCCCTCGGCTGTAAGGATATTGGGATCGGCGGCGGGCGTGACAGGCGGGGTCGGAGCCGCCGGCGCCATGGCGACCGGTGGCGCCTCCTGAGGCGCTTCTGCGGTCGGGCGCTCGTCACGGCCGCAGGCGGCAAGGGTGAGAAGCGCGACGGCGCTGACGGAGGTGAGACGAATCATCATGCAGTGTTCTCCAATGGAAGCTTCACCGCATTGAACGCACGAAAACGGCGCGCGGGTCACCGCGCGCCGTCTAAATCGTCATCCGACTGAAGTCGGGGTCGCCTGAAAGACTAGTCTTCCTTCGGCGTGATGACCTGACGACCGCGATAGGTGCCGGTCTTCAGGTCGATGTGGTGCGGGCGCTTCAGCTCGCCGGTGTCCTTGTCTTCGACGTAGACGTTCGAGGTCAGGGCGTCGTGGGCGCGGCGCATGTTGCGACGCGAGGGAGATACTTTGCGCTTCGGAACGGCCATGTCCGTCTCAATCTTCTAAGTCGGGCGCCGCCCAGAGCCGAACCCTGTCTAGCGCGAAAACAATAGCGGCGGCCCTCAGGACCGCCACGCGAGGCGCGGCTTATGCATGAACCGCGCGACGATTTCAAGGCGTTTAAGCAGGCGTCAGACGCCGGACGATCTTCGCCGGATTGCCGACCACCACCACGTCGGACGGCACGTCCTTCGTCACGACCGATCCCGCGCCGATCACCGAACGATCGCCGATGGTGACGCCCGCCAGAACGATAGCGCCGCCGCCGATCCAGACGTCGTCCCCGATGTCGATCGGCCGCGCCGTCTCCTCGCCCCGTCGGGCGACCGCGTCCAGCGGATGTTCCGGCGTCAGAAGCTGGACGCCCGGCCCGGCCTGGAAGTTGTCGCCGATACGGATCTCGGCGCAGTCCAGAAACACGCAGTTGGCGTTCGCGAAGGCCCGCGCGCCCAGATGGATGTTGACGCCGTAGTCGCAGAAGAAGCCCGGCATGATGATGGCCTTGCCGTCGGCCGCATTGACCAGTTCGTTGACCAGGGCGCCGCGCCGGTCGCGATCTGGCTCGGCGTTGATGGCGACGGTCAGGGCCACGGCGCGGGCGCGACCATCGCGCAGCTCGGGATCGCCCGGATCGTACGGCAAGCCCGCCAGCATCTTCTCGCGCTCGGTCATGCGGCCTCCGTCAGAGCAGAGGCCACAGCTTCACCGATGGCTAGGGAACTGGTCAGGCCCGGGCTTTCGATGCCGAACAGAGCCATCAGACCATCGATGCCGTGATGCTCCCGGCCATGAATCTGGAAGTCCGGTTGCGGCTCGCCCGGCCCATGCAGTTTGGGCCGAATGCCGGCGTAGTCCGGCGTCAGGGCGCTGTCGGGCAGACCCGGCCAGAAACGACGGATGTAGGTGGCGAACTCTTCGGCCTTGGCGGGATCGACCGAATAGTCCTCGGTTTCGACATAGGCCAGGTCGGGCCCGAACACGGCCTGACCACCCAGATCCTTACGATAGTGGGTGCCCAGCGCGCCGGGGATGGGCGGCGGATAGATCAGGCGGTCGAACGGCGCCTTGCCCGTCAGACGGAAATAGACGCCCTTGCCGAAATGCCCGGCCGGAATGTCGCCGGGCAGATAGCCTTCGATCAACGCCGCCACCGCCTGGGCCGACAGTCCGGGCGCGGTGACCAGAAGGCGGCTGGCGACCTGCATCGCCCCCTCCCCGCCGACACGGATCGTGAAGCCGCCGCCCGCCAGCGGCTCTGCGCCCTCGAACGGCGCTGAGACAACGACCGATCCGCCCGCATCCTCGATCTCGCCCTGCAGAGCCAGCATGTAGCCGTGGCTGTCGAACAGGCCGCTCTCGGGCGACAGGATGGCGGCGAGAGCGTTCAGCTCCGGCTCCAGCGCCCGCGCCTGGGCGCCGGTCAGATGCGCCAGCCCCTCGACGCCGTTCGCCGTCGCCTGTTCGAAGATCGCCTCGATCCGCTCGACCTCTAATTCCTGCGTCGCCACGACCAGCTTGCCGCATTTCCAATGGTCGATCTTGCGGCTGGCGAGGAAGTCGTAAAGGGCTCGGCGTCCCTCGACGCAGAAGCGGGCCTTCAGCGATCCGATCGGGTAATAGAGGCCGCCGTGAATGACCTCCGAGTTACGCGAGGATACGCCCTGGCCGATGTGGGCTTCCTTCTCCAGCACCAGCACCGTCAGGCCCCGTTTCGACAGCGCCCGACCGCAGGCCAGGCCCACAGCCCCGGCGCCCACGACGGTCGCGTCGAAATCGAAACTCATCGGCCGCCGTATCTCCGCTTCGCCTCGGCCTCGAAACAGCCGATCAGCTTTTCCACCGCTCGGTCGAAGTTCGCCGACAGCATCATGTCTAGCATCCGGGACTTGAAGGCGAAGTCGATCATGAACTCCAGCCGCGTGCCGTCCGGATGGGGAAAGAACTCCCAACGGTTCTTCAGGTGCTTGAAGGGTCCGCGCAGCAAGCCGACCTCGACCTTGGGCGCACTGCGATCATGCCGGACCCAGGTGGAGAACCGCTCCTTCAGGAAGGAAAACCCGACGCTGGCCTCCGCGTCCTGCACGCCGACGCCCTCGCCTTCCTCGCGCGCGTTCCAGACGCGCATCGACGTCACCCACGGCACGAAGTCGGGATAGGCGCGCACGTCGGCGACCAGATCGGCAAGCTGTTCGGGCGCATAGGGAAGAATGCGCGTGACGCGGTGGACGGCCATGCGGGACTTAGCGGCGCAGCTGCGCCTCGCGCGCCGCCTTCAGCCGGGCGAAGTCGTCGCCGGCGTGGTGCGACGAACGCGTCAGCGGGCTGGACGACACCATCAGGAAGCCCTTGGCCCGGGCGATCGCCTCATAGGCCTTGAACTCTTCCGGCGTCACGAACCGATCGATGGCGGCGTGTTTGCGCGTCGGTTGCAGGTACTGGCCGATGGTGATGAAGTCGACGCCGGCGGACCGCATGTCGTCCATCACCTGCATGACTTCTTCCTTGGTCTCGCCCAGACCGACCATGATGCCGGACTTGGTGAACTGGTTCGGATCCCGCTCCTTGACCATCTGCAAAAGCCGCAGCGAGTGGAAATAGCGCGCGCCCGGCCGGATCTTCAGATAGAGGCGCGGCACGGTCTCGAGGTTATGATTGAAGACGTCGGGCTTGGCGTCGATCATCACCGCCGCCGCGCCATCCTTGCGCAGGAAATCCGGCGTCAGAATTTCGATGGTGGTGTCCGGCGCCTGAATGCGGATCTGGCGCACCACCTCGGCGAAATGAGCCGCGCCGCCGTCGGCCACATCATCGCGATCGACGGAGGTGATGACGACGTGGTTCAGGCCCATCTGCTGGACAGCCAGGCCCACCTTGCCCGGCTCTTCCGGATCCAGCGGCTGCGGCAGGCCGGTCTTGACGTTGCAGAAGGCGCAGGCCCGCGTGCAGGTGTCGCCCATGATCATCAAGGTGGCGTGCTTCTGGCTCCAGCACTCGCCGATGTTCGGGCAGGCCGCCTCTTCACAGACCGTCACCAGCCCCTTGGAACGAACGATCTCCTTGGTGGCGTTGTATTGACCAGAGCCCGGCGCCTTGACCCGCAGCCAGTCGGGCTTTTTCAGAACGACCGACTCGGGCCGGTTCTGCTTTTCGGGGTGACGCAGCTCGGACGGCTTGCGCTGAAGGGTGTCGATCAAGGTGACCATGGCCGGTATTTCGGACTTTGAGGCCGTTTAGGCAAGGCACACCGGGTAACAGACTTGCCGCAGGCGTGATCGCGCATCGGAACTCACGCGACGTTACGCGTCTTTTCAAGATGACGCGGCGTCATTAATGACAGTCGCCCGAACAACAGAGAGGGCCGCCCGCGTCCTCCGTAGGAGACGCGCTTGCGCCAGGCCCTGGATCCCTCGCTTTACGACTCGACCCTGATCGACGCCCTGATCGATGCGCGGTCGCGGTTCGGCGACAAGGAAATCCTGGAGGATCAGGACCGGCATCCGCTGACCTACACCGGCCTGATCCGCGCCGCCTTCGTGCTGGGGCGCAAGATTGCTGACATGACGGACAAGGGCGAGCGGGTCGCCATCCTGCTGCCGTCGTCCATGGGCGTCGTCGTCACCTTCTTCGGTCTGCACGCCCACGGTCGTGTGCCGGTGATGCTGAACTTCACCGCCGGCGAGGCCAATCTGAAGGCCGCGATCAAGGCCTCGGGCGTCAAGAAGGTGCTGACGGCCAAACGCTTCATCGACCAGGCCAAGCTGGACGACCTTATCGTCGAACTGAAGACGGTGGCCGAGGTCGTATGGCTGGACGACGTGCGCAAGACCATCGGCCTGGCCGACAAGCTCTACGGCCTCGCCGCCGGCGCGGCTCCCAAGCGGTTCCGCGTGAAGACGGATCCGGACGCGCCCGGCGTCGTCCTGTTCACCTCCGGCAGCTTCGGCACCCCCAAGGGCGTGGTGCTGAGCCAGAAGAACCTCGTCGCCAACGCGCGTCAGGTGGCGGCCCACATCGACCTGCTGCCGGAATGGGTGATGTTCAATCCCCTGCCGACCTTCCACTGTTTCGGCCTGACCGGCGGGGTCATCCTGCCGCTGCTACAAGGGCTGAAGGCCTTCCAGTATCCGTCGCCGCTTCACGCCAAACAGATCACCGATCTGCTGCCCCAGGTGAACGCCTCGATCCTGTTCGCGACCGACACCTTCCTGAATCAGTACGGCCGCGTCGCCGAGCCGAACGACTTCTCGACGCTGAAGTTCGTGGTCGCCGGCGCCGAGAAGGTGCGCGAGGAAACCCGCACCCTGTTCAACACCAAGTTCGGCGGCGTCGAACTGCTGGAGGGCTACGGCGCGACCGAGGCCTCGCCCGTGATCGCCGTCAACCATCCTGACCGCAACGCGCCCGGCACGGTGGGCCAGGTGCTGCCCGGCATCGACTGGAAGCTGGAGCCGGTCGAGGGCATCAACGCAGGCGGTCGCCTGATGCTGCGCGGTCCCAATGTCATGAGCGGCTACGTCACCTCGGCCGAGCCCTTGCAGTGGGATCCGATCGGCGACGACTGGCTGGACACCGGCGACATCGTCGATGTAACCGACGACGGCTATGTCACCATCCGCGGCCGCGCCAAGCGCTTCGCCAAGATCGGCGGCGAGATGGTTTCACTGACCGCCGTCGAAGGGATCGCCGGCGCCGTCTGGCCGGATCAGCGTCACGCCGTCGTGTCGATTCCGGACAGCCGCAAAGGCGAGAAGCTGGTGCTGGTCACTGACCACGCCGACGCTGAAGTCGCGCCCCTGGCTGAATGGGCGCGAACCAACGGTGCGCCCGAACTGATCGTGCCGAAAAAGATCGTCAAGGTCGCCGAGGTCCCCGTCCTGGGCACCGGCAAGACCGACTATGTGTCGATCCAGAAGATGGTCGAGGCCGAGAAGGCGGCCTGATCAGCTGATCCGGACCCCCGTCATCGAGATCGAGCCGCCGTCGATGCGGTCGTTGAAGAAGCTGACCGCCTCGCCCGGCTCCTGCTGGGCGGCGATATAAAGCACCGGCAGGAAATGTTCGTCGGTCGGCACGCTCAGTTGCGCGTCCTCGGCCAGACCCACCCAATCGATCAGCGCCTCATGGTCGCTCCGTTCGAACGCCGCCTTGACCGCTTCGTTGAAGTCGGTCGCCCAGGCATAGGGCTCGGCGCCGTCCTCGCGTTTCCAGGTCCGCAGATTGTGGACGAAGTCGCCCGAGCCGGCGATGACGATCCCTTCGTCGCGCAGCGGTTTCAGCGCCTTGGCCAGGTCGTAATGCTGGCGCGCCGTCAGCTCGCGGTTCAGCGACAACTGCACCACGGGCACGTCCGCTTCGGGCCACACATGGCAAAGGACCGACCAGGTCCCGTGATCCAGGCCCCACGCTTGCGTCTGGACTGCGCCGGTCAGCGCCGACACCCGCGCCGCCAAGGCGGGCGACCCGGGCGCCGGATACTGCATCTGATGAAGTTCGCGCGGGAAGTTGCCGAAGTCATGGATGGTTTCGGGCTTCTCCTGCGCGGTTACGCCCAGCCCGCGCGTCTCCCAGTGGGCGGAGATCATCACCACACCCCTGGGCTTGCCGATCGCTTCGCCCAACTCACGCCAGGCGGCCCCATCGGGACCGCCGAGCGCGTTCATGGGCGAACCGTGGCCGAAGAAGACGGCGGGCTGGCGCATCGGATCAGCCGTGCAGCTTCTTGGCCAGCTCGGCGATATGCTTGCCCTGGAACCGGGCGCCGTCCAGCTCGACGTCGCTGGGCTGACGCGAGCCGTCGCCGCCCGTGATCGTCGATGCGCCATAGGGCGAGCCGCCGTGGATGGCGTCCAGCGTCGTCTGTCCCTGGAAGGAATAGGGCAGACCCACGACCGGCATGCCGTGGTGCATGAAGAAGTTGTGCAGCCCCTGGAAGGTCGTCTCCTGACCGCCGTGCTGGGTCGCCGTCGCGGTGAAGGCCCCGCCAACCTTGCCGATCAGGGCGCCCGAGAACCACAGGCCGCCGGCCTGATCCAGGAAGGCGCGCATCTGCGACGCGGCCGATCCGAAGCGGGTGCCGGCGCCGATGATGATGGCGTCATAGTCCTTCAGATCGTCGATCTTGGCGATCGGAGCCTTCTGATCCAGCTTGTAATGCGAGGCCTTAGCCAGCTCTTCCGGCACGGTTTCCGGCACGCGCTTGATGTCCACGACGGCGCCTTCGACCTCGCGCGCGCCTTCGGCGACCGCCTCGGCCATGGTTTCCAGGTGACCATAGGTCGAATGATAGAGGACGAGGACTTTCGGCATCGAGGAGGCTCCGTTGAGTGACAAGGGTCGTCATTCGCAACAACGACCGTTGCTAACTTGGCGCGCTGCCAGCCGTTCCGCAAGTCCCCGACATCAAATCACGTCTCGAAGGGACAGACGGTGTCGTAAAAGGTCCTGTCGCCCGGCGTGGGGCGACCGCGGCGACAATGGAAACGGTGCTCCATCACCATCGCCTGCTGTTCGATGTTCAACGCGTCCCAACAGCAGGTCAGTTCCACGCGGTAGGCATACGAGGCGGGTGTGTCGCCAGCCTTCAGCTTTGCGAACAGCAGATTGACACCCTGCTGGGCCTGCCAGACGTGCGTCAGTTCATGAATCAGCACGCCCTGCATTCGCTCGGACGCCAAAGTGAAGTCTGCGACGAGCTGCGCTTGCGGCCATACGATCCAGTCTCGCCCGAACCAGCGTCCAGCAACGAAGGCGCGGCGGAACGGCCAACCGATCAAACGGACGGGCGCCAGGTCGATCGCGGCGCCGAACGCCTCTCGCGCGAGCGATTTCTCAGCTTCGGTCAGGGCGCGAACGAAGGATCCCAAGGCTTCACATACTCCCAGTGCCACGGCTCATAGACATAGGGCACAAAGCCGAAACGCCCAGCGTTCGTCACCAGCCAGCGATAGCTGGCCGACCGCGCCATATATTCGCGGCTGGCCGGCGTAGTAGAATCCACACCAAGACCCGGCGCCTGGCCGACATACAGATCGACCGCCGTGCCCGTCCGGTGCGGCGAACAAACGGCACGACGCAGGCCGTCGCAGTTGCCCTGCTGCGCACAGCGCGCCGCGTCCGCCTCGGGATCTCGAAAGCCGGAGAAGATCTGCAGCAGTTCGGGATCGGCCCCCACCTCCGGAACCTCCGCCCGCGCGGACGCGACCAGCCGGCGATAGGCGTCCAGCACGTCCCGGCGCAGCAGCCGTGTCAGACGGTCAGCATGTTCCTCGGACGCGACCAGATAGCCGAGTTGATTGATCGGCGGCGGCTCGGGACAGGCTCCGCTGACGCGCGCCATGACGAACGGCCGTCGCTCCTGCCAAAGGCCGCGAAACACCTGGAAGGTCGCCGCATCGAACAGGCCGGTCGGCGCCAGGCCGTGCGTCTGCTGAAACCCCGCCAACTGCGATGCAAAGATCGGCGTGCCGGGTCCGCACGTCGTATGCAGTTCCCGCTGGATCAGCGGCAGATAGGCCTGCCACCCCCACTCCGCCGCGCCGAACGGCGCCCATTCCATGCTGTAAGCCGACGCCGCGTTCGCCAGTCCCTGCGCCTGCCAACCGTCGGCATTGGTGTGGCATGACCCTGCCGCCCGCGCGACGCCGGCGAACGTCAGAACGAAGCAAACGGACAGGAACGCAAAAAGGCTTCGCCACATGTCCCACAGGAAGCCCCAAGCCGGTCGATCTCACAAGTGCATGCGTCACCGATCGCTGGCATGGTGGCGCGCGGCCGACTCGCGCCGCGCCTTTCGGACCGACGCATGTCCACCGCCGCGCCGACCGCGCCCCGCCGTTCCAACGCCGTGCTCGCGGCCTTTTCCGGCCCGTGCCTGCCGCTGGCGGCCTTTGGCGTCGCCCTGCCCGTCACCCTGCCGGAGTTCTACGCCACCTATGTAGGCCTGGAGCTGGGGGTCGTGGCGGCGGTCTTCATGGCCGTGCGCCTGATCGACATCGTCTTCGACCCCTTCATCGGCTGGGGTATGGACAAGACCAAGACGCGGTTCGGTCGCTATCGCCCCTGGATGGCGATCTCGACGCCGATTCTGATGCTGTCGGCCTTCATGATGTTCGTCGTGGTCCAGCCCGGCGCCGGACCGGCCTATCTGTTCGGCTGGCTGCTGGTCCTATACCTCGGCTTCTCGATCGGCACCCTGGGCCAACTCGGCTGGGCCGCCGTCCTTGCGCCGCAGTATGATCAGCGCAGCCGCGTCTATGGCTGGTGGCAGGTATTCAACATCATCGGCGTGATCCTGATTCTGGTGCTGCCGACCGTGGTGGTTCAGACGGGCATCGGCAACTATGCCGACGGTGTGCGCATCATGGGCTGGGCCATCCTGATCGCCCTGCCCGTCACCATCGGTCTGGCCATGGTCGCCGTACCCGAACCCGTCAACGCAGGCGACCAGCCGCACGGGGGCGCCGGTGCCTATCTGGCCCTGCTGAAGATGCCGACGGTGCGCAAACTGCTGATCGCCGACCTGCTGCTGGGCGTCGCGCCGGGCATCACGGGTTCGCTGCTGTTCTTCTTCTTCGGACAGATCAAGGGCTACGACCACAGCCAGGCCGGCCTGTTCATGCTGTTCTATTTCATCGCCGGTCTGTGCGGCGCGCCGATCTGGGCCTGGCTGGCCACGCGCATCGGCAAGGACAAGGCCCTGGCCGTCGCCAGCCTGATCTTCGCGGCCCTCTACATCGCCGCCACCCTGATTCCCGGCGGCAACTTCATGCTGACGGCGGGCGCCATGTTCATCGCCGGCCTGCCCTATGCCGCTGGCCTGTTCCTGTTGCGCGCCATGATGGCGGACGCGGGTGACGAGGTGCGACTGGAGACCGGCGTGGATCGCACCGGACTGATGTTCTCCATCCTGTCCGCGACGACCAAGATCGGCCACGTGGTCGCGCTGATTCCCTACCTGATCCTGCAAGGCGTGGGCTTCAAGGCCGTGCCGGGGCCGACGGGCAACAGTGACTTTTCCCTGCTGACGCTCCAGATCCTGTTCATCCTGGTCCCCGGTCTGCTGCTGGCCTCCGCCGCCTGGGTGCTGAAGGGCTATCCCCTGACGCCGAAGCGGCACGATGAAATCCGCCTCGCCCTGGAAGCGCGCGACGGAGCCCGCCGTTGAGACCGATCGATCGCTTGCTCGGCGTCATGGAGCGGTTGCGCGACCCCGACGGCGGCTGCCCCTGGGACGTGGAGCAAACCTTCGCCACCATCGCCCCCTACACGATCGAGGAGGCCTATGAGGTCGCCGACGCCATCGAGCGCAACGATCTAATCGAGCTTAAGGGCGAACTGGGCGACCTGCTGTTCCAGGTCGTCTTCCACGCCCGCATGGCCGAGGAACAAGGGCTGTTCGCCTTCGACGACGTGGTCACGGCCATCGCCGATAAGCTGGAGCGCCGCCACCCCCATGTCTTCGGCGACGAAGCTCAGCGATCTTCAAAGGAACAGACCGTGGCCTGGGAGGCCATCAAGGCCGCTGAACGCAAGGACCGCAAGAAACCCGGCGTCCTGGACGATGTGCCGGTCGGCCTGCCCGCCCTGACCCGAGCCGCCAAGCTGACCAAGCGCGCCGGCCGCGTGGGCTTCGACTGGCCCTCCACCGACGAGGTGTTCGACAAGTTGGCCGAAGAGGTCGAGGAGCTGCGCGTCGAGATCGCCGCCGGCGACAAGGCCAAGGCGCGCGAAGAGCTGGGCGACCTTCTGTTCGTCGTCGCCAACCTGGCGCGCAAGCTGGACGTCGAGCCCGAAGACGCCCTGCGCGCCGCCAACGCCAAGTTCGTGCGTCGCTTCGGCTTCATCGAGGCGGCGCTGGCGAAGGACGGCCGCACGCCCGACCAATCGGACCTGGCCGAGATGGACCGCCTCTGGGACGCCGCAAAGGTCGCCGAAAAGGCCGCGCCTGAAGCCTGAGCGACCCCGCGTGACCTACGACCTTATCATCTTCGACTACGACGGCGTGGTCGCCGACAGCGAGGTGCTGAACAGCACCGTCATGGCCGAGCAACTGACCGCCATCGGACTGTCGACCTCGCTCGACGACGTGCTGGCCGCCTATACGGGCAAGCGCTGGCGCGACAATCGGCCGGTCGTCGAGGCGGCTCTGGGTCGTGCCTGCCCCGACGATTTCCACACCACATGGTTTGCGACCTGTCGCCAGCGCGCGCCGCAGCAGCTTGAACCCGTGCCCGGTCTGCTGGACTTCGTCGCCGCCCGGACCGAGCCCCGCTGCATCGCCTCATCCAGCGGACCCGACTGGATCGGCGTCGGCCTCAACCTGTTCGGCTTGACGGACCATTTCGACGGCGCGGTCTTCACCGGCCTGGTGGTCGAGCGCGGCAAGCCCCACCCCGACATCTTCCTTCACGCCGCCGACGCGATGGGCGTCGATCCGACGCGCGTCCTGGTGATCGAAGACAGCGAAGCGGGCGTCACGGCCGGCGTCGCGGCCGGTATGACGGTCGTGGGGCTGACGGCGGGCGGGCATGTCCGCGACGGCCACGCTGAACGCCTGGCCGCCCGCGGCGCCCACCACATCGCCGACAGCTATGCCGCCGTCGCCGCCTTCATGGATCGCTGAGCGTCAGAGGTAGCGCAGTTCCTGTAGATCGACGTCACGGAACAGCTTCTTGGCCGTCACCTCATCCAGCTGACGCGCCCTCAGCAGCCGCCGCAGTTCCTCGCGCTCGGCGGCCAGTCCGGCAAGCCAAAGACGACGCTCGATATCGTCCATCTTTCGCGTCAGGGCGGCGTCTTCCTCATCCGTTCGGGTGTGGGTCTCGATCCGCTGGCGATAGGTCTCCATGATCCGACCGGCGATGTCGGAATAGAGGTCGGGGTCGGGTTTGCCCTCCGCCATAGCGTACGAGGCGTCCTCAATGGCGCGGAGGGCGGCCGAGGCCGCGGCGACCCGGCCGCGATCCTCTTCCTGCTCGTGCGACGGTTCCGGCGGCAGTTCGACGTTCTTCAGCAAGCGGGGCAAGGCGAACGTGGCCAGCACCAGCGACACCACGATCACGCCCGCCGCCAGGAAGATCGCCAGGTTCCGCGACGGCATCGGCGATCCGTCGCCCAAGGCGAACGGCAGGGTCAGAATACCCGCCAGAGTGATCGCGCCCCGCACGCCCGCCAGAGACATCACCATGGTCAGCCGCAAACCGACCTTGGCCGGCGGTCCACGATGGCGGCGGCGAAACAGGGTCAGCTTCAGCGAGGTCCAAACCCAGACGAACCGCAGCGCCGCCAGGGTGGCGACGATGCCGAACACATAGACCGCCAGCCACCAGACCTCGGGTCGGCTGGTGCCCGCCACCACCTCGGCCGCTCTCGACATGATCGAGGGCATCTGTTCGCCCAGGATCACGAAGATGATGCCGTTGGCGACGAACTGAACCGTATCCCACACGACGCTGCGCCGGATCCGCGTCATCGCCATCGATTGACCGGCGATGCCGCCGCGTTCGGTGAAACTCATCGTCACCCCGGCCGCGACCGCCGCCAGAATGCCCGAGGCATGCAGTTCTTCCGCCACCAGATAGGCCGCAAACGGAATCAGCAGGCTGACGAGAATCTGCGCGCCCACGTCCTCGCCCCAGCGTCGGCTGACGAAGCTTTTGGCATAGCTGATGGCCATGGTGACCAGAACGCCGACGGCGACCCCGACCAGAGCCAGCCAGGCGAACGTCCCGACCGCATGGCCGATCGAAAACGCTCCCGTCGTCGCGGCTGCGACCGCAATACGCATGCAGGTCAGACCTGTCGCATCGTTCAACAGCGACTCGCCTTCCAGAATGTGCATCAGGCGCTTGGGTATGGGCGCCCGCGCCGCGATGGCCTGAACTGCGATGGGATCGGTCGGCGACAGGATGGCGGCCAAAGCGAAAGCCACCGGCAGCGGCATCTCCGGGATCATCCACCAGATCAGGAAGCCCAGACCGACGACGGTGAACAGCACCAATCCCAGCGCCAACTCAAGGACCACCGCCCGGTCGCGAAACAGGTCTTCCTTGGGAATTCGCCAGCCGTCCAGAAACAGCAGCGGCGGCAGGAACAGCAGAAAGAAGATGTCCGGCTCAAGATCGACCGTCTTGCCCGTGATCAGCACGATCGCGGCGCCCAGCCCGATCTGAACCAAGGGCAGGGCGATGCGCGTGATCCGCGCGATCGAACCCGACACCACCACGGCCAACAGCAGAAGCAGGACGGTTTCGATCAGATGCATGAAAACTCAGTCGGTCAGGTCGGGATACAGGCGCTCGAATCGCCCGAGCGCCGCAGGATGCAGCCGCACCGTGACGTGAGTACGGCCAAGCTCGTCCGCATCGCGCGCCGTGACCCGCCCATGTTCATACAGCCACGCCAAGGCCTCGCCCTGATGCGGTTCGAGCGTCAGCTGCGTCTCGGGATCGTCGTCGATCAGGCCGGCGATGATCTGGCGCAGAGGCTCGATCCCTTCGCCCGTCCAGGCTGAGACGGCGACCGCCTCACCGTCCTTCGCCAACCGTTCGGCTTGACCCAGCACAGTCTCACGCGCCTCGTCGTCCAGCAGATCGATCTTGTTCCAGACCTCCAGCACCCGGCGCGTCTTGCCCACCGGGGTCTCGATCTGTTTCAGCACGGCCTCGACGTCCTTGGCCTGAGCGGCGCTGTCAGGCGAGGCGATGTCGCGGACGTGCAGGATCAGATCGGCCTCGCCGACCTCCTCCAGGGTCGCGCGGAAGCTCTCGACCAGTTCGTGGGGCAGGTCGGAGATGAAGCCGACCGTATCCGCCACGATGGCCGGCCGCCCTTGCGGCAGCCGGATGGTGCGCTGGGTCGTGTCCAGGGTGGCGAAAAGCAGGTCCTTGGCGAAGACCTCCGACCCTGTCAGCCGGTTGAACAGCGTCGACTTGCCGGCGTTGGTGTAGCCGACCAGGGCGATCGTCGGGAACGGCGCCTTCTGACGCTGCTTGCGGTGCAGGCCGCGCGTGCGTCGCACCTCTTCCAACTCGGACTTCAGCCTGACGATCCGGTCGGCGATCAGACGCCGGTCCAGCTCGATCTGGGTTTCGCCGGGCCCGCCGGTCGAACCAGTGCCGCCGCGTTGCCGCTCAAGGTGAGTCCAGGTCCGCACCAGCCGCGACCGCTCATAATCCAGCCGCGCCAGCTCGACCTGAAGCCGACCCTCCTTGGTCCGCGCGCGGCGTCCGAAGATTTCCAGGATCAGGCCGGTGCGGTCGATGACCTTCACCTCCCACGCCTTTTCCAGATTGCGCTGCTGCACCGGCGTCAGGGCGTCGTCGATGATGACAGCCTCGGCGTCTGCGGCGCGCACGAGCGCGGCCAGTTCCTCGACCTTGCCCGTGCCGAACAGTGTCGCAGGCGTGGTGCTGCGCAGCCGTACGATCTCTTCGGCACGCACGTCGAGGTCGAGCGCACGGGCAAGGCCTGCGGCCTCCTCAAGCCGTTCGCTCGCCAGCCGGGGACTGTCCGAGCGTCGGTCGGGGTGAATGACGACCGCCCGGATTAGCGGGACGGTGTGGTCGATCAGTTTTTGGGTCAATCAGTCTTCTTCGGCGTCGGGCTCGTACAGCTGCACGGGCGCGGACGGCATAATGGTTGAGATGGCGTGTTTGTACACCAGCTGGGACTGGCCATCGCGGCGCAGCAGGACACAGAAGTTGTCGAACCATGTCACGATGCCCTGCAACTTGACCCCATTGACCAGGAAGATGGTCAGCGGCGTCTTGGTCTTGCGGACCGAGTTGAGGAAGGTGTCCTGAAGGTTCTGGCGTTTGTCTTGCGACATGGCAGGTTTTTCCTGTTCTTCGTTGTTTATCGCCGTGGGAGCGGCGGGGCCGATGCAGCCGACCGCGACCTTAACCGCCGCCCGGCCGCTCGGGCAACGCCCTAAATGGCCCCTCGACGCGCCTGTTCAAGATAGAGTTCTCGCAGGCGGGTCGCGACCGGGCCGGGCTGGCCATCGCCGATCTTCACGCCGTCCAGCGAAATCAGCGGCATGACGAAGGCGCTGGCGGCGGTCACGAACACCTCCCGCGCCCGTTTCGCTTCATCGACCGAGAAGGCGCGTTCTTCCAGTTCGACACCCTCGGCGGCGGCGAGCTCGAGGACGGCTGCTCGGGTGACGCCGCCCAGGATATTGGCCTGGATGTCCCGCGTTCTCAGCCTGCCGTGCTCATCCACGATCCACGCATTGGTCGATGCGCCTTCGGTGATCAGACCCATGTCATCGTACATCAGGCACTCGTAGGCTCCGCGCTCGCGCGCCGCCTGTTTGGCCAGCACGTTCGGCAGCAGGCCGACCGTCTTGATGTCGCAACGGCCCCAGCGAATATCCGGTTGGGTGACGCCGGCCGCGCCGTTTTGCGCAAGACGCTGATTTCGCGCCGGATCGATCGACTTGGCGGTCACGACGACGCTGGGCGCGATATCGACCGGAAAGCCATGATCGCGCGGCGCCGTGCCGCGCGTGACCTGCAGATAGACCATACCATTGCGCACGCGATTGCGCCGAACGGTCTCTCGCAGAACGACGCCCAAGGCGCCGGCGCTCATTGGGATATCGATCTTCAGTTCGCTCAGACTGCGGTGCAGGCGGCTCATATGACCTTCGAAATCGGCCAGCCGCCCGTCGAAGACGGACCAGACCTCATAGACGCCATCTGCGAACTGGAAACCGCGATCCTCGATATGGACCACGGCCTCGCCATGCGCGCTGTATGCGCCGTTCACATAGGCGACGCGTGACATCAGGCCGGTTCTTCCTCATCGCCGCCGCGCGAAGGCGAGACGCCCAGCGACTTCAGCTTTCTATGTAGGGCGGATCGCTCCATGCCGATGAAGGCGGCGGTGCGCGAGATATTGCCGCCGAACCGCATGATCTGCGCCGCCAGATACTCCCGCTCGAAGACCTCGCGCGCCTCCCGAAGCGGCAGGGCGATGGTACGCTCCCCGCCCAGGTTCGCCGTCCCGCCGTTCGAGGTCGCCACCTCTTGCGGCAGCATGTCGGCGGTGATCGTCTCGGCCGGATCGCCGGTCGCCAGGATAAGCAGACGCTCGATATTGTTGCGCAGCTGGCGGATATTACCGGGCCACGGGTGAACCTGCAGCACCGCCACCGCATCGTCCCCAACGATGCGTTTGGGCAGACCTTGCGAGGCGCTGATCGTATCGACGAAATATTCCACAAGTTCGGCGATGTCCTCGCGCCGTTCCGACAGCGGCGGGACACGGATCGGCACCACGTTCAAACGGTGGAACAGATCTTCGCGGAAACGTCCCTCTGCGATCTCGGCCTTCAGATCGCGCGAGGTCGAGGTCACGACGCGGACATCGACCTGAACGTCCTGCTCTCCGCCCACACGTCGGAACCGCTGGTCCACCAGAACGCGCAGGATGCGGCTCTGGCTCTCGCGCGGCATGTCGCTGATTTCGTCCAGGTACAGCGTACCGTTGTGGGCGCGTTCAAACACGCCGATCTTGCGCGGGCGGCCGTCTTGCCCCTCCTCGCCGAACAGTTCGACGTCCAGACGTTCCGGCGTCATGCCGGCGGCCGAAATCGCGACGAACTCGGCACGGGCGCGCGGGCTGGCTTCGTGGATCTGGCGCGCCACCAGCTCCTTGCCGGAGCCTGCCGGTCCGGCGATCAGAACCCGGCTATTGGCCTGGGCCACCTTGGCGATGGTGCTGCGCAAGGCCTGCGCGGCCTGCGATCGACCGATTAGACCCGACGGCGTCATGGTGGCCGCGCGCAGGCGGCGATTCTCGCGCCTCAGCGTCGCCGCCTCAATGGCGCGTTCGACCACGACGACCAGCCGATCCGACTTGAACGGCTTTTCGATGAAGTCATATGCGCCGCGCTTCAGCGCCGTCACCGCCGTCTCGATATTGCCGTGGCCGGAAATCATCACCACCGGGAGGTCAGGGTCCAGTTCCTTGACTACTTCCAGCAGCTCCAGCCCATCCAGCCCCCCGCCCTGCATCCAGATGTCCAGGATCGCCAGCGACGGCTTTCTGGCGCGGATCGCGGCCAAGGCCTCGTCGGAGTTGGCGGCGACGCGCACGGCATGGCCCTCGTCCTCCAGCAGGCCGGACACCAGGTCGCGGATGTCTGCCTCGTCGTCGACAACGAGAATGTCGGAACCGGTTGGTCGCATCTTGCCTCGCTATTCGGCGGCCAGGGTCTGGAGCTTGCGCTCCGCGCCCTCGCCGCCTTTGCCGTGGGGTTTCAGGGGGAAGATCATGCACACGCGTGCGCCGCGCAGGGTGTCGGCGTCGGCCAGCTTCAGCTCGCCGCCGTGGTCCTCGCAAATGCGTTTGACGATGGCCAGGCCCAGGCCCGTGCCCTTCTCGCGCGTGGTCACATAGGGTTCGGTCAGGCGATCGCGGTCGCGCGCCGGCAGACCCACGCCGTCGTCTTCGATCACGAAGGTCGCGACGCCGTCTTCGACTGTCAGCGACGCGATCACGCCCGCACGATCCGACGCCGCCGCCTCACCCGCCGCAAGCCGTTGCGCCGCAACCGATTCGCCCGCGTTCTTGAGGATGTTGATCAGCGCCTGCCCCACCATACGGCCGTCGGCCTGCATCTTCGCCATCGGCAGGGGCTCGGTGATGTCGACCACGATGTCCGGCGCGGCGACCCGTTGGGCGAACACCGCCTCGCGCAACATTTCGGCCGGGTTCTCGGGCGCGAAACGCGGCGCTGGCATGCGAGCAAAGGAAGAGAACTCATCGACCATGCGGCCGATGTCTCCGACCTGGCGGATGATGGTGTCGGTGCACCGGTCGAAGATCTCGACATCCTCCCCGATCCGCGCGCGATATTTCCGTTTCAGTCGCTCTGCCGACAGCTGGATCGGCGTCAGCGGGTTCTTGATCTCATGGGCGATGCGACGGGCCACGTCACGCCAGGCCGCGTTCCGCTGGGCCGTCACCAAGCGAGTGATGTCGTCGAAGGTCAGGACCATCTCGCCACCGAAGCCGCCCTCGATCCGAACGCGGAGCCGTCGCGTGTCCCCACCCCGGCTGACGTCGATGTCCTCCTCGATATGGGCCTCGGCGCGCCGCACCAGATCGCTGAACTCTGGCGACAGGGCTGCGAGTTCATGGCCCAGAACCTCGGTGTCTTCGATATGAAGCAGTTGCAGGGCGCTGTCGTTGATGGCCGACACTCGCCCGCGCTTGTCCAGGCCGATGACCCCGGCGCTGACGCCCGAGAGCACCGTCTCGATGAAACGGCTACGATCATGCGCCTCGTCGCTCGCGGCCTTCAGCGCCGCCTGCTGGGCCTGCAGATCGCCGGTCATGCGGTTGAAGGCGTCCGACAGGGTGGCGATCTCCGCCGGGGCGCCGTCGCTGTCGACCCGTGCGGTGAAGTCGCCGCCCGCGACCTGTCCCGCCGCCTTCACCAAGCGACCAATGGGTGCGGAGATGCTGCTGGCTGCCGACATTCCCAGCCACACCGCCCCGACCAGCACCAACAGCGCCGTTTCCAGATAGCTGAGGATGAAGGCCGACTGGATCCGGGCCCGGCTCTCCTCCGCCTCGCGATAGGCCTGGATCGACTGATCCGACGCGTTCATCCGCCCGATCAGTCCCTCTTGGAGGGGACGAACGAGATAGAGGTAGGCGTCTCCATAGGCCGGCAGGGCGATGATGGAGCGTACGGTATCGGGATTCTGGGTAACGTCAGTGGGCGGTTTGCCGTCCTGCCCAGCCGCCTCGATATAGCTGCGCGGCGGCGCCAGGTAAGGCGGCGCGCCGGGTTGCTCGGCTCGCGCCAGAACTTCGCCGTTGCCGTTGACGATATAGATGGCCGGGTATCGGAAAATGTCCCCAACCTGTGCCAAGGCGGCGTTGAACTGAATGCGGTCGTCAAACAGTCCTCGCGCGCTGTCCAACTGATCCGAGATCGTGACCAGATCCGCATCCATCGAGCTGGCCACGTCGCGGACATAGGCGCGACCGATGATAGCGCCGTTGTCGACCGACGATTTCACGTTCTCGCTGAACCATTGGTCGACGCCTCGATTGACCAGAACGCCGAACACCAGGGCGATCAGCACCGACGGGACCAGGGCCACCATCGAGAACAGGGCGACGAACCTCAAATGAAGGCGTGAACCCGCTTCGTCGGTGCTGCGCACCAGGGTCAGCACGCGCCGGCCGACGATGATAGCCAAGCCGGAAATCAGCAGCAGATTGGCCGCCAGCACGATCAGGGCGATCTGGCTGCTCGATCCGCGCGCCGACCCCGATGTGGCGCCCGGCGCGACCGCCACCAGCCAGATGGCCGCCGCCGTGATCACGACAGCCAGAAAGAACGCTAACCCGAAGCCGGTGCGCGCCCGTTCGCTATCGACCCACCCCCAGAACGACCCGTCGTCCGACGCGAGGTCGGGCGAAGCGGTGCGTGCTGAAGGCGTATCCGTCATGCCACAGCAGTCTCCAACACCTGTGACCCATTTTCAACAGCAGACTTACCCAACCAAGGCAAATCCGGCCGCCACAGTTCGTGCATGGCGGCTTCGACGGCCATAGGATCGTCCAGACGGCAAATTCTTGCCTTGGCCTCACGGCGGTGTTGCGGATCGGCCGGCCACGGCGCCTGTTCGATGTACCAGCCCAGATGTTTGCGGAACATCTTCAAACCCAGAGGCAGGCCGTAGAAGTCTGCCGACGCCCGCAGGTGCTCGATCACGATCGCGAAACGCTCTTCCGGTCCGGGTTCCTCCAGCGCCACGCCATCGATCAGCGCCCGTTCAAGGTGCGCCGCCAGCCACGGCCGGCCATAGACGCCGCGTCCCAGCATCAGTCCGTCCGCGCCGGACTGCGCCAAGGCCTGGCGCGCTTCCTCGGCGGTGATGATGTCGCCATTGACGATGACGGGGATGCCGACCGCCGCCTTCACCGTCCCGACCGCGTCCCAATCCGCTTGCCCGGTGTAGAACTGCTTTCGCGTGCGGCCGTGCACTGTGACGGCCTTGACGCCGATCGCTTCGGCGCGGCGGGCCAGCTCGGCGGCGTTCCGGCTCTCATCGTCCCAGCCCAATCGCATCTTAACCGTCACCGGCCGATCGGTCGCCTTGACCGCCGCCTCCATGATCCGACACGCCAGATCAGGCGTCCGCATCAAGGCCGAACCGGCGGCCGAGCCTGTCACCTCCTTGGCCGGACAGCCGAAATTCAGATCGACGATGTCCGCCCCAGCCTTTTCCGCCATCCGCGCCCCCTCGCCCATCTGTTCGGGATCACGCCCGACCAGTTGGATGACGGTCAGCGGCAGACCGGCCCCCACGGCGGCGCGCCGCACGACGTCCGGCCGCGCCCGCGCCAGTTCCTTGGCCGCCACCATCTCCGTCGCGACATAGGCGGCGCCCAACTTGGAGGCCAGCACGCGGAACGGCAGGTCGGTCACGCCGGTCATCGGTGCCATCAGCACTTGGCCGGGCACGGTCACATCGCCGATTTGCAAGGTCTTGGGCATTTCCGTCTTTCGCCGCATCGCAGCCGCCCTCGTCAAGCACGACCGCGGCGCTTTGATGGTTTCGCCCCGTCGCCACGCGCACTATCAAGGCCGCCATGACATTCTCGGGCATCATCGTCGCGGCCGGTTCGGGCTCGCGCGCCGGCGGCGACAAACAGTGGCGGAACTTGGGTGGAAAACCCGTGCTGCGCTGGTCTGCCGAGGCCTTGCTGAACGCCGGCGCCGACGAACTGATCGTCGTGATCGCCCCCGACGCCGTTGACCGTGTGGCCGAGGTGCTGTCCGGTTTGCCGCGTTGGAAAGCCGTCGTCGGTGGAGCCGCCCGCGCCGATTCGGTCCGCGCCGGGGTTGCGGCCCTAACCTGTCCAGCGGATCAGCCGGTGTTGATCCATGACGCCGCCCGTCCGCTGCTGAAGGCCGCCGTCATCGACCGTCTGCTGTCGGCCCTTGAAACATCGGATGGCGCCCTGCCCGTCATGCCTGTCGCCGACAGCCTTCGACGCGGCGAGGCGGACATCATGACCGACGTGGTTGATCGCGACGGTCTGTGGCGCGCCCAGACGCCTCAAGCCTTCCGCCGGGGCGTGATCGAGACCGCCTATGCCGCCTGGTCGGACGCCGAGGCTCCGACCGACGAAGCAGTGGTCGTCCAGCGCAACGGCGGCGCGGTGGCCCTGGTTCAAGGCGACGCGCGTCTGATGAAACTGACCTATCCCGAGGATTTCGCCATGGCCGAAGCTCTGCTGCCCCAAGCGCAGCGTTATCAGACCCGTATCGGCTCCGGCTATGACGTGCATCGCTGGGGGCCGGGCGGGTCCGTCTGGCTGTGCGGGATCGAGGTGCCGCACGATCAGACGCTGATCGGTCACTCCGACGCCGACGCCGGTCTCCACGCCCTGACCGACGCCATCCTGGGCGCCATCGCGGCCGGCGACATCGGCGACCATTTCCCGCCGACGGATCCGAAATGGAAAGGCGCCTCGTCGGACCAGTTCCTGATCCACGCCGCCGAACTGGTCGCGGCGCGCGGCGGCCGCATCGTCAATGTCGACGTCACCCTGATCTGCGAGCGCCCCAAGGTGAAACCGCACCGCCAGGCCATGCGCGACCGGATCGCCGGGCTGCTGGGCCTTCCGCTCGACGCCGTCAGCGTCAAGGCGACCACGACCGAAGGGCTTGGCTTCACCGGACGCGGCCAAGGTCTGGCCGCCCAGGCCGTGGCGACCGTGGAAACGCCGGCGCCCTAGCGCGCCGCCATCTTCATCTGACGCACCAGCGATCCGAACAGATTGACATAGTCGTCCGTCCACGGACGCACCGTCGTCGGCGACAGCTTGCGCCAACGCGCATCGTCCCTGAACCCTTCCAGCGCCGCTGGGGTCTTGCCGATCAGCAGGGCCTCGGTCGAGGCCTCAGCCATGTCGCCCTGGCCCGAATGCTCGATATAGATCTGGTGCAGGTGCGGGACCTTCAGCGTCTGCGCCGCCGCCTCGGCCGGCAGAGTGATCTCCAGGTTCCGGTTCGACAGATGCAGCACCACGACGCCGTCGGGCGCCAGCAGCCGCAGATAGCCGCGGATCGCCTCCACCGTCAGCAGATGCGTCGGCACGGCGTCGGACGAGAAGGCGTCAATGACCAACAGGTCGTAGGATCCCGCCGGCTCGCGGTCCATCGTCAGGCGCGCGTCCCCCAGAACCGTCCGCACCGGCCCATCGACGCAGCCGTTGATAAAGCTGAACCATTGGGGATCGCGCGACAGCCGGTCCACCATCGGATCGATCTCGAAGAAGGTCAGTTGGTCTTGGGCGCGCTTGTAGGCGGCAATGGCGCCCGAGCCCTGCCCCACCACGCCGACGCGCGCGCCGTCCAACCGACGCGCCTGCATCTGCAGCATCGCCTGCCCCAGCGGCGTCGAGGTCGCATAATAGAGCGTCGGCTGACAGCGGTTCGACGGCACCTGGGCCTGGGCGCCGTGCAGGGTCGTCCCGTGCATCAGCACATGGACCGGCCCGCCCATCAGCGGATCGTCGATCTTGGCCACCCGCATCACGCCAAAGAAGCTGCGTTCCGACAGGGCCCAGTCATATCCGCGCGCCAGATGATAGCCGGACCAGACGATGGCGGCCAAAACGATCGTGAACATCACCGCCCGATCGCGCACCAGGAAGGCGAACAGGGTCGCGATCCCAAGGACGGCTTGCGCGATCCGCACCAGTTCGGCGTCGGGTATGGCCGCGCGAATGTCCGGCGCATAACGGACCGCCTCCATCGACAGCGGCCCCAGAAGAGCGATGACCACGCCGGCGACGCAGCAGATGATCTCCCACGGCCTGATCTCGCGACGCCTCCACGGCCGCAGCAATCCGGCCGCCACCAGCACCAGCGGATATTCCCACACCATGTCGAAAACGGCCGGCGCGATCAGGCCGTTGAACAGTCCGCCGACCACGCCGCCCAGCGACAGCAACAGATAGAATTCGGTCAGCCGATCCGGCGCCGGCCGCCGCGCCGCCAGCCTCTGGTGACACATCAGCGCGGTAAAGAAGAAGGCCGCCAGATTGACGGTGAAGACCAGCAGCCATTCGCCTGTCCGGAACGCGATCAGGGCGGCGCAGGCCGCGCCCATCGCCGCCTGCAATCCAAGGCTGATCGCCGGCGGGATCGCCGGCCGGGTCTGAAACGCGATGACGAAGGTGAGCAGATATAGCGCGAGCGGTATGACCCACAGGAAAGGCGCTGAGGCCACATCCGTCGTCAGATGCGCCGTCACCCCCAGCATCAGACTGGACGGCGCGGCGGCCAGCAGAACCAGCATCCCCTTTCCGCGCCAGGCGGTCGGCGGGCTAGCCTGAAGCCGCGCGGGCTCGGCCGTTCCAATCTCGCGTCGTCGCCAGACCTGAACGCCCAGCCCCACGACCATCATCACGAACAGCCCATAGCCGACACTCCAGCCCAGACGCTGATCCGACAGGCTGGTCAACGGCTCGATCACGACCGGATAGGCCAGCAGGGCCAGGAAGCTGCCCAGGTTCGAGGCGGCGTAAAGAACATAGGGGTTCTGGCCGTCGGCGTGTCCGGCCCGCACACGCGCATACCAGGCCTGAAGCAGCGGCGCGGTCGCCGACAAAACCGCAAACGGCGCGCCGATCGACACCGCCAAGGTGGCCAGCAGCCACATCGCCGGTTGGGACGGATCGGGATCCCCCAACAGGCCGCTGATCTGCAGGGGCAGGAAAAACGCAGCTACAATCAGCAGGCCCAGGTGGACCCCGACCTGCGCCCGCATCGTCGCCAGACGTTGCAGCATGTGCGCATAGCCATATCCGGCCAGCAGCGCGGTCTGGAAGAACACCATCGACGCATTCCACACCGAAGGCGATCCGCCCAGGGTCGGCAACAGCAGCTTGGCCGCCATTGGCTGGACGACAAAGACCAGACAGGCCGATGTGAAGATGGCGACGGCGAACAGGATCGGCGCGATGCGATCCGATGTCGGGGCTGCGGGGCGTAACGGATCGATAGCCTCGGTCATGCCTCTGGTTAGAGCGGGGTTCGCGACCTATGAAAAGACCATGCTTTCCCAAGATATCGCGCACCTGGCGCAACAGATTGTCGCAACAGCCAGCGAACGCGGCCTGATGCTGGCGACGGCCGAAAGCTGCACGGGCGGGCTGGTGTCCGCTGCGATCACGGCCATCCCCGGTTCGTCAGCGGTTCTGGATCGCGGCTTCGTCACCTACAGCAACGAGGCCAAGGCCGAGATGCTGGGCGTGTCGCTGGAAAGCCTGTCCGCCCACGGCGCCGTGTCGCAGGCCGTCGCCGTGGCGATGGCTGAGGGCGCCGTGGCGCACTCGCGCGCCTCCGTCTCTGTGTCCGTAACAGGCGTGGCGGGACCGGGCGGCGGATCGGCCGATAAGCCCGTGGGTCTGGTCCACTTCGCGGCGTCCGGGCCAAAGGGCATCGTTCACCGTGTCGAGCGGTTCGGCGACCTCGGGCGCGAGGGGATTCGCCAAGCCAGCGTTCGCGCGGCGCTGGAAATGCTGGCGGATCGGCTCGTATGAGCGCCCCGGTCGTCATCGACGCCAGGGGTCACCGCTGCCCCGTTCCCAGCCTGAAGCTGATGAAGGCGATAGAATCCGCCCCGCCCGGCGCGCGGATCGTGCTGCTGGCCACAGATCCGATGGCCCGGATCGACGTCCAGTTTCTGATGTCACAAAAAGGCGGGCGCGTGCTCGAGATCGAGGACGCCGACGGCCTTCTTCGCCTTACGATCGAGACCGACGCCCGGCCCGACGCTCCGACAGATTGACGACATCGGCCGGCGGCGTGTCGGCGATCGCGCGCGCCTTGGCCGCCAGTTCCATCTCGGTGGCGAAGGCGCCGCCGTAGAAGATGGCGTTGACGTTCCACGACAGCCAGATCAGCAGCACCACCACGGCGCCGACCGATCCATAGGTGGCCCCCAGCGGCGCGATCTGTTCGACATAGATGGCGCACAGCCATGACGACACGACCGACATCAATGTCGCCACCAAACCGCCCGCCGTCGCCGGCAGCCAGGCGACGGGCGTCCTGTGGCTCATGGCGTAGCGGTAAAGCAGGGTCAGTCCGATGACCAAGCCGATAGCGGGCAGGAAGGCGTCCAGCGGCGCCATGCCGCTTCGCCCGGGCAGGCCGGCGGCCGACGACGAGGCATGCGCCATGATCCGCACGGTCACGACGGCGCCCGACACGACAGTGAACAGCGCAAAGGCGAAGATGGCCACGAAGAAGGCCAGCAGATTGAACTTGAAGAAGCCGTGCGGCTCGGTCTCGTCATGGATCAGATTCAATCCCGCCAACAAGGCCTTGAAACCACGGTGCGCCGCATAGGCGCCGACGAACAGGGCGAAGGCGCTCTGAGCGGAAACCGTCCGCGCCGACGCATTGCTCAACCGCGTGATCTCACCCTGAAAAATGGTCTGCGCGGCCTTTGGCAACAGGTCCGACAAGGCGGTCGCCTGGGCGCTGACTTCGCTGATCGACAAACCCAGCTTGTAGAAGCCGATCAGGATGGCGATCGCCGGAAACACCGCCAACAGCGCGAAGAAAGAGACGCCGCCCGTATAGAGCATGACGTCGCGGCCCCAGCTGCGGGTGAACGCTCGTACGGCCAAGCCGCCCCAGAATCCGGGCGCTTTCAGGACCGACCGCGTCAGTTGCTCACTCAAATCGGTCCCCACAACCGTTGCACAAGCGGCGGAACCTAGCGGAATTCGTCAGTGGCGAAAGTCTCATCCGCGTGAGGATGATCATTCGCGATCCGGCCGCATCGCTTTGGCCGGACGACATTGCATCCTTAACACCCTCGTCGCTATGGTCCGCGCGTTTCCGGCCGGCTGTTGGCGCGGCGACTTTTGGAGACGATCGGCTTGGCTTTCGACGCGCGCGTATTGATCCTGGCGGCTGACGATGGCCGGATCGGGCCGCTCGCTGCGGGTCTGGATGCGCTGGGCTGGACGACGGTGACCGCCCGCGACGTCGTCTCCGCCGAGATGACGCTTCAGGACTTTCCGCTCGAAGCCGCCGTCATCGACATCAACACCTTCGACGCCGACGTGGCGTCTCGCCTTCGCGCCGCCGCCGAGCCGCGTCGCCTTCCCATCGTGGTCATCGGCGCCCGCCCTGATTCGGTGAAGGGGGCGGATCTTACCATGTCCACGCCGCCGCATCCGGCCCAGGCCGCATTGCGTCTGGAGCAGCTGGGCCGAGCCGCCATCGCCGAGGAAGAATATCGACTGCGCGTCACCACCTTCGCCACGCGCGGGGTCGGCTTGGACAAAAGGACCGACGACGATGGTCCCTTGCGCGTTCTGGCCGCCGGGGTCGCGGACCGGCGCTTTCTCGCCCTGTCGAACGCCCTGACCGCAGCCGGGGTCGAGGTGGTGGCGGCGCCGACGCCCTACACCGCCTTCGACTATCTGCACGAAAGCCCGTTCGACGCCGCCGTTCTCTGGGGCGCCGAAGACCATGCGCCGGCCCTGTCCATCGCGGCGGGCATGAAGCGCAACACGCGCCTCTATCATATCCCGCTGATGCTTTATCTGCGCGGCAGGAACGAGATCAGCCTGGCTGAACTGTTCAATCGCGGGTTCGCAGACGTCGCCTCCGCCGACACGCCCGAGGGCGAAACGGCCGAGCGGATCCTGGCCCTGGCCGGTGCGCACCGCATCCACCTGAGCATTCGCAAGACGCTGGACTCGGTGCGCAGCCTGGACGTGATGGATCCCGAAACAGGCCTTTTCACACCCGAACTGTTCGCCAGCCACCTGGGCCGTGTCGCCGAGGCCTCGCGCGCGCGCAAGCGCCCGCTATCCGTCTGCGTCCTGAGAGTGCGCGAGACCGAATCCGTCACCTGGGCGCGTCAGGGCGGTTGGCTGGATCGCGCCATGCCGCAGATCGGGGCCATGGTTTCGCGCCTGGTCCGCGTCGAGGACACCCCTGCCCGCCTGGCCAAGGAAGTCTTCGCCCTGGCCCTGCCCGCGACCCACGCTGAACCGGCGCGTCTGGCCGCAGAGCGGATCGCCGCCGTGATCGGCTGCACCGCCTTCGACGCCGGTCCGGACCGGTCGCCCTTCGTCGCCGAGTTCGACGTCGGCGCCGCCGAGATGCGTCCCGACGAAAGCGCCGCCGCCCTGCTTGAGCGCGCCTCGGCCGACCTGTTCGAAAAGACGCGCTGAGGGGCTTTACGCCCCCGCCACCCGCGCCAGATCGGCGGTGATCCGCTCGGCCACCTTCAGGCGCTCGTCCGCCGTCGGCCAATCGCCCGACACGACGATCTTCTGATCCGGCCGAATCTTCCAGAAGGCGTGGTTCTTCTGGATCAGCCCGACCAGGCCCGCCGGATTCGGGAAGCTGTTGTCACGCAAAGTCAGCACCGCGCCACGCGGCCCGATATCGATCTTCTCGATGCAGGCCTTGCGGCAGTTCGACTTGATGCCGACGATCTTCAGCAGTTGCTGCGCCTCATCCGGCAAGGGCCCGAACCGGTCGATCAGTTCGGCGGCCAGGGCTTCGCGATCCTCGGCCTGTTCGGCGTCAGAAAGACGACGATAGAGGCTCAGGCGCACGTTCAGGTCTGGCACGTAATCTTCTGGAATCAAGACAGACGCGCCGACATTGATCGATGGCGACCAACCGCGATCCACCGCCGGTCCCTCGCCCTTTTCGCGCAACTCCGCCACGGCGTCTTCCAGCATCTGCTGGTACAGTTCGACGCCGACCTCGCGGATGTGGCCCGACTGTTCGTCGCCCAGCAGATTGCCGCCGCCGCGCTGGTCTAGATCATGGCTGGCCAGCTGGAAGCCGGCGCCCAGATTGTCCAGCGACTGCAGAACCTGCAACCGCCGCTCGGCCGAGAGGGTCATCGGCTTGACCGCATCGGTGGTCAGATAGGCGAAGGCTCGCGCCTTGGACCGTCCGACCCGCCCCCGGATTTGATACAGTTGCGCCAAGCCGAACATGTCGGCGCGATGCACGATCAGGGTATTGGCCGTCGGGATATCCAGCCCGCTCTCAACGATCGTGGTGGAGACCAAGACGTCATACTCCCCGTCGTAGAAGGCGCTCATCACCTCCTCCAGCTGGGTCGCGCTCATCTGGCCGTGACCGACGACGAACTTCACCTCGGGCACCTGTTCGCGCAGGAACTTCTCGATGGCGGGCAGGTCCTTCAGGCGCGGCGCGACGTAGTAGGCCTGACCTCCGCGATATTTCTCGCGCAGCAGGGCCTCGCGCACCAGGACCGGGTCCCACGGCGTGACATAGGTCCGCACCGCCAGGCGGTCGACTGGCGGGGTGGCGATGATCGACATCTCGCGGATGCCCGACAGCGCCATCTGAAGCGTGCGCGGGATCGGCGTGGCGGTCAGGGTCAACAGATGCACGTCGGCGCGCAGCGTCTTCAGCTTCTCCTTGTGCTTGACGCCGAAGTGCTGCTCCTCGTCGACGATGACCAAGCCCAGATCGCGGAAGCCGACCTGTTCGCTCAGCACCGCATGGGTGCCGACGACGATCTCGACCGAGCCGTCCTTCAGTCCGGCGCGCGTCTCCGCCGCCTCCTTGGCGCCCACCATCCGCGACAACTGACGCACCTTCACGGGCCAGCCCGCGAAGCGTTCGCTGAAGGTCTTGTAGTGCTGGCGCGCCAGCAGGGTCGTCGGCGCGACGATCGCCACCTGCTGCCCCGTCATGGCGACGACGAAGGCGGCCCTCAGCGCCACCTCGGTCTTGCCGAAGCCGACGTCGCCGCAGATCAGGCGATCCATCGGCGTGCCCTTGCCCAGATCCTCCAGCACGTCGCCGATGGTGTTCAGCTGGTCGTCGGTTTCCTCATAGGGGAAGCGCGCGCAGAACTCGGCGAACAGACCCGGCGGCGGCGTGACCGCATCGGTCTCGCGCAGCGCCCGTTTGGCGGCCAGAGCGATCAGCCCCTCGGCCATGGCGCGCAGACGTTCCTTGGCCTTGGCCTTTCTCGCCTGCCAGCCTGCGCCGCCCAACTTGTCCAGTTGGACGCCCTCGGAATCCGACCCGTACCGGGTCAGAAGGTCAATGTTTTCAACCGGCAGATAAAGTTTGCTCTCACCGGCGTAGAACAGCTCCAGGCAGTCGTGCGGGGCCTGCTGGATTTCCAGCGTCTTGAGCCCTTCATACCGGCCTATGCCGTGATCGAGGTGAACGACCAGATCGCCCGTCGTCAGGGCCGACGTCTCGGCCAGGAAGTTCGAGGCGCGGCGTTTCTTGCGCGGGCGCGCCAGACGGTCGCCCAGGATGTCGGTCTCGGAAATGACCGCCACCTCGTCGGTGACAAAGCCATAATCGACCGGCAGGACGCCTCGCAGATAGAGGTCTTTCGGGGCCGCCTGAACGTCGGCCCAGTCGCGCACGGCGACGATGTGATCCAGCCCGTGGTCGGCCAGCATGGTCGCCAGCCGCTCCGACGACCCTTCGGTCCAGGAGGCGAACAGCACCCGCTTGCCCTCGGCCTTCAGCGCCGCCGCATGGGCCGCCACCGCCTCGAACAGGTTGACGCTGTCCTGCGCCCGCTCGGCCCCGAAGGTCCGGCCCAAACGTCCGCCGGCATCCTCGCCGCCCGTAGAAAAGGGCGTGAAGCGCCGCACGGTGCGACCCGCCAGAGCTTGGTTCCAGTCGCCGGCGTCCAGATAGAGCCGCTTCGGCGGCAAGGCGCGATTGGCGCTGGCCTGACCCTTGGCCTTGGCCGCCTCGGCGCGCGCATCATAGGCGTCCGCGACCAGATCCCATCGCTCGGCGCGGGCCGTCTCGACCTGGTTGTCGAGGAAGATCGCCGCGTCGTCCGGCAAATAATCGAACAGGCTGTCCAGGGTCTCATAAAACAGCGGCAGCCACTGCTCCATGCCCTGGCGCCGCGCGCCCTCGCTGATCGTCGCATACAGCGGATCATCGCCCGGCGCGCCGAACAGGTTCAGATAGCCGGTGCGGAATCGCGAGATGGCCGCCGCATCCAGCAGCGCCTCCGACACCGGCGCGAGGGACACGGATGTCATCTGGCCGGTCGACCGCTGCGTTTCCGGATCGAAGGTGCGGATTGATTCCAGCTCGGATCCGAACATGTCCAGCCGGACGGGCTCCTCGAAGCCGGGCGGATAGACGTCGACGACCCCGCCGCGCACCGCGAACTCGCCGCGCTCCGACACGGTCGACGCCCGGACATAGCCGTTGGCGGCGAAATATCGCTCAAGCGCCTGGATATCGAGATCGCGGCCGACCTTCGTCTCGAACCCGGCCTGTGTCGTGACTGACTTAGGCGGCGTGCGTTGCATGGCCGCCGACACCGTCGTCACGACCAGAAACGGCGCGTCGCCGGGCTTGCGCATCGCCAGTCGCGTCAGCGTCGCCATGCGCTGCGCCGCGATCCCCGCCGTGGGGCTCAAACGGTCATAGGGCAGACAGTCCCACGCCGGATAATCCAGAACTTCAATATCTTTCGAGAAGAACTGGAACGCTTGAACGAAGCTGCCCGATCTCTGAAAATCTCGTGCGACGAACAAGCCGACACCGCCGTCGGCCTTGATCCGTTCTGAGACGATCAGCGCGTCCAACCCCTCGGGCGCGCCGCCCAGATCGGCGTCGGTTCGGTATTCGACCTTGGCGTCCATCAGCCGATTCCCTTGCCGACTTCGGCCGCGACGTGTGCGTGCATGAAGGCGCGCACCTTGGCCATCACCGGGGTCTCGAACTCGGGCGGCGTTGGATCACGCTCGATGATCCAGCCGTAAAGCCACTGGTCTTCCTCGTCGATCAGCCGTTCGAACTGGTCCAGTTCCGCATCGGTCAAGGTCGGCGCGACCTGATCGGAAAACGGACCCAGCACCATATCGGCCTCGCGAAAGCCCCGCCGCCAGGCGCGGAACTGAATGCGGCCCAGCCGCTGCCTGCGCTCAGGCGTCATCTGCTCGGTGGTCATTTCGCTGTCAGGACGCGCGTCAATTTCGGCCACAAGAATCCTTGCCCGTTAAAGATGCCGATGCGCTCATGCAGCGATCCGCCGCGCGGAGAGCGATAGCGCATCAGGAATGTGAGAAGCGCAGATAGCGTTCCTGAACGCACTTCGCCACCCGTCATGGTCACGCTATGTTCACGGCGATGCGTCCGCAGATTCTCTTTCCCCTGTTCGCCGAGGTCTCGACCCTGAAGGGCGTGGGCCCTCGCGTCCTGCCTCTGGTGCAAAAGGTGGCGGGCCCGCTGGTCCGCGATCTGCTGTTCCTCAGCCCGTCCGGCGTCATCGTCCGCCGCCCTGCCGAGGCCGCCACCGCCGTCGATGGCGAGGTGGGCGTCTTCACCGTGACCATCGACCGCCTCTTCACGCCCAGCCGTCCTGGTGCGCCACTGAAGGTCCGGGCCAGCGATCCCACGGGCTTCGTGCATCTGGTCTGGTTCGGCGGTTCGCCCCAGCACATCGACCGGCTGTTGCCGCGCGGCGAGACGCGGTTGGTCGCGGGCAAGGTCGAAAGGTTCAATGGCGAGGTCCAGATCGTCCACCCGGACATCGTGACACTCGAAAAGGCCGCCGACATTCCAGCGTCCGAACCGGTCTATCCGGCGACGCAGGGCCTCAGCTCGCGCCAGTTGCGTAAACTGGTTCAGGGCGCCCTACCCGCCGCGCCCGACCTTCCGGAATGGCAGGATCCCGCCTGGCTCAAAAAGCAGAACTGGCTGGGTTGGCGCGCCGCTCTGGACGCCCTGCATGCTCCTACAGCCGAGATGGACCTGTCGCCCGACGCTCCGGCCCGCCAGCGCCTGGCCTATGACGAATTCCTGGCCCATCAGTTGGCTCTGGCCCGTCGTCGGCGCGCCCGCGAGATCAGGCCCGCCCCCGTCATCGCCCCCGGCGCGGCGTCCGAACACCTGCTCCAGGCCCTGCCCTTCCAGCTGACCAACGCTCAGGCCCAGGCCGTCGCCGAAATCCGTCGTGATCTGGCCTCGGGCCAGCAGATGGGCCGATTGCTGCAAGGCGACGTCGGCTCGGGCAAAACCGCCGTCGCCGCCCTCGCTCTGGCCGACGCCGCTTCCGGCGGTTTCCAGTCCGCGCTCATGGCCCCGACCGAAATCCTGGCGCGCCAGCATTACGAGAAGCTCGGCCCCATGCTGGACGCAGCCGGCGTCGCCGCCGTCCTGCTCACGGGCCGCGACACCCCGGCTCAACGCCGCGAGAAGCTGGCCGCTCTGGCCTCGGGTCACGTCAAGGTCGCCATCG
The DNA here is from genome assembly GCA_000335735.1 of alpha proteobacterium L41A. GTDB lineage: Bacteria > Pseudomonadota > Alphaproteobacteria > Caulobacterales > Caulobacteraceae > Brevundimonas. Next base: position 26,364 of record AMYY01000007.1, on the reverse strand, counting down.
GCACCCATGCCCTGTTCCAGGACGCCGTTCGCTTCGACCGCCTGGCGTTAGCCGTCATCGACGAACAGCACCGGTTCGGCGTCAACGAGCGCCAGCGACTGCAAGCCAAGGGCGACCCGCGCCTGGGCGCCGTCCATCTGCTCACCATGTCGGCCACCCCCATCCCCCGCACGCTCGAACTGACGCAGTACGGCGAGTTGGAAGTCAGTCGCCTGATGGAAAAGCCGCCCGGCCGCACGCCCGTCACAACCGCCGTCCTGCCCTTGGCCCGCATCGGCGAGGTCGCCGCCCGCCTGAAGAGCGCCGTCGAAAGCGGCGCCCAGGCCTATTGGATCTGTCCTCTGGTTGAGGAATCCGAGGCCATCGACCTGGCGGCCGCCGTCGATCGCGCCGACGATCTGCGGCGCCTCCTGGGCGTGGAGGTCGGCCTGGCCCACGGCCAGATGCCGGGCGCAGAGCGCGAGGCCGTCATGGCCGACTTCGCCGACGGCCGCCTGCCGGTTCTCGTCGCCACCACGGTGGTCGAAGTCGGCGTGGACGTGCCCAACGCCTCGATCATGGTGATCGAACACGCCGACCGCTTCGGTCTGGCGCAGTTGCACCAACTTCGCGGCCGCGTTGGGCGCGGCTCCAAGGCCAGCGCCTGCATCCTGCTATACGGCGGTCAGGACGGCGCCTTGGGCGAGACGGCCAAGGAGCGGCTCGAAACCCTGCGTCGCACCGAGGATGGTTTCGAGATCGCCGAGGAAGATTTCCGGCTGCGCGGCGGCGGCGATCCCCTGGGCCTGAAGCAGAGCGGTTTTCCCGCCTACCGCTTCGCCGACCCGATCCGCCACCGCAGCCTGATGCTGGCCGCCGCCGATGATGCCCGGCTGATCATGAACCGCGACCCGGATTTGACGTCGGAACGCGGCCAGGCGGTGCAGGTGCTGGAAGAGCTATTCGACTGGAAAAATCACAAGGCCGGCGCAAGCTAGCCGATCACTCGGCTCCAGCCATCGAATCCGACCTCGACGTTTTTGGGAACAAGCGCCGACAACGCCTTGTAATCCATATCGATGTGCAGGTTCGTCAGCACCGCGCGCTCTACGTCTGCGGCGGCGATCCACGCCAGGGCCTGGTCCAGATGCGCATGGGTCGGATGCGGCGCGTAACGCAGCGCATCGACAATCCAGAGCTTGCACCCGGCCACCGCCGCCAAGGCCGCCTCGTCCAGATCGGACACATCGCTGGAATAGGCGACGTCGCCCAATCGATAGCCGACCGAGCGGATCGGCCCATGCGCCTGATTAAAGGTCGTGACCGGGATCGAGCCGCCCGCGCCCTCGACCGACCAGGCCGTGCCATGCGGCGGAATGATCCGTCCGTCCAGCAGCGGCGGATAACCGAACTTGCTCTCGAAGATGTAGTCGAACCGATGCGTCAGCGAGCCGTAGGTCGCCGCATCCATCCACGCCGGTATCCGCTTCCTGGCGCGCGCGGCGAAGGTGCGCAGGTCGTCGATGCCGTGGGTCTGGTCCGCATGATCGTGGGTGTAGAGCACCGCATCCACATGCTTCGTGCCGCTGGCCAGCATCTGCTCACGCAGGTCCGGTGATGTGTCGATGAGGACAGTGGTCACCCCCTCTGGGCCGGTCATTCTCGCCAGCATCGAACAGCGCGTACGCCGGTTCTTGGGCTCGGCTGGGTCGCAGGCGCCCCAGTCGCCGTCCCCGCGCGGCACCCCGCCCGACGACCCGCTGCCCAGAATGACGACTTCGAAACTCATGCGGGTCTGGGTATCCGGTCAAAGAGGCCGAAGAAGGCCTCGGTCGTAAGGCGATCCGCTTCCTCGGCGTCCCAACCCCGGATCTCGGCCAGCTTGTCCAGCACATGGCCGATGTAGGCCGGCTCGTTGCGCCGCCCCCGATGCGGAATGGGCGCCAGATAGGGGCAGTCGGTCTCGACGATGATCCGGTCGCCGGGCATATCGCGGATCACCGCCCGCACGTCCTCAGCCGCCTTGAAGGTCGCGATACCGGAAACCGAAAACCAGGCGCCCATTTCAGCCGCGATTTTCGCCAGTTCCGCACCACTCGTATAGCAGTGCATCAACATCTTGAACGGCCCTGCGGCATATTCCTCGCGCAGGATCGACGCCATCACATCGTCCGCCTCACGCGTGTGGATCACCAGCGGCAGACCGGTGTCGCGCGCCGCCGCCACATGCTGCCGGAACACCGCCGCCTGCACCTCGCGCGGGCTGAGGTCGTAGTGGAAATCCAGACCGCATTCGCCGATCCCGACCACCTTGGGCCGCTGGGCCAGGTCGATCAGGGTCGCCGCCGTCAGGTCCGCCGCATCCTTGGCCTCGTGCGGATGGACCCCGACCGTGCACCAGATGTCCTCATTGGCCATGGCGATGCCGTGCGTCGCCTCGAAGGTCTCCAGCTTGTCGGAGATCTCGACCATCAGCCCGACGCCTGCCTCGCGCGCGCGCGCGATCACGGCATCCCGGTCCTCGTCGAACTGCGGCGCGTGCAGGTTCACATGACTGTCGATCAGCATCAGCCCATCCGCTCCTGCTGGGCCTGGACCCGCTTCAGGTCCGCCAGCGCGCCGGCCAGCACATCGGCCTTGTCCAGGTTCAGCCCCGCCGCCCGTTCCGGCAACGGCTGCAGCCGTTCCCACAGTTCGGCCCAGCGATTGCCGGCGCCCGGCGCGCTCTGCAAGGCGCGCATCCGCACCGCCGCGATCAATCGGTCCATCAAGGTCTCGAATCGCTCCTGCCCCTCGGCGCCGCGGAACCGGTCGGCGATGGCCAGGGCTTCGGCCCGGTCCACGTCGCCCTCGACCCAGCGCCGCGCCAGTTGGTCCATCTCGAACGTCGCGCCGGAGGCCAGGGCCAGGGCCGCCCCTGGCGATCCGCCCGCCATGATCGCCGCATGTTCGGCGTCTTCGCGCTCCGCGCCCGTCCGGTTGCGCACCAGGGTCTCCAGCCGATCCGGCGTCCAGATCGGAAAGCTCAGCCGCCGGCACCGCGACCGGATCGTCGCCAGCAACCGCCCCGGCGCATGGGTCACCAGAAACAGCACGCCGCGCTCCGGCGGCTCCTCAAGAACCTTCAGCAAGGCGTTGGCGGCATTCAGGTTCAGGTCGTCGGCCGCATCGATGATCGCCACCCGAAACTGGGCTTGTGACGGGCTCTTTGAAAAGAACTCCGGCAGTTCGCGCGACTGATCGACCGAGATCGACTTCTTGGTCTTGCCCCCTTCGACCAGGCGTTCCAGCACCAGCAGATCGGGATGCGATTGGGCCGAGATCAGCCGGCTGACCGGATCATCGCGCCGCGCGCCCAGCGGTCCGGAGCCCGGATCGGCCGCCGCACCCAGCAGTCGTCGCGCCGCGCGATAGGCGAAGGTCGCCTTGCCCGTCCCCTCGACCCCGCACAACAGCCAGGCGTGGTGCAACCGCCCCCGCTCCCAGGCATCCAGAAACGCCGTCTCCGCCGCGGCATCAGGGATCAGGTCGAACCGGTCACGCGGATGATCGCTCACAGCAGCCGGTCCTGAACCGCCTGCCAGACCCGCGCCTCGACCTCGTCCAGCGATCCAACCGCGTCGATCAGCACGCAACGCTGAGGATTGGTTTCGACGATCCTCAGAAAGCCCTCGCGCAGGCGCTGATGGAACTCCAGCCCCTTGGATTCGAACCGCGTCTCGAACAGGCCTCGCCCGAACGCCCGCTCCAGCCCGACCTCGACGGGCAGGTCGAACACCAGGGTCAGGTCCGGCTGGTCGCCCCCGACCACGCCGGCGTCGATCTGTTCGATGAAGCTTTGCGCCACGCCGCCGCCAGCGCCCTGGTAGGCCCGGCTCGAATCGGCGAACCGATCGCACACAACCCAGTCGCCGGCCGACAGCGCCGGGCGGATGGTTCGCTCCAGATGGTCCGAGCGCGAGGCGTACATCAGCAGGGTCTCGGTCATGGCCGACCACGGCTCGGCGTCCGTGGCCACCACCAGATTGCGGATCACCTCCGCGCCCTTGGAGCCCCCCGGCTCACGCGTGCGCACGACCTTGCGCTCGCCCAACACCGCCTGCAGCCGCGCGACCAGCCGCCCGACCTGGGTCGATTTGCCGGCGCCCTCGCCGCCTTCGAAGCTTATGAATTGTCCACGGGTCACGCGCCTTCATGGCGTGCCGACGCCGCCCGGCGCAAGCCCGCGCGCGCGATCAGCTGCCGGATATCAACAGCGCGCCCGAATAACCCCGCGCCACGACAGACTGACGCGCCGCCTCGGCGGCATTGGCGCTGTCCCACGGCCCCACTACCACATTGAAACGACCCGCGCCCCGATCGGCCCGCACCCAGCCGCTCAGGCTGTCGGCGATTCGCCCGGCCTCGACCTGATCCGAGAAACTGCCCGCCTGAACCCAGAAGGTCGTCACCTCGGCGACCACGACCGGCGCCGGCGCAACGACAGGCGCGCTGACGGGCGCCGAGACACGCGGCGCTGGCGCCGAGGCCCGCAACAGCGCGCCCCCGCCCTGCTGCGGCGCCCGGCCCAGATAGCGGACCCGCACACGCCCGACGCCCTGCGACAGCATCCCCAGTTCGCTCGCCGCCTCGCGCGACAGGTCGATGATCCGGCTGTCCACGAACGGCCCCCGGTCATTGATCCGCACCACCAGTCGCCGCCCGTTCTCCAGGTTCGTCACCTCGACCAGACCGGGCAGAGGCAGGGTCTTGTGCGCCGCCGTCAGGGCATGCATGTCGAACCGCTCGCCGGTCGAGGTCGGCCGGCCGTTAAAGGCGTCGCCGTACCAGGACGCCATCCCGACCTCTTCGTAATCCGGCTGTTCCTTGGGCGTGTACCAGCGCCCGCGCACCTGATAGGGCCGCATCGTCCCCGACACGATCGGCGCAGGGTCCTTGACGACCGGCGGACGGTTCTCGCCGTGCCCGGCGACCGTCCCGCGTACGCCCGCGCCGCCGACGGTGGAACAGGCGGCCAGCAGCGAAAACAGCCCCAGGATCAGCGCGCCGCGCACTCCCTGTCCAAACGTCATCGACCCGCCTCGCAAAAAATACGAAAACAGGATGACCGAAGACATTTCCGCTTTGGTTAATGACCCGTTCGCCTGCTATGGCGTCCGCCTCCGCTGCGGCGGCAAGGAAGTGTGGCCGAGTGGTTTAAGGCACTGGTCTTGAAAACCAGCGACGGTGAGAGCCGTCCGTGGGTTCGAATCCCACCGCTTCCGCCAAGCGCCACCACCACAATAAAAAGTAAGCACGAGCTCTTTCCGCTTTAGACCACTAGCCAGATTCTGGCTGCTTTAGCTGAAACAGCCCCCCCGGCATCCGGAGGGCTTGATGTTTGCACCCAGAGGGTGTGCAATCTGCGTTAGCTTAAATGGGGGCAAAGATATGAAATACCTTAGCTGCATGACTGCTACGCTGGCCTTGGCGATGTTAGCAGCTACAGCGCCAACCCACGCTCATGCAGAATTTAGGTCGGGCAATGATGTATATCGTTATTGTACCAGAACAGACACCAACTATGACCGAATCTATCAGGACTTTATGTGCTTAGCCTACATCCAAGGCGCACACGACGGATTAGAAGCTGGCGCATATCATGTGACTTATCGGGCGAACCTGAACGAGGACTACTTGATTGTTTGTGTTCCTGAGGGAGTAGAAGTCGGACAAATCAAGGAAATCGTCGTAGATTATCTTCGCTCACATCCCGCAGATCGTAACTTGTCGGCAGCGATTCTGGTTTACGCTGCGCTCGCCGAGGTCTATCCCTGCGCAAAGAGTTAAGCTGACGGTGGGCGGGTTGTCGTCGCATAGCTCCAAGCTATCCCTGATAACCCCTTGCTATTGCCCCGTCTGCCGTTAGGAACCCGGCTCCCCTGCCTGGAGCCCTGCCATGACGGCGACGAAACCGATGACGATCGGGATCGATTTCGGCACGACCAATACGGTCGTGGCCCTGACCGATGCGGACGGCCTCGCCCATCTCGTGACCTTCGACGCGGTCGAGGGCCAGACGACCACCTTCCGCTCGGCGCTCAGTTTCCAGACCCATCCGGGCGTGGACGGCCAGCCGCCCGAGCGCGTCGTCGAGGCCGGGCCCTGGGCCATCGCCGCCTATGTCGAGGATCCGCTGGAGACCCGCTTCATCCAGTCGTTTAAGACCTTCGCCGCCAGCGCCGCCTTCACCGAGACCCGGATCGACAACAAACGCTACGCCTTCGAGGATCTGCTGGCCGCCTTCCTCTTGCGCCTGCGCCACCATGCGGGTGACGAACTGTCCGACACACCGCCCGCCGTCATCGTCGGCCGTCCCGTCACCTTTGCGGGCGGCAATCCGGACGAAACCCTGGCCCTGTCGCGCTATCAGACGGCGTTCCAGCGGCTGGGTTTCACCGACATCCGCTATGCGCATGAGCCGGTCGGCGCCGCCTTCTATTTCGCGCGCCAGCTGAAGGCGGACGCCACCGTCCTGGTCGCCGACTTCGGCGGCGGCACCAGCGACTTCTCGATCATCCGGTTCGAACATACGCCCGACGGTCTGCGTTCGACGCCGCTGGCCCGCTCGGGCGTCGGCGTGGCGGGCGACGCCTTCGACTACCGGATCATCGACCAGCTGGTCTCGCCTGAACTGGGCAAGGGCGGTCTCTACAGTTCGGTCGGCAAGCAGTTGCCTATTCCCCAGCGGTATTATTCCGCCTTCGCCCGCTGGGATCAGCTGGCCTTGCTGAGAGCCTCGCGCGACATGCGCGACATCCGCGCCCTGGCCCGCACCGCGCTGGAGCCCGAGAAGATCGAGCGTCTGATCGAGGTGCTGGATGACAACCACGGCCATGACCTGTACCGCGCCGTCTCCACGCTGAAGATGGCCTTGTCGGCCGACGACCAGGCGACCTTCCTGTTCCAGGCCGGCGGCGTCCATATCGAAAAGCCGGTCGCCCGCGCCGATTTCGAACGCTGGATCGCGCCGGAACTGGCCGCCATCGAGGGCGCGGTGGATCAGGCCATGGCCCGCAGCGGCCTGACGCCCGACGCCATCGACCGGGTCTTCCTGACCGGCGGCACCTCCTTCGTCCCGGCCGTGCGGGCGCTTTTCCAGAACCGTTTCGGCGCCGAGCGGATCGAGACGGGCGGCGAGTTCGAATCCATCGCCGCTGGCCTGGCCCTGATCGGACGCGAGGCGGATCTGGACCTGTGGAGCGAAAAGGCGGTCTAGAATCCCGACCCTAGAAGCCTTGCGCCCGCGCCACCCGTTCGGCGTGGAAGCCGGCGTCGCCCAGCAGTTCGTTCAGCACCCGCACCCGCTTCATGAACAGGCCGACGTCGAATTCGTCGGTCATGCCGACGCCGCCGTGCATCTGAACCGCCTCCTGCACCGCCAGTTCGGCGACCCGCCCTGCCTTGGCCTTGGCGATGGAGGCCGCCAGCGGCGCATCCTCGCGCCCCTCGTCGATGGCGATCTGGGCGCCGATCGTCGCCGCGCGCGCCAGCTCCAGCTCCGAGAACAGATGCGCGGCCCTGTGTTGCAACGCCTGGAACTCGCCGATCAGCTTGCCGAACTGTTTGCGGGTCCGCAGATAGTCCATCGTCGTCTTGAACGCCTGATCGCCGGCGCCGGTCAGACTGGAAGCCGCGCAGGCCCGCCCCAGGTTCAGCGCGCCGTCCAGCAGCGCCTCCCCGCCCCCGACCGTGCCGATCACTGCATCGGCGTCGACCGCCACATCGCTCAGCGTGATCCGCGCCGCATTGTGCGCGTCCACCATCACTGTGCGCTCGATTTCGACGCCCGCCGTCGCCGGATCGACCAGGAACAGCGTCGTCCCCTCGTCCGCCGTGGCGACCACGATCAGGGCGTCCGCCACATGGCCGTCCAGCACAAAGGCCTTGGCGCCGTTCAGCTTGAAACCGTTGCCCGCGCGCTCGGCCCGCGTCGCGATCCGAGACGGCGCGTGTTTCGCGCCCTCGTCCACCGCCAGCGACAGGATCGCCTCGCCCGCCGCGATCCTGGGCAGCCAGGCCTGCTGCGCCTGCGACCCGCCGTCGATCAGCACCTTGGCCGACAGGATCGACGATCCCAGATACGGCGACGGCGTCAGGGTGCGCCCCAGGCTCTCGGCGATCACCCCGGCCTCGACCGCGCCCAGCCCCATGCCGCCCAGCGCCTCGGGGATGATGACGCCGGCGAAACCCATCTCGCCAAAGGCCCGCCACAGGTCGCGCGACACCCCGTCGGCGTCCCGCTCGTCCCGCAACTTCCTCAGATGGGCGATCGGCGCCTGTTCGTTCAGGAAGCCGTCGGCGGCGTCCTGCAACATCGTCTGTTCTTCGGTCAGGATCAGCGGCATGGGCTCAGACTCCTGGCTTCGCGGCGAAATATGAGAAAGCGAGATAGACCGCCTGATAAGCAGGCGCCGCCAGGAGGGCGATTTCCTGCGATGGTGACGGTCGTGCTGAGAATTTCGCCACCCCGGCGACCATTAAAGCCACCACGGGTGCAAGAAAGAAGAACTTGGCGCTCCAGGTCGGTGCAGCTTCGCTCCAAGACATGCCCCATCCCATAGGCGTCAGCATGACGAAGCTCAGCAGACCGCTGAGAACGACGCCGACTACCGCGATACCGAAAAGCAAAGGCCGTTCTATTACGCCTGTCACCTTCACGCTCCCGGCAGCTGCAGCAGGTGTTTGGCGATGATGTTCAACTGAACCTCGCTGGTGCCGCCCTCGATGGAGTTGGCCTTGGTCCGCAGCCAGTCGCGCGCCGCCTTGCCGTCATGCGACCGCTCGCCCTCCCATTCCAGCGCATCGGCCCCGCCCGCCGCCATCAGCAGCTCATGGCGCCGCTTGTTCAGCTCGGAGCCATAGTATTTCAGCATGGAGGCGATGGCCGGATGCGCCTGTTTGGCCTTCACCTGATCGCCGACCCGCTCCATCGCCAGGCGGAAGGCGGCGGCGTCGATCTCCAGGTCCGCGATCCGGGCGCGCAGCATCGGCTCGTCCAGACGCCCAGTGTCGTCGGCGCCGATGGCGTCCAGAGCCACCTGCCCCACAGGCCGCCCGCCGCCGACCTCGCCCATCGCGCCGATCATGGTCCGCTCGTGCGCCAACAGATATTTGGCCACGTCCCAGCCCCGGTTCAGCGTCCCGACCAGGTTTTCCTTCTCCACCCGCACGTCGTCGAAGAAGGTCTCGCAGAAGGGCGACTTGCCTGAAATCAAGGTGATCGGCCGCGTCGTCACGCCGGGCGTCTTCATGTCGAACAGCACGAAGCTGATGCCCAGATGTTTGGGCGCCTCAGGGTCCGTGCGCACCAGGCAGAAGATCCAATCGGCCTTGTCGGCGTAGGAGGTCCAGATCTTCTGGCCGTTGACGATCCAGTGGTCGCCTCGATCCTCGGCCCGCGTCTGGATGGACGCCAGATCCGACCCCGCGCCCGGCTCGGAATAGCCCTGGCACCAGCGGATCTCGCCGCGCACGATCTCGGGCAGGAAGCGCTTTTTCTGCTCTTCGGTCCCAAAGGCCAGCAACGCCGGGCCCAGCATCCAGACGCCGAAACTGGCCAGAGCCGGTTGGGCCTTGATGCGTCGCAGTTCGGAGGCAAGCACCTTGGCCTCCTCGCGGCTGAGGCCGCCCCCGCCGTATGCCTGGGGCCATTCCGGCGCCGTCCAGCCCCGCGCGCCCATCCGCTCCAGCCACAGCTTGTGCGCCGGGGTCTTGAAGGTGGGGTTTCGCCCGCCCCAGATCATCTCGTCGTCGGCCATCGGACCGCGACATTCGGCCGGGCAGTTCGCTTCCAGCCAGGCGCGCGTCTCGGCGCGGAACTGCTCCAGATCGGTCATTCCTCGTCTCCCATGTCGTGCGTCGCTGACCGGCCGAAACCGATGCGAGACATCCTTGGGAATGACCTTATCCAGGAAATTCCCGCCTTAGAAAGCGAAACCTGAATGCCGATCACTTAGCTGACGTAACGTCAGATCAGGCCGTGGCCCTTGGGCAGTTCGGCATAGCGGTGAACCCGCGTCGCCATCACCAGACCGAAGCCGATCATGACGGTCAGCATGACGGTGCCGCCATAGGACAAGAGCGGCATCGGCACGCCCACGACCGGCGCCAGACCCATCACCATCGCCCCGTTGATCAGCACATAGAGCGCGAATGTCGCCGTCACGCCCGACGCCGCCAATCGCCCGAAGTGACTGTGCGACAACGACGCGATCCTCAGCGATATCAGAATGATGGCGGCGTAAGAGGCCAGAAGCGTGAAGGTGCCCACAAAGCCGAACTCCTCGGCGAAGGCGGCGAAGATGAAGTCAGTCTGGCGTTCGGGCAGGAACTCCAGCTGGCTCTGGCTGCCCAGGCCGAACCCGCGTCCCAGCGGCCCGCCCGACCCCATGGCGATCTTGGACTGCACGATCTGATAGCCCTTGTCCGACATGTCGGCCTCGGGGTTCAGGAAGGTCAGCACCCTGTGACGCTGATAGTCATGCATGCCGAACATCACATAGGGCGGCACCAGCACGGCGGCGGCGATGATCAGCGGCAGGATGATCCGCCAGCTCAGCCCGGCGACGAACATGATCGCCGCGCCCGTCAAACCGATCAGCATGGCCGATCCCAGGTCCGGCTGGTGCGCGACCAGCAGGAATGGAAGGCCGATGATCCCGACCGGGAAGATCAGCTTCCAGTGGAAGCTCGCCTCCTTGGCCGAGGAGCCATGATACCAGCGCGCCAGGGCCAGCACGACGCCGATCTTCATGATCTCGGACGGCTGAATGCGGGTGAAGCCCAGGTCCAGCCATCGCGTGGCCCCCAGCGCTGTATAGCCCAGCGGCGTCTCCACCAGCGCCAGCATGAACAGCGCCATCCCGTAGATGGGATAGGCCAGGGCGAACCAGAAGCGGATGCTGATCAACGACAGCATCAGCATCAGCGCCAGACACATGCCGACCCGGATCAGGTGCTTCATCGCCCACGGCGACCAGGATCCGCCCGCCACCGAATACAGCATCAGGGCGCCGGTGCCGGACACCACGCACAGCAAGGCCGTCAGCCGCCAGTCGATCTGGCTCAGCTTGGTCGAGACGCGTTCGCGCTCGCCGGGACGTGACAGAGCCGAGGCGGTCAACGGCCGGGCTCGGACAGATAGGGACGCGGCCCGCTGGTTGCAGACGGCGCGGGGCGGCTCGGCTGCGGCGGGGCCACGACATCGGGCTCGGGCGCGGCGCCGACCACCCCGTCCTCGACGATGGCGTCGCCGGTCGGTTCGGGCGGCAGCGGCCGTTCGATGCGCGCCCGCATGTCCGGATCCTTGAGCAGAACGGTGCGCATCACCTCACGCGCACGCGGCGCGCCGGCGGTCGCCCCGCCCTTGCCCCCGTGTTCGACGATGACGGCGACCGCATATCGCGGCGCATCCACCGGCGCGAAGGCCACGAACAGATTGTGGTCCTTCAGCGCCCAGATATTGCTCTTGCGTGAGCCGGAGCCGTAGTTGCGGACCTGCGCCGTGCCGGTCTTGCCGGCCATCTGGATGTCGCCCAGACCCAACTGGCTCTGGCGATAAGCGGTGCCGGATCGATCGTTGGCCACGGCGATCATGCCCTGGCGCACATATTCGACGTGGGCCGGATCGAACGGCAGATCCGGCGCCTCGGCCCCGCTGGGCTGTTCGACGCCGCCGATGGACTTGATCAGGCGCGGCTGTAGCTGCTTCTTGCCGTTCGCCAAGCGCGAGGTCATCACCGCCAGCTGCAGGGCGTTCACCGTGATGGCCCCCTGACCGATCGCGACAGAAGTCGTCTCCCCCGGATGCCAGACCGGATCGCGCGGGAAGGTTCGCGCCTTCCATTCCGTGGACGGCAACAGGCCCTTGCGCTGGTTGCCGACACCGATGTCGAACTCGTGCTCGAAGCCCAGCGCCAGCCCGGCCTTGCGGATATTGTCCACCCCCGCGCGGTTGCACATGGCGTAGAAATAGACGTCGCACGAGTTCTTGATCGCGTCGTGCATGTTCTGGGTGCCATGCCGCCCCCAGCATCGCTGCGTTCGGTTGCCGGTGCGATACGCGCCGCTGCAGAAGACCGTCTGATTCGGATCGACACCGGCCTCCAGCAGGGCCAGCGCCGTCGTCGGCTTGAAGGTCGATCCCGGCGGGAAGGTACCGTTCAGCGTCTTGTCCAGCAGCGGCTTGCGCTCATAATCGGCCAGGGCGCGATAGGTTTTGCTCGGCACGCCGCCGACGAACAGGTTCGGATCGAACGATGGCGCAGACATCATGCACAGGATGTCGCCGTTGCGCACATCCATGACCACACAGGCGCCCGACTCGTCGCCGAACACTTCCAACGCCCGGTTCTGAACATCGGCGTCCAGCGTCAGGATGACTTCCTTGCCGGGTACGGCGGGCCGCGATCCGCCGATGTCCTCGGCGACGACGCGACCGCGCGCATCCACCTCGACCCGGTTGCCGCCCGGCTCGCCGCGCAGCGACGCGTCCAGCGCCTTTTCGACGCCCTGGCGGCCGATGCGGAAGCTGGGATTGAACAGCAGGGCGGGCGGCTGCTCGCCCTTGTCACGGATCGCCTTGACGTCGCGATCGGACACCTTGGCCACATAGCCGATGACGTGGGCGAACGATCCGCCGAACGGATAGTAGCGCGCGTCGTTCATATCGACCATGACGCCGGGCAGTTCGTTGGCGTACTGATTGACCTTGGCGAACTCTTCCCAGGTCAGGTCGCTCTTGACCGGCACCGGGTTGAACTTGGATGCCGCATTGACGTCGCGGATGATAGCGCGCCGCCGCTCCAGCGTGTCGGGCAACAGCCGCCCCAGAAGGTCCAGCGTCTGGTCCAGATCCTTGGTTTCGTCGCGCACCACCAGCACCCGGAAGCTAGGGCGGTTGCCGGCGATGACGACGCCGTTGCGGTCCTTGATCAGGCCGCGCGGCGGCGGGACCATGCGAAAGTTGAACTGGTTCTGCGACGACAGGGTCGCATACTCCTGAGCCTGCACAACCTGCAGCTGGCCCAGCCGTCCGATCAGCGCGGTGATCCCCAGCGCCGTCGCCCCGCCCAGCACGAAGGTGCGCCGCAGGAAGGACCCCTGACGCTCATTCACATCGGCAAAGAAGATGGAGGGCTCGCCGCTCATCGGAACCGAATATCTCCGTCGTCGAATCGCTCAAGCATCCAGTTGGCGATCGGAAACAGCAGCAGCGTCGGCACGACCTGTCCGACCAACGGCAGGATCGCCGGCGCGTTCGTCGCCCGCATGGTCACCACCAGATAGGCCAGAAAAAAGGCGCCCAACGTACAGGCGGCATAGGCTCCGAAGCGGATCAGCCCCTCATGCCCCGCCAGCAGATTGCGCGACAGCAGCACCGTTCCATAGACGCCCATCAGGCACAGCGCCCACAGACCCAGCGGCGTATTCCAGAACAGATCCAGGAAAAGGCCGATCAAGAACAGCACCGCCGGCGCCAGCATCGACGGCCGGATCAAGGGCCAGGCGAAGGCCAGGATCATCGGAATGACCGGCTCGGGCAGATGCAGACCGAACAGCTGGAGCGGCGTTCCCAGAACGAGCGTCGCGGCGAGGACGAGCAGGGCCGGATAGACGATCCACTGCAGAGGTCCGACAACGCGAACCGCGACGGGCCGTCTCACGCCGCGCCTCCCGGAGCGGGCGCCGGCGCAGGGCTGGGCGCAACCGGCGCAGGCGACGGGGTCGAAGCCGCAGGCCTCGGAGACGTCACGGCCGGACGGGCCGCCGTCGGCGCAGCGGTGGGCGCAGGCGTTGGCGCTGGCGTCGCCGCCGCAGCACGCGCCCGTTCGGCTTGGGCCTGCTGCGCCGCCGCACGACGGGCGGCGGCGTCACGGATCGCCCCGACCTCGGCCGCGCTCGGCTCCGGTGCCGTCGACAGGCCTGCGAGCGGCGGCGCATTCAAGGCGTTCGGGCTGACCAGCTGTCCAAAGCTCTGGAACAACAGCACGCGGACATAGTCGATCGCGCCGTGATCACTGAACAGTTTAACCCGCCAGGCGCCGTCCACGCCCTTGGCGGCCACCCCGACCGGCAGACCGCGAGGCAAACCGCCGCCGTCCCCTGAACTCAGGATACGGTCACCAGCCTTAATCGAACCCGATCCGCGAATAAACTCCAGACGCGGGCTGTCGCCGCCGTCTCCGGTCAGCATGGCGCGCGCATCGGTGCGCTCGATCATTACAGGGGTGCGCGACGCCACATCCGTCAGCAGCACGACGCGGCTGACGCCGCTCGTCACGCCGGTCACGCGCCCGACCAGCCCATGTTCCGTCACGACCGGATTGCCGATCCGCACGCCCTTGGCCGAACCGACGTCGATCAGCTTGGCATTCGAGAAGGGACCGCGCGATTCCGAAATCGCCCGCCCCGTGGCCATGGGCACCGGCGGCTCGGTGCGCAGACCCAGCAGGGCCTCATAGCGGCCGTTGATGTTCTTTTGCGCGATCGCTTCGTCGCGCCAGCCGCGCAGTTCGGCGATCTCGGCCTTCAGGCGGCGGTTCTCGCCGATAGCGAAGAAATAGCCGCCGACATAATCTCGCGCGGCCCCGGCCCAGCGCACCGGCGCGGCGAAGACCCCGCCCACTGGCCCGGCCGCCGCTTCGAAACCGCCGCGCGCCGCGCCCATGGTCGAGCCGCCCTCGGACGTGGTCCGGTCGCCAAGCAACAGGACGACCGCGCCGATGACGGCCACGACGACGACGACCGCGGCGGTCCACGCCAGCGGCACCTTGATGTTTTCAAAAGGGCCGTCGCGAAACGCCACGGGCGACCTTCCACTCAAAGGGGTTGGAATCGGCAGGACGCCCCCTGCCGCTGAGCCTGCCTATCGCAAAATCAAGGCCGGAATGGAACCGTGATCACGCAGGCCAGACAAGGATTTGCAGCCAAGCTTTCACCTGGCCGCATCGGACGGATCAGAGCGCGGAGTCGAGCACGCCCTTCATCCAGCGCGGGTGCTCCAGAACGCGGCCGCAGCCTATGGCCACGCACGACAACGGATCGTCGGCGACCGAGACCGGCAGGCCGGTGTGATCGCGGATTTCGACGTCCAGGCCGCGCAGCAGGGCGCCGCCGCCCGTCAGCATGATGCCCTTGTCGGCGATGTCGGCGGCTAGTTCCGGCGGAGTGGCTTCCAGCGCGACCTTCACGGCCTCGATGATCTGGGTGACCGGCTCGGCCAGGGCCTCCGCGGCCTGGCGCTCCGAGATACGCACCTCGCGCGGCACGCCCTGCATCAGGTCGCGGCCCTTGACCTCGATCGACAGGCCTTCGCCGTCGGCCGGGATACGGGCGGTGCCGATATCCTTCTTGATGCGTTCGGCGGTCGTTTCCCCGATCAGCAGGTTATGGTTGCGGCGCATGTAGCTGATGATGCTGTCGTCCATCTTGTCGCCGCCGACGCGGACCGAACGCGAATAGACGATGCCCGACAGCGACAGGACGGCGACTTCGGTCGTACCGCCGCCGATGTCGACGACCATCGAGCCGGTCGGCTCGTGGATCGGCAGGCCGGCGCCGATCGCAGCCGCCATGGGCTCGTCGATCAGGCCCACGCGGCGGGCCGAGGCGTTCAGGCAGCTGTCGTTGATCGCACGACGCTCGACGGCCGTGGCGCCCGACGGCACGCACACGATGATCTTGGGGTTCACGAAGCCCTTGCGGTTATGCACCTTGCGGATGAAGTGCTTGATCATCTCTTCGGCGACTTCGAAGTCGGCGATGACGCCGTCGCGCATGGGGCGGATCGCCTCCATGTGGCCCGGCGTGCGGCCCAGCATCTGCTTGGCTTCAATCCCCACGGCGTGGACGACCTTGCGCCCCCCGACGTTTCTCAGCGCCACGACCGACGGCTCGTTCAGGACGATGCCCTTGCCCTTCATGTAGATCAGGGTGTTGGCGGTGCCCAGGTCCATCGCGATGTCGTTGGAGATCGCGCCGAAAAGGGAGAAGCTCATGGGAATCGATACCGTTGTTAGCTGGTAGGGCGTCTAGATGTCTCAGTCGACCTGGCGACGCCCCAACTGCCCTGACATCCCCACGCCGGACAGTTCCTGATCGTCTTCGCCACGCCTACTAGCGGCGGGTTTGCCCGTATGAAACCGGGATTACAAGCCCCGATGACGGTCTCGTCATATTGACAACGCCACAGTCGCGCGGCGCGCCTGTGGATGAGACCGAGGACCCGCTTCGCTTGAGCCGCATGATCGTCTGGATACGGACGATGCCCCGATCAATCGCCCCGGACGCCCTCGCGCCGCTTCACCAGTTCGCGCACCACCAGCATCAGTCCCAGCCAGGCCAGCGCCACGCCAGCCAATATGGCCGAGGTCCAGATGCCGTCGCCGCTGACCGCCGTCATGAAGGATCCGCCGAAGAAGGCGACCAGAGCGGTCTTCGGCAATACGCCCAGCGCGCACCCCGCCAGAAAGCCCGGGAACGACGCCCTCGCCGCCCCGAACGCCATGTTCACGACGATGAAGGGCGCCGACGGCACGTTGCGGATCATGAAGCTGGCGTAAAAGGCGTTCTTGCCGACGAACCGCGTCAGCCGTCCGACCGTCCTGCCGCCGTGCCGCGCCAGCAGCCGCGCCGTGGGGCCGCGTCCCAGCCAATAGGTCACGCCCGCCGACACGACGGTCGCGATCCAGCTGTAGAGGAAGCCGAACCACGGCCCGAACGCCACGACGCAGGCGGCGATCAGGATGAACTGCGGCGCGCCGAAGAAGGCCGAGACCGTGAAAACCACGATGGCGGCGACCAGGCCCCACGGTCCCTGACGGAATCCGGCCAGCCAGTCTTCCAGCCCCCCCTCGGCCTCCAGCCCCAGTTGGCTCTTGCCCACAGCGAACAGGCCGATCATCGCGCCCAGCAGCAGGGCCGTCGCCAGCACGGCGCGCCAGCGACGCGCCTCCATGTTCGACAGGAAATCGATGATCCAGCGCATCAGAGCCGCCGCTTATCATCCCATCTCTGCATTAGCGAGCATCAGCGCATTGTCCCGAGGGGCCACGCCGCGTAAGGAACCTCGCCTCCCCGGCAAAAACTTCCAAAACCATGGGATAGTTCATGTCCAGCCTGCAATCTTCCGCCCTCGCCCGCGTCAAGCCCTCGGCCACCATCGCCGTCACCGCGCAGGCCCGGAAGCTTAAAGCCGAAGGCCGCGACGTGATCGGCCTGGGCGCCGGCGAGCCGGACTTCGATACGCCCGAAAACATCAAACAGGCCGCCATCGACGCGATCAACCGCGGCGAGACCAAATACACCGACGCGGACGGCATGCCCGAGCTGAAGGCGGCCATCGTCGCCAAGTTCAAGCGCGAGAACGATCTCGACTATACGGCGGCCAACATCCACGTCGCGCCGGGCGGCAAGCCCGTCATCTTCAACGCCCTGGTCGCGACGCTGAACCCCGGCGACGAAGTCATCGTGCCTGCGCCCTACTGGGTCAGCTATCCCGACATGGTGCTGCTGGCCGGCGGCGAGCCCGTCACCGTGATCGGCGAGGAGAAGGACGGCTTCAAGCTGCTGCCCACCGTGCTGGAAGCCGCGATCACGCCCCGCACCAAGTGGCTGATCCTGAACAGCCCGTCCAACCCGACCGGCGCCGCCTACACCCGCGCCGAGCTTGAAGCCCTGGCCGAGGTCCTGCGTCGCCATCCGCACGTCTGGGTGCTGACCGACGACATGTACGAACACCTCGTCTACGGCGACTTCGAATACACCACCATCGCCCAGGTGGCCCCGGACCTGATCGACCGCACCCTGACGGTCAACGGCGTGTCCAAGGCCTACGCCATGACCGGCTGGCGCATCGGCTACGCCGGCGGGCCCAAGCCTCTGATCGACCTGATGCGCAAGGTGGCCAGCCAGACCACGTCCAATCCGTCCAGCATCAGCCAGTGGGCGGCGGTCGAGGCCCTGAACGGCCCGCAGGACTTCATCCCCGAGCGCAAGGCCGCCTTCGAGAAGCGCCGCGATCTGGTCGTGTCGATGCTCAACCAGGCGGCCGGAATCACCTGCGCCACGCCCGAGGGCGCCTTCTACGTCTATCCGTCGATCGCCGGACTGATCGGCAAGACGACGGAATCGGGCGTGGTCATCGACGGCGATTCCACCTTCGCCGCCGAACTGCTGAACGCCGAGGGCGTCGCCGTAGTTCAGGGCGAGGCCTTCGGCCTCAGCCCCTATTTCCGCATCAGCTACGCCACCTCGGACGCCGTGCTGGAAGAAGCCTGCACCCGCATCCAGCGCTTTACGGCCTCGCTGCGCTGATCGATCCAGGGCGGAGGTTCAGGCCTCCGCCCGCCATCCGGCCCTATTTGCTGGGCTGCATATAGACGACCCGGCAATCGCCATCGATCGTGGTGTAGCGGTTGTTCGACGCGTCGACGAACGAGATCCGGCCGCCGTCGTCATATTCGACCTTGCCGGTCGAGCGTCCCTTGAAGTTTTCCACCCCATAGGTCCAGCAGGTGATGTCCGCTGGCTTGTCGCCCCAGGTGGCGTCGTTGCGCGCCCGCTTGCTGTCGGTGCAGGCGGACAGTCCGCCGGTTAGGGCGAGAGCAACGGCGGTATAGACGAGCGCTTTCATAGGCTCAGCCTCGCACGGACGCCGTCCAAGGAAAAGGGCCGCCCCGGCGATGCCGGGACGGCCCAACTTTCGACGATGGCGCTCGACCTATGGCCGGCTGGCCATGCCCAGCTTCACAGGCTTGGCGTCGTCAGCCAGGGCGCCGCGCTTGACGCCCCACAGCAGGATGATCGGCGCGCCGACATAGATCGACGAATAGGTGCCGATGATGATGCCGAACATCAGGGCGATGGAGAAGCCGAACAGGGCCTCGCCGCCGAAGATGGCCAAGGCCGCCAGCACCATGACGGCGGTCACGCCGGTGATGATGGTACGCGACAGGGTCTCGTTCAGCGACAGGTCGATCACGTCGCGCAGCGGCATGGTCTTGTACTTGCGCAGGTTCTCGCGAAGGCGGTCGAACACGACGACGGTGTCGTTCATCGAATAGCCGATGACGGTCAGGATCGCAGCGACCATGTTCAGGCTGAACTCCAGCTTGAACAGCACGATCAACCCGAACGTCAGGACCACGTCGTGCAGCAGGCCGACCACGGCACCGAACCCGAACTGCGGCTCGAACCGGAACCAGATGTAGAGGAACATCAGGCCGATCGCGACGCCCAGGGCCAAGAGGCCCGAGGTGAACAGCTCGCCGGACACCTTGGAGCCGACGACGCTGACGCCCGAATACGCGACCTGACCGACCGCGCCGCTGATGGCGCCCTCGACCTGATTGACCACCTGGGTCTGATCGCGGCCTTCGGGAACCTGGAAGCGCAGAATGGCGGTCGAGCCGTCATCGACATTGCTGTCGCGGCGCGCGATGCCCTGCACCTGCACATCGCCCAGATTCAGACCGTTCACGGCCTCGCGAACCCGATCCAGTTCGATCGTCTGACCCGCGGGCTTGGACACTTCCATCGAGGCGCCGCCCCGGAAGTCGATGCCCATGTTCAGGCCGGGATAGAAGCAGGCAATGATCGAGGCGACGCACAGGATCACCGACAGGACGCCGGCGAACCGCGCATATTTGACGAAGTGGAAGTTCGTCTTCTGCGGCAGCAGTTTGATGAGGGGCCATCCACGCATCGCCATCACTCCGCGATCGGCAGTTTTTTGGGCTTGGCCGTCTTGAGCCAGTAGCCGAGCAGGACCTGGGCGACCAGGACCGAAGAGAAGACCGAGGTGAATACACCGATGGTCAGGGTCCAGGCGAACCCGCGAACCGGGCCTTCGCCGAACACGAACATGATGCCCGCCGCGACCAGGGTGGTCAGGTTGGCGTCGATGATGGTGCCCATGGCCTTGTTGAAGCCGGCGTCCATCGAGGCGATGACGCTGCGGCCTGCCCGGGCCTCGTCACGCATCCGCTCATAGATCAGCACGTTGGCGTCCACCGCGACCGCGAAGGTCAGGATCAGACCGGCGATACCAGGCAGGGTCAGCGTCGCCTGGGTCAGCGACATGGCCGCCACGATCAGCACGCCGTTCAGCACCAGGCCGACGACCGACACCCCGCCGAACAGCAGGCCGTAGGCCAGGATCATGAACAGCACGATGATGGCGAAGCCCACGGCGGTCGACAGGGCGCCTGCGGCGACCGCGTCCGCACCCAGTTCAGCCGTCACGGTGCGGCGCTCCTCGACGTTCAGCGGCGCCGGCAGGGCGCCCCCGTTCAGCAGGTTCACCAGCGTCGCCGCTTCCTGGATCGTGAAGTTGCCGGTGATCTGACCCGAGCCCGATGTAATGGCGCTCTGGATGGTCGGCGCCGAAATGACCTTGCCGTCCAGAATGATGGCGAAGGGCTTCTGAAGGTTGGCGGCGGTGGCTTCGCCGAAGCGACGCGCGCCGGCGCCGTCGAAGCGGAAGTCGATGGCCGGGCGGCCGCTCTGGTCCGAACCGACGCCGGCGCGGGTCAGGTTCTCGCCCGACACCAACACGCGCTTCTTGACCAGATAGGGCGTGCCGTCCTCGCCTTGCAGCAGTTCGGAATCGGGCGGCACGCGGCCGGCCAGGGCGTCCTGAACCGAGTTCTCGACATCGACCATCTGGAAGGTCAGCTGCGCCGTCTGGCCGATCACTTCTTCCAGCTTGCTCGGATCACTCTCGCCCGGCGCCTGGACTACGATCCGATCGGCGCCCTGGCGGGTGATGGAGGGTTCGCGCGTTCCCAGACTGTCGATCCGGCGGCGAACCACCTCGATCGACTGGTCCACGGCCGTCGCGCCCATGCTGTTCAGCGCGGCGTCGGTATAGGCGAAGCGGATGCGGTTATCGCCCAGGCGCGTCGCGGTGCGTTCGGCCTGGCCGCCCGGTCCGACCTGACCGCCCAGTTGTTGCAGCGCCTTGAACGCGGCATCGCCCTGGGCCGGATTGGCCAGGGTGACGACCACGCCGCCCGCTTCACGCTGGAAGCCGTTTGTGGCGACGCCCGCGCCGTTCAGCGTGACCCGAACGTCTTCGATCAGGTTGGTGACGCGCTTTTCGCGCATCGCAGGCACGTCGACTTCCAGCAGCAGATACGAACCGCCCTGAAGGTCCAGCCCCAGGTTCAGCTTGTTCTTGGGCATGAAGCCGGGCAGCGCCTCGCGCTGCTGATCCGACAACAGGTTCGGCAAGGTCAGCACACAGCCGAGCACGGCCGCGACGACGACGAGAATGACTTTCCAGCGCGACAGCTGAATCATGGGGGCGGTCCAGGTATCGGCGGATACGCGAGCGTATCAGGCCTTGGAATCGTTGGCGGCGATGGCGGTGCGGTTGCGCACCTCGGCGATCATGGCCTTGACCACGCGCACGTTGACGCTGGGCGCGATCTCGACGTTGACCTCAGCCTCTTCGACGCGGGTGACCTTGCCGATCATGCCGCTGCCCAGGACGACCGTGTCGCCACGCTTGACGGCGGCGATGGCGGTCGCGTGCTCCTTGGCGCGTTTCTGCTGCGGACGGATCAGCAGGAAGTAGAACAGGATGAAAATACCGATGATGGGCGCAAACCCGATCAACTGCGCCGTCAAGCCGCCTTCAGCGCCCATGGGTAGTCTCCGCAAACAGATAGGGGGCGGCCGTCATCGGCGCCCATCAAAAACGAGGCGCGGAACCTAGGGCTCCGCTTCGTGGAATGCAACGCGGCGAAAGCGCTACCTGGGCAACACGGTCAAAGGATCGACGGCGACAGGATCGTCGCCGCGCATTTGACGGGTCTCGAAGTGGATCGAGGGGCGTCCGTCGCCGGCCGTCAGACCCACGGTGCCGATCTGTTGGCCCGCGCGCACGTCGTCGCCGTCCTTGACCGTCGCCGAACCCAGATGGCCGTAGACCGTGCGCCAGCCGTTGGCGTGCACGATCAGCACCGTCAGCCCCTGCCCCACCAGATCGCTGCCGACATAGGCCACGCGCCCGGCCGCAGAGGCGCTGACCGTCGCGCCGGCCGAGGCGCCGATGTTGATGCCATTGTTCCGCTCGCCCATGCCGACCGGGCCGAAACGCCGCACGATGTCGCCGCGCACGGGCCACAGCAGGCTCGGCTGACCGGCGCCGGCGCCGGCGGCGTTGGCCTGTTCGACAGGCCGCGTCTGGACCGGCAGCGCCGCATTGCCCGAGGGCGGCGGCGGGGGCGGCGGCACGGCTCCGTTGTCAGGCACCAACACGCCCGTGGGCGAGGCGCCGGTCGCGTAGGGATCGCGGCCGGTATCCACCGCCGCTTCCGGCAGGATGATTCGCTGGCCCGTCGTGATCGCCCCGCGTGGTCCCAGGCCGTTCAGATCAATCAGTGTCTGAACCGGCGTCTGGAACCTGCGTCCCACGCCCGAGATCGTGTCGCCCGGTTGGATCACATAGGCCGCGCCCGGACGCACCGGGGCCGACGACGACGGATAGGACGGGGTGTAGGCGGGCGGCTGCGACGCCGGGGGCTGATAGGTCGGTTGGCTCGGACCGACGTTGACCGTCGGCGGCAAGGCTCCGCCGTCCACCTGACCGATCGGCGCGGTCGCAGGCGGCGGCGATTCATAGGGGGCCGGTCGATAGGGCTGGTTCGCATTCTGGCCCGTGTTCGGATAGGTCGGCTGCTGCGGGTAGGCGCCCTGCCCCGGACCATAGGCCGGCGCCGGATTCGCATGCGTCGAATAGCGCGGCTCCGAAGGATAGCTGATGCAGGCCGCCGTGCTCAACGCCGCCCCCGCGACCAGAACCGCTCTCATCCAGCCCGAAATCATCGCCACCGGCTGCTCCCATTCGTGGTTAAACTCGCCCGCCCGGTGTGCCCGCTCGCGCCCCATAAGCCAACCCCGCAAACCGCACGGAATTGGGGCGCGAAGGTTAACGGGCAGAGCAAGGCGTGAAGAGTGAGTGGTGATTCGTGAGCAGTCGCCCTCTGGCTCCTAGTCACCACTCACTATTCACGACTCACCCGTCACCCCTCCTTCGCCGTCCCCTCGACCAAAGGAACGAAACGCACTTCCGTCAGGCTTTCGCGGTGGAACGACCCGTCGCCCTGCCCGATGTAGCGATGCAGCATCTGCACCGACGTGCGTCCCACGGGCGCGACCAGCACTCCGTTCGGCTTCAGCTGTTTCAGCAGTTCGGTCGGCTCGGTCGGCGACGCGGCTGTGACCATGATCCGGTCGAACGGCGCCTGTTCGGCCCAGCCCAGGCCGCCGTCGCCGTGCTTGGTGATGACGTTCTCGATCTTCAGCACCCGCAGTCGGGCTTCGGCCTCGACCAGAAGGCTGCGATACCGCTCCACCGAATAGACATAGCGCGCCAGCCGGCTCAGCACCGCGCACTGGTATCCGCTGCCCGTGCCGATCTCCAGCACCCGATGCCGCGCCTGCACCTCCAGCGCCTGGGTCATCAGTCCGACGATATAGGGCTGGCTGATCGTCTGGGCGCAATCGATCGGCAGGGCCTGATCCTCCCACGCCTGATCCAGGAACTTCTCGTGCACGAAGACCGCGCGGTCGATGCTCTCCATCGCCTTCAGCACGCGCGGGTCCGTGACCCCCTGCTGCCGCAGCGACAGGATCAGCCGCCCGGCCCGGTCGTCGTGCAGGTTCATGCGGCGGTCGCCCCGCTTTTCGCCAAGGCCTTCGGCGGCGCCCCGCCCAACACCTTCTTCAGGTCATGCACACTGGTCATGTGCGTCAGGTCGATATGCAACGGCGTGACCGAGATCCGCCCTTCTTCGATCGCCCGCAGATCCGTGCCCTCGGCATGCTCCTGCTTCTCCCCCCGGAAGCTCATCCAGTAATAGTCCCGTCCGCGCAGGTCCGTGCGCCGCACCGCGTGCATCTCGCCGACATTGCGGAAGCCCTGGGTCGTCACCTCGACCTGATCGACCGCTTCCGGCGGCCGGTTGGGGAAGTTCAGGTTCATCACCACCCCGTTCGCCCATTTCTGCTCCAGCAGGCGGCTGATGATCGCCGGCGCAAAGGCTTCGGCCGTCTCCCAGTGCGCGACCACCTCGTCGTGGAACCGCTCCAGGCTCTGGCTCAGGGCGATCGAGCGGATGCCGAACGCCATCCCCTGCAAGGCGCCCGCCACCGTGCCGGAATAGCTGACGTCCTCGCCGATATTGTGCCCGCGATTGACGCCCGACAGCACCAGATCGGGCTTCTCCGGCATCAGGTCGTTGACCGCCAGCACGACGCAGTCGGTCGGCGTTCCGGTCACCGCGAACCGCTTCTCGCCCAGGTTCAGCACCCGCAGCGGTTCGGTCAGGGTGATCCCCCGCCCCTTGCCCGACTGCTCGACGGCGGGCGCGCACACCCACACGTCGTCGCTCAGCGTGCGTGCGATCCGCTCCAGGCATTCCAGACCTTCGGCCTCGATCCCGTCGTCGTTGGTCAGAAGAATCCTCATTGTCCCCTCTCCCTTGGGGAGAGGGCTTGAGCGCCCGAGAGCGTAGCGATCGGACTTACGCGAAAGGGTGAGGGCCGAGCGCCAGCCGGTGAGGCACGACCCTCACCCTTTCGGCTGGCGCATCGCTGCGCTCTGCGAGCCTCAAACCCTCTCCCGACGGGAGAGGGGTTCATTTCGCCGCTCCCACGAATTCCATACCGCCCATATAGGGCTGCAACACCGTCGGAACCGCGATCCGCCCGTCCTCCTGCTGATAGTTCTCCATGATCGCCACCAGCGTCCGGCCGACCGCCAGGCCCGAGCCGTTCAGCGTATGGACGAACTCGGTCTTCTTCTCGCCGGCGCGCTTGAACCGCGCGTCCATGCGCCGCGCCTGGAAGTCCCCGCAGTTCGAGCAGCTGCTGATCTCGCGATAGGTCCCCTGGCTGGGCAGCCAGACCTCCAGGTCGAAAGTCTTCTGCGCCGAAAAGCCCATGTCGCCCTTGCACAGCAGCATCCGCCGGAACGGCAGTTCCAGCGCCTTCAGCACCGCCTCCGCACAGGCCGTCATCCGCTCATGCTCGGCGTCTGAGTCCTCCGGTCGGGCGATCGACACCATCTCGACCTTGGAAAACTGGTGCTGGCGGATCAGCCCGCGCGTATCACGCCCCGCCGACCCCGCCTCGGCCCGGAAGCACGGCGTCAACGCCGTCATCCGCATCGGCGTCGCCAGCTCGTCCTCGGACAGGATGGTGTCGCGCACGAGATTGGTCAGGGAGACTTCGGCGGTGGGGATGAGGTAAAATGCACGCTCCACGGTCAAGCGCTGGGTTTTTTGCCGATATTCGGCTCCGAAACGGCGCCCGGCAAATTTCCAGTCACCATGCTCTAAGGCGTCGTCAAACTCCTTCTGACGATCAGGGTTGTTGAAATGCCATTTCACTTCATCGCCGCTGAAGTCGGGTTTGAACGCCTCATCCTCGGCATCGAAGAAAACCACGTCCGATCGGAATAAGTCTTCTTCGAACTTCGGCAGTTGGCCAGTTCCGAACATTGCATCGCGTCGAACAAGATAAGGCGGGTTCACTTCCAGATAGCCGTGCTGGTCCGTCTGCATATCCAGCATGAACTGACCCACGGCCCGCTCCAGCCGCGCCAGCTGACCCTTCAGCACAGCAAACCGCGCGCCCGATATCTTGGCCGCCGCCTCGAAGTCCAGCATCCCCAGGGCCTCGCCCAGGTCGGCGTGGTCCTTGGCCGGACCCGTCCGACGCGGCTCGCCCCAGCGCGAGACTTCGACATTGCTCGCCTCGTCCTCGCCGTCTGGCACGTCCTCGGCCGCCAGATTCTTCTGCGCAGCAAGAATGCCATCGAGCTCTGTTTGGAGTTCACGTTCCAACCGGGCCGCAGCGTCGATTTCAGACTGGCCTGCGGCCCCAGCCTCGGATTTCTTCTGCTCGACTAGCTGCAAGTAATAGGCGGCTTGGTCGTCGTCTTGCTCGCGCAACCAGCGTTGGTATTGCGCCATCAGTATCCCGATTTCCTTCGAAGCAGCATTCTTCTTCGCAAGGGCTTCCTGGCCCGTCGTTTTTGCCCGACGTAGTTCGATATCCAGCCGCAGGATATCCGCCACCAGCCCGTCGGCCTCGTCCACCCCGCGCGACGACCAGCCCGCCACGTAAACCTGGGGGTTCTCGCGAATGGCTCTGATGTCGTGCATGGTCTGAAACTTCGGCTGGGCGGGAGAAGCCGAACGCTCTACCCGCCCACGCGGAATCGGGCAACGCGAGAAGCTCGCGCCATCGTCTCCTCCCCACTTGTGGGGAGGGGGACCGCGAAGCGGTGGAGGGGCTCTTGAACTTCCACAGACACCTGCGATGCGCGAA
>AMYY01000006.1 GCA_000335735.1 alpha proteobacterium L41A | reverse complement strand
CTGGAAGTCCCACAGACGCCTGTGTTGATTTGAAGAGCCCCTCCGTCACGGCGCAAGAGCGCCGCGCCACCTCCCCATGAAATGGGGAGGAGACAGAAGCGTCGGGCCTAGTCGCGTCGACGCAACCGCCGTAAAGCTCGCGTCGAACCTCAGCGGACCCGCCTTGCCCCTACCCTCCGACACGCCTTCGAAAACCCTCGCCTGGGTCTGCGCGCCCGGCGTGCTGAAGGTCCCGTTCCTCGACGTCTTCCTGAGCGACTACGACCTGCGCCGCCTGCCGGGCGATCAGGTTCAGGCCGTGCTGGGCTGGGGGATGAAGCCGACGGCGGCGGCGGGGCGACGATGGGCCGAGAAGAACGGGCGGCCCTATGTGGCGCTGGAGGACGGGTTTTTGCGTTCGGTCGGCATCGGCGAGGCGGGCGCGACCAGCCTCAGTCTGATCGTCGATGATCTGGGCGTCTATTATGATGCGACGCGGGCCAGCCGGCTGGAGCAACTGATCCAGACGGCCGACGACTGGTGCGACGCGGCCATGATCGCGCGGGCGCGCGGGCTGATCGACCGAATCGTGGCTTCGGGCTTGTCCAAGACCAATATGGGCGGGCCGCTGGATCCGGGCCTGCTGAAGCCCGGTCGGCGCGTGCTGATCGTGGACCAGACGTTTGGAGACGCCTCCATCGCTTGTGGCCTCGCTACGGCTCAGAGCTTTGACGACATGATCGCCGCCGCCCGGCGAGACGAGCCGGAAGCCCAGCTGATCGTCAAACGCCATCCGGCGGTAGCGGCGGGCAAGAAGCGCGGCTGCGTGACGGATCTGACCGGCGTCACCCTGGTCGATGCGGATGTAAGGCCCGCCGACCTGCTGGCGGCGGTGGATGCGGTCTATTGCGTCACCTCGGCCCTGGGGTTCGAGGCCCTGTTGCGCGGCCTTCCGGTGCGGTGCTTCGGTGCGCCCTTCTATTCCGGCTGGGGTCTGACGACTGATGCGGTCCAGACGGGCAGGCGCGGCGTCGCGCGGTCGATCGAACAGGTCGCCGCCGCCGCCTTGATCGCCTACAGCCGCTATGTCGATCCGGTGACGAGCGATCGGTGCGAGGCCGAGCAGGCGCTGGAGCGGTTGATCGCCCTGCGCGACCGGGCCGACCGACTGGCGGGTTCGTGGTCGGCGGTGGGGTTCGCGCCGGCCAAGCGTCCGCCGGTGCGTCGCCTGCTGAACTCGCCCAAGGCGTCGATGCGCTATTTCATGTCGCCGTCGCGCGCCGCCGCCCACGCCAAGGCGACCGATGGGCGGCTGATCTGGTGGGCGGGCAAGGAGAGCGAGGCGACGCGTCAGGCGGCGGCGGCTTTCAGCGGCCCGACCGTGCGGATGGAGGACGGCTTCATCCGTTCGCGGGGCCTCGGGTCCGATTTCGTCGGCGCCCTGTCGGTCGCGCTGGACGATCAAGGGGTCTATTACGATCCGTCGCGGCCCTCGCGGCTGGAGACCCTGATCGAGACCTCGGACCTGTCGCCGGTGCAGTTGGCGCGGGCCGCCGCCTTGCGGACGCGCGTGGTCGATGCCGGCCTGTCGAAATACAATCTGAGGGGTCAGGCGCCGACGGACTGGCCCCTTGATCGCGATATCCTGCTGGTCGTCGGTCAGGTCGAGAACGACAAGTCGATCCTGCTGGGCTGTGCGCCGGATCTGAACACCAACTCGGCCCTGGTGGAGGCGGCGCGGCGCGATCATCCGGACGCCTTTCTGGTCTATCGTAATCACCCCGACGTGCTGGCGGGCAACCGGCCCGGGCGGCTGGACGCCGGGGCCATGGCCTCGGTCGATGCGGTGGGGGATGGGCTGGATATCGTGGACTGTCTGAATGCCTGTCGCCGGGTGGCGACGCTGACCTCCCTGACCGGCTTCGAGGCCCTGATGCGGGGCAAGGCGGTGTCGGTCTATGGCCGGCCCTTCTATGCCGGATGGGGACTGACCGACGATCGGCTGACGTTCGAGCGCCGCAGCCGCCGCGCCGGCGTCGATTACCTGGTCCACGCCGCCCTGATCGCCTATCCCCTCTATGTCACGCCCGAGGGCTGGCCCTGCGAGGCCGAGGATCTGGTGGACCGGCTGATCGCCGCGCGCGACCAGCCGACGCCCAAGGCGCCGCGCGGCCAGGTGCAGCGCTGGGCCGCCGGCGTCATCGCCAGTCTCGACCGCAAGCCGCCGCCGTCCTATTGACGCGTTCTGATAGGAAACGGACTGTCCTCAAGCAGCAAGGTCCCGCGGACCGAGCGATAGGAACACACTCCTCAAGCAGCGAGACGCCGCGCGTCGAGCGATAGGAACAAAAAAGTGTCGAATGCAGTGATCGCCGCCACCGGCCTCTTCACCCCCGAACAGTCGGTCTCGAACGCCGAATTGGTCGACAGCTACAACACCTGGGCCGACGGCTGGAACGCCCGCCACGCCGCCCAGATCGAGGCCGGCGAGCTGGAGGCCAAGTCGCACTCCTCGCCCGAGTTCATCGAGAAGGCGTCGGGCATCAAGAGCCGGTTCGTGCTGGACAAGGCCGGGATCATCGATCCCGAGCGGATGGCGCCGAACCTGGCCGAACGCACCAATGATGAAATCTCGATCCTGGCCGAGATGGCGGTCAAGGCGGCGCGGCAGGCGATTGAGGCCTGGGGCAAGCCGGTCTCGGAAATCGGCGCCGTCCTGTGCGCCGCGTCGAACATGCAGCGCGCCTATCCGGCCATGGCCATCGAGGTTCAGCAGGCTTTGGGCATCGAGGGCTTCGCCTTCGACATGAATGTGGCGTGCAGCTCGGCGACCTTCGGCATCAAGACGGCGGCGGACTTCATCGCCGGCGGCTCGGTCAAGGCGGTGCTGATGGTCAATCCGGAAGTCTGTTCGGCCCACCTGAACTTCACCGACCGCGACAGCCATTTCATCTTCGGCGACGTGGCGACGGCGGTGATCGTGGAGTCGTCGGATACGGCGGGGCCGGGCGGCTGGGACGTGCTGGGCACACGGCTGAAGACGACCTTCTCGAACAATATCAGGAACAATTTCGGCTTTCTGAACCGCAACGCCCGCGACACCGCGCATCTGGACAGCCCAGAGGCCGACGACAGCGTCCAGAACGACAAGCTGTTCATCCAGCAGGGCCGCAAGGTCTTCCGCGACGTGGTGCCGATGGTGTCGGACATGATCGTGGATCACGCCGGGGAGCTGGGGGTCGATCCGCACGACCTGAAGCGGCTGTGGCTACACCAGGCCAACATCAACATGAACACGATGATCGGCAAGAAGGTGCTGGGGCGCGAGCCCTCGGCGGATGAGAACGTCATCATCCTGGACGAATACGCCAACACCTCCTCGGCCGGGTCGATCATCGCCTTCCACCTGCACAACGACGGGTTCGAGGCGGGTGATACGGGGCTGATCTGCAGCTTCGGCGCCGGCTATTCCGCCGGGACGGTCTTCGTCAGGAAGCGCGCCGCCTGAAGCTCAAAGCCGGGGCAGGAACAGGACGAAGTCCAGGCTCCACAGCCCCGGTCCATTGGAGATCAGCCAGATCAGGATAACCATCAGCAAGGTCTCGGGCAGATCGAAATAGCTGGAGAGGCGATAGCCGAGGCTGGTCCCCTCCACCGACTTTGACGCCACGGTCACCAGAGCGACCAGGCTGATGATCAGCAGCACCAGGGCCGCGAAGCTGGTGAACAGACCCATGATCAGCAGGGCGCCGAAGGCGAACTCGCACACCGAGACGAATTTGGCGGTCTGGCGCGGGGCGGCGATGCCAGCCTCGACCATCGTCTTGCTCATCTTCTCGGCCTGGGTTGGGGTGAACAGCTTGTAGAAGCCGGACAGGAAGAACATGCCCCCGACCACGATCCGCGCGATTAGGGGTGCGATGTCCATCAGGGCCGGAACGCCGAGGCCGAGGCCGCGATAGAGGTCGATCATGGGGCGAAGGTTCCGCTTGGAATGGCGAAGCCTTCAATGCCCTAGGGACGCGTCGGTTGCCCTGCCGAGGCTTGGGCGGGATGCGTCGCCTTCCATTCCATGGCGCGGCGAATGCGGTTCTCGACGCTGGGGTGATCGTAGAACAGGAACTCCTCGATCGCCGACGGCGACGGGGCGCGGTATTCAGCGGTCTTGATCAGGGCCTTGGACAGGCCGTCGGGTTCATTGGCGTGAACCAGCGAGAAGTGGTCGGCATCCTCCTCCATCGTGCGGCTCATGGTGGCGAAGACGGGGGTGCCCAGCATGCCCAGGAAGGCCAGCACCAGAGCCAGGACCGGCAGGCCCGCAGGATCGGAGATGTCGCCCACCCGATCCGCCCTCAGCAGACGATGCGCCACTGGATACAGCCGGTCGGTCAGCCAGAAGGCCAGCACCGACAATAGGACCAGAATGCCAACGGTCCAGAGGATGTGCGCCCGGACGTAGTGGCCCATCTCATGGCCGACCACGCCGCGCACCTCGGCCAGATCCGCGCCCTGTTTAAACATGGTGTCGCTCATCGCCACCCGCGCCGTGCCGAACAGGCCCGAGACATTGGCGGTGTAGCGGTCGGACTGTTTGGAGCCGTTGTAGATGAAGATCTTGTCCGATGGCGTGCCGGTCTGTTTGGCCAGGGTCACGACGGCGTCGCGCACAGGCCCGTCCGGCGCGGCCGTATAGGTGTTGAAGATGGGCTCGATCACCAGGGGCGAAATCACCAGGCCGATGACGATGAAGGCCGCCGTCACGCCGGCCGCCCAGGCCCACCAGAACCGACGCGCACGCCGGATCAGGGCATAGATCGCCACCAGCAGCAGCGAGGTCGCCACGACCGAAATCGCTGCGCCGATCACAGCCTCGCCCAGCCAGCCGCCCAGGGCCTGGCTGGTCAGTCCATACTGTTTCTCTCGCCACCAGCCCTGATAGATCGCCCACGGCAGGGTCAGCGCCCAACTCATGGCCGAATAGACCAGGGCGACGACGAAACTGGCCAGGATCGGCCGACGACGGCGACGTTCGATCCGGCTGCGGATCGCGACTAGCAGGCCGGTGCGTACGATGATCCAGGCGACCAGGGCCGAGACCAGGAAGCTCCACAGGATCAGCCAGTGCGAACCGTGGGTATAGGCGATGGCGCGGGCCGTTTCTTGGGGCGACAAGGTCGCCAGCCATTGGGCCGTCGCGGCCGCCGGATCGAAATTCGTCATGGTTTTCTCCCTTGAGAGAACCAAACCGTGCGACCCGCGTTATGTCAGGTTAATTCGCATCCATGATGATTCTCGCCCGGCCACGCTTGAATCTTTCACGACTTTTTGTCACGCATTCTCCTGTCGAGAACAGGGGATGTCCCAGATGGCTCACAAGACGCCCAAGCAGGTCCTGGAAAGCTTGGCTCATGATATCGCCACCGTGTTGAAGAGCATGGGTGGCTCGGCGCACCAGAACATGGTGGTCGATTGCGTGGCGGCGATGAAGCGCCAGCGCGGCGAGGCGGTCAATCCGCCCGATCTTCGCCAAAAGATCATCGAGACCTTCGAATACTATCGCGACTGGTTCGTTCGCCCGTTCGGCGAAGGCTCGCAGCGTTGGGCCCTGGCCGGCGACTTCGGCTGATTTCACTGTCCTGAACGAAAAAGGCGCGCTCTCTGCGGAGCGCGCCTTCGTCGTTAGGACTGATCGATCCGATCAGAAGCGACGGATGTAGCTGACCGAATAGGCGTCGGCTTCACCACCGTTGTCGCGGTAGTCGCGACGGGTCCAGTCGGCGCGAACGCCGTTGACGCCGTCCAGGTAGTAGTTCGCGCCGGCGCCGTAGTTCCAGCTGTCGCCGCCCACGTCGGTGTTGGCGCCCGGGAACTCCTGCTTCAGCTCGGTATGGCCGTAGCCGCCGCGTGCGAACAGTTCCAGCTTGTCGGAGACCGGCACCTTGCCGACCACGTAGCCGGCGGCGTCCCACTCGTGCTTGATCTCGCCATCGACGCCCGCGACGGTGAAGTCGTCATGCTTCACGCCGACCGAGGCTTCGGTTTCCACAGCGATGTAACGGTTGAGGTTGACGCCAAGACGACCGGTGACGGCGCCCGTCGTTGCATTGTCGCCTTCAAGATGAGTGTAGCCAAGCGAGCCGTAACCGCGCGGCTCAGGATTGGTTTGAGCAAAGGCCGGAGCGGCGATTGCGGAAACGGCGACAGCAGCGAGAAGAATGTTACGCATTGTTTCTTATTAACTCCTAGATGTGATGAACAGACCGATCATCAGCCCCATCCAGCGAGTGCTTAAATAGGTCAGCGCCTCATCTGTTCCAGAGGCCCGAAAACACCACGAATGCCTGTGGACGCCGGGACACACACAGTGTTCCGTCAAGATCGGCGACTTTGTGGCGCCACAGCAAAAAGGGCGGCCTCGACCGAGACCGCCCCTCTTGGGTTCGTCCTGCTGAGAAAGCCTAGCGGTCCTTCTCGCGCTCCACGTTCAGCGCGGCCTGGGCCGCCGCCAGCCGGGCGATCGGCACGCGGTAGGGCGAGCAGGAGACGTAATCCAGCCCAGCCTGTTCGCAGAAGGCGATCGAGGACGGGTCGCCGCCATGCTCGCCGCAGATGCCCAGCTTGACCTCGGGCCGGACCTTGCGCCCGCGCTCGGCGGCGATCTCGATCAGGCCGCCGACGCCGTCCTGGTCCAGGCGCACGAAGGGATCGGTCTCGAAGATGCCCTTGTCCAGATAGGCCTGCAGGAACCGGCCGGAGTCGTCACGCGAAATGCCGAACGTCGTCTGGGTCAGGTCGTTGGTGCCGAAGCTGAAGAACTGGGCGTATTCGGCCAGGTCGCCCGCACGGATGGCGGCGCGCGGCAGTTCGATCATCGTGCCGACCAGATAGTCGATGCTCTGGCCCGTCTCCTCGAACACGGCCTTGGCCGTGCGATCGGTCAGCTCGCGCAGATATTTCATCTCCAGGCCCAGGGCGACCAGCGGGTGCATGATCTCCGGCAGGGGCGCGGCGCCCGACTTCTGCTTGACCTCCAGCGCCGCCTCGATGATGGCGCGGACCTGCATCTCGTAGATTTCAGGGTAGGCGACGCCCAGGCGGCAGCCGCGATGGCCCAGCATGGGGTTGGTCTCGTGCAGTTCCTTGGCGCGACGCTTCAGCTTCTCGGCGTCGATGCCGGACGAGGCGGCCAGGGCGTCGATGTCTTCCTCGGTGTGGGGAATGAACTCGTGCAGCGGCGGGTCCAGCAGGCGCACCGTCACCGGCAGGCCGGCCATGATCTCGAACAGTTCGACGAAGTCCGACTTCTGGAACGGCGCGATCTTGGCCAAGGCCGCGCGACGGCCCTTCTCGTCGTCGGCCAGGATCATCTCGCGCACGGCGGCGATCCGGGTGTCGTCGAAGAACATGTGCTCGGTGCGGCACAGGCCGATGCCCTCGGCGCCGAAGCCGCGCGCTGTCTTGGCGTCCAGCGGGGTCTCTGCGTTGGCGCGGACCTTCAGGCGGCGCACCTTGTCAGCCCAACCCATCAGGGTCTGGAAGTCGCCGGTCAGTTCGGGCTCGATCATCGGCACGGCGCCGTCCAGCACCTCGCCCTTGGAGCCGTCGATGGTGATGACCTCGCCGGCCTTGAAGGTGCGGCCGCGCGCGGTGAAGGTGCCCTTGGCCTCGTCGATATGGATCTCGCCGGCGCCGGAGACGCAGGCCCGCCCCATGCCGCGCGCCACGACGGCGGCGTGGCTGGTCATGCCGCCACGCGCGGTGACGATGCCCCGCGCCGCATGCATGCCGTGAATGTCCTCAGGCGACGTCTCCTCGCGCACCAGGATGACCGCCTCGCCCAGACCGGCCAGACGTTCGGCCTCGTCGGCGTCGAAGACGATCTTGCCCGTCGCAGCGCCGGGCGAGGCCGGCAGGCCGGCGGCGACGACGGTGCGCGCCGCATCGGGGTCCAGCGTCGGGTGCAGCAGCTGGTCCAGCGCCGACGGCTCGACCCGGCTGATGGCCTCTTCCTCAGAGATCACGCCCTCGGCGGCGAGGTCCACGGCGACCTTCAGCGCCGACTTGGCGGTGCGCTTGCCGTTGCGGGTCTGCAGCATCCACAGACGGCCCTGCTCGACCGTGAACTCGATGTCCTGCATGTCGCGGTAGTGGCTTTCCAGCTTGCCGACGACGTCGACGAACTGGGCGAACACCTCGGGCATGGCCTCTTCCATCGAGGGGGCGGTCTCGCCCATCTCCTCGCGGCCGATCTTGGTCAGGGACTGCGGCGTGCGGATGCCGGCGACCACGTCCTCGCCCTGGGCGTTGATCAGGAACTCGCCGTACAGGCGCGCCTCGCCGGTCGAGGGGTTGCGGGTGAAGGCCACGCCGGTCGCCGAGGTCTCGCCCATATTGCCGAACACCATCGACTGGACGTTGACGGCCGTGCCCCAGCTTTCGGGAATGTCGTGCATGCGGCGATAGAATTTCGCCCGGTCGTTCATCCAGCTTTCGAACACGGCGCCCACGGCGCCCCACAGCTGGTCCTTGGGATCCTGCGGGAAGGCGTGACCCAGCTCACGTTCGACCACGGCCTTGTAGTCGGCGACGACCTTCTCCCAGTCAGCGGCGGTCAGGTCGGTGTCGACCGTGACGCCCAGGCGATCCTTGTGCTGGTCCAGCACTTCTTCAAAGTCGTCGTGGCTGAGGCCCAGCACGACGTTGGAATACATGGTGATGAAGCGGCGATAGCTGTCGAACGCGAAGCGACGGTCGCCCGACAGCTTGGCCAAGCCTTCGACCGTCTGGTCGTTCAGGCCCAGGTTCAGCACCGTGTCCATCATGCCCGGCATCGACGCGCGTGCCCCGGACCGCACCGACACCAGCAGCGGGTTGTCGACATCGCCGAAGGTCTTGCCGACCACGCTCTCGACCTTGGCCAGGGCGGCCTGGACCTGGGCGTCGAGATCAGCCGGATAGGTCTCGTTGTTGGCGTAATAGTGGGTGCACACCTCGGTGGTTACGGTGAAGCCCGGGGGAACCGGCAGACCCAGCGACGACATTTCCGCCAGATTGGCGCCCTTGCCGCCGAGAAGGTTCTTCATCGACGCGTCGCCGTCGGCGGAGCCTCCGCCGAAGCCGTACACCCACTGAGTCATCATGCAGTCCCTGAGCTTTTCGGATCGTCCGGCGGGTTGGCCCCGCTCGCACATGCAGCATGATCTAGCGCGTGAGAGCGGCCTTGACCATTGCGGATGTAACAATGCGTGAGGGGGTGTGCGGTTTCCTTGACGCCACATGCATTGAGCCTTCTCCCATTGGGAGAAGGTGGCCCGGAGGGCCGGATGAGGGGCGGCTGATGGGTCAGCTCGCACGCCCGACCCTCACCCTTTCGCGCCAGGACGACGGCTGTCACCGCCGTGCGCTCAAGCCCTCTCCCACCGGGAGAGGGTATCCGGTTTGCCTACCCCGCGATCTGGCCGAAATCGGCGACCTGGCCCATGACGTCGCGGACCTGGCCCAGCAGCTTCAGGCGGTTTTCGCGTTCGGCGGGGATGTCGGAGTTGACCAGAACGTCGTCGAAGAAGCGGTCCACGGGCGCGCGCAGGCGCGCCAGGGCCGTCATGGCGGCGGCGAAGTCCTCGGTCTCCAGTGCGGCCTCGACGGCGGTGCGGGCGGCGCCGACGGCGAAGGCCAGGATGGTCTCGGCCTCGGGCTGGTTCGGCAGGCCGGTCTGGACCATGCCGGTCGGCAGCGGGCCCTTCTTCTCCTCGGCGCGCAGGATGTTGGAGGCGCGCTTGTAGCCGGCCAGCAGATTGGCGCCGTCATCCGTGGCGAGGAAGGCGGCCAGCGCCTCCACCCGACGCACGATGCGGACGAGGTCGTCGTCGCCCAGGGCGAAGACGGCGGCGACGAGATCGTGGCGTTGACCTCGGTCACGCAGGAGGACGGTCAGGCGGTCGGCGAAGAAGGCGAGGAGATCTTGAGCAGCAGCTTTGCCATCCTGCGTGTGGATCGTCCAACGCCCTCCGTCTTTAGCTGCACTAAGCATTCGCTCACGCCACATGGGAAGTTCATGTCCACGCGCCCATGCCAGCAGCTTGCGAGGTTCCGGCAGTTCGACCCAAATCTCTGACACCGCATCAGAAAGAACACGCGGCAGATGATCAGCGATAATTTGGCGCAGCGATAAAGGTCTTCCAAGCTCCAGCACCATCCGGATCACGCCCAGCGCCGCTCTCCGCAGCGCGAACGGATCCTTCGACCCCGTGGGCTTCTCGTCGATGGCGAAGAAGCCGACCAGGGTGTCCAGCTTGTCGGCCAGGGCGACGGCGATCGTGACCGGCGCGGTCGGGACCGTGTCGGCGGGGCCTTGCGGCTTGTAGTGATCGCGCACGGCGTCGGCGATCGCGTCGGAATGGCCGGCGAGGCGGGCGTAATAGCCGCCCATGATCCCCTGCAGTTCCGGGAATTCGCTGACCATGCCTGACAACAGGTCGGCCTTTGACAGGCGAGCGGCGGTTTCGGCCTCGTCGGCGTCGGCGCCGACCCGCGGGGCGATCTCGCGGGCCAGGGCGGCGATCCGTTCAACGCGCTCGGCCAGGGTGCCCAGTTTGGCGTGGAAGGTGACGCCGGACAGTTTGGCGTTCCAGGCGTCGAAGCCGACCTTCTGGTCCTCCTCCCAGAAGAAGCGCGCGTCATTCAGGCGGGCGGACAGGACGCGGCTGTTGCCGGCGGCCAGGGCCTTGCCGCCGTCGGTCGCCTCGACGTTTGCGACGACCAAGAAGTTGGGCGCGAGGCAATCCTTGGACGGATCGCGGACGGCGAAATACTTCTGGTGCACCTTCATCGACAGGCGCACGACCTCCGGCGGCAGGGCCAGGAACTGCGGGTCCATGTCGCCCAGGATCGGGGTCGGCCATTCCGCTAGGCCCGCCACCTCGTCCAGAAGGCCGTCGTCATCGACCAGGGCGAGGCCGCGCGCGGCGCAGGCGGCCTTGGCCTGTTCCAGAATGCGCAGCTTGCGGTCGGCGACGTCCAGCAGGACGAAGTTCTTTTCCAGTTGGGTGCGGTAATCGACGAAGTCGCTGACGTGCAGCAGCTCGCCCGACCCCAGGAACCGGTGACCCTCGGTGATCGCATCGCTCTGGATCCCGTCGATCTCGAACGGCACCACCTTGCCGTCGAACAGGCACAGAATGCGCTTGATCGGCCGGACCCAGCGCAGGGTTCCGGACCCCCAGCGCATCGACTTGGGCCAGGGGAAGGTGCGGATGACCTGATCGACCGTCTCGGCGACCAGATCGGTCGTGGCGCGGCCCTTAGACGACAGGACGGCGAACAGGACGCCGTCGCGCTCGGTCAGTTGATCGCGCGTCAGGCCGGTCTTGCGCAGGAAGCCTTCCAGCGCCTGTTCCGGGGCCGAGGCGCGCGGGCCCTTGACCTCTTCCTCGCGGTCCGGCGTGGCCACGGGCAAGCCGTCGATGACCAGCGTCAGGCGGCGCGGACCGGCATAGGTCGTCAGCGCCTCCCACGTCAGGCCGGCGGCCTTCAACCGGTCGGAGACCATACGCTCCAGGTCCCGCGCGGCGCCCTGCTGCATCCGGGCAGGGATTTCTTCGGAGAAGATTTCGAGGAGGAGTTGGGGCATCAGAGTCTCGAAACAGAAGAGTGGCCAGCGGTGCAGGCGGCGAAGAGCCCCTCCACCACGCTACGCGCGGTCCCCCTCCCCGCTTGGCGGGGAGGAGACAAGGCGACATCGGTCTCCTCCCCATGACATGGGGAGGTGGCTCGGAGCGAAGCGGAGAGACGGAGGGGTTCTTGCGCGTCCCCCGTCATGCTTCGGCCCGTTCCCGCTCGACATAGGCCGTCGCGCAGGCTTTGCAGAGTTCGCGGATGCGGCCGATGTAGCTCTGGCGTTCGGCGACGGCGATGGCGCCGCGGGCGTCCATCAGGTTGAACAGGTGGCTGGCCTTCAGCACCTGGTCATAGGCGGGCAGGACCAGCGGCTGATCCTGCGGCCCGCGCATGTCCAGCAGGCGCTGGACCTCGCCCACCATGTCCTCGAACCGGCGCTTCAGCCCGTCGACGTCATAGCCGTGGAAGTTGGCCTCCGACTGCTGACGCTCGTTCTCCAGGAAGACCTCGCCATAGGTCAGCCCCTCCTTGGTGAACTTCAGATCATAGACGTTGTCCACGCCCTGCACATACATGGCCAGACGCTCCAGCCCGTAGGTCAGCTCGCCCGAAACCACATCGACCTCGATGCCGCCGACGCCCTGGAAATAGGTGAACTGCGTCACCTCCATCCCGTCGCACCAGACCTCCCAGCCCAAACCCCAGGCGCCGACGGTGGGGTTCTCCCAATCGTCCTCGACAAAACGGATGTCGTGCAGTTTCGGATCGATCCCGATCGCCGCCAGCGAGCCCAGGTACAGTTCCTGAAGGTTGTCCGGGTTCGGCTTCAGAATGACCTGGTATTGGTAATAGTGTTGGAGGCGGTTGGGGTTTTCGCCATAGCGGCCGTCGCCGGGGCGGCGGCTGGGCTGGACATAGGCGGCCTTCCACGGCTTGGAGCCGAGCGCGCGCAGGACGGTGGCGGGATGCAGCGTGCCGGCCCCGACCTCGATGTCATAGGGCTGCAGAATGGCGCAGCCCTGCTCGCCCCAATAGCGGTGGAGCGTCAGGATCAGGTCCTGAAACGCGAGCGGCTCGGTCGAGGTGGTCAAATCGGGCTCGTGGGGAGGGGCTGTAAAAAAGACGGCGGACCATAGGGCCCGCCGCCGTTCGCTTCAACACGCTGAGCCCGGCCATTTGGCGGCGTCGAGCGAAGAGCCGGCTTAAGACGCAGCCAGGCAGGTTGGACGAACCCAGGCGGTAGGGTGGATTTCGGCCAGGATCGCCGCCGCCGCCTTGGCCGCCGCATCCGTCCGATAAAGCCCGAACACGGTCGCGCCCGAGCCGGACATGCGGCTCAGGGCCACGTCGGGCGTATCGGCGACGGCGCGCAGGGCGTCGGCGATGGCGGGCGTCAGGGACACCGCCGGCGCCTCCAGATCATTGCGCTGGACCGAAAGCCAGTCGATCACCTTCTCCAGGCTCCAATCCGACGGCGGCGCCGGCCGGTTCGCCGATCTGACCGGCCCTGCGTCATAGGCCCGATAGACGGCGCCCGTCGGCGACGGGACGCCGGGGTTGAACAACACGGCCGGCAGCGACGGCAGTCGGGGTTCGTCGGTCAGCACGTCTCCCCTCCCCTCGGCCCAGGCCGTGCGCATCCGCAGACACATCGGCCCGTCCGCGCCGACGACGCCCGCGACCGCCTCAAGCGCGGCATTGTCGAGATCGATCGCCAGCACGTCGCGCGCCAGCTTCAGCGCCGCGCCCGCATCGGACGATCCGCCGCCGAGCCCCGCCGCAATGGGCAGGCGCTTGTCCAGCGTGACCTTCAGCATCGGCTCTCCGATGCCGCAGGCCTCGCCCAACCGGAGCAGCGCGCGCAGGATCAGATTGTCGTCCGTCGCGCCCAGCCCGCCGCCGAAAGGCCCGTCGACAATCAGCGACAGGCGATCCGCCGGCTCGACCGACACGCGATCCCCGATATCGGCGAAAGCGACCAGGCTGGACAGCGGATGATAGCCGCCAGCATCCACCGCTCCGACGTGAAGAAACAGATTGATCTTGGCCGGCGCCAGGGCGGTCAGGGCAGGCATGACCTATTGCGCGACGCCCTGAGCGCTCGGCGCGCCGTCCAGCCCGTTGGCGATCTTGCGTTCGACCTCGGCCCGACGTTCGGGTTCGGGCTCCAGCACCAGGACGCGGTTCCACAGCCAGACGGCTTCGCGTTGACGGCCGACCTTCCAATAGGCGTCGCCCAGGTGATCGTTGATCTCGGCGTTGGACGGCTCCTTGTCGACAGCCTCTTCCAGCGTGTTGACGGCGGTTTCGTACTGGCCCTGTTTGAACTGCGCCCAGCCAAGCGAATCCTGGATGTTGCCGTTGTCGGGCTCCAGCGCATGGGCGCGGGCGATCATCTCGGCGCCTTCCTGGACGCGCAGCCCCTTATCGACCCAGAGATAGCCGAGGTAGTTCAGCATGTCGGCGTCGTTCGGCGCGGTCTGAAGCGCGGCCCAAAGCTCGGCCTCGGCCTCGGGCACCCGACCCAGCGCCTCATAGGCCGCGCCGCGCAGGAAATGGACGCTGGCGCCCTGATCGGCTGTGTTCAACAGCGGCCCGTCCAGCAGGGCGAGCGCCTCGTCATGCTGTTTCAGCTGCATTAGCTGACCGGCCAAGACCAAGGCGATCTGCCGATCGTTGGGGCTGGCGGCGGCGGCACGGCGCAGTTCGATGAGCGCGTCCTGCGACTGGCCATCCTCTTCCAGCGCGACGGCCAGCTGAGCGCGAGCGGCGGCGTAGAGTTGCGGATCGGCGTTCCCGACCTGCGACAGGGCGTTGCGGGCGGCGGACTTCAGCCCGGCGCGGGAGAGCACCTGCGCCAGCTGATATTCGGTCGCGTCATCGTCGTGCAGGTTCTGGGCGAGGCGCAGATAGACGGCGGCGAACTCGTTGCCGCGTTCGGCCGAAGCCTGGGCGGCGGCGGTGACCAGGCCCTGGGCGGCGCCTTCGCGGAAGTCGGGCAAGGCGGGCGGGCGCCCGCCGTCCTTCAGTCGTTGCAGCGCACGGGCGACGCCCGGATCGACGGGTTGGACCGCCAGGGCGGCTTCATACAGGGCGACGGCGTCGTCGCGGCGACCGCGCCGTTCCAGAAACTCGCCATAGGGGCGTTTGAACAGGGCGCCGACGCCGGCGACTTCGGAAGCGGTCTTCAACTCGACCTCGGCCTCGGCATAGTCGCGGCGCTTTTCCAGCAGGGCGGCGCGGTTGATGCGGGCGAAGGCCAGGGTCAGGGGATCGCCGGCGGCCGGGACCGGTTGAAGCGCACGGGTCCAGTCGCCCGCCGCCGCCGCGATCCACGGCGCGACCAGAAGACCGGCGCGGGCGTGCGGGGCGCCGATGGGCTGACGGGCCAGTTCGGCGTTCGGCGTCCTGGCGTCGCCTCGCACGAAATCCTGCACCAGACGCACCAGCCGTCCGCCCTCGACAAACGCCGGAGACGCGCTCGCATCGGTCGGAGCCAAGGCGGCCGCCACGTCCAGATCGCCGGTCAGCAGGGCGGAGGTGAAGGCCTGTTCGCGCACGCGCGGCTGTTCCGGCGTCAGTCGTTCCGCCTGGGCCAGATAGTCCGAGCCGGTCGCCCCCTCGCCCTGCATCAGGGCCAGCTTGCCCGCCAGAT
Source organism: alpha proteobacterium L41A (assembly GCA_000335735.1). GTDB lineage: Bacteria > Pseudomonadota > Alphaproteobacteria > Caulobacterales > Caulobacteraceae > Brevundimonas. The sequence continues at coordinate 100,103 of AMYY01000006.1, read as the reverse complement.
ACAGGCCATAGGCGCTGCGGCCCTCGGCGTTCGTCGGGATCGGCGCCCATACGGCCGGGATCGCCGGCGTCGCGGGCGTGTCGGTGATGATGATGTGAGGATCGGGCGCGGCCTCGGTCGGCGCCTGACCCGGCGCGACCTGACCCGGCGCCGTCTGGCCCGGCTCCAGGATGACGGCCGGCGGATGGGTGTCTGGCGTCGGGGCGGGCGGGGTCGTGTCCTGAGCCGAGGCGTGGCCGGCAAGCGCCACGGCGAGGACGGTCAGGGAGGCGGCGAACAGGCGAGAACGGGAGGCGATCATGCCCGGACCCTTCACGCTTTTGCAGCGGCGGGCAAGGGCGGAACGCCGCCCCTGCCCCGTTCCGTCACATGTTCGGATAGTTGGGACCGCCGCCGCCTTCCGGCGTGGTCCAGACGATGTTCTGCGATGGATCCTTGATGTCGCAGGTTTTGCAGTGGACGCAGTTCTGGGCGTTGATGACGAAGCGCGGATCGGCCTTGGCCGCCTCGTCGCCATAGACGACCTCATACACGCCGGCCGGACAGTAAAGCCGCGCCGGCTCGCCGTATTTGGGCAGGTTGACGCGGATCGGGATCGACGGATCCAGCAGCTTCAGGTGGGCCGGCTGGTCCTCGGCATGGTTGGTGTTGGAGATGAACACCGAAGACAGCTTGTCGAACGACAGCTTGCCGTCCGGTTTCGGGTAAGCGATCGCCTTGTAGTCGGCGGCTAGGCCGGTCGAGGCGGCGTCGGTCTTTTCGTGCTTCAGCGTCGGGATCGGCGACAGGCCGCCCAAAAGTGTGCGGCACCACATGTCGAACATGCCCAGCGCCCCGCCCAGCGTCGTACCGAACTTGGACAGCAGGGGCTTGGCGTTGCGGACGACCGACAACTCCTTATAGACCCAGCTCTTTTCGAAGGCGGTCTGGTATTCGACCAGTTCGTCGCCCGCGCGTCCGGCCTGAACGGCCTCATAGGCGGCGTCGGCGGCCAGCATGCCGGTCTTCATGGCGTTGTGGCTGCCCTTGATGCGGGGCACGTTCACGAAGCCGGCCGAACAGCCGATCAGCACGCCGCCGGGGAAGCTCAGCTTCGGGATCGACTGCAGGCCGCCCTCGGTGATGGCGCGCGCGCCGTAGGAGATGCGTGTCCCGCCCTCCAGGTGCTGGGCGATCTCGGGGTGGTGTTTGAAGCGCTGGAACTCGTCGAACGGCGACAGGAACGGGTTCTTGTAGTTCAGGTGAACCACATAGCCGACGGCCACATAGCGATCGCCGAAGTGATATAGGAAGCTGCCGCCGCCCGTCTTGTCGTCCAGCGGCCAGCCGGTGGTGTGCTGGGCCAGGCCGGGCTGGTGCTTGTCGGCCGGGACCTGCCACAACTCTTTCAGGCCGATGCCGTATTTCTGGGGCGACTTGCCGTCCTGAAGTTTGTGCTTAGCGATGATCGTCTTAGCCAGAGAGCCCCGCACGCCCTCGGCGATGAAGACATATTTGCCGTGCAGTTCGATGCCGGGCTGGAAGTCGCCAGTCGGCTTGCCCTCGCGGTCGATGCCGAAGACGCCGGCGACGACGCCCTTCACCTGACCCGTCTCTTCTTCCCAGACGACGTGGCTGGCGGCCATGCCGGGATAGACCTCGACGCCCAGGGCCTCGGCCTGCTCGCCCAGCCAGCGCGTGACGTTGCCCAGCGAGGCGATGTAGCAGCCGTGATTGTGCATGAAGGGCGGCATCAGCGGCATCGGCAGCGACGCCGACCCCTGCGGGCCCAGCAGCAGAAACTTGTCCTTGGTGACCGGCGTCTCCAGCGGCGCGCCGCGTTCCTTCCAGTCGGGGAACAGTTCGTTCAGCGCCTTGGGATCGATGACCGCGCCCGACAGGATATGACCGCCGACCTCGGCCGCCTTTTCCAGAACGGCGACGGTGATTTCCTTACCGTCCTTTTCCGCGCGCTGCTTCAGGCGGATCGCCGCCGACAGGCCGGCCGGGCCGCCGCCGACGATCACGACATCGTATTCCATGATCTCGCGCTCGACGCCGTTCAGCGCCTCCAGCGGCGGCAGATTGTCGATGATGGCGTCCTGACGGGCGTTTTCCGCACCGCCTTCGATGGCGTCTTCGGCCATGGTTTCCCCTGAATCCCGGTTATCTGTGTGGTTATGCCGCTTATCGGAAGGTGACGCGAGGGCGGTCAAGGCTTATCGGTGGTTCGAGACATGAACGCGCAACCCCATGACATCGCTGCAGTCGAAAGCCTGCTCGCCTTCTGGCGGGATGCGGGGGTCGACGCCTGTTATGGCGATGCGCCCGTCGATCACACCCACATCGCCCCGCCGCCGGCCGTCAAGGCGGTGCAGAGGGCGACAGCCTCGGTCGTCATGCCCCTGGCCGGCGTCAACGCCGATGACGCCCTGGCCGAGGCGCGGCGGCTGGCCGCCGGCGCCGCGACGCTTCAGGACCTGGCGGCGGCGGTCGCGGCGTTCGAGGGCTGTCCGCTGCGCGGCATGGGCGCGACGCAATCGGTGTTCGGACGCGGCAACCCCAACGCCTCGGTCCTGATCGTCGGCGAAGGTCCCGGCGGGGATGAGGACCGGGCGGGGCAGCCCTTCGTCGGCAAGGCCGGGCAGTTGCTGGACCGGATGCTGGCGGCGGCGGGCCTGACCGACAAGGTCTTCATCACCAACACCGTCTTCTGGCGCCCCCCCGGCAACCGCACCCCCAGCCCGCAGGAACAGGCGGTGTGCGCCCCATTCGTCGAGCGCGCCTTCGCCCTGCTTAAGCCCAGGGCCGTGCTGCTGCTGGGCGCAGCCTCGGCCAAGTCGGTGCTCGGCGCCGAGGAAGGCATCATGAAGCTGCGCGGCGCCTGGAAGGAATGGCGCCTGCTGGAGGGGGCGGTCTCGGCCCCCGTCATGCCGACCCTGCATCCCGCCTTCCTGCTGCGTCAGCCGCAGGCCAAGCGGCAGGTGTGGGCGGACCTGCTTTCTCTGACCGTTCGCCTTGAAACGGACTCGGTTGAAGAACAAGGCTAATCGCGGCATGCTCGCATGCTGACGACCGATCGCCATACACGCGCCTGTATCCCATGCGCGTCGCCAACGAGGGGGCCGCCGCTTTATGTTCCTATTCCGCCGCGCGCTCCTCGCGCCGACGCTTGTTCTTGCGTTCTGCGCCGCCACGACGGCCGCGACCGCCGAGACGCCTTACGGATCAACCGCTGAAGCCGGCGCCGGTTCCGTGCGCCCCACCGCGCTGAGTTCCGCCGACCGCCTGTCCTACACCACCGCCTTCGACGCCCTGCGCCGCGGCGACATCGAGACCGCTCGCACGGCGGCCCGTCAGGCGCAGGACCGCGTGCTGCTGGGTCAGGTCGAGTTTGAAAGCCTGTTCCATCCCGACCACGTCGCCACCTACGAAGAGCTGACGGCCTGGCTTGAGACCTATTCGGATCTGCCGTGCGCGGATCGCGTCTATACGCTGGCCCTGCGTCGTCGCCCCGACGGCGCGCCCGAGCCGGTGCGTCCCGGCGGTGTGATCGGCCGCACCTGGAACAGTCTGGTCACCGCCGTGTCCGGCGGAGGCGGAGTCACCGATCCGATGAAGGCGGCGCGCGTCGCCTACAACAACGACGACCTGACCGGCGCCTCGGCCCTGGGGCGCCAGATCGGCGACTGGTGGACGGTCGGCCTGGCGGAATGGCGTCTGGGCCAGTTCCACGAATCCTTCGCCGCTTTCGAACGCGTCGCCAACGATCCGACCGAGGACGCTTGGGTGCGCGCCGGCGCCGCCTTCTGGACCGCGCGCGCCGCCGCCCAGTCGGGTCGTCAGGATCGCGTCACCGACTATTTGCGCCTGTCGGCCCAGTGGCCTGCCACCTTCTATGGCCAGATCGCCCTGCGTCAGCTTGGAGAAGAGCCGACGATCGAGAACATGGGGCCCCGCCCCTATGAGGCCGAGCCCCGCCTACGCCGCGCCGCCTATGTGCCCCAGAGCGCCGCCGTCGAACCGACCGCCCTGGAAGCCTTCGTCCAGGCTGACGCCCGCGCCAAGCGCACCGTCGCCTTCTATGAGGTCGGGCGCAACGCCGACGCCGAGACCGAGCTGCGATCCGGCCTGCGCACCGCCGTCGGCGATGCGGCCAAGATGTGGACCGCCCTGGCGCGCGCCATCCTGCCGATCAACACCTCGGCCGAAGCCAGCCGCATCGACGCGACCCGTTATCCGATGCCGGACCTGGCGCCCGAAGGCGGCTTCGTCATCGAGCGGGCGCTGGTGTACGCCCTGGCGCGCAAGGAAACCGACTTCAATCCGAACGCCCGCTCCAGCGTCGGCGCCTATGGGCTGATGCAGGTCATGCCGACGACGGCGGCCGAAATGACCGGCGATCGCACCTTCGTCTCGGACCCGACCAAGCTGCTGGTTCCGGCGGTCAACATGCGTCTGGGCCAGGCCTATATCAACAAGATGCTGGCCCTGCCGGCCTTCCAGGGCGATCTGTTGCGGGCCGTGGCCTCCTACAACGCCGGCCCTGGTCCGATGCTGGCGGCGGTCAGGAAGCTGGGCGCGGACGCCGATCCCCTGCTGCTGATCGAGACGATCGACGTACCCCAGGCGCGCGACTACGTCGAAAAGGTCATGGCCAGCTACTGGATCTATCAGCGCCTGTTCGGCGGCCCGCTGAAGACGCTGGACGCCGTCGCATCGGGCGCGCGCGCTGTCCCGATGGCGCTGGATTACGTCGCCCCGCCGCCGCAGGCGGAGCCGGTCCAGATCGCCGAGACCACACCCATCGCCGGCGCGCGCTGATCTTTTAGAAAATAGCGAACAGCAGGCTGGCCCAAAACGCCGCCCCGACCAGGGCCGCAAGCCCATAGGCCATGACCGGATTGAGGCCGCGCGCAGCAGCTTGCGTCGGAGGGCTGGGCAGGATCGGGCTCGTCATCCCCATAGAGATAACAGCGTCCGTTTAACGCTGCGTCAGCCGGGATGGCTGTCGCGCGTTAAGCCCAGCGCGTCGGCTTCCCATTCAAGAAAGCGGGGATGGGCCAGCAAGGTCTCGGCATAGGCCCGGGCCGTCCCGTCGTCGCCGTGGGCGGCGAGGTCCAGCTGGAAATGGCGGATGCGGGCGGCGACCGGCGTGAAAAAGGCGTCCGGCACGGACCAGTCGCCGAACAGATACGGCCCGCTCGCGCCGAACCGCTCACGCAGGCTCCGCCACAGCTCGACGATCCGGCGCAAATCCTTGGCCAGTCCCGGATTGTCCGGTGCGGGCGCGCGACTAGGGCCGACCATCCAGTGATCCGGGCCGGTGGAACAGGCCGTGCGCAAGGCGGTGAAGCCGCCATGCATCTCGCACGCCGCCGAGCGCGCCAGCCAGCGCGCATGCGCGTCTGACGGCCAGAGGCGGGCTTGCGGATAGCGTTCGGCCGCCCAGACGGCGATGGCCATCGAATCCCAGATCACCTCGCCCTCGACCTTGAGCACCGGGACGAGACCGGACGGCGAATGTTCACGGATGCGTTGATCGGTGTCGGGCTGATTCAGCGGCACGACGATCTCGTCGAAGACCGCGCCACAATGTTTCAGCACCAGCCACGGCCGCAGCGACCACGTCGAATAGGCCTTGTCGCCGATCACCAGTTCCATCACGCGTCTCCTGTCGCCGCCATCAATGGCTCGTCGCCAGCTTCAGCACAACCACCGCCAAGGCGTCGCCCGCGATCCGAGCGGCGTGCGAGAAGCGCGCTGAATCCGGAACAGGGGCTGTCAAAGTCAGTCTCACGGCCCCGCCAAACCTTGACTCCGCGCCCCCCACGACCGACACGACCCGCCCATGATCACGCGCTACTCCCGCCCCGTCGCCGCCGCCATCTGGTCCCAGGACACCAAGTACAAGATCTGGTTCGAGATCGAGGCCCACGCCGCCACGAAGATGGCCGAGCTGGGCGTGATCCCCAAGGAATCGGCCGACGCCATCTGGGCCAAGGGCAAGGATGCGACCTTCGACGCCGACCGCATCGACGAGATCGAACGCACCACCAAACACGACGTCATCGCCTTCCTGACGCACGTCGCCGAGATCGTTGGCGAAGAAGCGCGCTTCCTGCACCAGGGCATGACCTCTTCGGATGTGCTGGACACCTGTTTCGCGGTTCAGCTGGCGCGGTCTTCGGACCTGCTGATCGAGGGCGTCGACCGGGTTCTGGCCGCGCTGGAGACACGCGCCAAGGAGCATAAATACACCCCGACCGTGGGCCGTTCGCACGGCATCCACGCCGAGCCCGTCACCTTCGGCCTGAAACTGGCCGGCTATCATGCCGAGTTCCAGCGCGCCAAACGCCGCCTGATCACCGCCAAGGAAGAGATCGCCACCTGCGCCATCTCGGGCGCCGTCGGCACCTTCGCCAATGTCGACCCGGCGGTCGAACAATATGTGGCCGACCAGATGGGCCTGACCGTCGAGCCGGTCTCGACCCAGGTGATCCCCCGCGACCGCCACGCCGCCTTCTTCGCCGCCCTGGGGGTCGTCGCCAGCTCGGTCGAACGTCTCGCCGTCGAGATCCGCCACCTGCAGCGCACCGAAGTCCTCGAAGCCGAGGAGTTCTTCGACAAGGGTCAAAAGGGCTCGTCGGCCATGCCGCACAAGCGCAACCCGATCCTGACCGAGAACCTGACCGGCCTGGCCCGCCTGGTCCGTTCGGCCGTGACGCCCGCCATGGAGAACGTGGCCCTTTGGCATGAGCGGGACATCAGCCACTCCTCGGTCGAGCGCGGCATCGGCCCGGACGCCACCATCCACCTGGACTTCGCCCTGCACCGTCTGGCCAATGTGGTCGAGCGGCTGAACGTCTACCCTGAGAACATGCAGAAGAACATCGACCGCCTGGGCGGTCTGGTGCACTCGCAGCGGGTGATGCTGGCCCTGACCCAGGCCGGCGTGTCGCGCGAAGACGCCTATGCCGCCGTTCAGGAGAACGCCATGAAGGTCTGGCGCGGCGAGGGCGCCTTCCTGGATTTTCTGAAGGCCGACGACCGCGTCACCCTGCCCGCCGACCAGCTCGAGGCCCTATTCGACCTCGGCTACCACACCAAGAACGTGGACGTGGTGTTCAAGCGGGTGTTCGGAGAGGCGTGACGGACTTCCGACACGTCGGCTTCGCACCCGTCGTCGATGCGGAAACCCGATTGTTGATCCTGGGCAGTTTGCCCGGCGACGCCTCTCTGAAGGCGGCCCAGTACTACGCCCATCCGCGCAACGCCTTCTGGCCCTTGATCGGCGGGGTGCTGGGTGAAGACCTGGCGGCACAGCCCTATGAGCAGCGGCTGGATCGATTGAAGGCGCGCGGCGTGGGGCTGTGGGATGTGATTGCGTCGGCGGAGCGGTCGGGCAGTCTGGATGCGGCAATCCGCTCGCCGGAGGCAGCCGATCTGCGCGGACTGATCGGCGGCTTGCCGCGGCTGAGGGCGGTCGCCTTCAACGGAAAGCTGGCAGCCAAGCTGGGGCGACGCATTATCGGCCACGTCAACGGGGTTCGCTTGATTGATCTGCCATCGTCCAGTCCCGCTCATGCGGTAGGGATGATAATCAAGGCCAGCTCATGGAATTCGTTGACAGATATCGTCTCGACATAAGTCTTTCGCTGCAAGGCAGCAAAAGAAACTGCGCATAGTATTTGAATGGTCAAGCTGCGATAACTTGTCGCGCGACACGCATCCATTGTGCAGTTTCATGCGTAACGTTCCTGTTACCGCCTTGAGAGCGGCCCAAAGGGAACGAAACACATGACCAAACTTCGCAATCTTATGCTCGTCGCCGTCTCCGGCGGCGCGCTGATGGCGCTCGGCGCCTGCGGCAACAACGAGCCGGCCGCCACGACGCCGGCGGAATCGACCGCCATGGCCCCGGCCGACGGCGCCGCCATGGCCCCCGCGACTGACACGATGGTGGGCGGCGCGGCCATGAGCCCGAACGAAACGATCGTCGCCAACGCCTCCAAGGCCTCCAACCTGACCACCCTGGTCGCCGCCGTGAAGGCCGCCGGCCTGGTCGACACCCTGCAAGGCGCGGGCCCGTTCACGGTCTTCGCCCCTGACAACGCCGCCTTCGACAAGATCCCCGAGGCGACGCGCACCAGCCTGATGCAGCCGGCGATGAAGGCGGATCTGACCAAGATCCTGACCTATCACGTGGTCGCCGGCCGTCTGACGGCCGCCGATATCGCCGCCCAGGCCCAGGCCAACGGCGGCACAGCCACGCTGAAGACGGTTCAAGGTGAAGAACTGAAGGTTTCGGCCGGCCCGAACAACACCTGGGTCATCACCGACGCCAAGGGCGGCAAGTCCACGATCACCCAGGCCGACGTGGGCCAATCGAACGGCGTCGTCCACGTCGTCGACACGGTTCTGATGCCGTAAAAAATATTTGGTTTCGGGCGGCGACGCCTGAAACCAAATGTCGCCCCTTGTGTTCTTCAGGGGCGCGAGACGCACAGTACGCCGGGTGAGACATTCCCCCAACGTCCCCGGCAAGAAGAAAGGGCCGCACTTTCCCCCGGGTGCGGCCCTTTCGAATCCTCAGATCAGTCCGAAGACCGAGACGATTACTCGCCGGCGCGAATCTGCTCGCGGGCGATCGAGGCCAGTTCGTCGATCTTGGAGCGAATCTCGCCCTCCGAAACCGACAGCCCCGAGGCCTTGAAGTCGCCGGCGACCTTGCGGAACACGTCCTCGTCGCCAGGCTGTTCGAAATCGGCGCGGACCACGGCGGCGGCGTACTGGTCCCCGCTTTCGCTGGACAGGCCCATCTTTTCCGCAGCCCAAAGGCCCAGCATCCGGTTGCGCCGGGCGATGGCCTTGAACTCCTGCTCCTGATCGAGGGCGTATTTGGCTTCGAAGGCCTTTTCCCGATCGTCAAAGGTCGTCATTTCGCTCAGCAAAGCTCCGTCCACCCCGCTAACGTCGGGGCAAGCGCCGTCTATAGACCGCCCGACCGTGAACGCAACCTGACTTCCGTCGCATGGACATCCTGTCCCCAATGATTGCGGCGCCGGCATCCTCATTTGTGTCGCGGGCCGCCTTCGGCTAAGGAGACCTCGAACGAGATTGACTGCCCGAACGATTCCGAAACGCGCCGCCAGGACCGGGTCTTCCCCCTCCACATATGGCCGCGCGATTTTTGTTTCTGGAGGGCGCCCGTAAGCCGGGACCGGACCATGAACAGCAAGCGCAAGAAGATCTACGAGGGCAAGGCCAAGATCCTGTACGAAGGACCCGAGCCCGGCACCCTGATCCAGTATTTCAAGGACGACGCCACCGCCTTCAACGCGCAGAAGAAGGCCGTTCTCGAAGGCAAGGGGGTAGTGAACAACCAGATCAGCGAGTTCATCATGTCGCGCCTGAACGGCATCGGCGTGACCAATCACTTCATCAAGCGCCTGAACCTGCGCGAGCAGCTGATCCGCGAAGTCGAGATCATTCCGCTGGAGGTCGTGTGCCGCAACATCGTCGCCGGCTCGATGAGCCAGCGCCTGGGTATCGAGGAAGGCACGCCCCTGCCCCGCTCGATCATCGAATTCTACTACAAGAAGGACGAGCTCAACGACCCGATGGTCACCGAAGAGCACATCACCGCCTTCAACTGGGCCTCGACCCAGGAGCTGGACGACATGCTGGCGATGACGGTGCGGGTGAACGACTATCTGTCGGGCATGTTCAGCGCCGTCGGCATCACCCTGGTCGACTTCAAGATCGAGTTCGGCCGGGTGTGGGAAAACGACTTCAGCCGCGTCCTGCTGGCCGACGAGATCAGCCCCGACAGCTGCCGCCTGTGGGACACAGCCTCGGGTGAGAAGCTGGACAAGGATCGCTTCCGCCGCGACCTGGGCGACGTCATCGAGAGCTACACCGAAGTCGCGCGTCGCCTGGGCATCATGAAGGGCATGCCGACGGTGATCCAGGGAGGACTGCACTGATGGCGAAGGTGAAAGTTCACGTCTTCCTCAAGCCCGGCGTCCTGGACGTTCAGGGCAAGGCTGTCGAAGGCGCCTTGCAGGGCCTGGGCTGGTCGGGCGTCTCCAACGCCCGCGTCGGCAAGCTGATCGAGTTCGACCTCGACGGCGCCGAAGACCCGCAAGGCGAAGCCAAGAAGATGTGCGAGCAGCTGCTCGCCAATACGGTGATCGAAAGCTACCGAATCGAGGCGGCGTAAAGTCTGCTGTCTCCTCTCCCATGTTGCGGGAAGGAGACGATTGCATCCTTCGGCATCGACGCCAGTTTAGCAGACGGCTTGATTGACGGAGCGCCCATGACCTTCACCCTTACCTCCACCGATATCCAGGACGGCGGCGTGCTGCCGGACGCCCAGGTTCACGCCAAGGGCAACACCTCGCCTCAACTGTCTTGGTCAGGCGCGCCGGAGGGGACCAAGAGCTATGCGATCACCTGCTATGATCCCGACGCGCCGACCGGCTCGGGCTTCTGGCATTGGACGGTGGCCAATATTCCCGCAGATGTGGCCGAGCTGCCGGCCGGCGCCGGCTCGCCGGGCGGGCATCTGCCGCATACCGCCGTCCAAGGCCGCACCGACTATGGCCAGCCCGGGTTCGGCGGTGCCGCCCCGCCGCCCGGCCATGGCCGGCACCGCTACATCTTCACCGTCTTCGCCGTGGATGTGGAGAGCCTGGAGGTCACCGCCGACGATTCCGGCGCCGTGTTCGGCTTCAACCTGCACTTCCACACCCTGGCCAAGGCGTCGGTCACCGCGACCTACGAAAACAAAGCGTGATCGGTGCGGGGCGGCGTCGCCCTTGTGGCGTCATGAACGCTGATTAGTGTGCAGCGCAACATGACAGACGCCGCTCTAGACGCCGCCCTTCCCGTCCGCTCGCGCGGGGCGGTCGCCCTTGTGCTGATCGCCTTGGCCATGGGCGGGTTCGCGATCGGCGTGACCGAGTTCGCGGCCATGAGCGTCCTGCCCGACTTCGCTGCGGGTCTAGGCGTCGATGCGCCCACTGCGGGCCATGTCATCAGCGCCTATGCTGCCGGCGTCGTGGTCGGCGCGCCGATCCTGGCGGTTCTGGGCGCACGGTATCCGCGCTGGCTGCTGTTGATCGCCTTCATGGCCCTGTTCGCTATCGGCAATGTGGCCAGCGCCCTGGCCCCGACCTATCACTGGATGCTGGTCTTCCGCTTCCTCAGCGGCCTGCCGCACGGGGCCTATTTCGGCGTGGCGGCCTTGGTCGCAGCCTCCATCGTGCCCCTGCATTTCCGTACGCGCGCGGTGTCGACCATCCTGATGGGACTGACGGTCGGGACCGTTCTGGGCGTGCCCGTCGTCAACATCATCAGCCATGCCCACGGCTGGCGCTGGACCTTCGCCATCGTCGGCATGCTGGCGGTTCTCACCATGGTCCTGGCCGCCCTGTTCGCGCCGCGCGATCCGGCCCACCCCGACGCCAGCCCGTGGCGCGAGTTGGGCGCTTTGAAGCGCAGCCAAGTCTGGCTGACGCTGGGCGTGGGCGCCATCGGGTTTGGCGGCATGTTCGCGGTCTACGCCTATCTCGCCTCGACCTTGCAGTCCGTCACAGGCATCGGCCCAGCCCTGATGCCGTGGGTTTTCGCGGTGTTCGGCATCGGCATGTTCGTCGGCAACATCCTGGGCGCCTGGGCGGCGGATCATCTGGGGTTCAAGGCGGCGGGCGGCCTGTTGCTATGGAGTGCAGCGGCGCTGGCCCTCTATCCGCTGGCGGCGCCGCACCTGTGGGCCGTGATGGTCGTGGTCTTCCTGATCGGCGGCGGAGGCGGCCTGGGTTCGATCCTCCAGACACGGCTGATGGACGTCGCCGGCGACGCCCAGACCCTGGCGGCGGCGCTGAATCACTCGGCGTTCAACACGGCCAACGCCATCGGCCCGCTCTTGGGCGGAATGGCGATCGCGGCCGGCTACGGTTGGGCCTCGACCGGCTGGGTCGGCATGGGCCTGTCGCTGGGCGGCTTTGTCATCTTCCTGATCGCCTGGCTGACGGGTCGCGCGCGCGCAACGGCCTGACAAGGCGAAAGAAGCCTGCTAAAGGCCCGCGCCATGAGCGCAGCCGTCATCGTCTTCCCCGGTTCCAACTGTGATCGCGACTGCAAGGTCGCCGTCGAACGCTCCACCGGCGAGCCGGTCTCCATGGTGTGGCACGCCGAGACCGAACTGCCCCAGGGCCTGGACCTGATCGTCATTCCCGGCGGCTTCTCCTACGGCGACTATCTGCGCTGCGGCGCCATGGCGGCCCAGTCGCCGGTGATGCAGGCGGTCAAGAAGGCCGCGGACGACGGCGTCGCCGTGGTCGGCATCTGCAACGGTTTCCAAATCCTGTGCGAGGCCGGAATGCTGCCCGGCGCCCTGCTGCGCAACAAGGGACTAAAGTACGTCTGCAAGCCCATCGCATTGACCGTCGCCAACGGCCAGACGCGCTTCACCGCCGGCTATCAGGGCCAGCGCGAAGTGACGATGACCCAGGGCAACGGCGACGGAAACTTCTTCGCCGACGCCGAAACCCTGGCCCGGATCGAGGGCGAAGGTCAGGTGGTCTTCCGCTACGTCGACAATCCCAACGGCTCGGTCAACGATATCGCCGGCATCCAGAACGCGCGCGGCAACGTCCTGGGCATGATGCCCCACCCGGACCGCGCCTTCGAAGCCGAACTGGGCTCCGCCGACGGCGCGACCCTGTTCCAGAGCATCTACGCGGCCGCTTGACGGCAATCTGAAGTTGGTGCCGATTGGGGCGATGCACAATCGCCTCCGATTCATAGTCGCCTTAGCGGCTCTCGCCGCCGGCGCACCTGTCCTGGCTCAGGAAAGCGCTCCTCAGGGCGAGGACTGGACGCTGACGTCCGTGCCCGAGCGCAAGGCGGTGATGGCTACCATCGACTTCACGTCTGGTCTGGCCGTCGCCGCACGCTGCGTCGATGGGGTTTATGACGTCTTGATCACAGGGCTGCCGGAGGCGCCCCGTCGCGATATGTCGCGTGAACTTGGCGTTCAGGCGGGCGATCAGCAAGAACCCTACACATCTGTCTGGACGGTGGGGACGCGACGCAACACCGCGTTCAGCCGCATACCCGCAGTCGTGGCGCGTGATCTGGCGAAAGGCGGCAAGCTCCAGATCATCGTTCCATCCACGTCCGGCGGCCCGCGAACGCGATATGTCATGGACCTGGACCCATCCAGCATCGCCATCGAACAAACACTGACCGCCTGTGGCCGACCGATGGTCGACCCGCGCGAAGCCCGGGCGAAAGAGATCGACGGCAACGGCCAAGACGGGCTGCCCGACACCGTACAATGGCAGACGATGCCGCGCCCGGTGTTTCCAGAATCGGTGAATGGTCGAAGCCCGCTGGAGGGCTATGTGGTTTTGTCCTGTGTGCTCACGGACACCGGTCAGATGACCGAATGCCAGACAGAGAGCGAACAACCGGCGGGCTACAACCTGTGGCGATCCGTCGAACGGTCGCTGCCGCGAGCACGGCTTAAACTGTCCGAACAGGCCGCTGCTGCCGGTGTTTCGCTCGCCGGCCGCATGGTCCGTTTCTCGGTCAACTTCAAGATGGAGCCCTGAGGGCCTTCAGATGTCCTTGATCTGGGCGCGTCCGTCGGAAAGATCGGCGGCCGCATCGTCTTCGCCGCGATCGTCGAACGCCTTTTCCCCCGCTTCGCGCTGAGCGGCCAGTTCGCGGGCACCGACGCCCAGGCCCTGTTCGATCGCGAGATTGGCCTCGACCTCTTCGGTCAGGTTCAGGGCTTCGTTGTCTGGGTCGGCCATGGGAGCATCCTTTTGAAGGGTTCCCGCGAACAACCGCCCATGGGAGCCTTCGGTTCCTAAAGGCCGAAGAAGGGGTCGAGGCTGGCGCGCGACAAAGGGCGGAACACAAGGAACTGTCCGCCGACTGTCACCGTGACCTCATGGGCTTGCGGACGTTGCAGCAGGGCCGGGTCGTCCAGCGACACGGCGCGGCCCGAGGCGATGTCGCGCGCATCCAAGGCCGGCGTCGTCGGCCGCCTGTTCTCGCTGGCGAGAGCCGACAGGAAACCCCGCACCTCATTGGCCTGCTGCTGGGGCGTCAAAGCCGCGCGAACGCGAGACCAGGCCGTCTGGATCGAGGTCGGCAGCGGCGCTCCGGTCGTCTGCGCGGACGTCTCACCGGCGGCCACAATGATCGCGATCAACAGAGCCGGCAGGGAGGCTTTCAGTGTCATGTCGGGCAGGATGAAGCCGCCGGCCGCCAATGCAAGCTTCACTTTTCTGGCTGTCGTGGTGAACCTTCCACCAAGGCAAGGCGTAAAGGTTCGACAAGCGTCGCATTGGAAATCGAATGTCGTCCATCATCCGCCCCACGCCCCGCCAGCGCACCCGCCGTCTGGTCGTCCTGGCCGCCGCCCTTTTTGCCATCGTCGTGCCCTTGGTTCAGAACCTCTCCGGCCTTGGCCTCACGCAGGCCGAGTTCGCCGCCGACGGCGCCAGCACCCTGCGCGTTGCGGGCTACGCCTTCTCGATCTGGGGCCTGATCTATATCGGCATTCTGGCCTATGCGATCCGTCAGGCCCTGCCGCAGACCGGCGAAAGCCCGCTGCTGGGCCGGATGGGTCTGCCGTCCGCCGTCGCCTTCTTCGGCATCGGCTTCTGGATCATCGTGGCGGCCTTGAATCTGAAGGCCGCCAGCGTGGGCGTGATCTTCACCTCGCTGACCGCGCTACTGCTGCCGATGCTGGCCGTATCCGGCCATATCCGCGCGCTGCGGATGTTCGATCGCGAGCGCATCCTGCTGGTCTGGCCTCTGGCGGCCCTGGCGGGCTGGCTGACGGTGGCTGCGCCCCTGAATCTGATCACGACGGCGACCGCGTTCAACGCCCTGCCCGCCGCCCTGTCGCCTGACCTGTGGGCCATCGTCGCCATCGTCGCCGTCACGGTCGTCGCCCTGGCGGTGACGGCGGTGCTGCGGACCCTCGCCTATCCGCTGCCGACGGCGTGGGGCCTTCTGGGCGCGTTCGTCGCCGAACAGGCGGACAAGCCGACCGTCGCCTTCACGGCCCTGGCCGGCGCGATCGTCCTGCTGATCGGCGGCCTGCTGCTGACCTTCCGCCTGCGACCCGGCGTCGAACGCGCTCGCTAAGACTCAGGGTCTGTCGGTGACCGCGTCGTCCTGAGGCGCGTGGTCATCGGCGCCCACGTCGAATGCGCCGGTTTCATCGAAGCCGACGCTGCCGACCCCGACGGCCGAACCGGTCAGCCGCTGACGACGGCTGGCCAGAGCCGCCTCAGGCGCTGCGGCGTCCATCTCTGCTGTGGTTTCAGGATCGTTGGACCGATCCATCTGCTGGCCCGAGGCCGGGACGATGCGGTCGGTGTGCGGCTTGCTCACGCCTCGTCCTCCTCGGCGTCGTCGGCTTGTTTCTGAGCCCGTTCGGCCAGGGCGGAGGCGCCGGCGTCGTCGGCGGCGATCTCGGGCAGATCGTCGTCTTCAGGGGTGGCGGCGGGGTCGATGGGCGTATCGGTCATGGCGGCTCCTTTGGCTGTCGGCGGAATCAACCGCCCGCGATGGACGATGTTCCCGTTCTTGCGCCGCGCGGGCTGACATTCGGCCCATCTGCGGCTAGAAGCGCCGCCCATGAGCGCTCCGCAAAAGACCCCCCAGAAGTCGATGGCTGAACTGGCCGCCGAATACGGCCTGGCCCCCAATGAATATCAGGTCGTCCTCGACCGACTGGGGCGCGAGCCCAACCATGTCGAGCTGGGCGTCTTCTCGGTCATGTGGTCCGAGCACTGCTCCTACAAGTCCTCCAAGATCCACCTGGGCAAGTTCCCCACCACCGGCGAGCGCGTTATCTGCGGGCCGGGCGAGAACGCCGGCGTGATCGACATCGACGACGGCGACGCCTGCATCTTCAAGATGGAGAGCCACAACCACCCGTCCTACATCGAACCCTATCAGGGCGCGGCGACGGGCGTGGGCGGCATCATGCGCGACGTCTTCACCATGGGCGCGCGCCCCGTGGCCCTGCTGAACGCCCTACGTTTCGGCGATCCCAGCCACGAGAAGACCAGGCGTCTGGTCAAGGGCGTGGTCTCAGGCATCGGCGGCTATGGCAACTGCGTCGGCGTGCCCACGGTCGCGGGCGAGACCAACTTCCACAAGGGTTACAACGGCAACATCCTGGTCAACGCCATGTGCGTCGGCCTGGCCCGCGCCGACGAAATCTATTATTCTGCCGCGCCGGAAGCGGGCCATGACGTCGTCTATTTCGGCTCCAAGACCGGCCGCGACGGCATCCACGGCGCCACCATGTCCTCGACCGAGTTCGACGACGAGTCGGAGGCCAAACGCCCCACGGTTCAGGTCGGCGACCCCTTCGCCGAAAAACTGCTGATCGAGGCGACGCTGGAGCTGATGGCGTCGGGCGCCGTCGCCGCCATTCAGGACATGGGCGCGGCCGGCCTGACCTCCTCCTCCGTCGAAATGGCGGGCAAGGGCGGCGTCGGCATCGAACTGAACCTCGACAAGGTGCCCCAACGCGAAACCGGCATGACGGCCTATGAGATGATGCTGTCGGAAAGCCAGGAGCGGATGCTGGCGGTGCTGAAGCCCGGCTACGAAGACGTCGGCTATCGCATCTTCCAGAAATGGGGCTTGGACTTCGCCATCATCGGCAAGACCACCAACACCGGCCATCTGGTGCTGAAACATCACGACGAGACCGTCTGCGACGTGCCGCTGGCGCCCCTGTTCGACGACGCGCCCCTGTACGACCGCCCTTGGATTCAGCCGGAGCTTCAGCCCAAGCTCAACCACGCGGACATTCCCGCGCCTGAGAACTGGGCCGATGCGGTGATGAAGGTCGTCGCCTGCCCCGACATGGCCTCCAAGCGCTGGATCTGGGAACAGTACGACCGCCACGTCATGGCCGACACCCTGCAAGACTCCTCGACCGGCGCCGACGCCGGCGTGGTCCGCGTGCACGGCACGGACAAGGGACTGGCCGTGACCAGCGACTGCACGCCCCGCTATGTCCAGAACGACCCCTATGAGGGCGGCAAACAGGCGGTGGCCGAGGCTTGGCGCAACCTGACCGCCGTCGGCTCGCGTCCGATCGCCATCACGGACAATCTGAACTTCGGCAATCCGCAACGCCCTGAGATCATGGGCCAGATCGTCCGCGCCATCGACGGCATGGCCGAGGCCTGCCGCGAACTGGTGTTCCCGGTCGTGAGCGGAAACGTGTCGCTGTATAACGAGACCAACGGCGTCGCCATTCCGCCGACCCCGACCGTGGGCGCTGTCGGCCTGCTGCCCAACTACGACGTTGTGACCGGCTTCTCGACCATGGCCGAGGGCGATGCGCTGGTTCTGATCGGCCAGACCCAGGGCGAACTGGGCGCGTCCATCTATCTGCGCGAGGTCCTGGGCCGCGAGGACGGCGCCCCGCCGCCCGTCGACCTGAAGCTGGAAAAGAAGACCGGCGACTTCGTGCGCGACCGGATCGAGGCGGGCGAGTTGACCGTGGTTCACGACCTCTCGGACGGCGGTCTGATTGGCGCGGCGGCCGATCTAGTGCTGGCTTCCGACGTCGGCGTGACCCTGGACGCCTCCAGCGCCGCCCACGCCCACATCTTCCTGTTCGCCGAGGACCAGGCCCGTTACCTGGTCGCCGTGCCCGACGCCGACGCCATCATCGCCAAGGCGCGCGAGGCGGGTCTGCACGCTTCGGTCGTCGGCCATGCGGGCGGCGGCGCCTTCGCCTCCAAGGGCGACAAGGGCGAACTGTTCAGCATCCCCGTCGCCCACCTGCGCGAATGGCACGAAGGCTGGATGCCGGGATGGCTGGGCGACGCGGCGTGATCCGCGTCCTGGCGCCGCTCGCCCTGCTCGGACTGCTGAGCGCCTGCGACGGCGGCGGCGATCCGGTGCAGCAGGCGCTGCGTGATGCGTCTGCCGCCCATCAGGCCGCAACGGCGCGCACGACCGAACAGATGCAGGCCGCCGGTCATGCCGGTCACGACATGGGCGGCCCCACGCCCGGCGTCACCCTTGGAGATCGGGCCTTCGCCGCCTCCGAGGCCGAGATGCACCGCAAGATGGCCGCCGCCTCGGGTCAGACGATCGATCAGGCCTATATCGCCAAGATGATCGCCCACCACGAAGGCGCCGTCGCCATGGCCAAGGTCGCCCTGCGCGACAGCCGCGACCCCGAAATCCGCCGCATGGCCCAAGGCGTCATCGACACCCAGACGCGCGAGATCGCCGAGATGAAGGCTTGGGCCTCAACGGCCGTTCCTGCGAAATAGCCGACGCGCCTCATCCTTGCATTGTCCTCGATATTCCTCACATTGAGGACAGAGGAGAGCGCCATGTCGAATTCCCTGACCCTCAACGTCCGCGTCACCGGACCTTTGAGCGAGTTCGTGACCGCGAACGTCGGCGAGAACGGCGCATATGAAAACGTCAGCGAATACATACGGGATCTCATCCGGCGCGACCTTGACCGCGTCGAGGCCCAACGGTTCGAACGATTGAAGACAGAGCTGACGGCGGCGTTTGCGGCTCCCGAAGCCAGCTACAGTCTGTTGGACGCCGAGGCCGTATTCGCGCGCAACGCCCGCCTTTGACCTCCGTGGCCGGGTTTCGGATTCAGGAAGCGGCCGGTCGTCGTCTCGACGACATCTACACCTACAGCCGAGACACTTGGGGCGAGGCGCAGGCGCAGGCCTACGTTCGCGATCTCTTCGATTGTTTCGGGGACACCGCCGCCCGTCGCGTGGCTTGGCGCGCCATTCCGGGCGAGTTCGGCGTCGATGGCTTCTATGTCAGGCGCCGGCGTCACTATGTTTACTGGCGCGTATTGTCCGACGGCACAGTCGGGATCGTGACGATCCTGCATGAACGCATGCATCAGATCGAGCGTTTCAGGGATGATGCGCCCGGTTGAACCGGCGATTTGCTCAGGGGAGCGTCTGATGGACGCGACGACCGCCGACACCATCTTCCGCCCGGCCATACCGCCCCGGCGCGTGGGCAAACCGCTCTCGCTGCTGCCCTTCCTGTGGATCAGCTGGCGCGATCCGATCCAGATGTGGTCCGAGCGGCATTTCACCGAGCCGCAACTGCATGGATCCTCAGCCTTCGGCGAAATCCTGGTGGTCAGCCATCCCGAGGGCGTGCGTCACGTCCTGACCGAGAACGCCGCCAACTATGTGAAGGGCGATCTGCAACGGCGGGTGCT
Source organism: alpha proteobacterium L41A (assembly GCA_000335735.1). GTDB lineage: Bacteria > Pseudomonadota > Alphaproteobacteria > Caulobacterales > Caulobacteraceae > Brevundimonas. Next base: position 80,842 of record AMYY01000006.1, on the reverse strand, counting down.
GGGGCCGATGCTGGCTGAGGGCCTCCTGCTGACAGAGGGCGAGGTCTGGCGTCGCGCTCGGCGTATCCTCGCGCCCCTGTTCACCCCGGCCAAGATGGCCACGCTGAACGCCCGGATGGCCGAGGTCTGTCACGCGCGCGTGGCCGCCTGGTCGCTGTCGGCGCGCGGGCGGGTGCTGGATATCGACAGCGAAATGTCGGGCCTGACCTTCGACATCCTGTCCGCAACCATGTTCTCGGACGAACTGGGCGGCGAGGCGCGCGGGTTCGAGCGGGCGCTGAACCAGTTCCTGGCCAACGGTGCGCGCATCGATCCGCTGGACGTGCTGGGCGCGCCGGACTGGGCCCCGCGCCTGGGCCGGCTGGCCAGTTTCCGCTCGGCCCGCTTCTTCGAGCAGCGCGTCACCAAACTGGTCGAGGCGCGTCGCACACGGATCGAGACTGGCGACACGCCGCCGGCCGACCTGCTCAGCGCGCTTCTGTTGGCCAGGGATGACAACGGCGGTCCCGGCCTGACCGATGAAGAGGTCGCGGCCAACATCCTGACCTTCATCCTGGCGGGGCACGAGACCACGGCCCGCGCCTTAGGCTGGACCCTGCATCTGCTGTCGCGCCAGCCGGAGTATTTGGCCCGGCTCCAGGTCGAGGCCGACGCCTTCGACGTCTCCGATCCGAAATGGGCCGAGGCCCTGCCCTGGACCCGCGCCGTGCTGGAGGAGACGATGCGCCTGTTTCCGCCCGCCCCGACCATGGCCCGCAAGGCCCTGGCCGACGACGAGATCGGCGGACAGACGGTCAAGGCCGGCGCCACCGTCATCATCTCGCCGTGGATCCTCCAGCGTCATAAGTTGCTGTGGGACGACCCCGACGCCTTCAAGCCCGAGCGCTTCCTGCCCGAAAACCGCAAGGCCATCGACCGCTACGCCTACATCCCTTTCAGCGCCGGTCCCCGCGTCTGCATCGGCGCCGCCTTCGCCCTGCAAGAGGCGATGATCGCTCTGGCCGCCATCCTCCGCGTCGCCGATGTCGAGGCCCTGACCACGGTCGAACCCCGTCCGGTCCACCAAGTCACCCTGCGCAGCCGCGAGCCGATGCGGCTGCGTCTCAGGGCCCGGCGCCGAGGCTGATCGAGTGAGGCCGTCGCCGTTCGGCCACGAACCGTCTATAGAGGGCGCCGTCCTTCCTTTGGAGGTCGCCCTGCGCACCGCCATTCTTCTTCCTCCGGGATGTCTCTTTTCGGAAACCCAGCCCAACTCGATGGAAACCGTCGTGCGGACGATGGCGGGCGTCGGTCAGGGCGGCGAGACGCGCATCTTCTGCTGCCAGGGCGCGGATGACGGCGTTTCCGCGGGCGTGGACGCCCTGCCGGGGGGGCGCATCCGCATGCCGACCCTGATCGAGCGTTTGCGCGCCTTTCGCCCCGATGTGATCGAACATCATCAGCAGGTGAAACAGGCGTTGGCGGTGCAGCAGGCCCTGCCCGACAAGCCCCATCTGCTCTATCGCCACAACGCCCTGCGCCCGCCGCGCCACCCCATCGACCGCTGGCGGTATCGGGCGCGTTATGAGAGGCTGGATGGCCTGATCTTCGTCAGCTTGGCGGAGCGCGACGCCTTCGTGCGCACCTTCCCCGACCTGGACGATCGAGCCTTCGCGGTGCCCAACCCCATCGACGCCGGCGCCTGGCTGGCCTCGACCGAGGATCGAGAGCCGGTGATCGCCTTCGCCGGGCGCGCCATGCCGGAGAAAGGCCTCGATGTCCTGTGCGCGGCCCTGCCCGGCGTTCTGGACGCCCACCCCGACTGGCGCGCCGTGCTGATGCTGAACGACTGGCACGACCACGCGCGCTGGGCGACCGGGCATGTCGCGCCGCTGGAGCGTTACGGCGACCGGGTCGAGGTGCTCAAGTCCGCGCCCTTGGGCGTGGTGCGGCGGCGGATGCAGACGGCCGCCATCGCCCTGACGCCGTCGGTCTGGGACGAGCCTTTCGGCCTGACGGCCGTGGAGGCCCATGCGGCGGGCGCAGCGCTCATCTCCTCCGGCCGGGGCGGCCTTCGCGAGGCCAGCGGCGATCACGCCCTCTATGTTGACGCCGTAACGCCTGCGACCTTGCGGTCAGCCATGGACCGCCTGATTCGCAACCCGGAGGAGCGCGTCGCCCTGGCCCGCGCAGGGCAAGGCTACGTCATGGATGTTCATACGCCGCAACGCCGCGCCGCCGAACTGGAGCAGGTTCGTCAGGTCGTGAGGGACCGACGCCGATCGACGACTGAACATAAGGCTCGGAAATCTGTCACATCGCCGCGATAGAGCCGGCCTGAAGTCCGGGAGCCTTCGATGACGACACTCGCCCTCTCTCGCCGTTCGATCCTGGCCGCCTTCGGGGGAGGTCTGGCGCTGTCGCATACCGGCCCCGCCCTGGCCCAGGCCGTCTTCGACACCAACCCCTTCCGACTGGGCGTCACGGCCGGCGATCCCCTGCCCGACGGCTTCGTTATCTGGACGCGACTTGCGCCCGATCCCCTCGCCTATGGCTCCGGCATGCCCCGCGCGCCCGTCGCCGTGAAGTGGGAGGTCGCCGCCGACCGGGGCTTGAACACCATCGTCCGCTCCGGTGAGGCGATCGCTCGGCCAGAACTGGGCCACTCCGTCCACGTCGAGGTCGAAGGGCTGGAGCCGGCCCGCCCCTATTTCTACCGTTTCCAGTGCGGGACCGAGCGCAGCGGCGTCGGCCGCGCCAAGACCGCCCCGCTGCTCGGCGCCTCGCCCGCTTCCGTCCGCTTCGGCGTCGCCGGCTGCCAGGCCTATGAGCAGGGCTATTACACCGCCCACCGCAAGATGGCGGAGGAGGATCTGGATTTCATCTTCTGCTACGGCGACTACATCTATGAGGACCGCGGCGACCCCATCCATCAGTCGGCCGCAGGTCCGCTGGACAATACGCGCGTCCATCTTGGCGGAGAGGTCTACAGCCTCGACGACTATCGCCGCCGCTATTCCCAGTACACGATGGATGCGGACCTGCTGGCCTTGCGCGCCTCGGCGGCCTGGTTCTGCACCTATGACGACCACGAGGTCGACAACGACTGGGTCAGCGAAACAGATCAGGAAGGCTCTCCGCCAGAGGTCTTCCTGCTGCGCCGCGCCGCCGCCATGCAGGCCTTCTACGAGTTCATGCCCATGCGGAAGTCGGCCTTCCCGCGCGGCGCCGCCATGCAGGCCTATCGCCGGGCCCAGTACGGCGACCTGCTGGATGTGGCCTTTCTCGACACCCGCCAGTTCCGCTCGGACCAGCCCTGCGGCGGCCGCTTCAACGTCACCTGCCCCGGCATGGAGGCGACGGCGGCCCAGGTGCTGGGCGACGCTCAGGAGGCCTGGCTGCTGACCAATCTGGATCGCTCGAAGGCCCGCTGGAAGGCCCTGGCCCAGCAGGTCATGATGATGGACCTGAACCGCAACACCTCAGGCGGCCAGGGGGTCAACACCGACAGCTGGGCCGGCTATCGGGTGCCCCGCAATCGCCTGCTGCGCCACATCCGCGACCGCCGCATCGACAACGTGGTGGTCCTGACCGGCGACGAACATCAGAACTACGCTGGCGGCCTTTGGCTGGACGGCAGCCAGCCGGAAGGCGCCCCCGTCGCGATCGAGTTCGTCGGCACCTCGATCAGCTCGCGCGGCGACGGGTCGGATCGCGGCTCCGATTACGAGCCGTTCATGGCGGCCAATCCCCAGCTGGAGTTCCGAAACTCTCAGCGCGGCTACATGGTCTGCGAAGCGACGCCCAACCTCTGGACCACCCAGTTCAAGGTTCTGGATAAGGTGTCGGACCGCGACGGGACGCTCAGCCTGCGCCAGACCATGGTGATCGAGGCCGGCTCGAACACCCTTACAACCGCCTGAGCGGTCGGCGCCGGATCAGACGACCGGAATCGCCTGAGACAACCGCCCGCCGACCCGGATCGGCTCGACCCGCGTCGCCAGCCCCGTTCGGTCGTCGGTCTCGACGAAGACCCCGCATACCGTCGCCGGGCCGGAGGCGGGCATGTAGCGGCCGCCCGAAATCCGGGTGGTGAAGCGGCGCAGCGGCTCTTCCTTCTCGTTGCCGATCACGCTGTCGTAGTCGCAGCAGCCCCCGGCGTCGGTCTGATAGGCCGTGCCGCCGGGCAGGATCTGGCAGTCGGCGGTGGGCACATGGGTGTGGGTGCCGACCACCAGCGACGCGCGCCCGTCGCAGAAATGGCCCATCGCCATCTTCTCGGACGTGACCTCGGCATGCATGTCCACGATGACCGCGTCCGCCACCGCGCCCAGCGGCGCCGCCGCCAGTTCGCGCTCCACCGCGCCGAACGGATCGTCCATCGGGTCCATATGCACCCGGCCCAACACGTTCATGACTAGGACCGTCCGGCCCGAATGGGTCTCGAACAGATTGGCCCCGGCGCCCGGCGCATCCATCAGGCGCGGATAGTTGGCCGGCCGGATCAGGCGCGGCTCGCGCACGATATAGGTCAGGGCCTCGCGCTGGTCCCAGCTGTGGTTGCCCAGCGTCAGGCAGTCGGCGCCCGCCATGAACAGCTCGCGCGCCGTGTTCTCGGTGATGCCGAAGCCGCCCGCGGCGTTCTCCGCATTCACCACCACGAAGTCGAGTTTCAGGTCCCGCTTAAGGCCCGGAAGATGATCGCTGATGCCGTCACGGCCGGACTTGCCGATGACGTCGCCGAAAAATGCCAGTCTCATTGGCAAGCCGTATAGCCGGTCTCGGTCAGAACGCCATGCAGTCGAATGTCGTGAGGCTCTAGCGCCAGCCGTTCGACCCTTTGGCCGGCATAGGCGAAACCGATGCGGATGGCGTCGGGTTGGGCGGCGAAGGTCCGGTCGTAGTAGCCCCCGCCCTGCCCCAGGCGCCCGCCCTGATCGTCAAAGGCCAGCAGCGGCGTCAGGATCAGGTCCGGCATGACGACCTCGGCCAGCGGCAGCGGCGCGGGGCATCCGGCGGCGTCCATCTCCAGCGGCTCGCCGGGCGACCAGGCGCGGAACTCCATCGGCGCGTCGCGCTGGACCACGACCGGCAGGCACAGCCGGCGGCCCGCCGCCTCCAGCGCTGCGGCCAGGGCGTCGGTGGCCAGCTCCGACCCCATGGCGCGATAGAGCGCGACGATCTGAGCGACGGGAAGCGCATTGACATGGTCCGCTGCCCGGCTGGTGGCCAGCGGGTCGACCTCGGCCAGACGCTTGCGCAAGGCGCGGGCGGCCGATCGAAGTTCGTGCTTGTCCTGGATCATCGAACCGCCCCTACGCGTGCTCATGCAGGGAGCCGCCGCGCGGCGAGCGATAGCACATCACAGAGAGAGGGTGGCGGCGCCGCGCGAACCGTGAAGAACGTTTAAATCCTCTCGACCTGGGTAGCCAGGTGGGCTCCGTATGCCCAAGCCCTCGAGCCCGGACAGGGACAGATCCCGTAGAGTGAATTAAGGTCAGAAGGATATGTTGTCTTCGACGTGAGCCGCAGCAAGACCCGCCGTCGATCAAGATAGGCCTTCGCCGGCCCCGACGCCAGCATCCGCAGCGGAATAATCGTTTAGAGGTTCTGGGCGATCTTTTCGATCCGCGCGGCGACGGCGTTCAGCGCCTCGGCGACCCCGTCCGTCGAAGCCGCCGCCGGGACGGTCGCTGACGAATGCCCCGCCTTGCCGACGTTCAGCCGCGCCTCATGCAGTTCGTCGGCCAGGATCAGCGCGGACATCAGAAACAGACGCAGATCGCCGACATGGCCCACGTCGCCTGCGACCTGGCGCACCTGATTGTCGAACTGTTTGGCCAGGATGCGCACGCGCTCTTCCTGCCCGTCGGCGCAGCCCACCGCATAGGGGCGGCCGTTGACCTCGACCGTCACTGTCGCCATCAGCCGGCCTCGCTTTCGGCCAGGGCTTCGCGCACGGCCTGAACGGCGCGGCCCAGCGCCTCGGACGCCTCGCGCCCGGCGGCCTCCAGTTCGGCCACGCGCTGACCTGTGGCGCGCGGAGCGAACAGGTCGTCGTCCGCGATCTCGGGCGCCGAGGCGGGCCGCGCCTTCAGCTCCAGAATCTTGCGTTCCAGTTCGGCCAGGGCGCGGTCGATACGCGCCCGTGCGGCCGTGGTGGCGTCTGCCATCGGTCGCTCCTTTAGATTCCGTATAGAAGCCGACGACGCGCCGGGGTAAAGGGGCGCGCCCCCTTTTTCCGCCTTCCCAACAGAGGTCTCCACAGTGACCGACGCCAAAACCGCACCAAAGGCCACGCCCGAGCAGATGGCGAACGCCATTCGCGTCCTCGCAATGGACGGCGTCGAGAAGGCCAAATCCGGCCACCCAGGCATGCCGATGGGCATGGCCGACGTCGCCACGCTGCTGTTTTCTCGCTTCCTGAAGTTCGACGCCTCCCGCCCCGACTGGGCCGACCGCGACCGCTTCATCCTGTCGGCCGGCCACGGCTCGATGCTGATCTACGCCCTGCTGCACCTGACCGGCTACAAGGCCGCGACCAAGGAGGAGCTGTCGAACTTCCGCCAGTGGGGCTCCAAGACCGCCGGCCACCCTGAGTACGGCCATATGCCCGGCGTCGAGGTCACCACCGGCCCGCTGGGCCAGGGTCTGGCCACTTCGGTCGGTTTCGCCATGGCCGAGCGACATCTGGCGGCCAAGTATGGCGATGGTCTGGTCGATCACCGCACCTGGGTCATCGCCGGCGACGGCTGCCTGATGGAAGGCGTGTCGCAGGAAGCCATCGCGCTCGCCGGCCGCTACAAGCTGAACAAGCTGCACGTCCTGTGGGACGACAACGAGATCACCATCGACGGCAAGGTCTCGCTGTCGGATGCGACCGACCAGAAGGCCCGCTTCAAGGCCGCCGGCTGGGCGGTCAAGGCGATCGACGGTCACGACATGAACGCCATCAAGGGCGCGATGAAGTGGGCCATGCGTCAGGACAAGCCCACCCTGATCGCCTGCAAGACCAAGATCGGCAAGGGCGCCGCCACGATGGAAGGCAGCCACAAGACCCACGGCGCGGCCCTGGGCGCCGCCGAGATCGCCGCCACGCGCCTGGGCCTGGCCTGGGATCACGATCCCTTCGAAATGCCCCAGACGATCGCCGACGCCTGGAAGAAGGTCGGCCGTCGCGGCGCCAAGGACCGCAAGAAGTGGGAGGCCCGCCTCGCCGCCTCGGCCCAGGCCGCCGACTTCACCCGCGCCATGAAGGGCGACCTGCCCGAGGCCGCCTTCGACGCCCTGAACGCCAAGATCGCCGAACTGGTCGCGACCCAGCCCGCCCAGGCGACGCGCCAGTCGTCGGGCGCGGCGCTGGACGAACTGTTCGCCGCCATTCCCGAACTGGTCGGCGGCTCGGCCGACCTGACCGGTTCGAACAACACCTTCGTCAAGGGCACGCCGATCCTGGATGCGCCGACCTATGAAGGTCGCTACGTCAACTGGGGCATCCGCGAGTTCGGCATGGCCGCAGCCATGAACGGCCTGGCCCTGCACGGCGGGGTCATTCCCTACGGCGGCACCTTCATGGTGTTTTCGGACTACAGCCGCCCGGCCATCCGCCTGGGCGCCCTGATGGGCGTGCGCGCTATCCACGTCCTGACGCACGATTCGATCGGCCTGGGCGAAGACGGTCCGACGCACCAGCCGGTCGAACATCTGGCGGCCCTGCGCGCCATTCCGAACCTGTTGGTCTTCCGCCCCGCCGACACCATCGAGGCGATGGAGTGCTGGCAGATCGCCCTGCAGACCAAGACCGCCCCGTCGGCCCTGGCCCTGTCGCGCCAGAAGACCCCGGCCGTCCGCACCGTCTCCGCGACCGAAAACCTGTCGGCGAAGGGCGCCTATGAGATCAAGGCCGCCAATGGCGAGGCCAAGGTCACACTGTTCGGCACCGGCACCGAACTGGCCCTGGCGCTGAAGGCCGCCGAAACGCTGGAAGCCGAAGGCGTGGCGACCCGCGTCGTCTCCGTCCCTTCGTTCGAACTTTTCGAACAGCAGGACGCCGCCTACCAGGCCTCGGTCATCGGCCGCGGCACGGTCCGCGTCGCCGTGGAAGCCGCGATCAAGCAAGGCTGGGAACGCTTCATCGGCGAAGACGGCGCCTTCATCGGCATGACCGGCTTCGGCGCCTCGGCCCCGGCCGAGGTTCTGTACGAGAAGTTCGGCATCACCTCGGACGCCATCGTCGCGGCGGTCAAGGCGCGCCTGTAACGCCCAAGTCCTCCCCCGTGGCGCGACGCTTCACGGGGGAGGATTTCTTTGAAAGAAGAAGCCATGAGCCGGATCGGCGCGATCACCCTGCTGGTCCACGACTATGACGCGACCATCGCCTTCTATGTCGGCAAGCTGGGCTTCGCGCTCAGCGAAGACACCGACATGGGCGGCGGCAAACGCTGGGTGCGCGTCACCCCCAAAGGCGGCGAGACCAGCCTGCTGCTGGCGCGCGCCACGACCGACGCGCAGAAGGCTCAGGTCGGCAACCAGGCCGGCGGCCGGGTCTGGCTGTTTCTGGAGACGGACGACCTGATGCGCGACCACGCCGCCTGGCTTGCCGCCGGCGTCCACTTCCGCGAAACCCCGCGACATGAGACCTATGGCAAGGTGGTGGTCTTCGAAGACCTCTACGGCAACGCCTGGGACCTGATCGAACCCGCTACCGGAGCCTGACGCCATGAAACTCGGCACCCCGCTTTCCGACACCGCCGTGCGCGTCATGCTGCTGGGCTCGGGCGAACTGGGCAAGGAAGTCGCCATCGAACTTCAGCGGCTCGGCGTCGAGGTCATCGCCGTCGATCGCTATCCCAATGCCCCGGCCATGCAGGTCGCTCACCGCAGCCACGTCATCCCCATGACCGACGCCCAGGTGCTGAACGGCGTTATCCTGGCCGAGGCTCCGCACTTCATCGTGCCCGAGATCGAGGCCATCGCCACCGAGGTCCTGGCCGATATCGAGGCCGCCGGCATGGCGACGGTCGTCCCGACGGCTCGCGCCGTGCAACTGACGATGAACCGCGAGGGCATCCGCAAACTGGCCGCCGAAGCGCTGGGCCTGCCCACCAGCCCCTACGCATTCGCCGGCTCGGCCGAGGAACTGGCCGCCGGCGCCGAGGCCGTCGGCTATCCCAACTTCGTCAAGCCGGTCATGTCCTCGTCGGGCAAAGGCCAGTCCTTCGTCGAAGGCGCCGATGAAATCGCCGACGCCTGGACCTATGCGCAAGACAGCGGCAGGGTCGCCGGCGGCCGCGTCATCGTCGAGGGACGCATCGACTTCGACTTCGAGATCACGCTGCTAACCGTCCGCTCGCGCGACGCCGACGGCACGACCCGCACGGATTTCTGCGCACCCATCGGCCACCGCCAGGTCAAGGGCGACTATGTCGAAAGCTGGCAGCCGCAGGCCATGACGCCCGCTGCGCTGGCCGCCTCCCAGGACATCGCAGCGAAGGTCACAGAGGCCTTGGGCGGTTACGGCGTCTTCGGCGTCGAGCTGTTCGTCAAGGGCGACCAGGTCTGGTTCTCCGAGGTCTCGCCCCGCCCGCACGACACCGGTCTGGTGACCCTGGCCAGCCAGACGATGAGCGAGTTTGCACTTCACGCCCGCGCCATCTTGGGTCTGCCCGTCGACGTGACCCAGCGCGAGCCCGCCGCCAGCGCGGTCATCTATGGCGGCATGGACGCGCAAGGAATCGCCTTCGAGGGCGTGGCGGAGGCCCTGTCGGTCCCGACCACCGACCTGCGTCTGTTCGGCAAGCCCGAGGCCTTCGAACGCCGCCGCATGGGCGTGGCTGTCGCCCGCGGCGCCGATGTCGAACAGGCCCGCGAACGCGCGCGGGAAGCCGCAAGCTGTGTGAAAGTCGTTCGGAACTGACTTGCGTCTCCTCCCCGCTAGCGGGGAGGGGGACCGCAGAGCGGTGGAGGGGTTCTTGAAGTCGCACAGGCGCCTGTGATGCGTCGCAGAACCCCTCCGTCACGGCGCTGAAGAAGCGCCGCGCCACCTCCCCGCTCCGCAGGGAGGAGACGTCTGATCCCTCATTTTTACGACTTTAGTCGATTGGCCTTGTCCCGCATTGTGGTGCAAACCAAGGGCGAGGGTCGCAGTCAGCCGGCCGGGAGGGATCTGTCGTGGGCAAACTCAGCACACCCATAATCTTCGGCGCCATCGCCATCCTGGGGGCGGTGTCCCTCGGCATCATCGCCCTGCATCAGGGCGAAAGCATCAGCGCGGTCTGGATGGTGGTCGCCGCCGTCTGCACCTATGCGATCGCCTATCGGTTCTACAGTCGCTACCTGGCCAACAAGGTCATGCAGCTGAACCCCGCGCGCCTGACCCCGGCCATGCGCCGCAATGACGGGCTGGACTATGTGCCGACGCCCAAGAACGTCCTGTTCGGCCACCACTTCGCCGCCATCGCCGGCGCAGGGCCCCTGGTCGGGCCAGTGCTGGCCGCCCAGATGGGCTATCTCCCGGGCGTCCTGTGGATTCTGGTCGGCGCCGTGCTGGCCGGGGCGGTGCAGGACATGATGGTCCTGTTCATGTCCACGCGTCGCGACGGCAAGTCGCTGGGCGACATGATCCGCACCGAGATGGGCAACATCCCCGGCATCATCGCCCAGGTCGGCGTCCTGATGATCATGGTCATCATCCTGGCGGTTCTGGCCCTGGTCGTGGTCAAGGCCTTGGCCGAAAGCCCGTGGGGCACGTTCACGGTCGCCGCCACCATTCCCATCGCCATCTTCATGGGCCTTTACACCCGCTTCCTGCGGCCGGGCCGCGTGGGCGAGGTGTCGGTGATCGGCGTCGTTCTGCTGATCCTGGCAATCATCGGCGGCGGCCATATCGCGGCGGATCCGTTCTGGGGCCCGGCCTTCACCCTGACCGGCCCGACCCTGGCGATCCTGATGATGGTCTATGGCTTCATCGCCTCGGTCATTCCGGTGTGGCTGCTTTTGGCGCCGCGCGACTATCTATCGACCTTCCTGAAGATCGGCGCGATCGTGGCCCTGGCCGTCGGCATCCTGATCGTGCGCCCGCACCTGCAGATGCCGGCCATCACCCCCTTCATCGACGGCACAGGCCCGGTCTTCGCCGGCGCCCTGTTCCCCTTCCTATTCATCACCATCGCCTGCGGCGCCGTGTCGGGCTTCCACGCCCTGATCTCGTCGGGCACCACGCCCAAGCTGCTGGAGAACGAAGCCCAAATCCCGATGATCGGCTACGGCGCCATGCTGTGTGAAAGCTTCGTCGCCGTCATGGCCCTGATCGCCGCCACGGTTCTGGACCCGGCCGTCTATTTCGCCATGAACAGCCCGGTCGCCGTCATCGGCAAGGATGCGGCCTCTGCCGCCGCCGCCGTGGCCCAGTGGGGCTTCCACATCACGCCCGGAGAGCTTGAACAGCTGGCGCGCGATGTGGGCGAACACTCCATCCTGTCGCGCGCAGGCGGCGCCCCGACTCTGGCGGTCGGCATGGCGCACATCCTGTCCGGCGTGATCGGCGGCAAGGCCATGATGGCCTTCTGGTATCACTTCGCCATCCTGTTCGAGGCCCTGTTCATCCTGACCACGGTGGACGCCGGCACCCGGGTCTGCCGCTTCATGATCCAGGACCTGCTGGGCGTCGCCGTGCCCAAGATGCGCGAGACCAAGTCGTGGGGCGCCAACGTCGTCGCCACGGCCCTGACGGTCGGGCTGTGGGGCTATTTCCTCTACACCGGCGTGGTCGATCCGCTGGGCGGCATCAACAGCCTGTGGCCCCTGTTCGGCATCGCCAACCAGATGCTGGCCGCCGTCGCCCTGATCCTGGGCACCGTCGTCCTGTTCAAGATGAAGCGCGAGAAGTTCGCCTGGGTCATGGTCGTTCCCGCGACCTGGCTGCTGATCTGCACCCTGACGGCGGGCTTCCAGAAACTGTTCCACCCGGACGTCCGCATCGGCTTCCTGTCCCACGCCCGCAAGTATCAGGAGGCGCTGGGCGCCGGCGAACTGGTCGCCCCGGCCAAGAGCATCGGCGACATGCACCGCATCGTGGTCAACGACTACGTCAACTCGACCCTGACGGCGGGCTTCCTGTTCGTGGTCGTCACCATGGTCGTCTATGGCGTCCTGGCGTGCCGCAAGGCCTATGCGAACAACCGCCCGACGGTCCGCGAATATCCGGAAAGCCACCAACTGACGGCGGCCGACGAGGCGGCGGATGCGGCCCGTGCCTAGTCCCTCGAACGAGGATCTGCTCTGCCTGTGTCGCGACACCGCCCTGCGGTGGGGTCGCGGCGTCCGGCGCACGGCCGGCGCCATGATCGGTCAGCCGGATTATCAGGCCTATGTCGATCACGCGGCGGCGACCCATCCCGACCAGCCGCCGCTGGACAAGACCGCCTTCTTCCGCCTGCACGAGCAGCGCCGCTTCGGCGGCGCCGGCGGGTTCAAATGCTGCTGATCTAGAGGCCGCTGGCGGGGGTGTCGGCCCTGGCGCGATCCTCGGCCTGAAGGGCGGCGATCGCCGTCTCCAGTGTCGGATCGTCGCCCGCGCGGCGCTGGGCCACGGTGCGGGGCGCGGCGATGTCCGGCGTGACCCCCCGCTTCTCCAGCCGAATCCCGCCCGAAGTCACGAAGTCCGCCCGGCTGAGCGTCAGCCGCCCGCCGTCCGGCAGATTGGTCTCCTGAGCGATCAGCACCGATCCCCCCGTCTTCTCGCCCACCACGATGCCGCGCCGCGCCTCCTGCAAGGCGGCCGGCGTCAGTTCGGCGGCGCTGCGGCTGCCCTGGTCGACCAGAACCGCCACATCATTGGCCAGAGGATCGCGCCGATCGCCGCAGTCGCCCGCCGCCCGCAGAACCACCGGCCGGCCGCTGCGTCCCGTCCGCGTCGCCCAGACCTGATCGCGCGGCAGGAAACAGGTCAGGACCGATTCCGCCTCCATCAGCCGCCCGCCGGGATTGCCGCGCAGGTCCAGCACCACGTCGACATCCGGCGGCAGGCCTTCCAGTTCACTGCCCATCCAGGCGCCCAGGCCTTTGTCGAACTGCTCGACGCGCAGCACCAGCACCCCCGGCCGCGACTTGTCGGCTGTGAACGGCTCGATGGCCTCCATCACCCGCGGCGTCAGGGCGATCTCGCGCCTCTGTCCCGCATCGTCGGTCAGGACCAACTGCACCGGAACCCCGTCATAGGTCTCGACATCCGGTCCCCAGGGCTTCCCATCGACCGACTTCAGGGCCCAGCCCATCTGCACGCCCGCCGCCTCGGCCGGCGAGCCCGGCCGGATGCGCTCGACGGTCCAGTCGTCCGGCGTCTCGCCCCGCATCAGGGTCAGGCCCATCACGGCGCGCCGGGCGAACTGCGCCTCCTGACGCCGCACCGCCGCCGGCGGACTGGCCGCTGCATGACCGTCGTCCAGCAGATCCAGCATCGCATTGATGACGCGGTACAGCCCGCGCTCATCGCTCGCCGCCAGGGCCTGGGGCCGGAACGTCGCCCGCGCGGCGTTCCAATCGACGCCGTGCAGGGTCGGATCGTAATAGCCCCGCCGCACCTCGCTCCACACCCGATCGAACACGCGCTGGTTCAACCGCACGCGGTCGCGCGAGGGCGCTGTGGCGACCACGGGATCGACAACCGGCGAAGCGACCGGTTGGGCCACGGCGGGAACGCTCAGCGGCAGGCCGAGCAACAGAAGGCTGAAAAGCCGGGTGGAAACGCTCAGACGCATGACCACCATCTGACGTCAGTCGGCCGTCTCGCTCAAGTCACGACTGCGCGCTATTCGGGCACCCGCACCCCGTCCCAAGCGAACACGCCGCCGCTGTCGGCCGGGGTCAGGTCCGACAGCACGGACAGCAGCCGCTCGGCGGAATAGTCGACCGTGAACAGCTTGCCCTCCACCACCCCCTTCTGAAACGGCGCGCTCAGGTCCGTCGCCACCGTGCCGGGATGCAGACCGGCGATCACCGCCTGCGGATGGCTGCGCGCCATCTCGACCGACAGATTGCGCAGGATCATGTTCAGCGCCGCCTTGGACGCGCGATAGGCGTGCCAGCCGCCCAGCCGGTTGTCGGCGATCGACCCCACCCGCGCCGACAGGGCTGCGAAAACCGCCCGCCGATGGCGCGGCATCAGCGGCAGCAGATGTTTCGCCGCCAGCGCCGGCCCCACCGCATTGACGCGATAGTCCCGCAACAGATGTACCGCATCCAACTGACGAAACGACCGCTCCGGCTGACGCCCGTCGTGCAGCACTCCGGTCGCCGCGACGATCAGGATTGGGGCCGGTCCCTGGCCGATCCGTTCGGCGGCGGACGCCAGACTGGCCTCATCCTCCAGATCGGCCGCCAACCCTAGTGCGCCCGCCACATCCGCGCCGGACCGCGACACGGCCCACACGGTCTCGAACGCGCCGTCCGCCACGATCCGCTCGACCATCGCCCGGCCGATGCCGCCCGTCGCCCCGATCACCACCGCCGATCCGTTCATCGCGTCTCCCTTCCGCGTTCGTCCCATGATAGGGGCGCGGCATGAGCATCACCACGGTCGGCCTCGATGCCGACGACACCCTCTGGCACAACGAGACGATCTTCCGCCTGACCCACGCGCGGTTCGTCGATCTTCTGGCCGACCACGGCGACGAAGCGACCATCGAGGCGCGCCTGGCCGAAACCGAGCAACGCAACCTGCGGCTCTATGGCTACGGCATCAAGGGCTTCACCCTGTCAATGATCGAGACGGCGATGGAGCTGACGAACGGCGAGGCTCCGCCGCATGTCGTGCGCGAGATCCTGGCGGCCGGTCGCGAGATGCTGGCCCATCCGGTCGAGACCCTGCCCGGCGTGGACGCGGTCGTCGCCGAACTGTCCGAAAAATACCGCCTGGTCCTGATCACCAAGGGCGATCTCCTGGACCAGGAGCGCAAACTGGCGGCCTCGGGCCTGGGCGACCTGTTCAGCGCCGTCGAGATCGTCTCCGAAAAGGATCGCGCCACCTACGAGCGGGTCTTCACCCGCCACGGTACGGGCCCGGCCGAGGCCGTCATGGCCGGCAACTCCATGAAGTCCGACGTCCTGCCCGCCATCGCCGCCGGCGCCTTCGGCGTCCACATCCCCTATCACGTCACCTGGGCCCACGAACTGGCCGACGCCCCGGAGAATGAGCCGCGCTACGTCTCCCTCGCCCGCATCGACGAACTCCCCGATTGGATCGCGGCGATCGCGGACGCTTAAGGTCTTGCCCCCTGGCCCCTCCCTCTCTAAACGGGCCGCTTAACCGACAAGCAGACGTGAGCGTCGCAGGGCCAGGCTCTGCGGGGACTTCTCGCGCGCCCAGAGAACGACAGAGAACGAAGGACGACGCCCCCCTTGGACGCCTCGGACATCCGTCATGACGAACGCGACGCCATGGTGCGCGCGGCGCTGGCCGAACAGGGCGACAGCGGCGTGACGCCGCGCCATACGCTGTTCTATTTCTATGGCGAGGGCGACCACGGCGACCTGAACGAGGTCGCCCGGCGCGCCGGCTTTCTGACGCGCGGCGCCGACGACATGACGGTGCTCGAGACGACCATGGCGGTGGACGAGGCGTCTTTTGCGGCGACCTCGGCCATGATGCAGACCTGGGCCGCGGCCTTCCAGCTGGAGTATGACGGCTGGGAATGCGCGGTCGTGACCCACTAGCGTTCAATAAGAAGAAGAGCTGGCGATGCCCAAGCGCACAGACATCAAGTCCATCCTCATCATCGGCGCCGGCCCGATCGTCATCGGCCAGGCGTGCGAGTTCGACTATTCCGGCGTCCAAGCCTGCAAGGCGCTGAAGGCGGAAGGCTACCGGGTCATCCTGGTCAACTCGAACCCCGCCACCATCATGACCGACCCGGAGGTGGCCGACGCCACCTATATCGAGCCGATCACGCCCGAGATGGTCGAGAAGATCATCATCAAGGAAAAGCCGGACGCCCTGCTGCCCACCATGGGCGGCCAGACCGCGCTGAACACCGCCCTGGCCCTGCATGAATCCGGCGCGCTGGCCAAGCACGGCGTCGAGATGATCGGCGCCAAGGCCGAGGTGATCGACAAGGCCGAGGATCGCCAGAAATTCCGCGACGCCATGGACAAGCTGGGCCTGGAATCGCCCCGCTCCAAGGCCGCCCATTCGATGGAAGAGGCGCTGGAGGGGCTGGAGTTCGTCGGCCTGCCCGCCGTGATCCGCCCGTCCTTCACCCTGGCCGGCACCGGCGGCGGCATCGCCTTCAACCGCGAGGAGTTCGAGGAGATCGTCCTGCGCGGCCTGGACCTGTCGCCGACCACCGAGGTGCTGATCGAGGAATCGGTCCTGGGGTGGAAAGAATACGAGATGGAGGTCGTTCGCGACACGGCGGACAACTGCATCATCATCTGCTCAATCGAGAACGTCGATCCGATGGGGGTCCACACCGGCGACTCCATCACCGTCGCCCCCGCCCTGACGCTGACCGACAAGGAATATCAGCGGATGCGGACGGGCTCGATCAATGTGCTGCGCGAGATCGGCGTCGAGACGGGGGGCTCGAACGTGCAGTGGGCCATCAACCCTGCGGACGGCCGCATGGTCGTGATCGAGATGAACCCGCGCGTGTCGCGTTCGTCGGCCCTGGCGTCAAAGGCCACCGGCTTCCCCATCGCCAAGGTCGCGGCGCGTCTGGCGGTCGGCTACACCCTGGACGAACTGACCAACGACATCACACAGGTGACGCCGGCGTCGTTCGAGCCGTCGATCGACTATGTCGTCACCAAGATCCCGCGCTTCGCTTTCGAGAAATATCCGGGTTCGGAGCCCCTGCTGGGCACCTCGATGAAGTCGGTGGGCGAGGTCATGGCCATCGGCCGCACCTTCCAGGAATCGATGCAGAAGGCCCTTCGCGGGCTTGAGACCGGCCTGTCCGGCTTCGACGAGATCGAGATCGACGGCGTGGCGGGCGCAGAGGACGAAACAGCGCGCAACGCCGTGATCCGCGCTTTGGGCATCCCCACGCCCGACCGTATCCGCGTCATCGCCCAGGCCTTCCGCCACGGCCTTACGGTCGAAGAGGTCAACGCTGCCTGCGCTTACGAACCGTGGTTCCTGCGCCAGATCGCCGACATCGTGCGCGAGGAAGGCCATGTCAGGGTTAAGGGCCTGCCGACCGACCCGACCGAGTTCCGCCGCCTGAAGTCCAAGGGCTTCTCCGACGCCCGCCTCGCCGCCCTGACCGGCCAGAGCGAAAAATCCGTCCGGACCGCCCGTCGCGGCCTGAACGTGCGCCCGGTGTTCAAGCGCATCGACACCTGCGCCGCCGAGTTCGCCTCAGCCACCGCCTACATGTACTCGACCTATGAGACCGGTGCTCTCGGCCAGATCCCCGAGTGCGAGTCCGAGCCGACGAGCAAGAAGAAGGCCATCATCATGGGCGGCGGTCCGAACCGGATCGGCCAGGGGATCGAGTTCGACTACTGCTGCTGCCACGCGGCCTTCGCCTTCGACCAGATCGGCGTCGAGAGCATCATGGTCAACTGCAACCCCGAGACCGTCTCGACCGACTACGACACCTCCGATCGCCTGTATTTCGAGCCGCTGACGGCCGAGGACGTGCTGGAGCTGATCGAGGTCGAGCGTTCGAACGGCGAGCTGATCGGCTGCGTCGTCCAGTTCGGGGGCCAGACCCCGCTGAAGCTGGCCCACGCCCTGCAAGAGGATGACATTCCGGTCCTGGGCACCAGCGTCGACTCCATCGACCTGGCCGAGGACCGCGAGCGCTTCCAGCAGATGCTGGAAGGCATCGGCCTGCGCCAGCCGCCCAACGGCCTGGCCCGTTCGGCCGAGGAAGCCGCGCAAAAGGCCGAAGAGGTCGGCTATCCCGTCGTCCTGCGCCCCTCCTACGTTCTGGGCGGTCGCGGCATGATGATCGTCCACGACCGCGAGCAACTGGACCGCTATGTCCACGAAGCCATGCGCGTGTCAGGCGACGATCCGGTCCTGATCGACCACTATCTGAACCGCGCCACCGAGGTGGACGTTGACGCCCTGTGCGACGACGAGACGGTCTTTGTCGCCGGCGTCTTGGAACATATCGAGGAAGCCGGCGTCCACTCGGGCGACAGCGCCTGCTCCATGCCGCCCTTCTCGCTGCGGCCCGAGATCGTGGATGAACTGAAGCGTCAGACCACGGAAATGGCCAAGGCCCTGAAGGTGCGCGGCCTGATGAACGTGCAGTTCGCGATTGAAGAGCCGCACGGCGCTTCGCCTAGAATCTTCGTGCTGGAGGTCAACCCGCGCGCCAGCCGCACAGCGCCCTTCGTGGCCAAGACCATCGGCCAGCCCATCGCCTCCATCGCCGCCAAGGTCATGGCCGGCGTGCCGCTGAAGTCGTTCGGTCTGACGGACAAGCCTTACGACCATATCGCGGTCAAGGAAGCGGTCTTCCCGTTCGCCCGTTTCGCCGGGGTGGACACCGTCCTGGGCCCGGAGATGCGCTCGACCGGCGAGGTCATGGGCCTGGACTTCAAGCGGCCGGGAGAGGCCGACATGGCCCCCGCATTCGCCCGCGCCTTCGCCAAGTCCCAGATCGGCGGCGGCGCCAAACTGCCGACCTCGGGCTGCGCCTTCATCTCGGTCAAGGATGAGGACAAGCCCTTCATCGTCGACGCCGCCAAAACCCTGCTGGCCGAAGGCTTCAGCCTGATGGCCACCGGCGGCACCCACGCCTATCTGGTCGAACAGGGGCTGGAGGTGAAGCTGGTCAAGAAGGTGCTGGAAGGCCGCCCGCACATCGTGGACGCGATGAAGAACGGCGAGGTCCAGCTGGTCTTCAATACGACATCGGGCAAGCAGTCGCTGCAGGACAGCTTCAGCCTGCGCCGCACCGCCCTGATGATGAAGATGCCCTACTACACCACCACCGCCGGCGCCCTGGCGGCGGCCCAGGCCATCGGCGCGATCAAGGCTGGCGACCTGGATGTGCGGGCGATCCAGGACTACGCCTGATCACATCAGCTTCTGCGAGGTTTTGGCAGCTGAATCTTAAACATGGTGCCGCCTGGCACCGCAGTTCCGGCCGCGAAATTCATTGTTGAGAACCACTGGCCCTCGTATTCACGACGAATGCGGGGGCTGAGCGGTTCACGATATGGCTTTACCGAAGCTAGCTCGGACATCTCTCCTAGATAGCTGAGATAATAAATGCGGGAGAAGATAGATCCAGCCCCGAAATGGCGCAATCGCTCAGCAGCCAATTCTATGCAGAAGCTGTTTCCGTGATAAGACCAATGGGTAGTATAAACTAGCAAATCTATGGGAAGACTGTCTGAGTAACCCTTTTTTGATTTCCTTTCGACAAGATCTACGAAGGCCACTGACCAAGGCTTGTAGTGTATGACGGCGCTATCGCCCTCATCACGATATGGTGGATTAGAAAGTATAAGCTCCGTAAATTCGAGCTTGGCTCTTCTACCATCGAGTTCCCATAAGAAATCGAGGTCGTTTTCGTCGAGTTGGGTTAGCTCGATAGACTGGGCATCCGTGCTGTCGAGAATTGATTTTCTGAAAGCTTTCGCAACATCCGCTTCAAGCAGGTGCTTTTCCTTCGGGGATAGGTGTCGCTCGAATGTTCTTTTGTCGATATCCGGTCCGATTTCGTGTCGTAGAGATCCGTCTTTCCCAACAGGCTTTTTCTGAACCATTATCTTGCCCTAACTCCTGCTGGCGTTGTCGCTTTCGAGTTCATCATCCCCCGCCACGATCCGGGTCGCGGCCAGGTCGGCGGTGACGTTGCCGACGGTGCGGAAGATGTCGGGGATGACCTCGACCGCCAGCAGCAGCGGCAGCACGCCCAGCGGCAGGCCCATGGCCAGGCAGATGGGGCCGATGGCGGCGAAGAAGCTGACCTGGCCCGGCAAACCGACCGAGGCGATGGACACGGCGATGGCCGTTAGACCGCCGGCGATCAGCACGCCGAGCCCCAGCTCCACCCCGTGCAACTGCGCCACATAGAGGCAGACCGCCAGGTTGGCGACAGGGCTTGTGATGCGGAACACCGCCACCGCCAGCGGCAGAACGAGGCCGGCGGAGGTCTGCGGCACGCCCAGCCAGTCGCGCGCCCGTTCGATCATCACCGGCAGGCTGGCCAGCGACGACTGGGTCGAGACGGCGACGACCTGGGCCGGGGCCACGGCGCGCGCGAAACGGCCTAGCGAGATCCGCCCCCACACGATCGCCACGACATAGATGATCAGGATCAGGCCGATCTGGCTGAGGCAGACGATGGCGACATAGTGGGCCAGCGTCCCCGCCACCCCCAGCCCCGCGCGCAAACCCACGCCCAGGGCCAGGGCGAACACCCCGAACGGCGCGGCCAGCAGCACCCAGTGGACGATGACCACCATGGTCTCGGCCACCGCCTCGAAGAAGCCCGCCAGGGGCCGTCGCAGTTCGGTCTTGATCCGTGTCGCGGCGAAGCCGAAGGCGACGGCGAAGACCACCACCGCCAGCACCCCGTCGTCGGACGCCGCCTTGATGACATTGGCCGGCGCCAGGCTGGCCAGGAAGGCGCGCAGGCCGTCGGTGCGCGCCGCCTCGCCCACGGTCGCCAGCGATTCGGCGCTGACGCCCGCCAGCAGGCCACGTCCCGCCTCCGGATCGATCGGCCAGACCGCCAGCAGGCCCAGGCCCGCAAGGATCGCATAGATCGTCGCCCCGACCAGCAGCACCGCGAACACCACCAGCGACCGCACCGCGATCCGGCCCGTCGCCGCCGCATCGGCGATGGACACGATGCCGGTCACCAGCAGGCTGAACACCAGGGGAATGACGGTCATGCGCAGGGCGTTCAGCCACACCTGGCCCAGGCTCTCGACCACGCCCAAGGCGCCGGTCAGCCAGGCGGCCTGCGACCCTTGCGCCAGGGCGCCGACGACGACGCCGGCGACCAGGGCCGCGATGACGAAAAAGCTCAGGGAGGTGAAGAAGGCGGCGACGCGGGATTGGCTCATGCCCTAGCGCTAGCACCGCTCGGCGCATCGCGCGCGCCAAACCTTCTGTCGGTCGCTGACAGTTCATGTCGTCGCATGGCGAACCCCGGTCGCACACCGCGCGTTCATGGGACGAAAGGAACTCAATCATGTCCCGTCTGCACAAGCTCGTTCCCCTTCTCGGCAGCCTTTTGCTGTCCAAGGGCGGCCGCCGCGTCGCCGGTCGTCACGCCGGCAAACTGGCCCTGGCGACCCTGGCTTATGAGGCCTGGCGCAACCGCCGCGAAGGCGCCAAGCCCAAGGTCGCGCCGCAACCGCGCGGACGCTGGAGCGGACGTCGCCCGCGCTGAGGCCGCAATCGCCGCTCGACTTCTCGGGCGGCGTTGCGAATAGTCACGCCTCGCCGCCCGGAGCCAACCCATGATCAAAGTCCACCATCTGAACGACAGCCGCTCGCAACGCGTCCTGTGGCTGCTCGAAGAGCTGGGCCTGGACTATGAAGTGGTCCGCTACGAACGAAACCCCGGAAACCGGCTGGCGCCGCCCGAACTGCTGGCGATCCACCCGCTGGGCAAGTCGCCGGTCATCGAGGACGGCGCGGTCAAGGTCGCAGAGACCGGGGCCATCGTCGAATATTTGCTCGATACCTACGGCCAAGGTCGCCTGCGTCCGGCGGCGGGAACCGAGGACGGCCGTCGATTCACCTATTGGCTGCACTATGCCGAGGGGTCGGCCATGCCCCCTTTGCTGCTGAAGCTGGTCTTCAGCATGCTTCCACGCCGTGCGCCGGCCCTGCTGAAGCCCATCGTCAATGGCGTCGCCGACAAGGCGATCACCAGTTTCGTCGATCCGCAGCTGCGCACCCATGTCGGCTTCTGGGAGGACGAACTGGGCCGCTCGGAATGGTTCGCGGGCGATCAGTTCACCGCCGCCGACATCATGATGAGCTTTCCAGTCGAGGCCGGCGCCGACCGCGCCTTCGATGCCGAGACCAAGCCACGCCTGAAGGCCTTCCTGACCCGCATCCATGCAAGGCCCGCCTATCAACGCGCGCTCGAGCGGGGCGGTCCCTACAGCTACGCGTGATCGGATCGTGATCGCGGCGGCGCAACCCGCCGTGGTCGAGGGCGTTAAGGTCTCATGCGCCTTCACACCATTCAGATTGTGGCCGGCCTTGCTGCGGCCGTCGCCTTCGTCCTCGCCTTCATGGCGGCAGGAGCCGCCTTGATTTCCGGCATCTTCATGCTCGCCGGCCTCGCCGCCGTCGGTTGGCTGGCCTACAGCCTCATCAAGGGCGTGCTGCGTCGTGATCATAAGCCCGAGCCGCCGGCCCGCGCCTGAGCGGCCAACCGGCACGGGCCCTGCGCTCTTGAATTCCTGAGCGAGAAATCCTAGTCTTGATGCCCGGCCGCGCCCGCCCCGCGGCCTTTTGTGTGCTTATCTCGCGTCTTTCCAGTCTCCGGGCGAACCAGAAAAATCACGACACAATGGAAAAAGTGCCGATGACGGCCGAGGGCTACCGCGTCCTCGACGATCAACTGAAGCAATTGAAGTCGGTCGAAAGGCCGAGCGTGATCGCCGCCATTTCCGAGGCGCGTGAGCACGGCGACCTGTCCGAAAACGCCGAATACCATGCCGCCAAGGAGCGCCAGGGCTGGATCGAAGGCCAGATCGCCGAGATCGAAGACAAGATCAGCCGCGCCCAGGTCATCGACGTGTCCAAACTGTCGGGCAGCCAGGTCAAGTTCGGCGCCACGGTTACCGTCGTGGACGAGGACACCGAGGAAGAGGCCACCTATCAGATCGTCGGCGAACACGAAGCGGACGTGAAGAAGGGCAAGATCTCGATCGCCTCGCCGATCGCGCGCGCCATGATTTCGAAGGAAGTCGGCGACGTCGTGGAGGTCAACACCCCCGGCGGCGTGAAAGCCTACGAAATCCTCAAGGTCGAGTGGAAGTAAGCCAAAACTCGCACGACCTTCTCCCTCCCCGCTCCGGGGAGGGTCGTCGCACAGCGACGGGGTGGGGGCCGCCCGGCAGGGACGCACTGTCTGAAACCATTAAGGTCCTTGGGGTTTCGCTCTGCCCTCCCCACCCGACCTCGCTCCGCTCGGCCACCCTCCCCCGCAGGGGGAGGGAGAGCAGATGACGCGCCCCCTCTCCATCTGGGTCGTCTCCGACGGCCGCGCCGGCATCGAGAATCAGGCGCTGGGTCTCGCCGAGGCCGTTCAGCGCCTGACCCCGGCCGAGATCACGATCAAACATATCCGCTGGCGGCCGATCTTCGACCGCCTGCCGTCGGCCTTGAAGACCCCGGCCATGCTGGCGTCCGCGCCTCTGACCGCCCCCAATGCCGATCAGTGGCCCGATCTGTGGATCGCCACGGGTCGCGCGACCCTGCCGCTGTCGACCCGCGTCAAGGAATGGAGCGGCGGCAAGACCTTCGTCGTTCAGACCCAGGATCCACGCTGGGCCAACGACCGTTACGACCTGATCGTCGCCCCCGCCCATGACGGTCTGTCGGGCGACAATGTCTTTGAGATCACCGGCTCGCCGCACCGCATCACGCCGCAGAGGGTCGCCGAGGCCGCGCCCGCCTTCGCCGACCGGATCGCCCCCCTGTCCCATCCGCGCATCGCCGTGCTGATCGGCGGCAAGTCCAAGGCCTTCGATCTGACCGAAGCCCATGCGGCGGACTTGGCCGACCAGATCGCGGACGCCGTGCGGGCGTCGGGCGGAGCGCTGATGCTGACCTTCTCACGCCGCACGCCCGACGCGGCGAAAGCCGTCATGATCGCTCGCCTGTCGGACCTGCCCGGCTGGATCTGGGATGGGACAGGCGACAACCCCCTGTTCGGCTTCCTGCATTTCGCCGACCACATCCTGGTCACCGAGGACAGCGCCAACATGGCCGCCGAAGCCGCCTCCACCGGCAAGCCGGTTCACGTCCTGCCGATGATCCCGCTGAAGGCCGGCGACAAGTTCGCTCTCCTGCACGATGACCTGCGATCGCGCGGCGCCACCCGCCCGTTCGACGGCGCGCTGGACGGCTGGACCTACGACCCGCTGGCCGAAACCGACCGCGCCGCGCGCGCCGTTCTGGAAGCGATGCGGGCGCGATAGCGAGACCCACGTCCGTTTCTGACGCCGTCATGCCCCATGGTGACGACCGTCATCGGGAGGATTACTAAGAACGATTCGCAAAAATCTGCACTAAAGTGCACTCAAAAAATATGGAGTGGCCTTTTCTAGTCGCCGCCGCCACTGTCCCCGCTGCGGTCTGAGCCGCTGTGCTGCGAAGTATCCGATGGCGGCATCACCGCGCCGCCGTCCGACCCGCCGCCCCTCTTGGCCTTGGCGTTCGCCGCGCTCATCAGAGCCACGCCAAAACCCGATCCGATGGCCGTGCCCAGGGCGAGGCCCAAGCCGACGTTGTCCAGCGCCACGCCCAGCGCCACGCCGATCGACAGGCCCATGCCAATCCCGATCGGCAGAAAGGCCGCGTTCTTGTTCGTCATCCCCATCTCCTCTTCTGGTCAGGCGAGACTAGCATCGCGCAAACGGGAATCACCGCCTAAATAGGGGGCATGACCCAAGCTCGTACCGTTCGCGTCGCCATCATCGGCTCCGGCCCCGCCGGCTGGACCGCCGCCATCTACGCCGCCCGCGCCTCGCTGAACCCCGTCGTCATCGCCGGCATCCAGCCCGGCGGCCAGCTGACCATCACCACCGACGTCGAGAACTATCCCGGCTTCGCCGACACCATCCAGGGCCCCTGGCTGATGGAGCAGATGCAGGCCCAGGCCCTGCATGTCGGGACCGAGGTGATCCACGACATCGTGGTCTCCGCCGACCTGTCGCAACGCCCGTTCCGCCTGAAACTGGACAGCGGCGAAGAGATGCTAGCCGAGACCGTCATCATCTCCACCGGCGCCCAGGCGAAGTGGCTGGGGCTTGAGAGCGAGGCCGCCTATCAGGGCTTCGGCGTCTCGGCCTGCGCGACCTGCGACGGCTTCTTCTATCGCGGCAAGGAGGTCGTGGTCGTCGGCGGCGGCAACACCGCCGTCGAAGAGGCGTTGTTCCTGACCAACTTCGCCTCCAAGGTCACGGTCGTTCACCGTCGCGACGAGTTCCGCGCCGAGAAGATCCTCCAGGACCGGCTGTTCGCCCACCCCAAGGTCGAGGTGATCTGGAACTCGGCGATCGAGGAGATCGTCGGTGTCGTGGACGGCATGGCCAAGAACGTCACGGGCGTCCGGCTCAAGAACGTCCAGGACGGCTCGACCCGGGACATCCCCGCCGACGGCGTCTTCATCGCCATCGGCCACGCCCCGTCGTCGGAACTGTTCAAGGGCCAGTTGGAGACCAACGCCGGCGGCTATCTGCGGGTCAAGCCCGGCACCGCCTCGACCGAAATCGAAGGCGTCTGGGCCGCGGGCGACGTGACCGACGATGTTTATCGCCAGGCCGTCACGGCCGCCGGCATGGGCTGCATGGCCGCCCTGGAAGTCAGCCGCTTCCTCGCCGAAGAGGACCACGCCAAGGCCCACAACCCCATCAGCCACGCCGAGGCGGAGAAGATCGGGGTCTGGTGACCCCGATCCTGCGCGCTCAGTAGGCCGAGGCCTGCGTCAGTTCACCCAGATCCTCGTCCGACAGCGTCAGGGTCGCCGCCTTCAGAGTGTCGGCCAGCTGGTCGGTCGAGGTGGCGCTGACGATCGGGGCCGTGACGCCCGGTTGGGCCAGCAGCCAGGCCAGGGCGACCTGGGCGGATGTGGCCTCGTTCTTTTGGGCCACGGCGTCCAGAACCGCCAGGATGCGCACGCCGCGCTCGTCGAACTTGTCCTTCAGCATTCCCTCGCGCTTGGTCCCGGCGATCTGATCGACGGCCTTGTATTTGCCGGTCAAGAAGCCGCTCTCCAGGCTGAAATAGGTGATGACGCCCAAGCCCTTCTCCACGGCCAGGTCCTGCAATCCGCCCTCGAAGGTGTCGCGGCTGTAGAGGTTGTAGTGCGGCTGGATCGTCGCATAGGCGGCCAGACCCTCGCGCTGCGAGATGTCCAGCGCTTCGGACACCTGCTCGGCCGAATGGTTGGACGTGCCGATGGCGCGCACCTTTCCGGACTGCACCAGCTTGTCCAGCGCGCGCAGCGTCTCCTCCTGCGGCGTCTTCGGATCGGGCCAGTGGGTCTGATACAGGTCGATATAGTCGGTCTGGAGCCGGCGCAGCGACGCCTCCACCGCCGTCTCGATCCAGGCCGGCGACAGGTCGTTGTGGCCCTGCCCCATGTCCGATCCCACCTTGGTCAGGATCTTGACGTTGTCGCGCCGACCGCGCGCCTTCAGCCACTTGCCGATGATCGTCTCGCTTTCGCCGCCGGAATGGCCCGGGACCCAGCGCGAATAGGCGTCGGCGGTGTCGATGGCGTCAAAGCCGGCCTCGACGAAGCCGTCCAGCAGGGCGAATGACGTCGCCTCATCCGCCGTCCAGCCAAAGACGTTGCCGCCGAACACCAGAGGGGCGATGTCCAGGCCGCTGGAGCCGAGCTTGCGTTTCGTCAGGGTCGTCATGGGGAGGTCTCCTTTTGGGGAGCCCTCGACATATGCCGCATCCATGCGGCTGCAACCGTTGGGAAAGCGGTTACCCGAAGAGTTGAAGACCCGGCGGTGCGTAATCGACCGGCTGACCCTGGCGACGGCGCAGGGCGTAATCCACGGCGGTCTGCACGGCATGTTCGTCGGTCGGCTTGGACAGGACGCCGATCGTGCCGGCGACGCCTTCCTTCACCATGCCGGGGTTGGCCGTCATGAACAGAACGGAGACGCCCATGTCCTGCCCGAGTTCACGACCCAGGTTGATCCCCGTTGGACCATCGGACAGGTGGATGTCGACCAGAGCCAAATCCACTTCGTTTTCGCGAACCAGATCGCGCGCGGCCTTTGCGGTCGCGGCTACGCCCAGGACTTCGTGCCCCAGATCTTCCAGCACGAATCGAAGCTCCATCGCAACGAGGGCTTCGTCTTCGATGATGAGGATACGCGCGGTCATGAGGTTAGGTTTGTGCTCGGGAGCGTACAGAACGCGAGTTGATCCGATTGGTTTCAACATTTCGCTAATTTCTGAGATCATGGGCGGCTCGCCGGCGTGAAAGCGCCGTCGCCGGAAGATCGACGACGATTTTCAAACCCTCCGGACGCCATTCGCGCTCCAGCCGTCCACCCAACTGTCCCTGCACGGAAAGCGTGGCGAGGGATGAACCGAAGCCGGTCCGCGCCGGTGGATTTTGGATCGGCGGCCCTCCGGTCTCGGTCCAGGTCAGCACAAATCGATCCTCATTCCGGGCGGTCCTCAGCGAGACCAGCCCGCCCTTTTCGGATAGGGCCCCGTACTTGGCCGCATTGGTGGCCAGTTCGTGGAAGAGGAGGGCCACCGAAGTCGCCGCCTGATCGTCGAACACCGCATCCTCGCCCTCGATCACAACACGGGGCGCGCCGGTCTCGTCCGCATAAGCCTTGAAAAGGTCCGACAGGAAGGAATGCAGCGTGGTCGCGCCGATCGTGGTCTTCGACGTCTCCGTATGAGGACGCACGAACTCATGCGCGCGCGCCAGGGCGGCGATCCGGGTGCGCAGCGAGGCGGAGAACGCCTTGGCTTCGGGATACTGGCGCGCCGACAAGGCGACCAGTGCCGTGACCACCGCAAAGATGTTCTTGATCCGGTGGCTCAGCTCCTGGCTGACCAGTTCGCGCCCCTGCTCAAGCCGCTTCAACTCGTCAATATCGGTCAGCGTGCCGAACCAACGAGTGATCTCGCCGGCTTCGTCGCGCACGGCAACCGCACGGCCCAGCGTCCAACGATAGATCCCGCTGTGGTGTCTCAGGCGGTACTCGATCTCATAGGGTTCACCGGTTTCCAGTGAGCGACGCCAGACGGTCCAGGCCCGGTCGCGATCATCGGCGTGGAACATGTCGTTCCAGCCCTCGCCGTCCGTGGAGCCGAGCGGCACGCCGGTAAACTCGTACCAGCGCGCATTGTAGTAGTCGTGGAAGCCGTCAGGCAGCGTCGACCAGACCATCTGCGGCATGGCGTCGGCGAGAACGCGGAACCGCGCCTCGCTCTCGCTCAGGGCCCGCGCCGTCTCGGCCAGATCCGTCTCAATCCGTCGGCGGTCGGTGATGTCCACCGCGATGCCAGGAAGGCGAACAGCGTCCCCCTTCGCGTCGAAATAGGTCTGGCCGCGCACCAGAACCCAACGCTCGACGCCGTTGGCGATCAGACGATATTCGCAGAGGAATACGCCATCGCCGGACATGGCGCGGTCGATCTCGTCCCGCACGCGCTCAACATCGTCAGGATGGACATTGGCCGTGAACATCTCGATCGGCGCCCCGGCCTGAGCGGCGACAGGATCGACCCCGTACATGCGTGCAAAACGCTCGTCGGCGACGACCTTGTTCTCGACGATGTCCCAATCCCAGGCCCCGACATAGGCCGACGCCTCCATCGCCAGACGCGCCGTGCGCTGGCTGGTGTCCCGGTCAAGCAGGGCGCGACGCAACTCCAACTGGTTCATCACCTGGTCGGCGAGGGTCTTCAGCGCCAGGGCCTGGAGTTCGGTGAGGCCTTCCGGTCTCGGCTTGTCGTCCAGAACGCACAGAGCCCCCAACGACACGCCGTCTGGCGTCTTCAGCGGGTGGCCGGCGTAGAAGCGGATGTGCGGCGGGCCGGTGACGAGGGCGTTGTCTGCAAAACGAGAATCCCCCTCTGCGTCTGTCACCACCATGGCCTCGTCGCCAAGCATGGCGTGGGCGCAGAAGGATTGGGACCGAGGCGTTTCACTGACGCCAAGGCCGACCTCGGCCTTGAACCACTGACGCTGCGTATCGACCAAGCTGACAGCGGCCATGGGCGCGTCACAGATCCGCGCCGCGAGCTTGGCGATGTCGTCAAAGGACGTTTCCGGGGGCGTATCCAGGACCCCATAGCGTTTCAGGGCGTCCAGCCGACTTGCCTCGTCCCACCTAGGACTTTCGACATCAGGGTGGGTCAATCAGCTATCCTCGTCGGCGTCAGGGTGCGGGAACATGCATCAATGCCCTGACGCCCTATAGCGTTGCAATGAAGGTGTCAGGTCGCCGGTCGGCCGACTTCTTCGACGTCCATCGAGGGGACGCCTTCGACTTTCGGAGCCGCAGGCTTGGGCGTCGTCGATGATGGGTCGACGGCGGAAAGCTGGGCGTTGATCGCCGCCACCTCGTCACGCGTCGGCAGTCGCCGCCCGCCCAGGCTGATCACGCCGACGACGCGTTGGCGCCCGTCGACCTCGACGGTGCGCGGGGGCGCATCCGCGACGACGGCATCGGGATCGGGACCGCCCGTGGCCGCCCCGGCGGCGATCGTCAGACGAGGCCGCGAGAAGCGCGCCTCGTCGATCGCCGGCTCGCGCCCATTGTAGGTTTTGCGGAAGGCGGCGGTTTCGCCATAGACGCCTTTCCAACGATAGAAGATGTGCGCGCCGATCTGCGTCACCTTGGCCACCGTCGGCGCCCACCAGGGATGCACATAGTCGGCGTGATAGTGGGTGGCGGTCCCGACCTCCTGAGCCACGGCGCCGTTCAGCGCGCGCTCAGCGACCTTACGCGCCCGCTCCCAGGCCCAGCCGACCGGCGCCTGGCCCAGCGAGCCGTCGCAGGTGAAGCTGAACTGACAGCCTGTGACGCGTTCGGCGCCCTCGAACACTACGCCGCAGACGGTGTTGGCGTAGTTGGGATCGCGAACCCGGTTCAGCACGACCTGAGCGACACCGGCCTGGCCGTTTTCGGGTTCCAGCGCCGCCTCGTAATAGACCGCCTGTGTCAGGCAGCGCAGGGCGCGGCGACGATCCTGGACGCTGCCCTTGAACACGAACGGCAAGGCGGGACGCAGCGCGCCGGACGCCGGGGCCATGGCCGCGTTCAGACGTTGGGCCTCCAGCCCGCTCTTGCCCGGTTCCAGTCCCGGCTTGCCGGCCAGGGTCAGGCTTTCCCAGCCCGGCGTCAGCCCATAGAGGGCCGGTTGCAGCAGATTCGGATCATGCCGCATCGCCAAGGCCAGTTGCGATGGCGTCAGGCGCCCCTTGATCGCCGCCAGACCACCCGCGCCCAGGTCGCCCCCGGTGATGCGCGAGACCCCCTCGGCCGTGCGATCCATATCGGGGCGGACGCTGGACCCCGCAGCCATGGCGACGCCCAGCACCGCGCCGGCCGCGGGCAAGGCCGCCGCCGAACGCCGCAGCGCCTTCCACATCGTCTTCCAGGGCAAGCGGGTCATTCAGGGTCCAACAACCGCGATCGGCGCACCGGCCGTTCGCTGAGATCGCGCGTCTAGTCCGACTTATAGGCCATTTTCCGGCGTCACGACGACCGCCGTTATCACGCCCCGCTGCGCGTCAGGGGGTGGTCGCCCCAAACGCAAGGTGTAAGACTATGTTCCAGCATCGCAAACGCGTCGCTGATGGGGCGAACCGACAGTATGAGCGCAGGCGGATCGAAACGGCGGATCGCGGGCATGGATCGCTGGCTGGTCGGCCTGGCGCGCCTGCCGACGGCCTCGTTCACTCACCGTCTGATCGTCGGCGCGGGATTCGCGCTGCTGGGCCTGGCGTTGAGGGCGGTAGCGTCACCCCTCTATGGCGACCTGACAGGCTTCACCATTCTGCTCCCGGCCGTCACCCTTGCGGCGCTGGCGGGCGGCTGGACCGGGGCCCTGACGGCGCTTGTCGTCTGCACAGGCGGCGGCTGGGCGATCGTCGGCGTCACCGCGACCGGCCATGACGGTATTCTAGAGGCTGTCGGCGGCACAGCGACCTGGAACTTCCTGCTGGTCGGCCTGTTCATCGCCGCCATCGGCGCCTCGTTGCGAGGCGCCATCTCGCGACTGAGTGAAAGCGAAACCCGCTTTCGACAGCTGGCGGACACGGCTCCTTCGCCGATCTGGCTGATGGACGCCCAAGGCGAGTTCGAGTTCGTCAATGAAGCGCTGTTCGACCTGCATGGCATGAGCCTGGAGGCGCTCAAACAGGGCGGCTGGCGGTCGGCCGTCCACCCCGAAGATCTGGAGCAGGTGAAGGCTGCTGAAAACGCGGGCGCGGCCGGACGCCAGCCTTTTGAGATGGAGGCGAGGGTTCGGGATCGCGACGGTGTTTGGCGCTGGATGCGGGCCATCGCGCGGCCCCGCTTCGACGGCCAAGGCGCTTTCATGGGCTATGCCGGCATCTCTTTCGACGTGACCGAGACGCACGAGGCCCTGCAAAGCGCGGCGCAGGCCGAACGCAGACAAGCCTTCCTGTTGGATCTCAGCGATCGCCTGCGCGACCTGACCGATCCCGACGATATCATGGCCGAGGTCGAGAGCGGGCTGGGCGCGCTGCTGAAGGTCGACCGGGTGGGTTACGGCGAGGTCGACCAGACGGCCGGTGTCGTCTCCATGAGCCGCGACTGGACCGCAGGCGTGATCAGCGCTCAGGGCCAGTTCGATCTCAACGCCTTTGGCGAAGGCCTGATCGCGGATCTGAACCAAGGCCGCACGATCCAGATCGACGACGTCAGGGAGGACGCACGCACGACGGCGTCCGCCAAGGCGTTCGAGGACATTCAGACCCGCGCCCTGATCCGCGCGCCGCTGATCCGGGCCGGACGTCTGCGCGCCTTCCTCTACCTCCACTCCGCCGCCCCGAGGCCTTGGACCGAGGCTGAGGTCAGTCTGGTTGAAGAGGTCGCCGCGCGGACCTGGGCCGAGGTCGAACGCGCGCGTGCCGAAAACGAGACCCGTGAAAGCGAGCAGCGGTTCCGCGCCATCGCCGACACCGCACCGGTGCTGATCTGGGTCACCAACCAGGATCGCACGCGCGCCTTCGTCAATCGGGCCTATGTGGACTTTTACGGGTCTGACTATGAGACCGTCCTCAACCTGGATTGGCGCGCTGCGCTCCACCCCGAGGATCAGACCCGCATTCTGACGGAATCGGTCGCTGGAGAAGCGACCTGTGAGCCCTTCTCTATGGAGGCGCGTTACCGCCGCCATGACGGCGAGTGGCGCTGGCTCAAGTCGTTTTCTCGTCCGCGGCTGGCGGGACAGGACATTGTCGGCTTCGTCGGCGTGGCCTTCGACGTCACGGACATGCGCGTCGCGCAAGCCAAGCTGGAAGAATCCGAGAACCGCTTCCGCACCGTCGCCGACAGCGCGCCGGCGTTGATTTGGATGAGCGACGACGCCGCCCAGATGATGTTCGCCAACAGGCGCTATCGCACCTTCTTCGGCGTTGATGCCGACGCGCATCTGCCCGACAGTTGGAGGCGACTGATCCACCCGGACGACGAAGGCGTCTTCGCCGCCGCCTTCATGCGCGCCTTCGAGGCCCGGGACCGGTTCGAGGCCCTGACCAGGATCAATCATCCGACGCTCGGCCCGCGATGGCTGCGAACCGAAGGCGTGCCGCGCTTCGACGCCTCCGGCGTGTTCCAGGGCTATGTCGGCGCCTGTCTGGACGTGACCGACGCCAAGAAGGCCGAGGACGATCTGAAACGGATCAACGAGCTTCTCGAAGAACGGGTCGACGCCGCCCTGATCGAAAAGGCTCAGGCCGAGGCGCAACTGGTCCACGCCCAGAGGATGGAGGCGGTGGGTCGGCTGACCGGGGGCGTGGCGCACGACTTCAACAATCTGCTGACCGTCGTGATCGGCGCCCTCGACATCATCCTGCGCAGCGAGGATGCGGCCAAGCGCAGGAAGTTGGGCGAGGCGGCGCTGGCGGCGGCGCGACGGGGCGAGAGCCTGACGCATCAGCTGTTGGCCTTCTCGCGTCGTCAGGCGCTGCGCCCCGAACCGATCGACCTGAACGCCCTGATCCGTGAGAGCGAACCGCTGCTGCGCCGGGCCGTCGGTGAGGCGGTGGACTTCAAGGTCAAGCTGAAGCGCGGCGGCGCGCGGGCCAATGTCGATCCGGCCCAGTTCGAGGCCGCACTGCTGAACCTGATCGTCAACGCCCGCGACGCCCTGGGCGACGTCACCGGCGCCAAGGGCCCAGACGCCCGCATCACGGTCCAGACACGGATCTGCGAGGTCGAGGACGGTCAGGTCGCAGAACTGCCGGCCGGCGAATATGTGTGTGTCGCCGTGTCCGACAACGGCGAGGGCATGTCGCCGGACATCAGAGATCGCGTTTTCGAACCCTTCTTCACGACGAAAGGCGTCGGCAAGGGCACGGGCCTGGGGCTGAGCCAGGTCTATGGCTTTGCGCGCCAGTCCGGCGGGGGCGTTCAGATCTTCTCAGAGCCGGGACAGGGCGCCGAAATCTGCATCTATCTGCCGCCGCTTTCCATCGAGGACGCCGCCAATGCGCCGATCCCCGTTGTCGCAGGCGACCATGCGCTGATGGAGGGCGGGCGGATTCTGCTGGTCGAAGACGATGCAGGCGTGGCGTCGATCGCGCTGGAAATCCTCGAAGGGTTCGGCCTGGAGGTCGACTGGGCCGAAACGGGCGACGATGCGCTGAAGTTTCTGAACGCCGACAGGTTCGACGTCATGCTGACCGATGTGGTCATGCCGGGCGGCATGAGCGGGGTGGAACTGGCGCACGCCGCCGCCCTCGAATGGCCCCATCTGCGGATCGCCCTGACGTCGGGCTACGTCGGCGAGGATGTCGATGCGGTGCTGGCCGACACGGTCTGGCCGCTGCTGCGCAAACCCTATTCGTCGGACCAGTTGCGCGCCCTGCTGGAACGCCTCAGCGCCGCGCCGACGAACTGAAGAACCGGGGACATGATGGCCAAAGAAAAACGCGCCGCAGCGATGCGACGCGTCGATCTGTTTGGAGCCGCAGCTGGATTTAGCGGCGGGCCTTGCGGGCGGCGTACCGTGCGTCGCGCTTGGCCTTCTGCTCTTCCTTGGTTAGTTGCTTGCGGGCCTTGCGGTCGGCGCGCTTCTCGGCGTCGATCTCTTCCTGGGCGGCCAGTTCGGCGGCCAGACGCGCGGCTTCCTTCTCGGCCTTCTCGCGACGCAGCTCGGCCTTGGCCAGCTCGTGCTGCTGACGCAGGGCTTCCTTTTCGGCGGCACGCTTTTCAGCCAGGCGGTCGAACTCGGGATCGGGCGCGGCGGCCTTGGGCTTGAATTTGGCGAGCAGGGCCTTCTTGGCCTCTTGCTGGGCGGTAATGCGGTCGGAGAATCCGGTCTTCAGATCTTTCATGCGAAAGCGTCAGGGTTCCTTGTGAGCGACCAGGGCGGTCGTCGGGGGTCAGGCTGCGTCACGCACGGCCCGAAGCGGGGCGCACAAAGCCGATAAGCGCGCGAAAATCAAGGTTCGCAGCCCGCAAATCGGCCTGATGCGTCATTTGAAGCGTCGCGGCGGCGTGGCCGCAACACTCCGATCAGATAGGCGACGTGGCCCGTATCGCAAGCGCGGCGATATGAACACGCACCACCATAGCTATCTTAATTCGGCTTCTGCGCCTGACCGACAGCAGCGCCGGCAGCGCCGCCGACTGCGGCTCCGACCGGCCCGCCGACGACCGCGCCGGCGATCGCGCCGCTGGCGGCCTTCTGTTCGATGGTCGCGCCACAGGCGGACAGCGTAAGCGCCGTGGCCACGGCGGCGGTCAGAACGATGATCTTCGACATGGACGTCCCTCCAAAAGGCCACGCTTGAACGCAAACTCGACGCTGCGGTTCCCGTCTTGGGTTTTAGTCCCGCGTAGGGCAGCGGGTATAATTCTAAACAGTTTTGGGCCATTCGGTTAGTTTGCCGCGCCACAGCATATCTATACACAACAAGTGCAACTGTAGTCGGATACAGTATTCGGACTATTGATTGCGCCGTCGTCGCCATTTTGCAGCCACAGAGAGCGCCGCGACGAAAAAATACCTGTCGAATCTGAGGGCTTAACCATCGGATTGCGAATCGAACACATTTCCGCCATAGAGGGCTGGCTAAAGGCCCGTCCTCGACGCCCGGGCCAGTGAGCCGAGCGCCGGAAATTGCAGGCAGGACCGCGACCAAATTGGGTCGCCTCGCCGGCAAGACTACCCCCGGGGGCCGCGTTTCTCGCCCTGCTGAACAGGACTATCTCGTTGTCGCATTCCTCGCAGACGCGCGCCATTTTGCGCGCCGATCGTGTGGCCAGGATCAAGCCCATGACGGCTGTCGCAGCCTTTGGCGGTCTGATGGGACTGGCGATCGGATGCGCCTATCTGGGCGGCACGACGGCGCGCGCGACGACGCTGCGCGCCCAGGCCGAACGCATTCAGGGCGCAACGGCCGCTGGGTTCACGGAAGAAGCCCTCGCCGCCGCCGCCGGCGGCCTCGACGCCAGCGCCCTGACAATTGCGCGTCGTCATGATCCCTACACCAGCGCCGGCTCGGCCCAGCGCGACCGCCAGTCCGAACTGCTGGCCGCCCGTCTCGAACAACTTCGCGCGCCCGGCGACCCCAACCTTCGCCGCGCCAGCCTGACGGCACCGACGGCCGCGCCCGCCTTCCGCGTCGCCAATGCCCTGGACGCCAGCCGCGATCTCGATTGCCTGACCCAGGCCGTCTACTATGAAGCCCGCGGCGAGGGCGCCGACGGCATGAAGGCCGTGGCCCAGGTCGTTCTGAACCGTGTGCGCCACCCCGCCTTCCCCAAGACCGTCTGCGGCGTCGTCTTCCAGGGCGCGGCGCGCAGCACCGGTTGCCAGTTCTCCTTCACCTGCTCGGGCGCGATGCGCGGCCGGGTCAACCAGGCCGCCTGGAACCGCGCCAGGACCGTGGCCTCCAACGCCATGTCGGGGTCGGTCTTCTCGCGCGTCGGCAATGCGACCCATTTCCACACCACCGCCGTGACGCCGGGCTGGCGTTCGTCGCTGGTGCAGGTCAGCCAGGTCGGCAGCCATCTGTTCTATCGCTTCGGCGGCCGTTCGAGCACCGGCGGGACCTTCACCTACGCCGCCCGTCGCGCGGCGCCGGCGGACCAGCCGCGTCTGATTCAGGCTGGCCTCAACCCCGTCGAGACCGCGCGTCAGGCCGGACAGGCGGTCGCCTATTCGATGGTGCTGGCGCAGGAAGGCCGCGCCCTGCCCGCGCCGACGGCCCAGTCGACCGCGCCGGCGCCAGCCGCCGCGCGCGCCTCACGTCCAGCCGAAGCTCCGGCCAAGACCGACGTCGCCGAGACGGCCTCCAGCCCCGCCTGATCGGCGGCGGTCTGGAAGCGGTCAGAGCGCGTCCAGCCCGATATCGAGAACGGGCGCCGAATGGGTCAGGGCGCCGACCGAGATGACGTCCACGCCCGTCTCGGCGATGCCGCGCACCGTCGTCAGATCGACCCCACCCGAGGCCTCAAGCACGATCCGCCCCGCGACGCGCGCCACGGCGGTGCGCAGGTCGTCGAGGCTGAAGTTGTCCAGCATGATGACGTCGGGGGCCGCGCCCTCGTCGATCAGGGCCAATACGGCGTCCAGCTGATCCAGCCCATCGACCTCGACCTCGACCTTCATCAGATGCGGTGCGAAGGCCTTGGCCCGCCGCACCGCCTCGGCGACGCCGCCGCAGACGGCGACGTGATTGTCCTTGATCAAGATGGCGTCATCCAGACCGAAGCGATGGTTCACCCCGCCGCCGCAGGCCACGGCATGCTTCTCAAGCGCGCGCAGCCCCGGCGTGGTCTTGCGCGTATCCGCGATCCGCGCCTTGGTCCCGGCGACGGCTTCGACATAGGTGCGCGTCAAAGTCGCCACGCCGCTGAGCCGCCCGACCAGATTCAGCGCCGTCCGCTCGGCCGATAGGAAGGCGCGCGCGTCAGCCTCGACCACCGCCAGCACGGCGCCAGCGTCAAAGGCGTCGCCGTCCCTCAGCCGCAGATCGACCGAGGCCTTGGGGTCCATGGTCAGTACGGCCAGCCGCACGCAATCGATGCCCGCCAGCACGCCAGGCTTCCTCGCCGAAAAGGCCGCCGTCATCCGCGCATCCTCGGGGATGCAGGCCATGGCGGTCACATCGCCCGCCCGCCCCAGATCTTCGGCAAGCGCCAGCCGCACGACAGGCTCGATCAGCACCTCGGGAAGTCGTCTCATTCCGCCGCCTCCAACGCCGCCGGGTATGGCATCCGCACACGCGTATGCACCGCCGCCCCATCCGTCTGCGGATAGTCCGAGCGGTAGTGCCCGCCCCGGCTCTCATGCCGGTCCAGCGCCGCCTGGGCGATGAGCCGCGCCGCCAACAGAACGGCCGCCGGCCCGTGCTGGCTCTCCAGCCGGTCGATCAGGGCGATCAGGCCCGACAGCCCCGCCGCATCGCGCACCACACCCGCATGCGCCGTCATGGCGGTCCGCAGTTCGGCCATCGCCGCGTCCGGCAGGTCAGGCGAGATATCAGCCGCCAAGGCGCGGCCGCCGCCGACTTCCTGGGCCGCCGACCGGCCCGCGCGCCGACCGAAGGCCGCCGCTTCCAGCAAAGAGTTGGACGCCAGCCGGTTGGCGCCGTGCACGCCGGTCGCCGCACATTCTCCGACCGCATAGAGGCCCGCAACCGTCGTGCGTCCGTCCGCATCGGCGGTGATCCCGCCCATGTGATAGTGGCAGGCCGCCATCACCGGGATCGGGCTGACACGCGGGTCTAGCCCGGCGCGCATACAGGCGGCGAAGACGGCGGGAAACGCGTGGGGAAACTCGTCCCCGATCGCTGCCCGCGCATCCAGAAAGGCCCCTCGCCCGTCGGCGCGCGCCGCATGGACCGCTCGCGCCACCACGTCGCGCGGCTTCAGATCGGCGTCGGCCTCGTCGCCCAGCAAAAAGCGTCCCTGACCATCGATCAGTCGCGCGCCCTCACCCCGCAAAGCCTCGGTCGCCAGCGGCGCGGGGTCCAGTCCTACGTCGATGGCGGTGGGGTGGAATTGCACGAACTCCGGATCGAGGATTTCCGCGCCGGCGTGTGCGGCCAGGGCCATCCCCTCGCCCTTCAACGCCGCCGGGGTCGTGGTCGCCGCAAACAGACCACCCGCGCCGCCCGTGGCCAGCACCACCGCCGTCGCCGCGATCTCGACCAGGCGGTCGCCGCGCACGACCACCGCCCCGACCACCCGACCGTCGATGTCCTGCAACATGCCTTTCAGCCGTGCGTCGTCCCAGACCTCGATCCGCTTCTCGGCTCGCACCGCCGCAACGACGGCAGACAGGATGGCCCGCCCCGCCCCGTCGCCGCCGACCCGGGCCACGCGAGCAACGGAATGGGCTGCCTCCAGGCTGACGACGAAGCCGCCGTTCGCATCGCGGTCAAACGGCGCGCCCAGGGCAGCCAGCCACTCCACCGTCTCGCGTCCGGCGTCGGTCAGGGCGCGCGCCGCGACCGGCTCGACCAGACCCGCGCCCGCCGCCTCGGTATCCTTGGCGTGCAATGCGGCCGAATCCTGCCCTGTCAGCGCCGCCGCCATCCCGCCCTGCGCCCAGGCCGACGAACAGGCGTTCAGCAAGGGCTCAGGCGTCACGACGAGAACCTTCGCGCCGGCCCTCGCCGCCTCTAGCGCAGCCGACAGCCCCGCCAGGCCCGCCCCGACGATCAGAGGTCCATCGTGCCGCGTTCGGTTCATCGTCCAAAGCCCAGATAGTTGAGGCCCAATTGCACCGCGCCGGCCGGATCGCCCCCGGTCATCGGCATCAGGGTGCCGACGGCCGCCGCCGCGCACACCGCCAAGGTCAGCAGGTAGAGCGCCAAACTCTTGCCCGCCTCGGGCCAGCTCAGCGTGCCCCAGGCCGCGCGCCAGACGCCACGCTTCAGATGGCTGAACACCGACAGAGCCAGGAAGGCGGCCAAGATAAGGCGCCCGGTCGTCAGCCCCCACCAGACTACCGCCACGCCGATGACCAGCAGCACGATCTGCTCCAAGCGCGGATGAACACGCGTCAGCACCGGGCCAAGAGCCTTGGACCCATCCAGAGGCGGCGCCGGGACGAGGTTCACCAGATTGAGCATGGCGATGAAGAAGGCGCCCATCAGCCACTCTCCCTGCCCCAGAACCATCCAAACCCCGACGAAGGGGATCATCGCCAGCAAGCCGAACGCCGGTCCGGCCAACGACACCAGCACGCCGTCCCACTCGCTCTTCGGCTCACGCCGCGCCTTGGCCAGGCCGCCCAGGAAGGGGATGATGTAGATGCGGGCGGGCCCCATGCCGAGCTTGTTCATCGCCAGGGCGTGGCCCGCCTCATGGACGAACAGGCCGATCAGCACCGCGCCCGCCACGATGGCGCTGCCCGTGATCCACCACAGGAAGCCGCCCATCAGCGCCGTGGACAACATCGCCCAGACCAGGCTCTGGTCCTTCTCGACCGGCGCTTCGGCTGTGGGCGCCGGCGCGGTTTCACGGGCCGATGTCGTTTCGGGCTTGGCGTCCCAAGGTCCCGGCGTGCGACCCAGAGTACGGTCAGGCGTCTGATCTGTGGTGTCTGTGTTGCTCATGGCGTCCAGATGGGCGCGGGCGACCGTCCCGTCGCCGGGACCGATCGCCGCGTCACGCTCAGATCAGCTCCACATCGACATGGTGGCGCGCCTTGACCAGGTCGTAGCGCGCGGGAATGGCGGGCGGCGGCAGGTCGATCATTCGCTGCACCGCCAGGCGTCCACGCTCGATCATGTCGGCCGGCACCATGACCTCGAACTGCATGTTCAGCAGGCAGTCATGGATGTTCTGAAGCGTGATCCGCTTCATGTGCGGGCACAGGTTGCACGGGCCGATGAACTGCACGCCCGGCACGTCGCCAGCGACGTTCGAGGCCATCGAACATTCGGTGATCATCACCACCTGTTTGGGCCGTCGCGTCTCGACATAGTCGGTCATCGCCGCCGTCGAGCCGGCGAAGTCCGCCGCCGCCAGCACGTCTTCGGGGCATTCGGGGTGGGCCAGGATTTCCGCGCCCGGATAGGCGGCGCGCATCTCGGCGATGTCGTCCACCGTGAACCGCTCATGCACCTCGCAACGGCCTTTCCAGGCGATGATGCCGATCGTCGTCTGGGCCGCGACGTTTCGCGCCAGGAACTCGTCCGGGATCAGGATGACCCGATCCACGCCCCATTCCTTGGCCGCCCATTCGACCACCTGAACAGCATTGGCGCTGGTGCAGCAGATGTCGGTCTCGGCCTTCACATCGGCGGTGGTGTTCACATAGGTCACGACCGGCAGCCCCGGATAGCGCTGCTTGATCAGCCGCACATCCGCGCCGGTGATCGACGAGGCCAGCGAGCATCCGGCGCGCAGGTCGGGGATCAGCACGGTCTTTTCCGGGCTCAGGATCTTCGATGTCTCGGCCATGAAATGCACGCCCGCCTGAACGATCACCTTGGCGTCCGACCGCGCGGCTTCCTTGGCCAGCCCCAGGCTGTCGCCGACATAGTCCCCGACCCCGTGGAAGATCTCGGGCGTCATATAGTTGTGGGCCAGGATCACGGCGTCGCGTTCGCGCTTCAGCCGGTTGATCTCGCTGATCAGGCGCGCCTGCGCGGGCCATTCCAGCGGCGTGACGTGGTCCTTGACCTTGGCCCACACCCCGGCGGTTTCCCGCTCCAGCTCTTTCGTCAGACCAAAGGCGCCGTCAGCCATGATCATCTCCATACCCTTATGCTCACATTTAGCATAAGCAGGCGCAATGTAGGCCGATGCGGGCGCTGTGCAAGAGGAAATGCATACCTCTTCCTGCAAGTCACCGACGATCGCGACTTGCAAAAACCGTTCCCAAGTGGGCGGATATCGCCTAGATGGCAGCCCACTTCTTTGCCGCCAAGCGCCTATTCACGACATTTCCATGCAGGACACCATCCGCCGCATCCTCACCGCCCGCGTCTATGACGTGGCGGAGGAGACGCCTCTCGACCCGCTGCGCCGCCTGTCGGTGCGGCTCGACCGGCCCGTTCTGCTGAAGCGCGAGGACTTGCAGCCGGTCTTTTCGTTCAAGATCCGCGGCGCCTACAACAAGATCGCCGGCCTGTCGCAGGATGAACTGTCCAGGGGCGTCATCTGCGCCTCGGCCGGCAATCACGCACAAGGGGTGGCCCTGGCGGCCGCACGTCGCAACATTCCCGCCACCATCGTCATGCCCACCACCACCCCCGGCATCAAGGTCGCAGCCGTCCGCGCCCTGGGCGGCGAGGTCGTCCTGCACGGCGACAGCTTCGACGAGGCCTACGCCCATGCCCGTGAACTGGAGGGTCGGACCGGCGCGGCGTTCATCCATCCCTTCGACGACCCCGACGTCATCGCGGGCCAAGGCACTGTGGGGCTGGAGATCGCCCGTCAGCACGCCGATCCGATCGAAGCCGTCTTCGTGCCCATCGGCGGCGGAGGCTTGGCCGCTGGCGTCGCCGCCATCGTCAAATTCCTGCGGCCCGAGACCCGGATCATCGGCGTCGAGCCTGTGGATGCGCCGACGATGAAATCCGCCATCGACGCGGGTCAGGTCGTGACCCTGAACGAGGTTGGCCTGTTCGCCGACGGGGTCGCCGTGCGTCGAGCCGGGTCCGAGACCTTCCGCCTGTGCAAGGATCTGCTGGACGAGATCGTGCTGGTGGACACCGACGCCATCTGCGCCGCGATCAAGGACATCTTCGACGACAGCCGCGCCATCGCCGAACCCTCCGGAGCCGTCGCGCTGGCGGGTTTGAAGGCCTGGGCCGCCGCCCATCCGGGTAGCGGCAGTTTGATCGCCGTCAACTCGGGCGCCAATCTGAACTTCGACCGGCTGCGTCACGTCGCCGAACGGGCCGAGATCGGCGAGGGCGCCGAGGCCCTACTGGCTGTGGCGATGAAGGACGACCGCGACGACTATCGTCGATTCCTGGACAGTCTGGACGGCCGTTCGGTCACCGAATTCAACTATCGCTGGTCCGGCGACGGCAAGGCCCAGATCTTCGTCGGCGTCGCCCTGCGCAACGGCCCGCACGAGCGCGACGACCTGATCGCCCGCCTCCGCTCCGGCGGCTATGCGGTCGAGGACATGAGCGACAATGAAACGGCCAAGCTTCACGTCCGCTACATGGTCGGCGGCCGCACCGTCGGCCTGCCCCACGAACGCATCCTGCGCTTCCAGTTCCCCGAAAGGCCCGGCGCCTTCCTGCGCTTCCTCAATAGCCTCCAGCCAGCCTGGGCCCTGACGCTGTTCCACTATCGCAACCACGGCGACGACGTCGGCCGGGTGTTGGCGGGCATCAGCGTGCCACCCCAGGAGCAAGCCCAGCTGACCGCCGCCCTGGCCGATCTGGGCTACCCCTACGTCGACGAGACCGCTAACCCGGCGTGCCAGCTGTTTCTGGACGGCGCATGACTACGTAGCGCCGCCTTAACCGGGTGTTTGGGGAACGGGGCGCATAAGCGCGGGCCTACGGAGCCTGTCATGTCTGCGTTTAACCGCCTTTCCATCGCCCTGAAGCTCGCCGTCGTAGCGGGGTTCGCCATCGGCGCCTTGATGATCGTCGCAGCCGTCGGCGTGACGGCCTATTCCGGCGCCATCGTGCGCGACATGGCCGGCCGATACGCACAAAGCGCCGCTCAGGAGGCCTCGCAAGAGATCCGCAACGAGATCGTCTCGGCCGGCACGGGCGCCAAGACCTTGGCCGCGACCTTGGGCGCGGCGCGGCAGACAGGACTGACGGATCGCGCCGCCTATCTGGCCCTGGTCAAGCCGAACGCGGAGGCCACCGATCAGGTCATGGGCGCCTGGTTCATGGCCGCCCCGAACGCCGTGGGGGCCGACGCCGCCCACCGCGGGGATGCGGCGACCAGCTCCAACGTCAACGGTCGTCTCTCGATCTATTGGGTGCGTCGTGACGGGCAGATCGCGATGGAGCCCGAGGCCGACGGATCGGACTTCGAACAGGCCTATTACACCGAGCCGATGGCCAGCGGCGCGCCGGTCGTGGTCGAGCCCTATGAAGAAAGCATAGGCGGCGGCAAGGTGGCGATGACTTCGGTCGCCTATCCGGTGCGCGTCAACGGCCGCATCATCGGCGTCGCGGGCCTGGACATCACCTTGGCCAACCTGTCGCAGCGCTTGGCGGCGATGAAGCCGCTGGGCGCCGGCCGCGTCACCCTGGTGTCGAACAAGGGCGTCTGGGTCGCCCATCCGGACGCCGCCGTACGAGGTCAAGCCTATGCGGATGCTGGCGCGGACATCGTGCGCAACGTGATCGCCAAACGTCAGGCCCAGGCGGTCGAGGGCGTCAGCGTGAACGGCGAACCGGTTCGACGTCTGGTCCAGCCTGTGATCCTGCCCGGTCAAAAGGCGACATGGGCCGTCGTGCTGGATATCCCCGTCAAGACGATCGAGGCCCCGGCGCGCCAGCTGGCCTTGATGCTTCTGGTCGGCGGCGTCCTGATCATCGCCGCCATCATCGTCGCTCTTCTGGTCACCAGCGACCGTCTGATCCGACGCCCGCTGGCGCGTCTGACGGCCGATGTGCGGACCATGAGCGAAGGACGTTATGACATCCCCGTCGCCGGTGCGGACAAGGCCGACGAACTGGGCCAGATCGCGCGGGCGCTTGAAGGTTTCCGGCTCGAGCTTGCCGACGGTCTGACCCGTCGCGATCAGCAGCAACGCGAGCGTGCGGCCGCCGAAACCGATCGTCGCCGGCACGCCGAGGAGACCGAGCTTTTCGCCGCCTCGCAAACCCGCGCCGTCGAGACTTTGGGCGAGGGTCTGTCGCGTCTCGCCGCAGGCGAACTGGCCTGGCGGATGCCGGAGGCGGGCTTCACCGCCGACACGCGTCGCATCCCGGAAGATTACAACGGCGCTTTGCACCAGCTGCACACGACGATGACCGGCATCTGGACCACGGCCCAATCGATGCGCGGCGGATGCCAGGACATCGCCGCCGCCGCCGACAGCCTGTCGCGCCGGACCGAACAGCAGGCCGCCGGTCTGGAGCAGACCGCCGCCGCACTGGACGAGCTGACGCAGACGGTGCGCAGCAGCGCCGAAAACGCCGAGCGCGCCCGCGACATCACCCAGGCGGCTAAGGCAGCGGCCGACAAGGGCGAAGCTGTCGTCCACGACGCAATCGGCGCCATGTCGGAGATCGAGCAGTCCTCGACCCAGATCAATCAGATCGTCGGCGTGATCGACGAGATCGCCTTCCAGACCAGCCTTCTGGCCCTGAACGCCGGCGTCGAGGCCGCTCGGGCCGGGGAAGCCGGACGCGGCTTCGCCGTCGTCGCCTCCGAGGTGCGGGGCCTGGCCGAACGGTCAGCCAGCGCCGCAAAAGAGATCAAGACGCTGATCGCCCTGTCGCAAAGCAATGTGCAGCGCGGATCCGATCAAGTGTCGCTGACGCGCGACAGCCTCAGCGCCATCGCTGTCCAGGTGGCGGAGGCCAACGCCCTGGTTCGCACCATCGCCGCCGCGACACGCGAACAGTCGGTCGGCATCGGCGAGATCAATGTGGCGATCAATCAGATGGATCAGTTCACCCAACAGAACGCCGCCATGGTCGAGGAATCCACAGCCGCCAGCCACGCCCTGACGAACGAGGCCGGCGAACTGGAGGGTCTGATCAGTCGCTTTGATCTGGGTCAGACGGCGCAGTCGAGACGCGCCGCCTGATCAAGGGACGGGCGCCGCGCAGCGCCAGTCTGACTGA
Source organism: alpha proteobacterium L41A (assembly GCA_000335735.1). GTDB lineage: Bacteria > Pseudomonadota > Alphaproteobacteria > Caulobacterales > Caulobacteraceae > Brevundimonas. The sequence continues at coordinate 36,218 of AMYY01000006.1, read as the reverse complement.
CGTTATGCCTTGTCGATGGCGGCGGCGATCTGATCGCTGGAATGGCCGGTCAGGTCCTTGGCGATCTCGCCGACCAGCTTGGCTTGGAGGTCCTTGTGCCAATGCTTGCGCAGTTCGCCCAGCGTCTTGGGCGCTGCGATCACCAGCAGTTCGTCGATCTTGTTGGTGACCGACCATTTGTTCAGCACCTCGGCGACGCCCATGGCGAAACCGTCCTCGGCCTGGGTGTCATTGTCGGGGTTCGCCTCATTGGATCGGCGGCCGGCCGAACCCGACACCCGATCCGCAATGGCCGGGGTTTCCAGCGGCGTCAGCTTGATGTCCGAAGCGTTCGTATTCTTGAACAGGGCCAGCTTCTCGCCATCGACCACCGCCACCAGCGCGCCATTGGAAAGTTTCATCGTCGATACTCCAGTGTGTAGGGATCGAGACAACGAACCGGGACGCAGGCCGTTGCCTCGCGCCGCCGATCCCATAGTGTCGCGCGACATAACCGCCGGGAGATGAACCATGCCTGACGTCCTGCCGCTGGACCGCCGTCGCCTGATGGCCCTGGGCGCGTCAAGCGCCGCGGCTGCGATCCTGCCGGGGTGCGCGACCATGACGGCTGCGTCGCCGCGCCAGACGGTATGGACCTTCGATCGCCTGACCGACATCGGGGGGATCCAAACCCGCGTCGAGGGCGCGCCGAGCCTGATCGACAGTCCGTTCGGCCGAGCGGTTCAGTTCGACGGCGTGGACGACGCCCTGTTCATCGATCAGCATCCGCTGGCCGGGGCCGAAACCTTCACCTTCCAGGCCCTGTTTCGACCCGACGGCGGCGCCTTCGAGCAACGCTGGTTTCATCTCGCCGAAGAGGCGCCGGCCGGTCAGCCGCCGTCGCAGAAGCGCTTCCTGTTCGAGATCCGCGTGGTTCAGGACCGCTGGTACCTGGACGCTTTCACGCGCGGGCCTGGCTACAACCACACCCTGATCTTCCCCGAGCGGCTCCATCCGTGCGGACAGTGGTTCCACGTCGCGCAAACCTTCGACGGCGCGCTGTACCGGGCCTATGTCGACGGGGTCCTGCAGGGCGAACACCCGGTGCCGTTCAAGCCGCAAGGGCCAGGCCGCGCTTCGGTCGGTTGCCGCATCAACCGCGTGAACTACTTCAAGGGCGCGGTGCGTCAGGCCCGCTTCACCCACGCCGCCCTGCCGCCTGACAGGTTCACACGAGGCTAAAGCAGCCGGCCGCCCGCTTCATGCGCCAAGAGCCAGCGTTTGCGCTCAAGTCCGCCCGCATAGCCGGTCAGCGTCCCATTCGCGCCGATCACGCGGTGGCAGGGCACGATGACGCCGACTGGATTGGCGCCATTGGCCAGACCCACGGCCCGGACCGCCTTGGGCGCGCCGATCGCCGCAGCGAGCTGACCATAGGTGCGGGTCTCGCCAGTCGGGATGTCGCGCAACGCCTTCCACACCGCGCGTTGGAACTCCGTGCCGCCGGTGCGGACCGTGATGGCGTCGAAGGCGGTCAGGTCGCCGCCGAACCAGGCCTCGACCGCCCGGCGCACGGGCTCCGGCGCGCGGCCTTCGGTCAGCACGACCTCACCGTAGTGTCGCCGCAGCAGCAGGCGCAGACGGGCTTCGTAGTCGTGGAAATCAAGCGCCCGCACTGCGCCGTCGGCGTCGGTGACGACCAGCACCTCGCCGACGGGTGACGGGATGCGATCCAGGGTCAAATGCAGGTCAGGCTGCTTGGTCATCTCGCCGCTCCTCGCTCGGGGTCCAATAGAGTGCGCCATAGGCCCGCCACGGCCGCCACCGCTCGGCGCGCGACAGCAGCGCGGCGTCCGTCGCCGTCAGCCGGTCGCTGGGCGCATCCTCGCCCGTGTCGATCCAGTCGCCCGCGAGCCTCAACCCCGGCCGGGCCGTGATTGCGGCGTGCAGAACGGGGTCGTTCGACAGGTCGCGCGTGATCGCCTCGGGATCGGCGGCGAGGTCGAACATCCGTCGGACCCGCGCCAGCACGCCCGGCAAGGCTTTCAGATTCTCGATCCGCGCCTCGACCGCCGCCTTGCCCGGCTGGGCGGGGCGCACCGTCACCGAACCGTCCGTGCCGTCCAGGTCGGGGTGCAGCCGCCGGGTCCAGACGCCGTCGACAACCGCCTCGCCCGCGACGCCGCGAATCGCCAGCGTCGTCATCATGGCGGCCCAGTCGTAGGGCGGGCGATAGGACAGGCCGATCCGGATCACCCCGCCCGCTTCGGTCTCGACCTTGCGGCGCCGCAAGTCGGACGGTGCGCGACCATACAGGGCCTGAAACGTCTCGTTGAATCGTCGCACGCTGCCGAAGCCCGACGCCATCGCCACCTCGGCCATCGACAGGTCGGTCTCGTGGATCAACTGTTTGGCCAGGAGGACGCGCCGTGTCTGGGCCACGCTGACCGGGGCGGCGCCCAGATGCTGGCGGAACAGGCGGCGCAGCTGCCGCTCGCCCATGCCCAGCCGTGTCGCCAAAGCGTCCGTGTCGCCGACATCCAGAGCCCCTGCCTCGATCAGGGCCAGGGCCCGGCTGACAGTATTGGACGTGCCGCGCCAGGCGCCCATTTCCGGCGCCGTCTCGGGCCGGCACCGCAGACAGGCCCGCAAGCCCGCCGCCTCGGCCCCTGCGGCGCTGGCGTGAAAGACCACATTCTCGCGCTTCGGCGTCCGCGCCGGGCAGACGGGCCGACAGTAGATGCCCGTCGAGGTCACGCCGGTGAAGAAGCGCCCGTCGAAACGGGCGTCCCGCGCCACGACGGCGCGCCAGCAAGCCTCCTGATCCAACGACTGATCCATGCCCGAAGGATGCGCCGCCCGCCCGACGATGTCTCGCGGTTTTCGGACATGAATCGGATCAGTCTCTAAGGAAGAACAAGGCCTCCACCGTCGTGTCCAAGGCCCGGGCGAGTTCAAGGGCCAGAACGGTCGAGGGCACGAAGACGCCGTTCTCGACCGTATTGATGGTCTTGCGCGAGACGCTGGCCTTGTCGGCCAGCCCCTGCTGCGTCAGGCCTGCGGCGGTGCGCGCCTCCTTCAGCCGCGAGCCGAGCCTGGGATCACCCATCGCGACCGGCCTCGCGATCCAGCCAGGCGAACCGCAGACCCGCCGACGCCCCGCCCAGCGCCAGGACGTAGGGCAGAGCCAGCACGCCGTAGTCCGCACGCCACAGGCCTAGGCCCAGCGCCACGGTCACCCCGCCCATCAGCACGACGAAGGCCAGGATCATCGACCGCGCCCGTAGAACCTGCGTCAGCTCGTCCTCCATCAGGCGGCGGTTCTTCTGCGCGTTCCAGTCCCAACCCATGACGAGCACAGGGATCAGCCAGCCGTAGAGAACCGGCAGCAGGATCTGCACATAGGCGCCGAGATTGTGGTCCCACCCAGAACCCGCTGCATGGCCAGATGCGCCTGAGCCATGAACAGCAGCAGCACCAACGGATAGAGGACCAGCTGTCGGGTGCGCTCCCGTTGCAGCTTTTCGCGGCGGGCGCCGTCACGGCTCTCCGCAACATCGATCGGCTGACCGGGGCGACCGCACCAGGCCATCATGGCCCCGATGATCATCAGCCCGAAACCGAAGCCGGCCGCCACGCCCGCCGTCGTCGCTTCATCGCCCTCCGTTCCATGCATGAGAGCGAAGCCGGCGCCGCCGGCCAGGGCGGCGGCGCCGACGACGAGCATGGCGACGCCGCCCCACCAGTATCGACGCCGGCTCGATTGCACCCGCAGGATCGCGGCGGTTTCGTCCTTATTCACGACTTCCTCCTGAAGTAACCTTGAGGTGACATATCACCTATAGGTTACACGCCGTCAAGAGGGGGCGTAGCCTTTATCGACCGACGACCAGACGCGCCGCCGCCCGGATGACACGCACCACCTCGGCGGCGAAGGCCCAGATCACCACGACCATCAGGATCGTCGCCGCGCCGCCGTCGTCAGAGCCGTGGAACACCTGTCGCACCCGATCAACGAATTCCGCCACGCTGCCGACCCAGATCACCGGCGACAGCGCCGACCAGAACCAGACCCACAGCAGCCCCCAGGCTGCGGCGATCCCGAACGCCAGGTCGCCCAGCGCCGTCAGTCGCACATTGCCGCCCGACGCCGCCCGCATCAGGTCGAAGCCGATGCGGCAGGCGGCGAACAGGGCGACCGGCCAATAGGCGACGCTGATCATGTCCGTCAGGATGCGGCCGTAGTTGACGCCGTCGATCACGCCGAACAGCTCGTCGGGCGAGACCGGCCGCGTCTGAAGCAGGCCCGTCCACCACAGCAGCACCACGGTCCAGCCGATGGCGCTGGCCACCGCGCGCGCCACGGGCGACATCTCGGCGCTCTTGCGCACGGCGCGGCCTGACTTCGAGGCCCCTTCAGCGCCTCTGGTGAACCATTCGCCCTTGGCCATCCGTTGGGCGGTCCACCGTTCGGCGTCGAAATCGCCGCCCAGCTCGAACACACCCAGATCCTTGACCCGCCATTTGGCGATGAAGTCGGGGCGGCACGACTGCCGCTCCAGCACGAAGCCGACGGCGGTCAGAAGTCCGACGACCGTGATCGCCCCGCTGATCAGGCTGGAGATGCCCTGCCCGATCGCCTGGCCCACATAGACGTCGCCGACCAGGACCCGCACCGCCAGACCGATCAGGGTGACGGCCGCCATGACCGTCAGCCCAACCTTCAGCCCGAACATCCACCACGGATAGAGCTCAGGCCCGATCAGCGCATGCGGTCCTGGGCGATAGCGCGCCGCCACGCTCAGCGGATGACCCACCTCGCGCAGCAGGGCCTCGACCTCGTCGTCGCTGGGCACACGGCCCAGCCGAGCCTCCAGCGCCTCCAGACGCCCCATGATCTCGTCGCGCAGCTCGGCGACGATGTCGTCGCGGTTGTCCTTCGGCAGCTGGGCCGCCACGGCCTTCAGATAACGTTCGACCAGGTCCATGCCGGTCTCTCCCTCTTTCCCGGTGTTCACAGCATCTTCTCCAGCGAGGCCGACAGGCCGCGCCATTCCACAGCGAGCCGTTCCAGCATCGCCTCCCCGCGCGGCGACAGGCGGTAGAACCGCTTCTTGCGCCGCTCCTCCTCGCGCCATTCGCTGTCCAGCAGCCCCTGGCTCTCCAGCCGGCGCAGCAGGGGATAGAGGGTGCTCTCCTCCATCTCGACCCCGACCTCGCCCAGGGCGACCCGCAGCGAATAGCCGTATTGCTCGCGCCGCAGGCTCGCCAGCACGGCCAGGATCAATGACCCCCGCCGCAGCTCCAGCCGCAGACTCTCGAACAGCAACGCCTCGTCGTTCTCGCCCACCGGACACCTCCGTGCGTCACATAGTGTGTGACGCACAGTGTATGGGACATACTGTGCGAGGGAGTCAAGTGCGAACGGCTTCATTCCCGCCTTGCAACCTCTCGGCGATCTAGGCCAAGTGCGCCCTTCTTGGGGGAGACTGACTTGGACGTCGACACGTTCATCGAACGCTGGAGCCAGGCCCGCGGCGGCGCCGAGCGCGCCAACTATCAGATGTTCCTGACGGAGCTGTGCGAAGCGCTGGGCCTTCCGCGCCCCGATCCGGCCAGCGACGACACCCGCACCAACGACTATGTGTTCGAGCGAGGCGTGAAGCGGCGCGAGTCCGAAGGCCTGGCCTCGACCCTGCGGATCGACCTGTACAAGCGCGGCTGCTTCATCCTGGAGGCCAAACAGTCGCGGGCGGCGCATCGCGACGACGGGCAAGGCACGCTGTTCAAGGCGGACGAAACCGCCTCGACCGCCGCGTCGCAGGGCAAGTGGGACGTGCTGATGCGCAACGCCCGGCGTCAGGCCGAGGACTATGTCTTCCGCCTGCCGGCCGACCACGCCGCCCCGCCCTTCATCATCGTCTGCGACGTCGGCTATGTGTTCGAGGTCTATGCCGACTTTTCGGGCAGCGGCCGGGCGTACTCCCACTTTCCCGACCGCAAGGGCTTTCGGGTCCGGCTGGAGGATTTGCGCGACGAGAAGATCGTCAAGCGGCTGAAGGCCATCTGGACCGAGCCCCTGTCGCTGGACCCGACGCGCGAGTCGGCCCGCGTCACCCGCCAGATCGCCGAACGGCTGGCCGAGGTGTCCAAACGGCTGGAGAAGAAGCACCCGGCGGAGGAGGTCGCCCATTTCCTGATGCGGTGCATCTTCACCATGTTCGCCGAGGATGTGGACCTGTTGCCGCGCGGGCGGTTCACCGCCCTGCTGAAGGACCAGCTGGACCATCCCGAGAGCTTCGCCCCGATGCTGCAGGCCCTGTGGAAGAGCATGGACGCGCCGGAGTATGAGAACCGCTTCTATGCCGGCTTCGGCCTGCATCTGCGGCATTTCAACGGCAGCCTGTTCAAGAACGCCAAGGCCTTCCCCCTGGGGCGCGAGGAGATCGGGGAACTGCTGGCCGCCTCCAGCCACGACTGGCGCTATGTGGAGCCGGCCATCTTCGGCACCTTGGTCGAACAGGCGCTGGAGCCGGGCGAGCGGCGCAAGCTGGGCGCCCACTACACCCCGCGTTCCTATGTGGAGCGGCTGGTCGAGGTGACGGTGATGGAGCCGCTGCGGGCCGACTGGAACGCCGCCCTGATCAAGGCGGGGGATGCGCGGGAGCGGGGCGACGCCGCGCACTCAAGCAGCGCGGAGCGCGGTAATGCAAAGAGAGAGGCCGTGGCGGCGATCCGCGCCTTCCACCATCAGCTGTGCACCACCCGTGTGCTGGACCCGGCCTGCGGCACCGGCAACTTCCTCTATGTCTCGCTGGAGCTGATGAAACGGCTGGAGGGCGAGGTGCTGGAGGCTCTGGCCGAACTGGGCGAGACCGAGGGCATCGGCTTCGAGACCGTCGATCCGCACCAGTTCCTGGGCATCGAACTGAACGTCCGCGCCGCCGCCATCGCCGAACTGGTGCTGTGGATCGGCTATCTGCAACAGCATTACCGCAACAGCGTCGAACACCCCGCCGAACCGATCCTGAAGGCCTTCGGCAATATCCAGCAGAAGGACGCCGTCCTGACCTGGGACGGCTATCCCGAACTGCAGTTCGAGATGCGGGAAGGCGTGGCGGTCCAGGTCTATCCGAACGCGCGGCGGCCGGACTGGCCGGAGGCGGAGTTCATCGTGGGCAACCCGCCGTTTATCGGCGGCAAGGATCTGCGTTCACGCATGATGACCGGCTATGCCGAGGCGCTATGGAAGGCGCACAAGGCGATGAACGAAAGCGCCGATTTCGTCATGTATTGGTGGGATCGGGCAGCGGAGTTGCTCACCCGCAAGAAAACGGCGCTGCGCCGGTTCGGCTTCGTCACGACCAACTCGATCAGCCAGGTGTTCCAGCGCCGAGTGATGGAGCGGCATATGAACGCCAAGGTGCCAGTGTCGATTATCTTCGCTGTGCCGGATCATCCTTGGACCAAAGCGACGAAAGACAGCGCGGCGGTCCGGATCGCAATGACGGCGGTTCGCTCGGGATCGCACGAGGGCGAGCTGCGTGAGGTCGCTTCTGAGGCCAAGCTAGACACTGATAATCCGACTTTGGATTTCATCTCGCGGATCGGTAAGATCAACTCGGACTTGACCTTGGGCGTGGATGTGAACCGGGCAAGCCCGCTGCTTGCCAACAAAGGTCTTTGCGTGAACGGAATGAAGCCGCTCGGCGCGGGCTTCATTGTTTCGGAGGTAGAGGCTAGGCATCTAGGTTTGGGCACCCGCCTTAATGCTGATGCTCACATTCGCCCGTACCGAAACGGGCGCGATCTGACGGCTTACCCCAGAGGCGTCTACGCAATCGATTTTTGGGCATGACGCCTGTAGAGGTTCGTCACGCCTTTCCTGAAGCGTATCAACATCTATTAGCGACAGTGAAGCCGGAGCGAGACGAGGCTGCTAGGCGTTCGCCCACGCGAGACGCTCAGGAGTATGCTGAGCGTTGGTGGACCTTCTGCAAGCCAAGGCAGGAACTGCGGGAGTTTTCATCCAATGTGACCCGTGTCTTAGTCACCGTTCAGACTGCAAAACATAGAATCTTCCAGTTCTTGCCAACTGAGATCATGCCGGACCAGAAGCTAATGGTCATTGGGTCGGACAGTGCGGACCTGATGGCAATGCTGTCGAGCCAAATTCACACCGCCTGGACTCTGCGAACGTGCAGTTGGTTAGGGATGGGAAATGACTCCGTCTACGTGAAGGTCCGCACCTTCGACCCCTTCCCCTTCCCCGACCCGTCCGACGCCCTCCGCACCATCCTCAGCGACCTCGGCGAGGAACTCGACGCCACGCGCAAGACGGTCCAGGCCGAGCATCCGGACCTGACCCTGACTGGCCTGTATAACGTGCTGGAGAAGATCCGCGCCGGGACGCCGCTGGACGCCAAGGATCAGGACGTCAAGGAACGCGGCCGGGTGTTGATCCTGAAGGATCTGCACGACCAGATCGACCGGGCGACCGCCGACGCCTATGGCTGGCCCCACGACCTGAGCGACGAACAGATTCTGGAACGGCTGGTCGCCCTGAACGCCGAACGCGCGGCGGAAGAGGCGGCGGGCCATGTCCGCTGGCTGCGGCCCGACTATCAGATTCCGCGCTTCGCCAAGGGCGCCGCCGCCAAGTCCGGTCGACTGGACCTGGGCGAGGCGGTCGTCGCCATCGACAAGAGCCTGCCGGTCTTCCCCAAGGACAAGGGCGAACAGGCCATGGCCATTCACGCCGTGCTGGAGGCGGCGCACCGTCCGATGGACGCCGCCGCCGTGTCGCGCGCCTTCAAGGGCGGCGGCAAGCGGATCGAACAGCGGGTGGTCCAGGCCCTGTCGACCCTGGTCCGCTATGGCTGGATCACCGCGCTGCCGGGCGGAACCTACGCCGCGCGCCGCGCGGCCTGACGGGCGGGAGCAACCCTTGCGGTCGTGCGGCGCTATGGCGGGAGACATCCTCACGCACTAAGTTCTGTTCATGAACCGTTCTTCGACGCCGAAGCCCGCCGCCGCCAAGCCGGCCAAGCCCGTTCACGTGCCCAATCCGGGGGTGCAGGAGGCCTCAGCCGCGTTCCTGCGCGACACGGGCAAGATGCCGATGTTCGCCCCCGTCGCCGGCCCGCGCCTGACGCCGGAGGAGCCGGTCGCCGCGCCCGCCGACTGGGTGCCGCACCGCCCCTCGCACGAGGGCAAGAAGAAGGGCGGGCGCTTCCGCCTGGAGACCAAATACACGCCCGCGGGCGACCAGCCCGCCGCCATCGCCGAACTGGTGGCCCAGGCCCAAGCCGGGGACCGCGACCAGGTGCTGCTGGGCGTCACGGGCTCGGGCAAGACCTTCACCATGGCCAAGGTGATCGAGGAAACCCAGCGCCCGGCCCTGATCCTGGCGCCGAACAAGACGCTGGCGGCCCAGCTCTATTCCGAATTCAAGTCGTTCTTTCCCGACAATGCGGTCGAATACTTCGTCAGCTACTACGATTACTACCAGCCGGAAGCTTATGTTCCGCGTACGGATACGTACATTGAGAAGGACTCAAGCATCAATGAGCAGATCGACCGTATGCGGCACTCTGCGACGCGGGCTATATTAGAACGGGAAGACGTCATCGTGGTGGCGTCGGTGTCCTGCATCTACGGGATCGGGTCGGTCGAGACCTATACGGCGATGACGTTCACGCTGAAGGTGGGGGACCAGATCGACGAGGCGAAGCTGCGGGCGGATCTGATCGCGCTGCAGTACAAGCGCAACGACCTGAACTTCGACCGGGGCATGTTCAGGAAGCGGGGCGATGTGATCGAAATCTTCCCGGTCCACCTGGAGGACCGGGCCTGGCGCATCAGCCTGTTCGGGGACGAGCTGGAGGCGATCCAGGAGTTCGATCCGCTGACGGGCAAGAAGACGGCCGATCTGAACGAGATCACCGTCTATGCGGCCAGCCACTATGTGACGCCGCGCCCGACGCTGAACCAGGCCGCCGCCGGCATCAAGGCGGAGCTGAAGGAGACGCTGGACTGGATGGTCGAGAACGGCAAGCTGCTGGAGGCGCAACGCCTGGAGCAACGCACCCGGTTCGACCTTGAGATGATGGAGGCCACCGGCAGCTGCGCCGGCATCGAGAACTACAGCCGCTGGCTGACCGGCCGCGCGCCGGGTGAGCCGCCGCCGACCTTCTTCGAATACATCCCCGACAACGCCCTGCTGTTCGTGGACGAGAGCCACGTCACCATCGGCCAGATCAACGGCATGTTCCGGGGCGACTACCGCCGCAAGTCGACGCTGGCGGAATACGGCTTCCGCCTGCCCTCCTGCATCGACAACCGCCCGCTGAAGTTCGAGGAATGGGAGGCCATGCGCCCCCAGACGGTGCACGTCAGCGCCACCCCCGGCCCGTGGGAGATGGAACAGGCGGGCGGCGTCTTCGTCGAGCAGGTGATCCGCCCCACCGGCCTGATCGACCCGCCGGTCGAGATCCGCCCCGTCTCGGGCAAGACCCGCAACCAGGTCGACGACGTCATCGACGAGGTCAAGGCGACGACGGCCCGTGGCTATCGCAGCCTGGTCACCACCCTGACCAAGAAGATGGCCGAGGACCTGACCGAATATATGCATGAGCAGGGCATCCGCGTCCGCTACATGCACTCCGACGTCGACACGCTGGAGCGAATCGAGATCCTGCGCGACCTGCGGCTGGGGACCTTCGACTGCCTGATCGGCATCAACCTGCTGCGCGAGGGTCTGGACATCCCCGAGTGCGGCCTGGTCGCCATCCTGGATGCAGACAAGGAGGGCTTCCTGCGCTCGGAGACCTCATTGATCCAGACCATCGGCCGCGCCGCGCGCAATGTGGACGGCCGCGTCATCCTGTACGCCGACCGCATGACCGGCAGCATGGAGCGCGCCATCGCCGAGACGGACCGCCGCCGCGAACGGCAGATGGCCTACAACGCCGAACACGGCATCACGCCCGAAACGGTCAAGCGCGACATCAAGGAGATCATGGACAGCCCCTATGAGTCGCGCGAGATGGATCGCCTGACCAAACCGGGCGTGGCCGAAGCCTCCAAACCCTTCGTCGGCTCCAACTTCCAGGCCGCCCTGCGCGACCTGGAAGGCCGCATGCGCGAGGCCGCCTCCAATCTGGAGTTCGAGGAAGCCGGCCGCCTGCGCGACGAGATCAAGCGCATGAAGCTGATGGACCTGGAGTTCGCCAACGAAGCCCTGACCGGCGCCGGCGAAGCCGTCGACAAGTCCGCGCCCAAACGCTGGCGCGCCGAGGCGGCGGCGGAGGCGCAGGAGCGGTTCAGGAAGGGGCGATTGTAGGGAACGGCTAACCGACCAGGTAACGGCCAAACCACGGCGTCGGTCGTTGCTCAGCGGGGTCATTGCCCCTAGAGAGGAGACTCGCGAGGCAAAAATTGAAACTTAGACGTATCAAGATCGCAGGATTTAAGGCCTTAGCGGATGTCACAATCGACATCCCAGGCGATCTGCTCATTTTAATTGGCGTGAATGGTGCTGGCAAAAGCTCCATTCTTCAAGCTCTGGCATTCGTTCGCTACTTTGCCATGGGTAATACCGAGCAATTTTTTGCCGATCGCCATTGGTCCCCGCGACAGATCCGTTCCAACTTTACAAAAGGCGGAAATCTGCGGTTTGAGTTCGGTTTCGAAGTCTCGGGCGGCCGAATTCTGTGGCAGTTTTCCTGGAGCCTTCTTACTCAAAGCACTCAACGTGAAGTGTTCTGGCTTTGGCAAGACGGAGCACCGTCGCCGAGAAAAATACTGTCCTATGGGGATCAACACGTTGTTGTCCACGAAACTCCGCAGCGTGGTGCTCCAGGTTTGCGTTTGAGTGACTCAATGTTGTCGTTGATCGAACTCAAGAGCATTCACTATGGACAGGAATTTCTTGAGCCTTTGCTTGATTGGGCTAGCGGCATAAACTCTTTAGAGTTGCTCAATCCCAATGCAATGAGGCAAGGAGACCGTGGCTCACCGACAAATATCGGCATTCGTGGCGAGCGATTGTCTGGATTTCTCGCGGGTCTGAGCGCAACTCAAAAGTCTAACTTGGTCGAGCGACTTGCTCCCTACTATCCGCTTAAAGACGTCAGCACTACAAGAAAGCGTGCTGGATGGGTCGATATGCGGATCGCCGAGACCTACGATATGGGACCGGTTGCAACATCCCATATCAGTGATGGCTTCCTCCGCCTTCTCGCTTTGTCTGCAATTCCTGAGTTTCCAAGCAAGACCGGCGCGGTTCTACTAGATGAAGTCGAAGACGGCATTGAACCTCACATTCTTCCAAATATAATTAAGAGAGTGTGCGCCGACGCTCACGTCCAAATGATCATGACTTCTCATTCTCCGCTCTTGGTTAACTTTTTTGACCCGTCCGAGGTCACACTTGTTAGCAGGACAACAGAGGGAATGACGGTTACAACACCCCTATCTTCATTAGACACGGTTAAGGCTGGCTTAGACTACTTTGGAGGCGGTGAAATTTGGGCTATGATGGACGCTAAAACGGTTCGAAAGGAAGCGTTAGCGTCTGTTGAGGCCGCGCCAGAGAACACTGTAACGGACCATGAGGGACTGTTGACCGTTGCCAAGACGCTCAACTTCGCGCGGACCGGCAAATGAAAGTTCTCCTCTGCGGCGAAGGTGCTCACGACGTAGGACGCGAAGTTTGGTCGACGAAGAAAGGGGCTTGGGAAACCGAGCCAGGGTGGTTGCAGCCGCTGGTCGTGAAACTTGCGTCCGACACGGCAGCGAACGGTGACATCGAGTTTGAAATACGAGAGCGCCGAGAACTAACATTGCTTCCTCGCATCGCCACAAACTTCAAGCCTTTACCATCTGGTCATGGGAAGAAGGCATTAGCGGCAGCGCTTATTGCTAAGTCGCTTGGGGCGGAAGTCACGGTATTCATGGTGGATGCTGACAGCAATGACCCTGCGGATGTGGAGGAAATCCGGCGCCAAATCGCGGAAGGTTTCACCGCAGCAAATGATGCTTCGCTGGAATCTTCTGGCGTTGCATGCGTGCCGATGTCTACTTCTGAAAGCTGGCTCTTAGCGGACGCTTCCGCTTGGACATCTGCTTGCGGAACTACCCCTCTCTTACCCAAACACCCGGAGATGCTCTGGGGTGTTAGAGACGACCCAGACGGTAATCATCCCAAGCACGTCTTCCGAAGATCCGCAGAATCAGTCGGACTGCCCGACTCGCCTACTACCAGAGGCGATTTGGCCGCGAACAGTGATGTTGGCACGCTCGCCGCATGCTGTCCCAACAGTTTCTCAGGATTTGCGGCTGATATGAAGGCAGCCCTAAATCTAGCGACTTGAAGCGCGGCTCAAGGGAACAAACAGTCCGAGCCTGAGCCGATACTGGCCACATGGCCGAAGACAACATCACTTAGAGCAATCTCGGCTTTGCCGAAGAGGCGGCGGTCTTCAAGGGTGCGACCCAAAACGCCCGGGTGTTGAGCGAGGGCTGGATTGCAGCAAACGGCTTCTGCCCGAGCTACAGCGCGGTACTCCTGACGACCTTTGCGGCAACTCCCCGGTGGCTGACTTCCACCGCGGCGTCTGCGCCGAGGAATACGAACTCAAGACCACCAAGAGGCGGATCGCCCGCAAACTGGTCAACAGTACCTATGGCGGTGAAGGCGCGCCTGGCTTTCGATGGGCGCGGTGCCTATCGGCGGGTCTGGATAAGCCCCTCGTGCCTCCCCAACCTTTGCTATTCTAACGCAGGGGGAGAAGGATTGGTGGTCACAACTCATCCAGCGTCTTCTCCCACTCCTCCATCGTCACTCTCCCCCGCAGGGGGCCGAGGAAGAGGTCGATGCCCTGGGAGATGCGGCGGTCCTGTTCGCGTTCGATGACGGGGTCGAGGCCGGCGGCGCGGAGCTGGTCCTCGAGCGCGGCGATGCGGCGCTCCAGCTGGACGCGGCGGGCCAGTTGGGCGTGGCCCCATTCGGTGTTGGCGCGCTCCAGCCTCTGCTTCGCCTGCCAGTACTGGCCGCGCAGTTCCCAGTCGCTCTTGTCGCTGGTGTTCATGGCGAAGCGGCGCTCGGCCTCGGCCTCATTGGTCAGGATGTCGAAGACCAGTTGCAGGGGCGCGTTTTTCACCGTCAGGCGGGCGGCGCGGCCGGGGCCGTCGCGGTCGGCCAGTTTGCGATAGGTCTCGGCCAGGGCCGCCAGGGCGCGGGCCTGGGCGAAGTCCTGGGCGTGCAGGGCGCGGCCCGAGGCCTGGGCGGCGGCGCGGGCGAGAGCCGCAGGATCATTGGGGTCGTCGGGCGACAGGTCGGCCGCGTCGTCCGGCGACAGGGGCTGGGGCGCAGGCGTCGCGGCCTCGCTGCGCGGATGGCGGGACCAGCCCTCCTTCGTCGCGCGGGCGCGGATGGAGGCCTCGGTCACGTCGTGGCGGGCGGCGACGGTCTTGGCGTCGAGGCCGGACAGATAGTCCTTTCGAACCTGGGTCCAGACCTCGGGCGGTTTGATCTTGTAGCGGCGTTTTTCCATGCGGGCATTATGGGGCGGTCTCTACCCCAGGCCGGAAGAAGGCCGATTTTCGAGGCTAGAGATTTGATTTTCCACATCGCGACATGTCAGGGGTCACGCGCCAGCTGTGCATGAGGCGCGGGTGCGACCGATGATGACGCAGGGGCGTGCGACACCCCTGTTCCATGACCCAGGGCATACATCGCAAGATCCGGCCGGACGCCGTCTGGGCCGAGGTCAGGAAGGCGTGGGAGGATGGCGAGACCGCGCGGTCGGTCGCCGCCCGCTATGACGTCGGGGTTCACGCCCTGTGGAAGCGGCGCGAGGCTGAAGGCTGGAAACGGCCCGAGCCGACGCTGGCGCCGATCGAGCCGGCCGAGGGCTGGGACCGGCATATCCAGGCGCGGCGCGACGCCTTCAACGCCCAGCTGGAGGACGCGCGGGCGCTGGCGGAATGTCTGGCGGCGGCGATGACGGACGAGCGGCTGAGCCGGGCGCCGCACTGGCATATTCCGTGGCTGTACCACTGGCGCGCGACGCATCTGGGGCCCGAGGCGACGGCGCGGGACCGGGCGCGGGCGATCGAGACGGGGCAGCCGTGGGCCGAGCGGTTCTGGGACGCGGACGGGGCGCTGAAGCCGCTGGCGTGGCTGGATCTGGAGATGGCGCGGCTGCATCCCGAGGACTGGCGCGCGGCCATCGGCCTGCCCGACGGCCTGCCCGAGGCGGCGACGCGATACGCGCCCTGATGTGTGCGGCAGTTGACTTATCGGCGATAAGCGCCCATTTGCGCGGCGTCGCACACTCGCGATCTCCGGCGTCTCCAGCGCGTGTGGGTCCCCTTCGGACCTGTCTGTAGAAGCCGCCGGCCCCTCATATCCATTCGCTGCCCGGACACGCGGGGCGGCGCCCGATCCACCCCGCAGGCCTCCTCCCCGAGGCCCCGTCGGGACTGGCGGTGCGCGGCCCGACGGCGTCATGCCATGGCTGATAGCGCCCTGCCGCTACGCGAAAGATACATTGCTGTGAGCACCACATTCGAATCCATGGGCCTGAACAAGGCCCTGCTGCAGGCCCTGGCGTCGACCGGCTACACCAAGCCGACCCCGATCCAGGAAAAGGCCATCCCCGACGTCATGGCCGGCAAGGACCTGCTGGGCATCGCCCAGACCGGCACCGGCAAGACCGCCGCCTTCGCCCTGCCGATCCTGCATCGTCTGGCCGAGAACCGCATTCCGCCCCGGCCGCGCACGACGCGCGTGCTGGTCCTGAGCCCCACGCGCGAGCTGGCCACCCAGATCGGCGACAGCTTCAAGGCCTATGGCGCGCACCTGGGCTTCCGGGTCGCGGTGATCTTCGGCGGCGTGAAATACGGCGCCCAGGAGCGGGCCCTGCAGCAGGGTCTGGACATCCTGATCGCCGCGCCCGGCCGCCTGCTGGACCACATCCAGCAGAAGAACCTGGACCTGTCCTCGACCGAGATCTTCGTGCTGGACGAGGCCGACCAGATGCTGGACCTGGGCTTCATCAAGCCGATCCGCCAGATCGTCTCCAAGATCCCGGCCAAGCGCCAGAACCTGTTCTTCTCGGCCACCATGCCGTCCGAGATCGGCAAGCTGGCGGGCGAACTGCTGAAGGACCCGGTCAAGGTCCAGGTCACGCCGCAGTCGACCACCGTGCAGCGCATCAGCCAGTCGGTCGTCTATATCGAACAGGGCCGCAAACGCGCCCTGCTGACCGAAATGTTCTCGGATCCCGAATATACGCGCTGCCTGGTCTTCACCAAGACCAAGCACGGCGCCGACAAGGTGGCTGCCTATCTGGAAGCCGGCGGCGTCGAGGCCGGGGCCATCCACGGCAACAAGAGCCAGCCCCAGCGTGAACGCACCCTGGCCGCCTTCAAGGCCGGCAAGCTGCGCGTCCTGGTCGCCACCGACATCGCCGCGCGCGGCATCGACGTGGACGGCGTGTCGCACGTCGTGAACTTCGAACTGCCGCACGTGCCGGAAAGCTATGTCCACCGCATCGGCCGCACCGCGCGGGCGGGCAAGGACGGCACCGCCGTCAGCTTCGTCGCCGGCGACGAGATGAAGCTGCTGCGCGACATCGAAAAGGTCACGCGCCAGAAGATTCCGGCCATCGACCGCCGCAACGACAAGGCCCTGGGCCGGCTGGACGCCACCATCATGGCCACCGGCGTCGGCAAGAAGGCGACCCTGCCCGAGCGCGAAGGCGGCGAACGCAACGAAGGCGGGCATGGTCAGGGACGGGGCGGTCGCGGCCGCCGCAATCCCCACCGCGACGGCGTGCGTCCGGAAGGCGGCGGCCAGCCGCACCGCCAGCGTCGCAACCGTCCGGGCGAAACTCCGGCCGCCCCACGTCCCGAGCGCGCCTACAACCCCCTGGCCGGCGAGCGCGTGCCGTCGATCAATGACAACGCCAAGCCGGCGGAAGGTCAGATGAAGCGCCGCCCCCGTCGCCGCCCGTCGAACGGCGGCAAGGGCTACGGCGGCGCCGCCAAGGGCTGAGCGTGAGGATCGGGGAGCATTTGCTCCCCGACACCATCATGTTGAGACAATAAAAACGGCGGCTCCTGCGAAGGAGCCGCCGTTCTCATGTCAGCCGGGGCTGAGCGGAACTTAGAAGTTCCAGGTCGCGCCCAGCGAGAAGCCGACGCCCGAGCCTTGCGCTTCGCCGCGCAGGTTCGAGACGACAAGGCCGTTGCCATAGACGTCGCGCGTGTCGTTGATCGTCGCGGTGTCGATGTCGATGTAGGTCACGGCGCCGTCGAAGGTCATCGAACCGATCGTCTTGGACAGACCGGCGGCGTAGAGCCAGCGGTCGCCGTCCGGAATACGGGCGGTGCGGTGATCGTCCGGCGTCGGGGTCGGGTCGTAACCCAGGCCGGCGCGGAAGGTCATCGACGGATCGATCTTGTAGTCGAAGCCGATCGCGCCGGTGGTGACGTCGTCATAGTCCTGAACGATGGTCGAGCCGCCGCCGGTGTAGGCGACGCGGATGGCGTCGAACTCGCTCCAGCCGATCTGGTTGACCTGGGCGTTCAGGGTCAGGCGATCGTTGACGGCGTAGCGGGCCGAGACGGTGGCGTACCAAGGCGTGGTGAAGGAGGCGCCGCCATCGGTCGAGACGTTGGCGCCGGCCAGGACGCCGGTCAGGCCCGAGATGTTGACCGAACCTTCCAGCTCGTGTTCGATCTTGGAGCGGTAAGACAGACCCAGGTCCAGCTTGCCGAAGTGCATCTGCGCGCCGGCGTTCCATCCGTAATCCCAGCCGTCGCCTTCCAGCTGGTTGCGACCGTCGGTCGACGGCGAGACGACATAGGCCGGCGACAGGACGGCCGGGATCGGCGCGTTCGGCAGGGCTGACGACAGGGTCGCCTTGGCGTACTGGGCATCGAAGCCGGCGCCGAGGTCCAGCCAGTCGGTGACCGTCATGGCCGCGACCAGGCTGACGTTGGCCGACCGCAGTTCCGAAGTCAGGGCGTCGTAGCGGGCGAAGTCGTTCGGCTCGTACTTGGTGGTGAAGTTGTAGGGCGCCTGGACGGCCAGGCCGACGTTGAAGCGGTCGCCGATCGGCATGGAGACGGCGAAGTTCGGCACGATGCCGCTTTCGACCACGTCATGGACGTGCGGGTCGCCGTTGACCGGATAGGTGCGGCTGACGACGCCCACGCCGGCGACGGGGACATTGTAGGTCAGGGTCGAGCCGGTGTTATCGACGTCGGAGTCCAGGATCAGGCCGTGGGCGCCGACGTAGACTTCACGCTGGGTTCCGGCGATGGCGGCGGGGTTCCACCACAGCGACTGGACGCCCTTGTCGGCGCCGACGCCGGCGTTGGCGCGACCCTGGCCGCGGGTCGATTGTTCCTGGACATAGAAGGAGCCGGCCATGGCCGGGGCGGCGACGCCGGCCAGCAGGGCGGTCGTCAGGGCGATCCCGCCCACGCGGGCGAAGTTCCTGGAGGTCATTTCATACACCTAAGTAAGCGCCGGCCGCATTACGCGCGGTCGATCAGGGGAGGAGCCCTCTCAGCGTTCGCGGCGCGAAAGCGTTGCGGGCAAGGCCCCCATCGGACCGGAAACAGGCGAAACCGTGGCGCCTGAGCCGCACACGATCACGGCTTTGCGAGGTTACGCAGCGGCAACATCGATGCCCAGACCACGCAGTTCGGCGATCAAATCATGCGCCGCCGCATCGACCTGCTTGGCGTTACGGCCACGAATGACCAGCTGGGTTCCCATCTCGCCGCTGCCGCCATGGCCGAAGGGGTAGCTGCCGAAGGACAGGTCGCGGCGCTGATTGGCCGCCGCCCGCAGCACATCGGCCACCGCCCCCTCGCCCACCCCGCTGACCTTCAAGGTCTGGGCATGAACGATGGCGCCGGTGCGCAGGCGCGGGGCCACATCTTCCAGCATGGCCTGCATGATCTTGGGCACGCCGGCCATGACGAAGACATTGCCGATCTGGAAGCCGGGCGCATCGGTGACCGGATTGGCGATCAGAACGCCGCCTTCGGGGATGCGCGCCATGCGACGGCGCGCGGCGTTGAAGGCGTCGCCATAGCGGCGCGACAGGATGGCCAGCGCCTCGGGATGTTCGGGCAGGGCCACGCCGAAGGCGGCCGCCACGGCGTCGGCGGTGATGTCGTCATGGGTCGGACCGATGCCGCCGGTGGTGAAGACATAGTCCCAGCGAGACCTGAGGGCGTCCAACGCCTCGATGATCCGGCCGTGATCGTCGCTGACGACCCGCGCCTCCATCAGGTCGATCCCCAACGCCGCCAGAAACCGGGCGATGGTGTTGGTGTTGGTGTCCTGGGTCCGCCCCGACAGGATTTCGTCGCCGATGACCAGGACGGCGGCGGTCGGGCCACAGCGGTCGGCGTCAGCGTCGGTCATACGGGAATCCGGGGGCAGGCTTGAGGTTTCATGCTATAACGCCCATCTGCGGCGAACGGATTGCGCCGTATCCCGCCTTTTGCAGACCGATCGCCCCATGTACGAAACGCCCGAACTCGAAACCGACGTCCTGGTCCGCTCCAGCGCCATCCGCATCCATGAGGCGGAAGACTTCGAGGGCATGCGCAAGGCCGGCCGTCTGGTCGCCGAGGCGCTGGACATGATCGCGGCGCATGTGAAGCCGGGCGTCCTGACCAGCACGATCGACGATCTGGTGCGGGAGTTCACCCTGGACAACGGCGGCCTGCCTGCCTGCCTGGGCTACAAGGGCTACGAGAAGACCGTCTGCACCTCGATCAACCACGTCGTCTGCCACGGCATTCCCGGTGACCGGGTGCTGAAGGACGGCGACATCGTCAACATCGACCACACCGTGATCGTGGACGGCTGGCATGGCGATTCCAGCCGCATGTACGCGGTGGGCGAGATCAACGCGCGGGCCAAGAAGCTGATCGACGTGACCTATCAGTCGCTGGATCTGGGCCTGGAGCAGGTCAAGCCGGGCAATACGTTCGGCGACATAGGCTATGCGATCCAGAAGTTCGTCGAAGCCCAGCGCATGAGCGTGGTGCGCGACTTCTGCGGCCATGGCATCGGCCGCGTCTTCCACGACAGCCCCAATGTCCTGCACTACGGCCGTCGTGGCGAGGGCGCGGTGCTGAAACCCGGCATGTTCTTCACCGTCGAGCCGATGGTGAACCTGGGCAAGCCGCACGTGAAGGTGCTGTCCGACGGCTGGACCGCCGTGACGCGCGACAAGTCCCTGTCGGCCCAGTGCGAGCACACCATCGGGGTGACCGAAGACGGGCTGGAAATCTTCACGGCGTCGCCGGCGGGGTTGTTCCGACCGAACTGACGAGCGGCGGCTGGGGTTGGTCGGCTGCATCTTCCTGCCCCCGTCATTCCGGGGCTGAGCAAAGCTAAGAACCCGAAACCCAGGGCCACGATCACGATCGGTGGCCCTATTCAATGCCGGATGCACGCCTCCTGGATTCCGGGTTCGTCCGTCGGACGCCCCGGAATGACGGCGTAAGCTGGATATCGGGTCGATAGATCAGGCTGACCTTAAAACACGCTGCACTTGCGCGCATCGCCGGATCGACCGATCCTGCCGAAGTTGCGCATCTGCGAGCCTGACGGCGTATGACCGACGAAACACTCATCAAGCCCAAGCCTCGGCACAGCGGCCATCGCGACCGACTGCGCGAGCGGGCGGCGAAGGGGGGCCTTGGCGCCCTGCCCGACTATGAGTTGCTGGAGCTGCTGTTGTTTCGCAGCGTGCCTTACAAGGACACCAAGCCGCTGGCCAAGGATCTGCTGGCGCGGTTCGGAGGGCTGGAGGGGATCGGGGCGGCGAGCCATGAGGCGATCGAGGATCAGGTGGCGCGGTCGATGGGATACGCCGTCGGCAAGGCGACGCGGGCGGTGGCGCTGGACCTTCAGCTGATCTTCGACGTGACGCGGCGGATCGCGAGGGAGCCGACGGCCAAGCGGCCGGTGATCTCGTCGTGGACGGCGCTGCTGGCCTATGTCCGCGTCGCCTTGCAGCACGAGCCGCGCGAACAGTTTCGCGTCTTGTATCTGGACAAGAAGAACCAGCTGATCCTGGACGAGGTGCAGAACCGCGGCACGGTCGATCATGCGCCGGTCTATCCGCGCGAGGTGGTGCGCCGTGCGCTGGAGCTGTCGGCCAGCGCCCTGATCCTGGTGCACAACCATCCGTCGGGCGATCCCACCCCCAGCCGCGCCGACATCGAGATCACGAAACAGGTTGTGCAGGCTGGCCGCGCCCTTAACGTCGAGGTTCACGACCATCTGGTCGTCGGCCGCGACGGGGTGGCCAGCTTCAAGCAACTGGGCCTGATGTGACCGACAGGATTCTGACGACCGAGCGGCTGGTGATGAGCCCCGTCTCGACCGACGATTTCGACGATCTGCTGACGCTGTGGTCCGATGAGGATTTCACGCGCCATATCATGGGCCGGGCGTTGGGGCGCGAAGAGGTGTGGTTCCGGCTGCTGCGCGATCTCGGCCATTGGGCGGCGATGGGCCATGGCAACTGGACGATCCGGCTGCGGGACGGCGGCGCCTATCTGGGTAGCGTCGGGGTGTTCGACTATCGCCGCGAGATGGAGCCGCCGTTCGACGCGCCGGAACTGGGCTGGGGCGTGGCGCCGGGGTTTCAGGGGCGGGGCTATGCGGCCGAGGCCCTGACGGCGGCCCTGGCCTGGACCGACCGGCGGCTGGAGGGGCGAACCGTCTGCATGATCGCGCCCGAGAACCTGGCCTCGCTGAAGCTGGCGGCGCGGGTCGGTTATCGCCCCTATACGAGTGCGACCTACAAGGATCATCCGGTGCAGCTGTTCGAGCGGCCGCGCCACGCGCCGTAGGTCGGCATTAAGGATTTTCGGACAAACTGGCGTCGAACGAAATACGAGCGCCCGCCATGCCCATGTCCGTCGAAACGCTGCGCCAGCATCTGGTCGAAGCCTTCGCCGACGCCGAGATCGAGATCGAGGATCTGGCCGGCGACGGCGACCACTATCGCGCGCGGATCGTGTCGAGCGCCTTCGCGGGCCTGCCGCGTGTGCGTCAGCACCAGATGGTCTATGCGGCGCTGAAGGGTCAGATGGGCGGCGAACTGCACGCCTTGGCGCTGGAAACGTCCGCGCCGGCCAAGGAGGTCTGAAGACCATGCGCTATCGCCCGTTCGGCGTCTCCGGCGCCGCCATCTCCAACCTGACGCTGAGTTTCGGCGCTGAGGCGTTGAAGCGCGGACGCGAGGCCGGGCTTGATCTGCTCTATTCGGCGCTGGAGGCGGGCATCAACAGCTATCGGCTGGAAACGGCCGACCCGGTGGCGGCAGAGGTGCTGGGCGAGGCCCTGTCGCATGTGGATCGCAAACTGGTCTATGTCAGCCTGACGCTGGGCGCCGGTGACGGGCGCAGCGCTGAACGGGACTTCTCGGCCCAGGGCATGACCGCCGCCATCGATCGGGTGCTGCATTTCTCCGGCCTGGGCTGGGTCGACATGGCGGTGCTGCACGAGCCCGGCGAGACCGAACTGGCGCAGTCGTCGCTCAGCGCGCTGAAGGCCATGCGCGCCACGGGACGGATCAAGCTCCTGGGCATCGCCGGCGGCGGCGACGTGATGGACGCTTATGTGTCCACCGGGGCGTTCGACGCCCTGCTGACCCCGTTCGACATCAATGCCGACTGGAAGACCCGAAACCGCGTCCGTGCAGCCCGCGAACAGGACATGGCGGTCTTCGCGTATGACTTCTACAGGGATCGTCGCTCGGGGCCGCGTATCGCGCCGATCGTGAAGAAGGGCCTCTTCGGTTTCGGGGGCCAGAAGCGGCCGCAGGATTCGCCGCAGAAGGATGCGTTCGGCTTCCTGTATCGCACGCACAACTGGACCGCAGAGGCGATCTGCCTGTCCTACGTGCTGACCGACCCGACGGTGTCCAGCGTGATCGTCGACCCGACCGACACCGATCGGTTGGCGACATTGGCCGCCGCGCCCGAGCGGGACATGCCGCCGGGCTTGGCTGCGCAGATCGAGATGGCGCGCGTCGTGGCCAATCAGGCGGCCTGACCGTACTTCCCGGCTGTGCAGAACGTCGCGGACGCCTTGACCGCGCCCGTTCGGCTCCCTAGCTGACGGGCTTCACGAAAGGCCCGTATCCGTGACCGACACCGCCCAAGCCGCCGATCCCGTCCACGCCTTCATCGGCGAAACCGTCGCCCAGAACGACGTGGTTTTGTTCATGAAGGGCACGCCGGACCAGCCGCGCTGCGGCTTCTCGTCCCTCGCGGTGCAGATCCTGGACCATGTCGGCGCCGGCTTCGTGGGCGTGGACGTGCTGCAGGACGAAGCCCTGCGCGAAGGCATCAAGAGCTTCACCGACTGGCCCACCATTCCGCAGCTCTATGTGAAGGGCGAGTTCGTGGGCGGATCGGACATCATCCGCGAGATGTTCCAGGCCGGCGAACTTCAGGCCCTTATGGTCGAGAAGGGCGTGCCGCTCGGCGAGGCCTGATGGCCAGGAAGACCCTCACGCCGCGCGAGGACCGCGAGGTCTTCGTCGTGCCGCTGGACGTGCGGCCCGAGCACATCGACGCCAACGGCCACGTCAACAACGTCGTCTATGTCGGCTGGCTGCAGGATGCGGGCACGGCCCACTGGAACGCGCGCTTCGACGAGGCGACGCGGGCGAAATGGTCGTGGGTCGCGACCCGGCATGAGATCGACTATCTGCGCGGCATCGAGCCGGGCGCAGAGGGCGTGGTCGCCCGCACATGGGTCGGCGATCCGCAGGGACCGCGCTTCACCCGCTATGTCCGCATCGAGGACGCCCAAGGCCGCGTCTGCGCCCAGGGCGTCACCGAATGGGTGCTGGTGGACGCTGCGACCCTGAGACCGCAGCGCATTCCGCCAGACATGCTGGTCGTGTTCGAGACGCCTACTTCAGCGCATTGAGGATGCGGGCCGCCGTGCCGGGCTCCAGGCCCAGGTCGGCATAGGTCCAGCGCAGCTCGACGCCGTCCGGGACCAGGGCCTTGCACAGGTCCTGTTTGGTGCGGCGAAGCGTGATCTCGGCCGGCGAGCCGTCCGACACCGACACTTCGAAATCCGACGCCTGGGTGCAGCCATTCGAATCGACGCGTGCGACCAAGGCGCCGTCGGCGAACCGGGCTTCGCGGATGGCCTCGGCCGGCGGGGCATCGTCGCGGCGCAGGTTCACCGAGACGTTTTCGCCCGCATCGCTGTCATAGATGACGCAGGCCGACAGCAGCGGCGCGACCAGGGCCGCGACCGCCAGACCCTTGATCATCTGGCCCTTGATCATCGGGCCCTTGACCAGGCTGCGCATCACTGACCCGAGGCCGGCGCGGTGATGACGCGCGTGGTCGGCTTTTCCGTCGAGACGATGATGCAGCCCGACAGCAGCGGGGCGGCGATGGCGATGGCGAGAGCGAGACGAAGCATTGGTGTGTTCCCCAGTTGAAGCTTGACCCTTTTGTGCCGCGCGGGCCGGGCGCGCACACGTGAATAATCGGAAAGCTGGGTGAACAATCGGAAAGGATCGGGGTTGAGCGCGACCGCAACCGCCATAGCTACAGTCCCCCCCTCTCCTGCCCCAAGGATCGTCCTTCATGAGCCAGCTGTTCTCGCCCCGCGCCGTCGGCCCCCTGACGCTCAAGAACCGCGTCGCCATCGCGCCGATGTGCCAGTATTCGGCAATCGACGGCGTGCCCCAGCCCTGGCACGTGCAGCATCTGGGACGACTGGCGATCTCCGGCGCTGGACTGGTCATCGTCGAGGCGACGGGGGTCGAGGCGGCGGGACGGATCACGCCGGACGACACCGGCCTGTGGAACGACGGCCAGGAAGAGGCCTTCGCCCGGATCATCCGCGACATCCGCACCTACAGCGACACCCCGATCGGCATCCAACTGGCCCACGCCGGACGCAAGGCTTCGACCAGCGCGCCGTGGAAAGGTGGCGGCGCCCTGACGGCCGAAGACGGCGCATGGGAAACCTTCAGCGCCTCGGCCGAACCGTTCAAGGATGACTGGCACACGCCGACCGCCATGACCCCGGCCGACATGGACCGCGTGGTCGCCGCCTTCGAGGACGCGGCGAGGCGGGCGGACCGGGCCGGGTTCGATCTGGTCGAACTGCACGCCGCCCACGGCTATCTGCTGACCCAGTTCCTGTCGCCGGTGTCCAACCACCGCACCGACGAGTTCGGCGGATCCTATGAGAACCGGGCGCGATTCCCGCTGCGGGTCGCCCAGGCCCTGCGCGACGCCTGGCCCCGGACCAAGGCGCTGGGCGTGCGCTTCAACGGCTCGGACTGGGTCGAGGGCGGCATCGCCCTGGACGAGGTGACGGCTTTTGGTCAGGCGCTGCACGACATGGGCTATGACTATCTGCACCTGACGTCGGGCGGGAACGTCGCGCAGGCGAAGATTCCGGGCGGCGAACCGGGCTATCAGCTGCGGTTCGCCCAGGCCGTGAAGGCGGCGACGCCGCAGGCCAATGTGATGGCCGTCGGCATGATCTTCGATCCGCAGCAGGCCGAGGACATCGTAGCGTCCGGTCAGGCCGACTTCATCGCCATCGCCCGCGCGGCGCTGGACGATCCGCACTGGGCGCACCATGCGGCCGTCGCCCTGGGTGAGGATGAAGGCCTGCCGCCGCAATACGAGCGGGCCGGAAAGGCGCATTGGCCGGGGTACGGCAAGGCCCGCTGACCCTACCGATCAATCAGGCGGCGTCCGTCAGCGGACAGGCGGCCGCCGTTTTCAGGAGCGGGGCAGCTGATAGGGGTTGTTGACGCTGACGGGCGAGCCGGGCGTCAGGCCAAGCTCCTCGAACGACCACTTCAGCTCGACGCCCTGGACCAGGTCCTGCTTGCACTTGTCCTCGTCGATGCGGCGCAGGGTGATGACGGCGCTGCCGCCCTGCAGGCTGACGATGGGGATCAGGTCTTCCTTGGCCGTGCAGCCGTTCGAACTGACCCAGAAGACGGCCTGGTCCTTGGTAAAGGCGGCGGCGTGGATCGGCTCCAGCGCGCCGGGCATGCCCGCGGTGGAGACGGTGGGCTCGCCGCGGCTGGCGCAGGCGGCCAGGCCCGCCGATGCGGCGGCGATCAAAGCCAAGCGTTTCATGATGGAGTCGCGCACCCGACGACCTCCCCTGCCTCAAAGCCTGAACCGGCCGAGAATGCGCCTGTTCGCCCCTGGAGGGAACAGGATAAAAAACGAAAGGCCCCGGACGAATCCGAGGCCCTCCAAACTGAACTCTTCAAGGGGACCACCACGGGGCTCAAGTAGCCCGAAGGGCGATAGCCCCCTTGAAGAAGGCTTCGTAAGCTTCGCTTACGAAGCGTAGTATTCGACGACCAGGTTCGGTTCCATCTTCACGGCGTACGGCACGTCCGACAGTTCCGGCACGCGGACGTAGCGAACCGAGAACGAGCGGTCCGACAGTTCCAGGTAATCCGGCACGTCGCGTTCCGACGACTGCTGGGCTTCGAGCACCAGAGCCATGTTGCGCGACTTTTCCTTCACGGTGACGACGTCTTCCGGCTTCACGCGGTAGGAGGCGATGTCGACCTTCTTGCCGTTGACCAGGACGTGGCCGTGGCTGACGAACTGGCGGGCGGCCCAGACGGTCGGGACGAACTTGGCGCGGTAGACGATGGCGTCCAGGCGCGATTCCAGCAGACCGATCAGGTTTTCCGAGGTGTTGCCCTTGCGGCGCGCGGCCTCGTCATAGGTCTTGGCGAACTGCTTCTCGGTGATGTTGCCGTAGTAGCCCTTCAGCTTCTGCTTGGCTTTCAGTTGCAGACCGAAGTCCGAAACCTTGGACTTGCGACGCTGGCCGTGCTGGCCGGGACCGTAAGAACGCTTGTTGACCGGCGACTTGGAGCGGCCCCACAGGTTCTCACCCATGGCCCGGTCGATCTTGTACTTGGCGCTGTGGCGCTTGGACATTCTATTCTCTTTCGACGATACGGCCCGGCATCCCCTGGATTGGGAATGCGATCTCAACGGCGGTCCACGCATCTTCCGTCATTCATCCCGGCCCCGCCGAAGCGGACCCGTGGAAGGCGGCGCTTATGGCCAGCGAGGGCGTCGGAGTCAAGCACGGCGGGCTGTTAAGCACGATGGCATGGAAACAATTCCTCGCCACGCAGTTCCCACATCGCAACCCCAGCCCTGCGCCAGGACAAGGAGGAGTGGAATGCAGCCCGATCACAACGCCCTTCCGACCGGCCTGTCCGACAAGGCCATGGAAACGCTGAAAAGGCAGCTGGTCGATCTGGTCGAGCCTTTGAGCGACCACCAGCTCCTCGATCTGGCCGACGGCATCCATGAGATGCTGCGCCAGCGCCGCATCGTTCGCCAACACCATGCCGAGCGCATGAGCGAGCGCGCCCGACATGGCGTGGATTTCCGCGTGTAGTCCTTCGCGGCCTAGTCCTTTGCAGACTGCGCTTCGGATATGAACATGGCGCGGCCCTCGCGGGTCGCGACCTTGCCCAGGCCCGGGAACGGGAAGTGATAGGCGTAGATGTGGGCGCCGGAGTTGCGCAGCGCCGTGACCTCATCCAGCCGCGCCTTCAGCCCTGCCGCCTGATCGTCGTCATAGCCGACCTTCCAGTCCGGATGTTCGACCGACAGGATCCAGTGATGCATCAGGTCGCCGGTGTAGAGCAGTTGGTTCTGACCGTCCGCGATCAGATAGGCGACGTGGCCCGGCGTATGGCCAGCCGTGTCCTGGGACTGGACGCCCGGCGCGACCTCGCCGCCCGGCTCGAAAGCCTGGACCTTGGGCGTGATGATCCGCACCAGATCGGCCAGTTCGGGATTGGCGCGGATGGACGCCCATTCCGCCTGCGACATCCGGATCGCCGCATTGGGGAAGGCCAGGCCGCCATTGCGGACCAGGCCGCCGACATGGTCCGGGTGCCCGTGCGAGATCAGCACGTCGGTGATCGAGGCCGGATCGACGCCCGCCTTTTGCAGGCTGTCCATCAGCTGGCCCTTGCCCTCCCCCAGGCCCGTGTCGAACAGCATCGTGCGGGCGCCGTTCCTGACCAGAAGCGGATGGATTTCCAGCATGATCGGATCGGCCGGCTGTCCGGCGGCGGTGAGCGGCGCGGCGACCGCCTGCGGCGTCAGGCCGACGCCGAAGGTCTGGTTGTCGTTCTTGACCGGGTTCTCGCCGTCGAACAGGGCAATGGCGTCCAGCGCACCGATCTTGAAGCGATAGACCGGCTTCTCGGCTGGGGCGGCGACGGTCTGGGTGGGGTTGGGCGGCGCGGGATCGCCGGGCTTCTGCGCGTTCTGTTGAGGGTTACAGGCCGCCAGCATCAGAGCCGCGAAAGCAGCCCCCGTCATCATCATCCGCATCGCTTCGATCTCCGTTTGCGATGACGCAATCGAAAACGCCCGCCGGAGGTTCCGGCGGGCGTCGTCATCTCTGGGTCTCTGGTCTGAACCGGCCTTATTTGGCGGCGGCGTACAGTTCGTTGACCTTGTTCCAGTTCACCACCGTCCAGAACGACTTCAGATAGTCGGCGCGGCGGTTCTGGTATTTCAGATAATAGGCGTGCTCCCAGACGTCGGCGCCCAGGATGACCTCGCCGCGCTCGTCCACGACGTCCATCAGCGGATTGTCCTGGTTCGGGGTCGAGGTGATCTTCAGCTTGCCGTTCTGCACGATCAGCCAGGCCCAGCCCGAACCGAACTGCGCGGCGCCGGCGGCGTTGAAGTCTTCCTTGAACTTGTCCATGCCGCCCAGATCGGCGTCGATGGCGGCCTTGAGCTCGGCAGAGGGCTCACCCGCCTGATCGGCCGGGGCCAGCAGTTCCCAGAACAGGCTGTGGTTCCAGTGGCCGCCGCCGTTGTTGCGCACAGCCTTGGGCGCGGTGGAGATGCTGGTGAAGATTTCCTCCAGCGACTTGCCTTTCAGGTTTTCGTCGGCGTCGACGGCCTTGTTCAGGTTGTCGACATAGGTCTGGTGGTGCTTGTCGTGGTGGAAGGTCATCGTCTCCTTGTCGATGGCCGGCTCCAGCGCGTCATAGGCGTAGGGCAGCGGGGGCAGGGTGAAGGCCATGGGAGGTTCCTCTTGCGACAAATTCTGATGGGAAAGCAGATAGGCGCCCGTTCATGAAACCCAAGCGACAGCGCCCGGATTTGTTCCGAGTTATCGACCCGTAACGGTCAAGCTGGCAAGTTCGCCTTCAGGCAATCGCGAACGGCCCGCTTCACATCGCCCGGCGCATTGGGTTCATCCACGCCCTCGGCCGCGAAGACGGCGCGCACCGCGGCGTCCAGTCCCTTGGGCAGGGCCTCGATCACCCGCTTCTGCCCCTTGGCGTGCAGGCAATAGCCCACCTCGCGGCAGAGGGCGGAAAACATCGGTTCGTAGGGATCAGGAGCGCTCATGCCGGCCCTGTAGCATCAGGGGAGAAGACGCGACAGCCAGTGCATCAGGTTCAGCACGAACTGCTGATCGTCATGACCGGCCGTGTTCAGTCCCATGCGAACAGGCTCGCGATCCGGCTGGTCGGGAAAGCGCACGATCTGCGCGGTAAGCATCCCCGCCTCTCCCAGCACTACCACGCGCCCCGCGCCAAAGCGCAAAGCCAGACCTTGGGCGGGCAAGGCGGGCCGCGATAACTCGGCAAGGACGACGGCTGGATCCTGGCCGGCCCGAAGCCGCGTTCGGATCGTTTGCAAGGCTGCCAGATCGGGAGCCTCTCGCGCATCCGCGCTCATGGCCAGCAATACAGTTGCGTCTGCCGGCCCCGACAGTGACTGCCCGGTGAAGCTCTTGACGACCTTCAAATGCTCGCTTTGATTGCCGCCCTCGATGATCGGATGATCCGCAAGCGCCGGGCTCGGAAAGACCAGATTGGCCGTAACGTCGCCGCCCACGGGCTGGAAGGCGTAACCCGTGCCCATCGTCACCCCGAACTTGGCAGCCAGGGCTTCGGCGGCGGAACCATGGGGCGCGTGATCGGCGGCCAGAAGCAACGCCCCGCCCTGCTCCACCCATCGACGGATCGCCTCGATCTCGTCGTCGTCGAAAGCCGAGGCACGCGAGCCGTCCGCCGGTCGCGCCGGATTGGCGATGACCAACACCGCCACGCCATCAAGCGCACCGGGCGCATCGAGACGCCTCCGGCTGGCTTCGATCCGATATCCATCGGCCCGCAACAGCGCGGCGAAGGCGGCATAACGACCTTCGATGGTCTGCTCGCTGCCGTGGCCCTGATCGACAAGCACGACAGGCCCATCCGTCGCATAGGCTGGCGAGGCCACCTTTGGCCGCCAATCCAGATCGCCAGCCTGCTCTTGCGCCAAGGCCGGGCCTGCCAACAGCAGGACTGCGACGGCGATCCAACCCCGGCGTCCCATCTGGCGCTTAGATCTTCAAGCGTTCGGCGTGGAAGGCGATGTGGTCGGCGATGAAGCTGGCCATGAAGAAGTAGGAGTGGTCGTAGCCGGGCTGCATCCGCAGGGTGATTGTCTGGCCGGCGGCGTCGGCGGCGGCTTGGAGAAGTTCCGGCTTCAGCTGGTCGGTCAGGAAGCTGTCGGCGTCACCCTGGTCGATCAGGATGTCATCGAAGACGCCCTTCGCCGCGCCGCCTGCGATCAGCTTGGCGGCGTCGTGGCGGTCCCACGTCGCACGGTCGTCGCCCAGATAGGCGGTGAAGGCCTTTTCGCCCCAGGCGCATTGGGTGGGCGAGCAGATGGGCGCGAAGGCCGACACGGAGCGGAACAGGTCAGGATGGTTCAGCGCCAGGGTCAGGGCGCCGTGGCCGCCCATCGAATGGCCGCTGATCGACCGGACGCCCGTGGTCGCAAACTTGGCGTCGATCAGGGCGATCAGCTCCTCGGTGACATAGGTCTCCATGCTGAAATGCGGCGCCCAGGGCGCCTGCGTCGCATCCAGATAGAAACCCGCGCCCTGACCCAGGTCATAGGCGGAATCGTCGGCGACGTCTTCTCCGCGCGGGCTGGTGTCGGGCGCCACGATGATGACGCCGTGTTCGGCCGCCGCCTGGTAGGCCCCCGCCTTGGTGGTGAAATTATCCTCGGTGCAGGTCAGGCCCGACAGCCAGATCAGCACCGGGAAAGGCCCCTCGCCCGCCGGCGTGAAGACCGACAGCGTCATCGGCGTGCCAGTCGCTGTGCTGTCGTGCTTCAGATAGCGCAGGGTTCCGCCGTGGACGGCGTGGGTCTTGGTGGTCTGCAAGGTCATGACATCTGGCTAGTGCAACCGGCCAATGTCCGCAACGCGCGAAGCTCGTGATAGAGTCGGCGAGCGACCGACCATGAGGATCAAAAGATGATCACCGTCACCGCCTTCAAATGGGTTCCGCCCTTCGCCGCCGGACAAGTTCGGGATCACCGCGTGCGATGGATTCTGAACGAGGCGGGCTGGCCCTACGAAATCCGGTTGCTGGATGCAGTCGATCAGAAGTCGGCGGAATACCGCGCGCTTCAGCCGTTCGGTCAGGTGCCGACGCTGGAGGAGGACGGCCGCGCTCCGATGTTCGAGAGCGGCGCCATCGTCTGGGATATCGCCGAACGGGCGGGCGTGCTGATGCCGTCCGATCCGGTGATGCGCGCCCAGGTTCTGACCTGGTATTTCGCTGCCCTGAACAGTGTCGAAGGCGCGCTGAACAATGTCGCCGAGGCTGAGTTCTTCCTGCCCGACGAAGCGGCCAAGGCGGTGCGACGACCGCAGGTCATGCCCTTCGCGGAGCGGCGCCTGGGCGAGCTTCAGACGGCGCTGGGCGAACGGAACTGGCTGGTCGGCGAAGACTTTACGGTCGCCGACCTGATGATGAGTTCAGTGCTGAAGATCGCCGCGTCTCTGGACCTGCTCCAAGGCTATCCGGCGCTACAGGCCTATTTCGACCGCTGCCTGGATCGCCCGGCCTATCGGAAGGCCGTCGCGGACCAGTGTGCGACCATCGCCGCCCATGGCCCGCGCGACATGCGATACCGCGAGGCCCAAGCCGCCGGCTGACGCCTTCAGCCCGGCCTGTGCATGGCGCAGATCTTGTTGCCCGACGGATCGCGCAGATAGGCCAGGATCATGGGGCCGAAGGGGCCCTTGCGTTCGCCGGGCGGGTCCTCGATGGCGCGACCGCCGGCCGCGACGCCGGCGTCGTGGAAGGCCTGGACCATCTCGGCCGTCTTGGCGTGAAAGCCGATTGTGCCGCCGTTGGCGTGGCAGGCCGGCTCGCCGTCGATGGGCGCGCCAATCGCAAAGGCGCCCATGCGGGTGCGCCACCAGTAGCGGCCCTTGGGGTCCGGCCCCTGGCCCGGCTCGACGCCCAAGGCGCCGAGCGCGGCGTCGTAGAACCGGCGCGACGCCTCGATGTCATTGGCGCCGACGGTGACGTGGGTGAACATGGCGAGCCCTCCTGATCTATGGTCGACAGACGATAGCCATGACCGTCTCTTTTGGCAACGAACCCGTCACCACGGGACGGGCCGGCCGTCGCGGTCCAGATAACGCAGTCCCGGCCGCCCCCTCTGCGCCAGGATCACCTCGACCAGTTTGGGGATGCTGTCCTCGATCGTATGGGGCGCGTCCGGCCCGCCCAGATCGGTGCGAATCCAGCCCGGCGCCAGCAACAACATGCCGCGGGGGTCATCGGTGTGTCGCGCGGCATAGCCGCGCATCAGCATATTCAAGGCCGCCTTGGAGGCGCGATAGGCGTCGACGCCGCCGCCGTTGTTGTTGGCGATGCTGCCCTGGCCCGACGACATGACGCCGATCACGCCGCTTGGCGCGACCCGGTCGCCCAGCGCCTCCACCACCTGAAGCGGCGCCCAGGCGTTGGTGGCCATCAGCCGGGTGAAATCGTCCAGCGACGTATCGGCGATAGAAGCCGGCGCATCGGCCACGCCCGCATTGATGAACAGACAATCGAAGCGTCGATCCGACAGCCTATCTGCAAGCGCCCGCACCTGCTCGCCATCCGTGATGTCCAGCATCTCGATCTCTAGCGTCGGATGGTCGGACGCCAGGGCGTGCAGGGGCGACACGGCGGATCGGGCGGTAGCGACGACAGACCAGTCCCTCTCCAGGAAGGCCTCGGCCAAGGCCAGGCCCAGGCCTCTCGACGCCCCGATCAGCAAGATGGAGCCGGGGGCCCGTGTGGCCATGATCAGAACACCACGACCGAACGGATGCTCTTGCCCTCGTGCATCACGTCGAAGGCCTTGTTGATGTCGTCCAGGGCGAAGGTGTGGGTGATCATGGGGTCGATCTCGATCTTGCCGTCCATGTACCAGTCGACGATCTTGGGCGTGTCGGTGCGGCCGCGCGCGCCGCCGAAGGCCGAACCGCGCCAGACGCGGCCGGTCACCAGCTGGAACGGGCGGGTGGCGATCTCCTTGCCGGATTCGGCGACGCCGATGACGACGCTCTCGCCCCAGCCGCGGTGGCAGGCCTCAAGCGCCTGGCGCATGACGACGGTGTTGCCGGTGCAGTCGAAGGTGTAGTCCGCGCCGCCGCCGGTCAGTTCGACCAGATGGGCGACCACGTCGGAGACTTCCTTCGGGTTGACGAAATGGGTCATGCCGAAGCGACGGCCCCAGTCTTCCTTGTCGCCATTGATGTCCACACCGACGATCATGTCGGCGCCGACCATCTTCAGCCCCTGGATGACGTTCAGGCCGATGCCGCCCAAGCCGAAGACGACGCAGTTGGCGCCGGGCTCGACCTTGGCCGTGTTGACCACGGCGCCGACGCCGGTGGTCACGCCGCAGCCGACGTAGCAGGCCTTGTCAAAGGGCGCGTCCTTGCGGATCTTGGCCACCGCGATCTCGGGCAGGACGGTGAAGTTTGAGAAGGTGGAGCAGCCCATGTAGTGGGCGATGGCCTGGCCCTTGTAGCTGAAGCGCGACGTGCCGTCGGGCATGACGCCCTTGCCCTGGGTGCCGCGAATGGCGGTGCACAGATTGGTCTTGCGGCTGAGGCACGACTTACACTGGCGGCATTCCGGCGTGTACAGCGGGATGACGTGATCGCCGACCGCGACCGAGGTCACGCCCGGCCCCACCTCGACCACCACGCCCGCGCCCTCGTGCCCCAGGATCGAGGGGAAGACGCCCTCGGAGTCCAGCCCGTCCAGCGTATAGGCGTCGGTGTGCCAGATGCCGGTGGCCTTGATCTCGATCAGCACCTCGCCGGCGCGCGGCCCCTCCAGATCGACCTCGACGATCTCCAACGGACGTTTGGCCTCGAAAGCGACGGCGGCGCGGGTTTTCATGGCGGGGGCTCCTGAACGATTCCCTTCTCTTCTAGGACAGGCGCAGGATGGTATGAAGCCGTCATGTCGCAAACAAACCTCGTCGTCCTGACCGGAGCCGGCATATCGGCCGAGAGCGGCGTGCCGACCTTTCGGGCGTCGGACGGGCTGTGGTGCGGGCATCGGGTCGAGGATGTGGCGACGCCGGAGGGTTATGCCGCCGATCCGGCGCTGGTGCAGGACTTCTACAATCAGCGGCGGCGGCAGTTGGCCGAGGTGCAGCCCAATGCGGCGCACCGGGCGCTGGCGGCGTTGGCGGCGCGGTGGCGGGGCGCGTTTCTGCTGGTGACGCAGAACGTCGATGATCTTCACGACCGAGCGCATGGAGAGACGCCGCCGGCCGCCGGGTTCGAGCTGATCCATATGCATGGCGAACTGCTGAAAGGCCGCTGCACCCAGTCCGGCGTAATCATGGACTGGGCCGGGGACATGGCGGCGGACGAGGCCTCGCCGCATCATCCCGACGGCGTCATGCGGCCGCACATCGTCTGGTTCGGGGAGATGCCGCTTCAGATGGACCGGATCGAGCAGGCGTTGGAGGCCTGCGACCTGTTCGTGTCCATCGGCACGTCCGGCGCGGTCTATCCGGCGGCGGGGTTCGTGCAGGCGGCGCGGTATGCCGGGGCGCGGACGGTCGAGATCAACCTGGAGCCGACGTCGGGGGCGCGCCTGTTCGACGAAGGCGTTTACGGGCCGGCGACGCAGGCCGTGCCGGCCTTCTTCGACACGCTGTAGAGACGAAAACGGCGGCCGCTGCGAAGGCGGCCGCCGTTCCGTCGTTCGAGGTCGAGGCGGCTTAGGCCAGGACGACGATGGTCACGCGGCGGTTCTGCGAACGGCCCTCGGGCGTGTCGTTCGAGGCCACCGGCTGTTCCTGGCCATAGGAGATGGTGGCCA
This sequence comes from alpha proteobacterium L41A, assembly GCA_000335735.1. GTDB lineage: Bacteria > Pseudomonadota > Alphaproteobacteria > Caulobacterales > Caulobacteraceae > Brevundimonas. The sequence goes on along the minus strand of AMYY01000006.1, from coordinate 966 downwards.
TGCGGTTCAGGGCGACGCCCTGACGGTTCAGGAAGCGACGCACGGCCTCGGCGCGTTGCTCGCCCAGCTGGTCGTTATGCTCGGGCGTGCCGGTCGAGTCGGTGTAGCCCTGGATTTCCAGATAGACGTTCTTGTTCTCGCCCTGCAGACGCTGGGCGAACTGGGCCAGGCGCTGCTCGGCCTCGGGCGACAGGGCCGCCGCGTCGGTGGGGAATTTCACGGAATCGTCCGACAGCACGACCTGATAGAGGAACTTGCCCTCGGCCAGTTTGTGCGCGTCGTTGGCGCGTTGCAGGGCCTGGCCTGCGGTGCCTTCGACCTGGGTCACGCGGTTGTCGACGACTTCGACCTGATCACGCACGAAACGATGGCTGGCGCAGCCGCTGGCCGCAAAGCCGAGGGCGATGAGGGCGCCGCCGACGACCGCCGTCCTGAGTTTCGATCTGCTCAAGTTCTGTCTCCTTCTTGCCGGGAGCGCCACACCCAGTTCATGCGCAAGATGAAAATGGCGTATGAGACAAGGCGGAGTAATGACGCGCTTTGGGCGGCATCATGTCAGCTTGACCATAAACAGATCGAATATTCGCGTTATTCTTGCATGAGGATGGAACCGTCGCCTCAGTGCAGACGTTGCGCCGCCGACGACTAATGCCGGAGGGCGGACACGCTCATCTATCGCCGCTTTGCGCCGTCGCGCGGTTGTATTCACGACGACGCCACTTTCCTGACGCGACCGAATGTTTTCAACGACGCCTGGCGGTTTTTATAGGCGTTTTGTCCCGATGACCATGCGGCGGCGTGTTCAACGCCCATCACGGATAGGCGATTGAGCGCGGCGCGCACACGGCGGTGGGCGCTGGCGGCGACGCCGATCCTGGCCGCGCATCTGGGGCTGGCGCTGCTGATGCACGGCGGTGCGGAGCCGATGGTCGAGGCGCCGCAGACGCCGCCGATGATGGTCGAACT
>AMYY01000005.1 GCA_000335735.1 alpha proteobacterium L41A | reverse complement strand
CTAAGCCGCATCGCGGGCGCCTGTGGGACTTCAAGAGCCCCTCCACCGCTTCGCGGTCCCCCTCCCCGCAAAGCGGGGAGGAGACCTGTAAACCCTACTCGATCTCGACCACTTCCACCCGCGCGCCGTTCAGCACCAGGGCGATCTCGCCGCGCTTCAGCTTCAGCGCATCCTCGCCGAAGATCTGGCGGCGCCAGCCCTTCATCGCGTCGATGTCGGCGTCGTCGCTGATGGCGATCTTTTCCAGGTCCGACACGGTGGCGATCAGCTTGGAGGCCACGCCGGCGTTGTCGCTCTTGGCCTTCAGCAGCACCTTCAACAGTTCCACCACGGACGGCGGGGCCGGCTGGCGATGGGCCGGGCGCTCCATCTCGGGCGCATGCGATTCGGGATCGGCCAGAACCCGCTTCAGTTCCTCGGCAAGTTCCAGACCCAGCCGTGAACCGCCAAAGCCCTTGGGCACCGAGCGCAGGCGATTGAAAGCCTCGACATCCGTCGGAGTCTGCTGGGCGATCTCGTCGATGCCCTCGTCCTTCAGGATGCGGCCGCGCGGCTGGTCGCGCTCCTGCGCCGCCCGCTCGCGCCAGACGGCGACGGCCTTGAACGCCGCCAGATATTTGGCCGAGAACTTCTTGGGCTTCAGCCGCTTCCAGGCGTTTTCGGGATTGGTGTCGTAGAGGGCCGGATCGGTCAGGCTCTCCATCTCCGACATCACCCACTCCAGCCGGCCTTCCTTCTGCAGCCGGTCGCGCAGCTTGGGATAGAGCGCCGCAAGGTGGGTCACATCGCCCAGCGCATAGACCAGTTGGTTCTCCGACAACGGCCGGCGCGCCCAGTCGGTGAAGCGGCTGCCCTTGTCCACCTCAATCCGCAGCATCTGCCGCACCAGCGAATCATAGGCGACCTGTTCGCCGAACCCGGCGGCCATGGCGGCGACCTGGGTGTCGAACATCGGCTTGGGCATGGCCCCAAGGCGCACGAAGATTTCTACGTCCTGTCGGCAGGCGTGGAAGACCTTCACGATCTTCTCGTCGCGCAACAGATCCAGGAACGGCTCCATATCCAGCCCCTCCGCCATCGGATCGATGATGGCGGCGTGATCGGCCGAGGCCGCCTGGATCAGGCACAGCTTCGGCCAATAGGTCGTTTCCCGCATGAACTCGGTGTCGACCGTGATGAAAGGAGCGTTAGCTACGCGGGCGCAGAAATCGGCCAGCGCCTCGGTGGTGGTGATCGGCGTCATTCCGATGCTATAGCCCCGCGCATCCTACCTGTGGCAAGAGCCGCGCTGCATTTCCGCCCCGATTCAGGCCCGAGATCCCATGAGCGACACCCAAAAGCCTCTCGAAAACGGTCTGACCTACGCCGATGCGGGCGTGGACATCGACGCGGGCGAAATGCTGGTCGAACATATCAAGCCGCTGGCGAAATCAACGGCGCGTCCCGGATCGGAGCCCTCGCTGGGCGGATTCGGCGCCCTGTTCGACCTCAAGGCCGCCGGCTTCCAGGACCCGCTGATCGTCACCACCACGGACGGCGTCGGCACCAAGTTGAAGATCGCGATCGAGACCGGCCGTCACGACGGCGTCGGCGTCGATCTGGTCGCCATGTGCGTCAACGACCTGTTGGCCCAGGGCGCCGAGCCCTTACTGTTCCTCGACTATTACGCGACCGGCCGGCTTGAGATCGACGCCGCCCGCCGCGTCGTCGCCGGCATCGCCGAGGGCTGTCGCCAGGCCGGCTGCGCCCTGGTCGGCGGCGAAACCGCCGAAATGCCGGGCATGTACACCGAGGGCGACTATGATCTGGCCGGCTTCAGCCTGGGCGCCGTCGAGCGCGGCCACGCCCTGCCCTATCTGGATCGTCAGGCGGCCGGCGACGTCATCATCGGCCTAGCCTCCACCGGCCCGCACTCGAACGGCTATTCGCTGGTGCGCAAGGTGGTCGAGAAGTCGGGCCTTGGCTGGGGCGACGACGCGCCGTTCGCCAAGGACCGCTCGCTGGCCCAGGCCCTGATGGAGCCGACCCGCATCTATGTGAAGCCGGTCCTGCCCATCATGAAGGCGGGTCTGGTCAAGGGCGCGGCCCACATCACCGGCGGCGGCCTGATCGAGAACCCGCCGCGCTGCATCGCCGAGGGTCTGGAGGCCAAGTTCGATTGGGACAGCTGGCCCATGCCCGCCGTGTTCCAGTGGCTGGCTGAAACCGGCGGCATCAGCGACCACGAGATGCGCCGCACCTTCAACTGCGGCGTCGGCTTCATCCTGATCGTCGCGCCCGAGAACGCCGAACCCGTACTCGCCGCCCTGCTGAACGCCGGCGAGGTCGCCTTCGTCTGCGGACAACTGGAAGCGGCCTGATCTCGTGACCACGCGCGTCGCCGTCCTGATCTCGGGGGCGGGCTCCAACATGGCGGCTCTGATCGACGCCGGTCAGGCGCCGGACAGCGGCTATGAGGTCGTGCTGGTGCTGTCGAACATCGAGGGCGCGGGCGGTCTGGCGATTGCGGCGGCCAAGGGCGTGGCGACAGCGGCCGTGGCGCACAAACCGTTCGGCAAGGATCGCGAGGCGCATGAGCGGGCGGTGGACGCCGTACTGCGCGACGCCGGCGTCGAGGTCGTGGCGCTGGCCGGCTATATGCGTGTGCTGACGCCCTGGCTGGTCGGCGGCTGGCGCGAGCGGATGCTGAACATCCACCCCAGCCTGCTGCCCCTCTATCCGGGTCTGGACACCCACGCCCGCGCCATCGCCGCCGGCGACGCCGAGGCTGGCTGCACGGTCCATCTGGTGACCGAGGGCGTGGACGATGGCCCGATCCTGGGCCAGGCGCGCGTGCCCATCGTCGAGGGCGACACGGCCGAGGCCCTGGCCGAACGGGTCAAGACTGCGGAGCATCAGCTTTACCCGCAAGTGCTGGCCGACTTCTGCCGAGACCTGCCCCGCCCTTAGCGGCGCGAAGATTACAAAAACGTCATGCGACAGACCGCCGCACCGGCGCAATGGTGCGCCCGACCTCAATCGGGACCCTCTGTATCCATGACTCGCATTCGTCTGATGGCCGCCTGCTCGGCCTGTATCGTCGTCGCTCTCACCGGCGGCGCGGCCTCGGCCCAGGACGCTTCGGCCCAGCATTCGCACGGCATGCCCAACATGGCCCACAGCCCCTTCGGCGCCTGGGGCTTCGATCTGGCCGGTCGCAACACCTCGGTGAAGCCCGGCGACGACTTCAACGAATACGCCAACGGAACGTATCTGCGCACGACCGAGATTCCGGCCGACAAGTCGCGCTTCGGCCCGTTCGACGTCCTGTATGAGAACGCCCAGTCCCAGCTGAAGTCGATCATCGAGACCAGCGCCGCCAATCCCGCCAACGAGAACGCCCGCAAGGTCGGCGCCCTGTACGCCAGCTTCATGGACGAGGCAAAGATCGAGCAGCTGGGCGCAACGCCGCTGGCCGCCGACCTCGCCGCCGTCAAGGCGGTCACCGACCACGCCGGCATGGCGCGCCTGATGGGCGAGAGCCATTCTGCCTTCGGCGGCTCCCTGTTCGGCATCGACGTGTTCGAGGATCTGAAGAACCCCAATCTGAACTCGGCCTATCTGGGTCAGGGCTCGCTGGGCCTGCCGGACCGCGACTACTATCTGAAGCCCGACTTCGCCGCCCAGCGCGAGGCCTATCTGGCCTATCTGACGACCACCCTGACCGCCATCGGCTGGGCCGATCCGGCCAAGACCGCCGCCGACATCCTGGCCTTCGAAACCAAGGTCGCCGACAAGCAGTGGACGACGGTCGAGCGTCGCCAGATCGACAAGCTGTACAACCCGGCCAAGGCCTCGGACCTGGCGACCCTGGCTCCCGGCTTCGACTGGGCCGGCTTCCTGGCGGGCGCCCAGGTGTCGGACGTCGACACCCTGGTGCTGATGGAAAACACCGCCATCCCCGCCATCGCCCAGGTGTTCGCCGACACTCCCATCGAGACGCTGAAGGCCTGGCAGGCGTTCAACGTCATCGATCAGGCCAGCCCCTATCTGTCAAAGGCCTTCGTCGACGCCCGCTTTGACTTCCGTGGCAAGACGCTGCGCGGTCAGCCCGAAAACCGGCCCCGCTGGAACCGGGGGGTGGCCCTGGTCGACGGCCAGCTGGGCGAGGTCCTGGCGCAGGAATATGTCCGCCTGCACTTCCCCGCCTCGTCCAAGGCCCAGATGGAAGCCCTGGTCGGCAACATCCGCGACGCCATGACCGAGCGGCTGAAGACCCTGGACTGGATGAGCGAGCCAACGCGCGAGCAGGCCCTGTACAAGATGTCCAAGTTCGGCGTGAAGATCGGCTATCCCGACAAGTGGCGCTCGTATGACGGCCTGGAGCTGAAGGCCGACGATCTGTACGGCAACGTCGAACGCTCCTCGGCCTTCGAATGGTCCTACAAGCGCGGCAAGATCGGCAAGCCGGTCGATCCGCTGGAATGGGGCATGACGCCCCAGACGGTGAACGCCTACTACAACCCGCCGCGCAACGAGATCGTCTTCCCGGCCGCCATCCTCCAGGCGCCCTTCTTCGATCCGAACGCGGATCCAGCCGTCAACTACGGCGGCATCGGCGCGGTCATCGGCCACGAGATCACCCACGGCTTCGACGATCAGGGCCGCAAGTCGGACGGCGACGGCGTGCTGCGCGACTGGTGGACGCCGGAAGACGCCGCCCGCTTCGAGGCGCGCGCCAAGGTGCTGGGCGACATCTATGACAAGCTGGAGCCGATCCCCGGCGTGCACGTCAACGGCGACCTGACGATGGGCGAGAACATCGCCGACCTGGGCGGCCTGCTGCTGGCCCTGGACGCCTATCACAAGTCTCTGAACGGCCAGCCGGCGCCGGTCATCGACGGGCTGACGGGCGATCAGCGCGTCTTCCTGGGCTGGGCGCAGGTCTGGCGCGAGAAATCGCGCGAGGCGGCGCTGAAGGAGCAGCTGACCACCGACCCGCACTCGCCCGGCCCGGTGCGCGCCGCGACCTCGCCGCGCAACATCGACGCCTGGTACGCGGCCTTCGGCGTCTCCCCGGACCAGAAGGAATATATCGCGCCCGAGGCCCGCGCCCGCATCTGGTAAGGGCGCCGGACGTCAGACGTGGAAAAGGCCCGGAGCGAACGCTCCGGGCCTTTTTTGTCATCCGGGCTTATGCCCGAAAGACCTAGACGAATTTAGCGGGGCTTGGTCGCCGCGCCGGCGACGGCGCCGATGGCGGCGCCGGCCACGGTCGAACCCGTGTTGCCGCCGATGACCTGGCCGGCGACGGCGCCGCCCAGGGCGCCCGTAGCGGCGCGTTGTTCCATCGTCTGGCCGCAGGCGGCCAGCAGGGCCACGACGCCGATGACGGGGGCCAGTTTGATCATGGTCTTCATGGGTCTTCTCCGGGAGACGAACGAGATAATGACCACCAAACGACAAGGCCCGCGTCCGGTTCCGGGCGCGGGCCTATATAGTTACGCTATGCGAGAGCCTTCGCACTCGCATAGCTTTGTTTCGGCGCTACGCTCGGGACGCGGTCCCTCGCGACTTGAGCGCTTAGCCGACGATCTGGTCGTCGGTGAAGAACTGGGCGATCTCGATCTTGGCGTTGTCCTGGCTGTCCGAACCGTGGACCGAGTTTTCACCGATCGACAGAGCGAACTGCTTGCGGATGGTGCCTTCGGCGGCCTGTTCCGGGTTGGTGGCGCCCATGACTTCGCGATAGGCGGCGACGGCGTTGTCGCCTTCCAGCACCTGAACGACGACCGGCTCAGCCGTCATCTGCTCGACCAGCTCGCCGTAGAACGGGCGCTCGGCGTGCACTTCGTAGAATTTCTTGGCTTGTTCGGTCGTCAGCTTGACGCGGCGCTGGGCCACGATGCGCAGGCCGGCGCCTTCGATCACGGCGTTAATCGCGCCGGTCAGGTTGCGGCGCGTGGCGTCGGGCTTGATGATCGAGAAGGTACGTTCGGTCATGGGAATTGACTTCTTGTTGGGAGATTGAGTGTCGCGGGCTTATAGCGACCACCTCCCGCGTTTCCAACCGTCCCTTTTTTGCATCCCTGACGCACGCCGCATGGCGACCTGCCGATTGAGGGACGCCGCCCAACCGAAGAACCTTCGCCGCAATGCTCCAGATCACCGACCTGACCTTCAACGCCTGGGGCCGCAAGTTTCTCGTGGACGCCTCCGTCAGCCTGCCGCCCGGTTCCAAGGTCGGTCTGGTCGGCCGCAACGGCATCGGCAAGTCGACCCTGTTCAAGCTGATCCTGGGCGAACTTCACGCCGCCGGCGACGAGATCAGCCTGCCCAAGACCGCCCGTATCGGCTCGGTGGATCAAGAGCATCCGGCGACCCCCGTCAGCGTCATCGACACCATTCTTGAGGCCGACGTCGAACGCCACACCCTGCTGGGCCGGCTCGAGACCGCCGAACCGGAAGAAATGGGCGAGATCTGGTCGCGCCTGATCGAGATCGACGCCGACGCCGCGCCCGCGCGCGCCGCCGAAATCCTGGTCGGCCTGGGCTTCGACCAGGAAAACCAGGCCCGGCCGATGTCCGAGTTCTCGGGCGGCTGGCGGATGCGCGTCGCCCTGGCCGCCGCCCTGTTCGCAGAACCGGACATGCTGCTGCTGGACGAACCGACCAACTACCTCGATCTGGAAGGCGCCCTGTGGCTCGAGGCGCGACTGAAGAAGTACCCGCACACCGCCCTGATCATCTCCCACGACCGCGAGATGTTGAACGAGGTCTGCACCCACATCCTGCACCTCGCGAACCACACCCTGACCCTCTACACCGGCAACTACGACGCCTTCGAAAAGGCTCGCGCCGAGAAGGCGCGGCTGCAGCTGTCGGCTAAGGCCAAGCAGGACGCCGAACGCGCCCACCTTCAGGCCTTCGTCGATCGCTTCAAGGCCAAGGCCTCCAAGGCCGCCCAGGCCCAGTCGCGCATGAAGCGGCTGGAGAAGATGCAGCCCGTCGCCACCACGATCGAGGAGCGGGTCGCCCCCTTCACCCTGCCCTCGCCGCCGCGTCCGCTGGCGCCGCCGTTGATCCGGCTGGAGCGGGCCAATGTCGGCTATGAGCCGGGCAAGCCGATCCTGCGCAATCTGAACCTGCGCATGGATTTGGACGACCGCATCGGCCTGCTGGGCGTCAACGGCGCGGGCAAGTCGACCTTCGCCAAGATGATCGCCGGCGCTCTGAACGTGTCCGAGGGCGAGCTTCACCGCGACAGGAAGATGCGCGTCGGCTGGTTCCACCAGCACCAGATCGAGGCCATGGACCCGACGGACACGCCGCTGGAGATCATCCGCCGCGCCATGCCGGACGCGCCCGAAAGCGCCCGACGCTCCAAGCTGGCCCAGTTCGGTCTGGGCTATGAGAAGCAGGAGACCACGGTCGACAGCCTGTCGGGCGGCGAACGCGCTCGCCTGCTGCTGAACATGGTGGCGATGGACGCGCCCCACGTCCTGATCCTCGACGAACCGACCAACCACCTGGACATCGACAGCCGTCGCGCCCTGCTGGATGCGCTCAACGACTACAACGGCGCCGTCATCCTGATCACCCACGACCGCTCGCTGATGGAGATGGTGGCGGATCGCCTGTGGCTGGCCGCCGACGGCACGGTCAAGCCGTTCGACGGCGATATGGACGACTACGCTAGGTTCGTCCTGGACCGCGCCAAACAGGCCATCGCCAAGCCCAGCCAGATCAAGAAGGAAGAGGCCAAGGCGAACTCAGGCGCCCCTCAAGCAGAGAGCGCCCGCGGCGCGAACGATAGGGGCAACAAGAAGCGATCCGGCCCCTCGCCCTCGACCCTGCGACATGCGGTCAAGAAGGCGGAGGAGACCATGACCCGCCTGACGGCCGAGATCGCCCGCATCGACGACGACATGGCCACCGCCTCGGTCAGCAATCCCAAAGCCCTCGAAGGCCTGACCCGCGCCCGCGCCAAGACCGAGGCTGATCTCGCCGCCGCCGAAGCCGCCTGGGTGGCGGCCGAAGAAGCCCTCGCCGAAGTCGCATGAAGCCGATCGAATTCTCCAAGGAAGACCGCGCGGCCATCACCGCCAAGCTGCGCGACTATTTCGCCCGCGAATTGGATCAGGAACTCGGCCAGCTTCCGGCCGAGATGCTGCTGGACTTCATTGGGAAGGAGATCGGCGGCGCCTTCTACAATCGCGGCGTCCACGACGCCCAGCAACTGGTCCAGCAGACGGCCGAGGACATCGTCGAGGCGCTGTATGGCCTCGAACGCGCGGCCCCCACGCGCTGACCGACCCGTATCGCTGAACGGGTCGGCGCAAACGAAAACCGCCCGGCGCATTCACGCCGGGCGGTTGGATCGGTCGGCGTTTCAGGCCGGAAGGTCTTCGGCCAGGATCGCCATTTCGAACATGAACGAGCCTTCTTCGTCCTCGTCCTCGAAGACGATGCCGATGAACTCGTCGCCGACATAGACCTCGGCCGAGTCATTCTGCTTGGGGCGGGCCTTCACGATGATGCCGCCGGTGTTGAAGGTGCGCTTGAGGTGGGCCTCGATGCGCTTCAGGTCGGTGTCTTTCACTCGGGGCCTCATGGTCTGGACGTTGGCGGGGGACCCTAGAGACATCGGCGGTTCAGGGAAACCGGCGCCGCGCATTTTCCCGCCTCAGAGATACTTCATCCACCATTGCGAACTGCGCCGCTTGACCCCGCCGAACCACCGGCAGGCGAACCAACAAGGCACGGCCAAGAGGGCCGCCAGCGCCCACAGCCAAACCACTCCCGGCACGGCGAACCCGTGCCCCTGATTCGGACCGAACACGGCCAACGCCGCCAGGTTCAGCAGGTGCAGCGCATAGATATGCAGGATGTAGAAGAACAGAGGCGCCGCGCCGAACACGGCCAGCAAGCCGATCAGCCGATCCGGCGCCTTCTCCAGCCCCGTCAGGATCAGCGCCCCAACCCCCAGCGTCAGCAGCAGGAAGTCGGCGGACGGCGGATATTTGGTCAGGTTCAGCACGCTCATAACCGTCTGGATCGGCGTGGCCTGCACGCTCCAGGGCGTCGGATCACCGTACAGATTGGTCGCCCTCAGCACGACGAACAGGGCTAGAGCGCCCAAGCCTGTCAGCACCAGCCGCCGCAACCGCGTCCTCTGCTCGCCCATAAACCACGGCCCGATGGCGTATCCCAGCGCCGCCACCCCGATCCAGGGCAACAGCGGATAGGAGGTCCGCACCTGACCCCCCCAAGGCAGGTCGAGCATGCTGCGATCATGCATCACAGCCCAGAACACATGACCGGGCTGACCGGCTGCGATGGTGATCGGGTCCAGCAGGTTGTGCCCCAGGACGATGACCAAGCCAACGGCGATCAGGGCGGGACGCGGCAGATGCACCAGCGCCGCCAGCGCGATCATCGACAGGCCGATGGCCCAGATGACCTGCAGATAGATGATCTGCGGCGTGAAAGAGAAGCTCCAGCCGAAACCGACGACCGTCAGTTCCAGAACGACGAGAAACAAGCCGCGCTTCCACAGGAAGTCAGCCGCCGACCGGGCGCCTTGCGCGCCCTGGCCCTGCTTGTTGCCGTAAAGCCAGGCCCCCACTCCCGTCAGCGCCAGGAAGATGGGCGCACACAGATGCGCCGACAGCCGCGTGAAGAACAGGGCCGGCTCGGTCGTCTCCAGGTTCATGGGGTCCGAGACCTGGGCGTGGATGAAGAAGGACTCGCGCGCGTGATCGACCAGCATCAGCAGGATGACCAGCCCGCGCAGGGCGTCGATGGATCGGATCCGACCGACCGCACGGCTTGGCGCGGAAGTCGAAGAAGCGGAGGCGGGAACAAGCGTTGCAGCGGTTGACATCATCAGGCGGTAGCGGATAGCCGATACAGTATAACATTTCAAACGGAGCCTGCCTTGTCCCTCCTTCTGAGCTGCGCCGGCGCGTGCCTGCTTGTCGCCGCCAACGCCCCCGCCCCCGTCGCTGTCGCGGCGGCCGAACCCGCGACTGTCGGCGAGATCGTCGTTCTGGGCCGCCGTTCGGCGCCGCGTGACCTGACCTTGGGCGCAGGAGTGATCACCGAGGCCATGTCGCCGTCCAGCCGCTCCATCGAGAACGATCTGATCAAGGCCTTGGGCGCGACGCGCCTGGCCGATGCGCTGGAACTGGTCAGCGGCGTCAGCCAGCAGAACAATCGCGGCGGCGTCATGGACAATTTCGCCATTCGCGGCTTCCTGGGTACGCCCGACGGCGGCGCGGAATATTATGTCGACGGCTTCCTGGCCAATCGCGGCATGGCCCCGCCCCGCGACCCGGCGACGTCCGAGCGCATCGAGGTGCTGAAGGGGCCGTCCGGCGCCCTGTTCGGCGACATCGATCCGGCCGGACGCATCAATATCGTCTCCAAGACCCCGCGTTTTGCGCCCGCCGCCGCTTTCACCGCCACGGTGGGATCGTTCGGCCTGCGTCGCGGCGAACTGGACCTGACCGGCCCGATCAACGACACCCTGGCCGGACGGCTTGTGGTGGCGGGCGAGACCTCAAACGGCTGGCGCGACTATGTCGGCCTGGACCGCACCGTCGTGGCGCCGTCCCTGACCTGGCGTCCCAACGATGATCTGCGCCTGACCTATGTGGGCGAGTTCACCACCTTCACGACCCTGTTCGACCGGGGGATGCCGGCGATCAACGGCGACGCCCTGTTCCTGCCGCCCTCGAACTACTACGGCGAGCCCGGCGACGGCGTGACCCGCTTCCGCAACGAACGGCATCAGATCACCGGCGAATACCGGATCAATGACGACTGGAGCCTGAACGGCGGCGTCGCCTGGCGCGGCGGCTCGCTGAAGGGCCTGTCCAGCGATCAGTCGCGCCTGGTCGGCGACCAGCTGTGGCGTCAGCGTCGCGGACGCGACTTCTCGGTCGAGGACCTGTCGGCTCGGCTCGAACTGAACGGTGTGGTCGAGACGGGACTGGGCGTTCACAACCTCGGTTTCGGGGTGAAGGCCTATCAGCTGACCTATGGCGAGAAGTGGCTGCGCATCAATCCGACTGCGGCCAATCCCTATCCGATCAATGTCCTCAATCCCGTCTATGGCGCGGTCACGCCGCCGACGCCCCTGCCCTTCACCGACAATCTGGAAACGCGCGACGTCGTCACCCTGTACGCCCAGGATTTGTGGGAGGTGACCGACCGCCTCAGCCTGCTGGCCGGGCTGCGGTTCGACGACTACGACCAGACCATCCGAAACAACCGCACCGGCGCCGTCGGCGAGGCCCGCGATACGCCCCTGAAATACCGCTTTGCCGCCCGCTATCGCCTGACCGACAACCTGACCGCCCACGCCAGCTATGGTCAGTCCTTCGTGCTGAACTCGGGCACAGGCCGCGACGGCTCCGGCTTCGCGCCCGAGGATGGCAAGGGCTATGAGATCGGCCTGGCCGGCGCCTGGGACGGACTAGATTTGGCCGCCACCGTCTTCGACATCGAGAAGTCGAACATCCTGACGACCGATCCCGTCGATCCCAACTTCCTGGCCCCGGTCGGCAAGCTGACGACGCGCGGGATCGAACTGGACGGCGCCTTGAAGATCGACGACGCTTGGCAGGTGGTCGCCAACTACGGCTGGACCGACGCGAAGGCCGACGACCGCGCCTTCGCCACCGACGCCGTGCTGAACGTGCCCGAACATTCCGGCTCGCTGTTCGTGATCGGTCGCTTCCCGACCATCCACGGCACGACCTGGTCGTTCATGACCGGCGCGGCCTACGTCGGCGACCGGGCCGGCGGCCTGGCGCTCGGCGCGCCAGAACTGCCTGCCTATTGGAAGGCCAAGGCGGCGCTGGACTATGGCTTAACGCCCCAGGTCACCGCCCGCGTCGAGGTCGACAACCTGTTCGACGAGCGTTACGCCGCCAGCTCCTACAGCGCCTTGTGGATCTACCCCGGCGCCCCGCGCAGCGTCCGCGCCTCGCTCAGGATCGCTCTGTGAGGCGTCGGGTCAAATGACGAAGTCGTACACCACATCGGCCAGGGTGTGATCCATGGTGCGGGCCGGTTCGGCGTTGGTCGGGCAGTTGACCAGCCGGGCCGGCACCCCCGCCACGGTGCAGCCCGACGGCACGGCCTTCAGCACCACCGAGCCGGACGCCACCTTGGCGTAGTCGCCGACGTGGATATTGCCCAGCACCTTGGCCCCGGCGCCCAGCAGGACGCCCTTGCCGATCTTGGGGTGGCGATCGCCGCGCTCGGCGCCCGTCCCGCCCAGGGTCACCCCGTGCAGCATAGACACGTCGTCGCCGACCACCGCCGTCTCGCCGATCACGATGCCCGTGCCGTGATCCAGAAACAGCCCCTTGCCCAGCCGCGCGGCCGGATGGATGTCCAGCTGGAACAGTTCGGAAATCCGGCTCTGGAAGTGGAAGGCCAGCGTCTCGCGCCCCTGTCCCCACAGCCAGTGCGCCACGCGCCAGCCCTGTAGGGCCTGGAAGCCTTTGAAATACAGGAAGGGCTGCAACAGGTTGCGGATCGCCGGATCGCGTTCGGCCACAGCCTGCAGATCGGCCTCAGCCGCCTCGACCATCGACGGATCGGCCTTGAACGCCGACAGACAGACCTCGCGCACCGACATGGCGCTCATTTCCCCGTCCGCCAGCTTGCGCGCGATCTGGAAGCTGAGCGCGCCGGCCAGGTCGTCGTGCGACAGGATCACCGCATTCATCTGCGAGCCCAGTTGCGGCTCCTCGCGCGACGCCGCCTCGGCCGAGGCGCGCAGCTGACGCCACACGCTGTCGATTTCGGTTTCTGCGACGACTTCCAGCTTGGCCATGACCGGCTCCTTCGGCGACATCATACGCGCCCCAGCAAGGCGCGCGCCAGCGCCTCGGGCAGTTCGCCGTTCATCGCCATATGATAGGCCTTGTAGGCCGTCGCCACCGTCAGGCTGTCGCGCACCGTTCCCCGCCCGATTTCGTCCAGCAGATCGACAAACGGCACGCGCACCACGGCGATGATCTCGGTGGGATCGGGATCGGTCGGCGCGGGCGACAGGCCCCACGCGATCCAGGTCATGCCGATCTCGTCGGTGATGGAGTTCGACATCTCGACCTTCAGCGCCGGCAGCCAGTGGTCGGCCTGCAATCCCGCCTCTTCGGCCAGTTCGCGCCGGATGCCGTCGAAGGGATCCTCGTCCAGCGGCGCGCCGCCTTCGGGCATTTCCCAGCTGTAGTTGGCGTGGGCGAACCGCTGCTGGCCCACCAAAGTCACCGTCCCGTCCTCATGCACCGGCAGGACGCCGGTCCCGACGTTCTTGAACCGCACCACGGCATAGTCGGCCTTCATCCCCGTCGGCGCCGTCGCCGGGTGCCGGGTCAGAGCCATCCAAGGGCTGTCGAACACCGTCTCGGTTCCGTCGCTGCGCCACGCCTGTGGTTTCGCCAGCCCCTCGGCCCATTTCGGTTCGTCGGATTTGCGCATGGGCCACCTATGGCGAAGACGCGGATGAAAGCCTAGCTAGACGGCATGGTCGCGCTCAACGAACCCCTGCCCCCGCCCGTTCCGTCCAAAGATTTCCGCGACCGCCTGGCCCAGCGGCGCTCCGCCCCGGCCCAGGCCCTGGTCGCGCCCGGCCCGTCCGAGGCCGAACTGGACGAGATCCTGACGCTGGGCGCCCGCACGCCCGACCACGGCAAGCTGTTCCCGTGGCGGTTCGTCGTCCTCGGTCCCCAATCGCGGGCCGACATCGCCGCGCGTCTGGCCGGATTGGTTGAGCAGAGACAGGGCCCGGCCAAGGACAAGGCTGTGCTGGCCAAGCTGACCGCCGCGCCGGTCACCATCCTGGTCGTCTCGACGCCGATCCTCGGCTCCAAGCCGATCTGGGAGCAGCAGCTCTCGGCCGGCGCCGTCTGCATGAACCTGGAACACGCGGCTTGCGGCTTCGGCTATTCGTCCAGCTGGATCACCGACTGGTACAGCTACGAGCCCCAGGCCACGGCCCTGTTCGGCCTGACCGAGGGCGAGAGCGTCGCCGGCTTCATCCACATCGGCACGCTGAACGAACCCGCGCTGGAACGCCCGCGTCCGGACCTGGCCGCCAAGGTCACACGCCTGCCGTAAGCGGGTGACATAAGGTCGCCCCAAGTCGGTTTGACCTCGACCGACCCCGCCTTCTTCCCCCAAGGCCTTCGTATGGATTCCCTGTTGCAAGCCGTGGGCGACTTCATCGCCCGCAACCATATGTGGGCCGGGGTCATGCTGGGTCTGGTCGTGTTCGTCGAGTCGCTGGCGGTCGTCGGCGCCTTCGTGCCCGCCACCGGCTTGCTGGTCGCGGCGGGCGGCCTGATCGCGGCCGGCGTGCTGGACCCCGTCAACGTCGTCGTCGGCTGCGTCATCGGCGCGGTGATCGGCGACGCCCTCTCCTACTGGGCCGGACGTCGGCTGGGCGTGCGCTTTCTCCAGCGCCCGATGTTCAAGGCGCACCGTCGCCGCATCGCCTGGACGCGCCTGTACTGCCGTCGCTACGGCGTCATGTCGATCTTCGTCGGCCGCTTCTTCGGCCCCTTGCGCGCCTTCGTGCCGCTGACCCTGGGCATGCTCAGGATGCGTCAGCGCGCCTTCCAGTTCGGCAACGTCACATCCGGGATCGTCTGGGTGCTGGCCATGCTGGCGCCGGGCTATCTCGCCGCCCAAGGTCTGGCGAAGATGGAAGTCCTCAGCGAGGCCCACGGCCCCACCCTGCTGATCGGCGGCCTCGCCGTCACCATCCTGGTCATCGCCGTCGTCTATCGCCTGGTGAAGGCCCGCATGAGCCGCAAGTCGGCCATCATGCGCGGGGCGCTGCAGGGCCGCTGAGTTCCTCTTCCGGTCGGTGCACCAACGAGACCAGCACCACCGAAATGATCATCAGCAGGAACCAGCTGCCCAGCTTGGCCAGGGACACCATCTCCCACCCGTCGGCCTGCCCCGGATAGACCCAGGCCCGCCCCAGCGTGCCCAGGTTCTCGGCGAACCAGATGAACAGCGCCACTAGGAAATAACCCAGCAGCAGCGGCATCGACCGCCGCTTCCGGTCCGCCGTGAAACAGAACCATCCCCGCCCGAACAACACAGCTGTTGCGATGAACAGCGCGATGCGCACGTCCGGCAGCCAGTGATGGGCGAAGAAGTTGACGTAGATCGCCGCCGCCAGCACCCAGGTCGTCCAAAGCGGCGGATACCTCCGCACCCGAATATGGAAGATGCGCTGCACCCGCGCGATATAGCTGCCCACCGCAGCATACATGAAGCCCGAGAACAGCGGCACGGCCCCGATCCGCAGCAGACTGTCCTCGGGATAGACCCACGACCCGTGCGCCGTCTTGAACAGCTCCATGATCGTCCCCGCCACATGGAACAGGAAGATCACCCGCGCCTCTTCCCAGCTCTCCAACCGGAAGATCAGCATCGCCGCCTGGATCACCACCGCCCCGACCGCCAGAAAGTCATAGCGCGACACCGGCGCCCCCTCCGGCCAAAGCAGAAACGTCCCCAGGATCAGGGCCAGCATCAGCCCCCCGAACAGACACGCCCACCCCTGCTTCAACCCGAACCACAGGAACTCATAGGCGTATCGGCGCGGGCTAGACTGGTCGGCCCAAGTCTCCGCATGTGAGAGCCAGCGGCGGCCGAACGCTTCAAGCGGAAGACGGCGGGTGGTGATCATGCGCCGGAGGGTAGCCTAGGACCACGGTGCTGGCGCGGGGAGATTTCGTGCCCCTTGCAGTCAATGCTTCAGCAAATCGGGAGACAGATCTGATTTGCAGATACAAAGAAAATTCTCGATCTCTGCCGCCTCCAAAGTTCCCAGCACGGATCCAAATTGATTGCGTGAAACCCGATTTCCACTGATGCCAAGTGCTCGCGCACCTTGGGCAGCCCCCGCATGTAAGTAGACGTGCTCCGGGTATAGCCCGCGATATCGACCGAACCGCTCTGCGACATCGTAGGTCAGTAGAGTAGCATCTAGGAAAATCTCTTCGGCCCGCCAAATGGTCGAGAAGGCCGACATCAGCGCGTCAAAATCAGTGGCGCCCAAAAGAGTTGGCAGATGTCGCTGCGCAGCCTGTAGCGCACGCCCGACCTGCGCATAGCCCAACCTAAACTGATGACTATTGAGGCGACGAAGCGGCTGCTCACCAGACACTTCCCAATCATAGAAGGCCCTCACCAAGGCCTCCTCCGGGGACGGCGCCGATGACCACCATAGCAAAGCGCGCGCCCGTTCGTCGTCATAGCGGGCTTGATAGTCACGGATCAGTGTTGCGAGCGTTCTGTGCGCCTCCCCGGACAGTACCGCGCCACACCTTCCCCTGGTCTTGTGTGGAATGCGTCGGCAAGTCATGACCGATCCAACGGAACCTGAACATGGCGAATGTTATGGCGCTTGAGGAGCGCCTTTATTTCTCCTGGGATTTTGGTTTCTGTGACCAAAAAAGCCTCCACGATCGGATCGGTGCGAACATCCATCGCCTGTTTGACTGCGCGATATTTCACGCACTGGAATACGCCCCGATGCAGGTCGACGACGTTGGATATCCTCGACTTCACCTCAACCATCACAGATCGATCCGGAAGATGATAGGCGACATCGACGCGATCACCGGAGTCCAGCCCAAACTCAGTCTCCGTCCGCGCCTTCGCGAAGGAGCCGCGAATCTCGGCAGGGTTATCCATAACCCAGAGACGAAGCGCCCGATGGGCGGCGCCTTCTCCACCAGCGCCGTATTTGAAAGCACCGCCGCCGGAGTCCTCTTCGTTACCCTGCTGAAGTGTATCCCGAGAATCCTCTATGCGTTCAGACGGCAAAGGGTGACCAAACACCTTTTGGTAAAGACAGCTCCAATCGTCTGCTGAATATGCGTACACTTCCGATGCAGCCTTATTGAAATGGTGCTCCCAACTGTTCGGGTACCGCTTCTTGTATCCGGGCGACGCAAGACGACGGTCCCCAAAACGCTCTGCCATAAACTCGCCGGCTCCCCGGCTGGGAGTTTCGTCGGCTTGGCTTACAACGAGGACATTCAAAAGAGGCGCATTCGGTTCAACGGCTTGAATTGTTTCCATCATTGCTCCCGCCACCCATCCTATCCGGGTCGGAAAGATCGTGGAAAAGCCGTCGCGTTCTTCAAGAAGGCGTTTCAGTCCGCCGTAGGTCAGCGACGATTCATTGAGGGCGACTGCAATAAGCCAGCGCATGGTGGGTGCCAAACCGTGGCGTAACAAGTTTTCGTTCGTCGCCGAATAAGGCGACCATTCTTGGCCCGAGCCCTTTGCCACAAACACCCCCAACAGTTGCAATAACCGCTACTTAAGCGATTTTGCTATCTTTTGAAGGCTGTAATTTTCTTATTCCTGATCTGATTGAGATGGCGACGTCTATTCGCTTCACCCCCGCCCGCGATAGGTCGGCACGCCCTGGTCCGGCAGCCACAGCCCCTCGGGCGGCGCGCCGGTCTGCCAGAAGACGTCGATCGGGATGCCGCCGCGCGGATACCAATACCCCCCGATCCTCAGCCACTTGGGCTCAAGCAGGTCGGCCAGCTTGCGGCCGATGGCGACGGTGCAGTCCTCGTGGAAGGCGCCGTGATTGCGGAAACTGGTCAGAAACAGCTTCAGGCTCTTGGACTCGACCAGCCAGTCGCCCGGCGCATAGTCGATGACGATGTGGGCGAAGTCCGGCTGGCCCGTCACCGGGCACAGGCTGGTGAACTCCGGCGCCGTGAACCGGGCCAGATACAGGGTGTCCGCATGCGGGTTCGGCACCCGCTCCAGCACCGCCGTCTCGGGACTGGTCGGTGCGGCGGTCTGGGCGCCGAGCTGGCTGAGGTTGTCGGTATAGTGGGTCATGCCGGGCATTTAGGCGCTTGCGACGCGTATGAAAATCCTCCCCCACTCCACTTCCCTCTCCCATTGGGAGAGGGCTTGAGCGCACGGCGGCGTCAGCCGGCGTCATCGCGCGAAAGGGTGAGGGTCGGCTCTTTCGACTTAGCCCACCGACCGACCCTCATCCGGCCCTTCGGGCCACCTTCTCCCACAGGGAGAAGGGACACGACCAGCTAGCCATCCTAATCCCGGACAGCTTCCCCCATCCTTTCAACGCCTTCGCCGCGACCAGCGTCAATCGACCGACCCTACGTCCAAACCGTCGTATGATGGCCGGTTTTCACCCGCCGTCGCCGCCTGCCCGCTTTCACCCCGCCTCCGAACCGAGATTAGACGAATTAGACTCATTTTTTCGCGCCACCGTCTGAAATCCCCGCGATTGCCTTCCCCGGCGACAGCCCGCTAAGCGTAGCGAAAGAAAACCAAAGGAGACGCCCGTGGCCATTCCCGCTTCGCTGCAAAAAGGTCTGATCCTGCCGATCATTTCGGCGCCGATGTTCCTGGTGTCCGGACCGGATCTGGTGGTCGAGGCCTGCAATGCGGGCGTGATCGGCACCTTCCCGTCGCTGAACCAGCGCACGACCGAGGGCTATCGCGAGTGGATTCATGAGATCAAAAGCCGGCTGAAGCCCGAGGCCGCGGCTTTCGGCGTCAATCACATCGTTCATCCGACCAACCCCCGGCTGATGGCCGACATGATGGTGTCGGTCGAGGAGAAGGTGCCGCTGATCATCACCTCCCTGGGCGCCGTGCGCGACGTGGTCGACGCGGTCCACGGCTACGGCGGTCAGGTCTTCCACGACATCGCCAATATTCGTCATGCGCGAAAGGCGGCCGAGGCGGGCGTCGACGGTCTGATCCTGGTCGCCAACGGCGCGGGCGGCCATGCGGGCATCATCAACCCCTTCGCCCTGGTCAATGAGGTCCGCAGCTTCTTCAAGGGGACCATCATCCTGTCGGGCGCGCTCTCGACGGGTCAGGACGTGGCGGCCGCCCTGATGCTGGGCGCCGACTTCGCCTATATGGGCACGCGCTTCATCAACACGACCGAGGCCATGGCCGCCGACGCCTACAAGCAGATGGTCATCGACAGCGGCGCGACCGACATCGTCCACACGCCCGCCGTGTCCGGCATCCCCGCCAACTTCATGAGCAAGTCGCTGATCGAGAACGGCATCGATCCGAAGACCTTGCCAGAGCACAAGCTGGACATGGGCGACGAGGCCAAGGCCTGGAAGACCGTCTGGTCCGCCGGCCAGGGCGCGGGCGCCATCCACGACGTCCTGCCGACCGCCGAACTGGTCGCGCGCCTGCGACAAGAGTTCGCTCAGGCCACGGAGGAATTCGCCATCAAGGCCGGAGCACGCTAAAGGCGGCGCAAATCCGCTTCTCTCGCGCTGGAGCCCCCATGATCCGCACGACCGTCCTCGCCGCCCTCTCCGTCTCCGCGCTCACCGTTGCGCTGCCGGCCGCCGCCCAGTCGGCGCCTGGGTCCGCCCCGGCGTCCGCGCGCGACGCCTGGTCCTTCGAACTGGGCGCGGGCACGGACAACCGCTCCAAGGATGCGTCCAAGTCCGGCAACGACGGCTACGCCTTCGGCTCGGCGACCTGGGAAAGCGCGGACGGCCTGTTCTACTTCGGCCCCGGCTTCCAGACGATCCAGGCCGGCGGCTCCAACGTCGAGGCCGAGTTCGTGGTCGGCTATCAGCCCGAGGCCTTCGGCTATCGGTTCGACTTCAACGTCGCCTACAAGAACCGCCTCGACGCCGACGCCGGCTATGATCAGGACGCCTGGGAGATCACCGGCAACGTCAGCCGCGCGATCGGCCCCGCCAAGGCGCGGCTGCAGGTCCAGTATTCGCCCGACGCCGCCGGCTCGGCCGACAGCTTCACCTGGGTCGAGGGCCGCCTGGGCTGGGACTTCACGCCCCAGCTGAGCGGCACGGTCGCCGTCGGTCGTCGCGAACAGAACGGCGCGCCCGATTACACCGGCTGGAACGCCGGCGTGACCTACGCCCTCACCGACGCCCTGGACCTCGACCTGCGCTACTACGACACCGACGCCCACACCTTCGGCGAACAGTATGAGGACGCCCTGGTCGCCAAGGTCGCCTACGCCTTCTGAGATCGGCCCCTTGCGTAACGGTTGTCGGGCGCCCATCTAGGTCTGGTCGATCTCTCTGCGTAACGCCGCTGCTCCCTTTGCGTCACGCACCGAGGTCCAAAAGCCGATCCCATTCAGACTCGACAGGCCGCCCAGGGATTCCTCCCTGCGGTCAACGCCAGACGGAGGTCTCCAAATGGCTACCGGCACTGTAAAATGGTACAACCCCGCCAAAGGCTACGGCTTCATCGCACCCGATGACGGCGGCAAGGACGTCTTCGTCCACGCTTCGGCCGTCGAAACTTCGAGCGTCGGATCGCTGAACGAAGGCCAGAAGATTTCCTACGAAATCGAGCGCGATTCGCGCTCCGGCAAAGAGTCCGCCGGTCGCCTTGCGGCGGCGGAGTAGGACACGCTCCACGCGTCCAACACGAACGAGCCGGCCCCGACCAGGGCCGGCGTGATCGCCTTCGACGGCGAGGTCATCAAACTGATGCCGCTCGGCGGCCGTCGCGTTCGCCTGGACAACGGACACCTGATCACAGTCCTGCCCTCGCTGGGCACCCCAGACGGGCGTCTCGCTGCTGGGCGATCGCGTGACGGTGGAAATCGCCTTCAATCAGCTGAAGGGCTGGCGCCTGTCGCGCCAGCCCTGAGGCTTCTGCATACGGATGCCGACATGACCCCGCTCGCCGACATGATCCCCGCGATGACCGACGCCGACCTGACGACGCTGCGCGCCAACGCCGCCCGCCTGGTCGAACACGGCGCCTCGACCCAGGTCATGGCCGCCAGCGACATCATCCCGGTCATCGACACCGAAATGGCTCGCCGCGCCGCCTTGCCCAAGGCCGCCAAGGCGCCGGTGAAACGCGCCGCGCCCAAGAATAAGCTGCCGCCCGTCACCGGACACCAGACAGCCCTTCCTTCAAGCTGAGATCAGCCCAGGGCCTGATCCAGATCCGCGATCAAGTCCTCGACATTCTCGACCCCGACCGACAGCCGGATCAGGTTGTCGGTCACGCCGCCCGCCTCGCGCACCTCCTTGGGCACGCTGGCGTGGGTCATGATGGCCGGGTGGTTCACCAGGCTTTCGACCCCGCCTAGCGATTCCGCCAGGGTGAAGACCTGAACCCGCTCCAGCACCCGCTTGGTGCGCTCCAGACCGCCCTCCAGGATCACCGTCACCATCCCGCCGAACCCGCCGTGCATCTGGCGCGCGGCCAGCTCATGCTGCGGGTAGGCGATCAGGCCGGGATAGATGACCTTTGCGATCCCCGGGCGCGTCTCAAGCCAGCGCGCGATGGTCAGCGCGTTCTCGCAGTGCGCCTTCATCCTCAAAGCCAGCGTCTTCAGCCCCCGGTTGGCAAGGAAGGCGTCGAACGGCCCCATGATGCCGCCGACGGAGTTCTGCAGGAACTTGATCCGCGTCGCCAGTTCGGCGTCGGCCGTCACGAGCACCCCGCCGATGATGTCCGAATGGCCGTTCAGGTATTTCGTCGCCGAATGCATCACCACGTCCGCCCCCAGGCTCAGCGGCTGCTGGCAGAAGGGGGTGGCGAAGGTGTTGTCCACGACCAGCAGCAACCCATGCGCCTTGGCCACCTTCGACAGGGCGGCGATGTCGGCCAGCTTCATCAGGGGATTGGTGGGCGTCTCGACCCACAGCATCTTGGTCTTCGGGTTGATCGCCGCCTCGACCGCTGCGATGTCGCTCAGGTCCACATAGGCGAAGTCCAGTCCCATGGTTCGCCGACGCACCCGCTCAAACAGTCGCCATGAGCCGCCGTACAGGTCGTCGCCCGTGACGATGTGGTCGCCCGCGTCAAGCAGCTCCAGCGCCGTCGAGGTCGCCGCCATGCCCGAGCCGAAGCCGAACCCGTGCGTGCCGCCCTCCAGGTCCGCGATACAGGCCTCGAACGCCTCGCGCGTCGGGTTCTTGCCGCGTGCGTATTCGTACCCCTTGTTCACACCCGGACTTTCCTGGGCGTAGGTCGAGGTGGCGTAGATCGGCGTCATCACCGCACCCGTGGTCGGGTCGGGATGTTGGCCCGCATGGATAGCGCGGGTCGAAAAGCCCTGGCTGTTCTTCTTGTCGCTCATGGACTTACCGGTTCAGGCTGAGGTGGTTGATCAGGTCAGTGCGCGTGATCAGGCCGACGAATCGCTCGCCGTCCAGCACTATGGCCACGCGGTCGCGGTCGAAGACGGGGATCAGGGCGTCGAGCGGCTCATTGACCTGAAGCGTGTCCAGATCGCGGGTCATGGCCGAGGCCACCGGCTTGGCGAACCGTTCCTTCCGCGTGATCTCGTCGGTATTCATGATGCGGATCAGGTCGCTTTCGTCCAAGATCCCGACCAGCCGGCCGTCTTCGATGATCGGCAGTTGCGATACGTCGGCGCCCTTCATGCGCTTGAAGGCGGTGTCCAGGGTGTCGCCCGGCCCGGCGACGACGACATCGCCCTTCTCGTATTTGCGGTTGATCAGGTCCGACAGGTCGCCATGCAGCTCGCGCTCGCCCAGACCCTGATCCGCCAGCCAGGCGTCATTATAGACCTTGGACAGGTACTTGGCCCCGGTGTCGCAAACGAAGGTGACGCAGGTCTTGGCCTCCGTCTGCTCGCGGCACCAGCGCAGGGCCGAGGCGATCAGGGTGCCGGACGACGAACCGGCCAGGATGCCTTCCTTCAGCAGCAGTTCGCGCGCCGTGGCGATCGCCTCGGCATCGGGGATCGAATAGGCCTTGTCGATCAGGCTCATGTCCGCCGTGTCCGGCACGAAGTTCTGACCGATTCCCTCGACGGTGTAGCTGCCTTCCGGTCCTGGCACGCCGTCGTTGACGATGCCCGCCAGGGTCGAGCCGACCGGATCGGCCAGTATGATCTGGGCCCTCGAGCCAACGCTCTTCAGAAACTGCGCCGTGCCGGTGATGGTGCCGCCCGAGCCGATGCCGGCGACGAAGGCGTCGATGTCGCCACCCGTCTGCTCCCAGATCTCCGGACCCGTCGTCTTCACATGGGCCTCGGCGTTGGCGGCGTTGGCGAACTGGTTGACGTAGAAGCCGCCGGGAATGCCCTGGGCCAGACGCTCGGCCATGTCAGTGTAGTATTCCGGGTGGCCATGCGGCACGTCCGAACGCGTCAGGCGAACATCGGCGCCCATCGCCCTGAGATGCTGGATCTTTTCCTTGGACATCTTGTCCGGGATGACCAGAAGCACCTTATATCCCCTGGCCCGACCGACCAGCGTCAGCGCCAGGCCGGTATTGCCCGCCGTCGCCTCCACGATGGTGCCGCCCTCCTTCAGGAAGCCTTCGCGCTCGGCGGCGTCCAGCATCGAGATGGCGATCCGGTCCTTGATCGAACCGCCGGGGTTCTGGGACTCCAGCTTCAGCAGCAGTCGGCAAGGGCCGGTGTCGATCTTCGTCACCTCCACCATCGGCGTCTTACCGATCAGATCCAGCGGCGACGAGACGGTCGCGCTCAGGGCGGGGGCGGTCAGGGACATCGAAAACTCCATTCGGGGCGGGCGGAAGCTGAAGCCCCGCCTTCACGCGGTCAACTCACGCAAGATTTGACCCCTCAAGATTTACTCAAGGGCGCGGTTCCGCGCTACGGAAGACATAATGACCAAATCATCCAAGAGGCCGCCCGCCGGTCTCCCCGACAAAGACACCCTCGTCGCCTTCCTGCGCGAGGCCGGATCGGCCGAGAAGACCGACATCGCCCGCCATTTCGGCCTGAAGGGCGGCGACCGCCGGGCTTTGCGCGAAATGATCCGCGAACTGGAAGCCGACGGGCGACTGGGCAAACGCGGTCGCAAGGGCTTTTCCGAAGCCGGCGCCCTGCCCCCTGTCGGCGTGGCCGATGTGATCGAACGCGACGGCGACGGCGAACTGTATGTGCGCCTGGTCGAGGCCAGTCCCGACGCGCCGCGCGCCATTCTGATGCCCGACAAGTCCAAGGCCGCCCCTGGCCTGGGCGATCGCGTGCTGGTGAAGTTCCAGCGCGGCGCGGAGGGTTGGGAAGCCCGGCTGATCAAGAAGCTGGACGTCGGAACCAACCGCGTCCTGGGCGTCATCCGCAAGTCGGCGCGCGAAACCCGCGTCGAGCCGGTCGATCGCCGCTCAAAGGACGTGCTGCTGGTACCCCAGGCCCAGTCCGGCGACCTGCGCGACGGCGACCTGGTGCTGGCCGCCATCGAACGGGGCGACCACCGCTATGGCCCCAAGCGCGGCAAGATCCTGGAACACATCGGCAAGGAGGACGATCCCCGCGCCGCCTCCCTGATCGCCATCCATGCCCACGGCGTCCCGACCGGCTTTTCCGAAGCGGTCGAACGCGAGGCGGAAGATCAGGCCCTGCCGACGCTGAAGGGGCGCGAGGACCTGCGCGAGGTTCCCCTCATCACCATCGACCCCGCCGATGCGCGCGACCACGACGACGCCGTCTATGCGGCGCGCGACGAGGATCCGAAGAACGAGGGCGGCTGGATCGTCTGGGTCGCCATCGCCGACGTCGCCGCCTATGTCCGCCCCAACTCGGCCCTGGACCGCGAGGCCCGCGACAAGGGCAACTCGACCTATTTCCCCGACCGGGTCGAGCCGATGCTGCCGGAGGTGCTGTCGAACGGTCTGTGCAGTCTGAAGGAGGGCGAGAACCGCGCCTGTCTCGCCGTACGGATGATCTTCGACAAGGACGGACGAAAGACCGGACATAGGTTCGTGCGCGGCCTGATGCGGTCGCACGCCAAGCTCAGCTACGAGCAGGCGCAGGCCGCCATTGATGGGCAAACCGACGACACGACCAGCCCGATCATGGAGGCGATCCTCTATCCGCTGTGGAACGCCTATCACGCCATGCTGAAGGGCCGGCTGAAGCGCAGTCCGCTGCAGATCGAATCGGCCGAACGCCGCATCCGCATGGCCCCGGATGGCGGCATCGCGTCTATCGAGAAACGAGCCTCTCTGGAGGCGCACCGGCTGATCGAGGAGATGATGATCCAGGCCAACGTCTGCGCCGCCGAGACGCTGGAGCAGAAGAAGACGCCGCTGATCTACCGCGTCCACGATGCGCCCAGTCAGGAGAAGATCTTCAACCTGGCCGACTTCCTGTCGACCATCGGCAAGCCCTGGAACAAGGGCGAGCCCGGCACGACCAAGCGGTTCAACAAACTGCTGGACGAGACGCGCGACACCGAACACGCCGACGTGGTCAACGAGGTGGTCCTGCGCAGCCAGATGCAGGCGATCTACTCTCCGGAGAACATCGGCCACTTCGGCCTGAACCTGGATCGCTACGCCCACTTCACCTCGCCGATCCGGCGTTACTCCGACCTGATCGTCCACCGCGGCCTGATCCGGGCGCTGAACCTGGGCAAGGATGGACTGACCGACCGCGAGATCGCCGAACTGCCGGCCATCGCCGAGGGCGTGACCATGACCGAGCGCCGGTCGATGGCCGCCGAGCGCGACGCGATGGACCGCTATATCGCCGCCTATCTGGAAGAGCACGTCGGCGCGACCTTCGCCGGGCGGATCACCGGCGTGACGCGGTTCGGCCTGTTCATTCGTCTTGAGGACACGGGCGCGGACGGCCTGGTGCCTGTCTCGACGCTCGGCAGCGAATACTTCACCCACGACGACCGCGCCCACGCCCTGGTCGGCGAACGCACCGGCAAACGTTTCACCCTGGGCCGCATGGTCGAGGTCAAGCTGCGCGAGGCGACCCCCGTCACCGGCGGTCTGGTGTTCGAAATGCTCAGCGAGCCCGAACCCCGCGATCCCAACGCCCCCGCACCCCGCTACGGCGTTCGCGGAAGAGGCGGCGACGGCCCGCCCATGCGTGGCAAAAACCGCCCCGGCGGCCCCAAGCCCCGCAACGGCTCCAAACCCTCCGGCGGCCTGAAGGGCGTGAGGAAGGGCAAGCGGAAGTGACACCTTTCGACGCCGCACAGGACCTGGCCGACGCCCCGCGTGTCGGTGGGGCTCAGCGGCCGAAGGATGCGGCGACGCTGATCCTGACGCGCGGTGGCGATCGGCCCGAGGTGCTGATGGGGCGTCGCGCGCCGGGCCATGTCTTCATGGCGTCGAAATGGGTGTTTCCGGGTGGGCGGATCGATCGCAGCGACTTCACCGCCGCAGCGACGGGTGAGTTGTCGGGAGAGGTTGCGCGGCGACTGGAAGGCGAACTGCCCGCTCGCCGCGCGCGGGCCCTGGCCCTGACGGCGGTGCGCGAGACGTTCGAGGAGACAGGGCTAATTCTGGGGCGGTCGGCGCCCCGCGCCTCCGTCGCCGGCCCGTGGCGCGAGTATCGCCAGGCGGGCGCCCTGCCCGATCTGTCGGTTCTGTCCTATATCGCGCGGGCCATTACGCCGCCCGGCCGGACCAGGCGGTTCGACGCCCGGTTCTTCATGGCCCCGGCCGAGGCTCTGCTGAGCCCGGAGCCGACCGCTGGATCGGGTGAACTGGACGAGATCGCCTGGCTGCCGTTGGACGAGGCGCGCGCGCTGGACCTGCCCGCCATCACCCGGTTCGTGCTGGGTGAACTGGCCGAGCGGTTGGAACACCCGAACCGCCCCCTGCCCTTCGTGCGGATGGTGCGGGGTCGGCATACGGTGGAACACAGGGACTGACATGGCCGGAACGACGATCATCCTGCGCCTGACGATCGCCGATCCGGTCGCGGGCGTCGCCTACAGCCTGCAGGACAAGGTGAACATGCCGGTCGAGCCGCGCAT
The DNA here is from genome assembly GCA_000335735.1 of alpha proteobacterium L41A. Lineage (GTDB taxonomy): Bacteria > Pseudomonadota > Alphaproteobacteria > Caulobacterales > Caulobacteraceae > Brevundimonas. The sequence goes on along the minus strand of AMYY01000005.1, from coordinate 94,866 downwards.
CGCCGCCGACGGTCCGATCAGCTTCGACGCGCCCGTCACCCTGTCCGAGGATGGCCGCCTGACCGGCCCCTTCGTGCGGCGTGAGAGTGCAACGCGGCGGTTCGTCTATATCGCGATCGGCACGTCAGCAGGCCAGCACGCCAGCGAATGGAGCCGACGCGCCAAGACCGACGTCCACGACATTCCCGCCGATCTGCTGGCCCAGGCGCGCCGGGGCGAGGTGCTGGAAGTCGTCCTGCCCGGCCGCGCCAAGGACGGCGGCCCCGCCTGCGCCACCGTGCGGCCGATTCGGGCCTGGCGCGCAGTCTGACCCTAGTCGGCGATCGGCTTGGTCAGGTCGAACTCGACGCGGAAATGCCGGTTGGGACGACGCAGTTCGTAGGCGAATATCCGGTCGGAATGGACCTCCATCGCCCAGACATTGGTGGTCGAGACGGCCGCGTCGTTTTCGTTGAACAGGGCGATCGATTCGGCGTCGACCGGGAACTCCTGACGCTCGGCCGTGCCGGCGTTGACCGTATCGCCGCCATACCAATGCAGCACGTCGGTCGTGCCGTCCGCGTGTCGGTGATCGTGCTTCAGCCGAAGGCCCGTGTCGGTCTTGGTCACGACCCAGGTGCGCGAACGATCCGACCCTACGGCGAAGGGAATACGCACCTCGTCCGGCGAACAGTCGCGGACATGCATGACCAGCCGCTCGCTGGCGAACTTGGCGTCGGCGGCGTCGGTGGTGACGACCTGGCCTTCGAATCGTTGCCCGCACAGGGCGTTCAGTCGCGCCATGAAGGCGTCTTGGGTTGGAGCCGGTTCAGCCGTCGCGACGCCGGCGAGGGACAGGGAAATCAGGGCCGCAGCGGCCAGCAGGGATGCGATTTTCATGCGGTCAGACTATATGTGCGTTCCGCCTCATCAACGTGGCATCGCGCCCGTTGACTTTGGGGCGATCCTGAGTATGTTCCGCGCCTCTTATTTTAAGCGGCTTTCGCCGTCGCAGAGGTAATTCCGATGGCCAAACCGGCTTCCATCAAGATCCGCCTGAACTCCACGGCCGATACCGGCTTCTTCTATGTCACCAAGAAGAACGCCCGCACCATGACCGAGAAAATGGTCGTCAAGAAGTACGACCCCGTCGTGCGCAAGCACGTCGAGTTCAAGGAAGGCAAGATCAAGTAAGTCCTTGATCCGCTGAGAATTGAAAACGCCCGGCTGGTCTCCAGCCGGGCGTTTTTCGTTGTCTCGAAGCGGGCTCACGCCGCCTTGGCGATGACCCGGTTGCGGCCCGCGGCCTTGGCCTCATAGACCCCCTCGTCGGCGCGCTTCAGCAGGCCTTCGGGCGTATCGCCGTCGCCGGTCGTCGCGGCCACGCCGATCGAGATGGTGATGGTGATCTGCTCCTTGCCGCCCATGACGCGGAACGGCGCGGACGCGACGTCTCGGCGAATCCGTTCGGCGACGCGACCGGCGTCTTCCAGGCTGGCGCCCGGCATGACGACCACGAACTCCTCGCCGCCCATGCGGCATGGCAGGTCCACGGCCCGGACATTGGTGGCCAGGCGCACGGCGAACTCCACCAACACTTCATCCCCGGCGTCATGGCCGAAGCTGTCGTTGACCGACTTGAAGTGGTCGATGTCCAGAACCAGCAGGGCCACCTGAGCCCCGCCCTGGGCCGCACGACCCACCAGCGCCTGTAGCTGGCCGGTCATGTAGCGCCGATTGTGCAGGCCGGTCAGGGCGTCGGTGACGGCCATTTCCATGCTGCTGTCTAGCTTCTGGCGCAGGAAGTCGGTGTAGCGTTTGCGCCGGATCTGGGTGCGAACCCGCGCCGATAGTTCTTCGGTATCGACGGGGCGCGGCAGGATGTCGGCGGCGCCCAGTTCCAGCGCCTTGATCATGCGCGGCCGTTCGGTCGGCTCCACGATCGCCAGGATCGGCGCGCGGCGGGCATCGCCCGACTTGGCTTGGGCGACGATCCGAAGGCCGTCGAACCCGGCGGCGGCGACGTTGACGATGATCAGGTCCAGCGCGCCCTTGGCCGCGACCAGCGCCGCCTCGGGATCAGTTTCGATGGTGACGCGATGTTCGCCGCCCAGTTCCTGGGCGATCTTTTCGGCCTGACGCTGGTCGTCATCGACGATCAGAACCCGCCCGCCCTCGCTGCGCAGCCGCGCCGCATTGTCCGAATCGACGCCCAGGCGACGGCCGCTTTCCTCGCGCTCGCGCAGTTCGTCCATGACGTGCTTCAACCGCGTCAGCGACTTGACCCGCGCGAACAGGATGACGTCGTCGATCGGCTTGGTCAGGAAGTCGTCGGCGCCGGCCTCAAGCCCTTTGATCCGATCCTCGCGCCCGTCCAGCGCCGTGACCAGCACGACAGGGATGTGGCGCGTCTCGGCCTGGGCCTTCAGCCGTCGGCACGTCTCGAACCCGTCCATGCCGGGCATCATGACGTCGAGCAGAATCAGGTCTGGCTGGTGCTCGGCGGCGATGGCCAAGGCTGACAGGCCGTCGTTGCAGGTCAGCACATCGTAATATTCGATGGTCAGCTTGGCTTCGAGCAGGCGGACGTTCACGTCCACATCGTCGACGACGAGGATACGGGCGCTCATCCGAGGTGCTGCCGGATGGTTTCGAGAAAATGCATGACCGAGATCGGCTTGGAGATATAGGCCTCGCAACCGCCCTGACGGATCCGCTCCTCATCGCCTTTCATCGCGAAGGCGGTGACGGCGATGACGGGGATGTGGTTCAGCTCCTCGTCGTCCTTCAGCCATTTGGTGACCTCCAGGCCCGAGATTTCCGGCAACTGGATATCCATCAGGATCAGGTCGGGATGGTGGGCGCGCGCCAGGGCGAGCGCCTGCAGGCCCTCGCGGGTCTGCAGGGTCTCATAGCCCTGGGAATCGAGCAGATCATGAAAAAGCTTCATGTTCAGCTCGTTATCCTCGACGATGAGGACTTTCTTGGACATCATCACCTGACCTGCGCACCCCTCGAACGCGGGACGCCTCGTTGGTCGCATTCGTAGGCGCCCAGTCTTAAGTTGGGGTGAAGCCAACCTTACGGAGACCTTAAGCGTGGCCATCAAGGCCATCTGTCGCGACTGCCTGTGGACCGGCGAAGATCCCGCCGGGCCGCGCGAGAAACGCTGTCCGGCGTGCGGATCGCGGCGCGTGGTCGCAGACGCCGAACTGGACCAGTTGTCGATCGCCCACATGGACTGCGACGCCTTCTACGCCTCGGTGGAGAAGCGGGATCGGCCCGAACTGCGCGACAAGCCGGTCATCGTCGGCGGCGGAAAGCGCGGTGTGGTCTCCACCGCCTGCTATGTCGCGCGCCAGTATGGCGTCGGCTCGGCCATGCCGATGTTCAAGGCGCTGAAGGCCTGTCCCGAGGCCGTCGTGATCCGACCGGACTTCACCAAATACGTCTTCGAATCGCAGCGCATTCTGGGTGCGTTGGGACAGCTGACACCCCTGATCCAGCCGCTGTCGCTGGATGAGGCCTGGGTCGATCTGTCGGGCACGGAACGGCTGAACGGCGGCCCGCCGGCGCTGCAGCTGATCCGCTTTCAGAAACAGATCGAGGACGAGACCGGCCTGACCGTCTCCATCGGCCTGGCGCCCAACCGCTTTCTGGCCAAGATGGCGTCGGAGATGGACAAGCCGCGCGGCTTCTCCGTCGTCGGCGCCGCCAACGCCCAGACCCTGTTGGCGCCGCGCCCCGTCACCGCCCTGCCCGGCGTCGGGCCGGTGTTTGGCAAGGCGTTGCGCAGCGACGGCTATTCGACCATCGGCGATCTGGCGCTGGCGGATGTACGCGACCTGGTCAAACGTTACGGCGAATCCGGTCTGCGCCTGCACGATCTGGCCCACGCCCGCGACGCCCGGGCCGTGAACCCGGAGCGCGATCGCAAGGGGATGAGCGCCGAAACGACCTTCAATGAAGATCTGATTTCTGCCGAGGCACTGGAGGCCGAGCTCTGGCCTCTGTGCGAGAAGCTGGCGTCCAAAGCTCGGCGCGACGGCGTCGCCAGCCGGGTGCTGGTGCTGAAGCTGCGTCGCACCGATTTCAAGATCGTGACTCGACGGGTCACCCTGCCCGACCCAGTGCAGACCGCCCGCGCCCTATTCGCCGCGGGGCGCGATCTGCTGAAACCCGAACTGGGCCGGCCCTATCGCCTGATCGGCATCGGCATGGCGGACGTGCAGGACGCGGAGGACGCGCCCGCCGGCCTGTTCCAGACCAGTGAGACGCGCGCCTTGAAAACAGAGCGCGCCATCGATGTGCTGCGCGAAAAGTTCGGCAAGGACGCGGTGGTGGCGGGCCGCGCGCTGAAGCCGTAGGACAGAGCATGGACCTCGCCAAACGCGCCTATGACCATGGCTTCCGCCTGGACCCGATCGTCCGCAGCCTGCTGGACACGGACTTCTACAAACTGCTGATGCTGCAGATGATCTGGCGCGAGCATCGCGACGTTCCGGTCGTCTTCCAGGTGATCAACCGCACCAAGACCGTGCGTCTGGCCGACGAGATCGATATCGACGCGCTGCGCGAACAGCTGGATCACGCCCGCACCCTGCGGTTCACCAACAAGGAACTGGTCTGGCTGGCGGGCAACAGTTTCTATGGCGTGAAGCAGATCTTCGCGCCCGACTTCATCGCCTGGCTGACCGATTATCGCCTGCCCGACTACGACCTGTCGGTTCAGGACGGGCAGTATGTGCTGACCTTCTCGGGCGCCTGGGCCGAGGTGACGCTTTGGGAAATCCCGGCACTGGCGATCCTGAACGAGCTGCGCTGCCGGGTCGGGATGCGGCGGCTGGGCCGGTTTGAGCTGGACATCCTGTATTCGCGCGCCAAGACGCGGCTGTGGTCCAAGGTCGAGCGGCTTCGGCTCTTGCCCGACCTCGCCCTGTCCGACTTCGGCACGCGGCGGCGGCACGGCTTCCTGTGGCAACGCTGGTGCATTCAGGCGCTTAAGGAGGGGCTGGGCAAATCCTTCATCGGCACGTCAAACGTCCTGCACGCCATGGAGAACGATCTGGAAGCCATCGGCACCAACGGCCATGAACTGCCGATGGTTCTAGCGGCCCTGGCGCCCGACGATGCGGCGCTGGCCCAGGTGCCGTATGCGGTGCTGGACGAATGGAGCAGGCATTATGCGGGCAATCTGCTGATCGTATTGCCTGACGCCTTCGGCACGGAGGCGTTTCTGGAGCAGGCGCCCGATTGGGTGGCGGACTGGACCGGTTTCCGGCCGGACTCAGCCCCACCCATCCCGGCCGGCGAACGGTTGATCGACTGGTGGCGCGCGCATGGGCGCGATCCGAAGGAGAAGCTGCTGATCTTCTCGGACGGGATGGACATCGACGGGATCGAGGCGACCCACGCTCATTTCCACAGTCGCGCGCGTCTGAGCTTCGGCTGGGGCACCAATCTGACCAATGATTTCCGCGACTGTTCGCCCGCCTTCGCGCCTGAACTGGAGCCGATCTCCCTGGTGTGCAAGGTGGTCGAGGCCGGCGGTCGCCCCGCCATCAAACTGTCGGACAATCCGGCGAAAGCGGTCGGCGATCCCGGCGAGATCGAACGGTATCGCCGTGTCTTCGGTGTGCGCGGTCTGACGGCTCAACCCGTCACGGTCTGAAACCCGGCCTTAAGCCCGTCATGCGAAAAGGCGGGCATGAGCGCCTTTCTCGACAAGATGCGTCGCCGCGCCGGCCGCTATCTCGATGTCCGTCCCGCCACGGTCCAACCCGCGCGCGGTATCCTCAGCCTGTCATTCGACGACATCCCGGCATCGGCCTGGACCGAGGCCGGACCGATCCTGGCTCAGCACGGGGTCAAGGCGACCTACTATGTCTGCGGCGGCCTGTCGGGCGGTCGCAATCTGGACCTGCCCCAGTTTGAGGTGGAGCATCTGCAAGCCCTCCATGAGGCCGGGCACGAAGTCGGATGCCACACCTATGAGCATGTCTCGGCCCTGACCCTGTCGCCGACCGAACTTGACGCCAGCCTGGCCCGCAACGCCGCCTGGGTGGCCGAGCGGTTGGACGGATACGAAATGCAGACCTTCGCCTATCCCTTCGGCGATTGCGCCCTCGGATCGAAAGTCGTGATCGACAAACGTTTCCTGTGCGGGCGCGGCGTCCGCGATGGGATCAACGCCGGGCGTTCGGATCGCAATCTGCTGCAGGCCATCGGGCTGGAGAGCCGTCGTCTGCCCGGCTACGACCTGGAGGCGCTGGTGGCGGAGACAGCGGCCTCGAACGGCTGGCTGATCGCCTACGGCCACGACGTCAGCGACGCGCCGACGCCGTATGGTTGCCGTCCGGAGGATATCGATCGGTTGATCCGACTGGCCAGGGCGGCCGATCTGGACATCCAGCCGGTCGCGGCGGCGTGGGGGATGGCCACCCTCCAATAATCCATTTGAGCGGCAGCTTCACTCGTCCGAGGCATTGCGTGGTGCAGTTCCGAACAAGTAAGCGACAAAGCCGCAGACAGTGATAGCGGCCAGAGTGATCAACGCCACTTGACCATCCGACATACCGAGAAATCCGGTCATAAGAGGATGCTCATCGCGGACAATCGGGTCGAATGTCCAATGAATGTCTCGTCGACGTGTACCAGCTCTCGCTATCACTTCGACGCCGTTAAAACGCATTGCTAGTATTGGGCGGACGGCAAAGTTGAATAAGGCGCAGCTAAGAACTGGGACGATCACCCACCAATAGCGGATAAAGTCTTTTGGGGTGAAAGGGCTCATATTGACTGACAGTTAGATTTTTTACGCCTTCCGGGTATCCGCCCAAGCGATCAGCTCCTTGCGGGGCCAGATCATCAGCCATGACCTCGCGGTGTATTCCCCGCTGTCGATCAGCGCCTTGCGCGACGCAGACGCCGTCGCCGCCCGTTCGGTGTGGATCTCGCCCGGTCCTTGGTGGACCATGAAGGCGCCGCCCTTCAACGGGTTCAGGCGCAGGTGCGCCAAGCGGGGGCTGATCTCGGTCAGGGGCGGATCGTAGAACCAGCTGGAGCCGATCATGCCGGCCAGTTCGGGCCGCGCGCGGCACAGTTCGGCCGCCGTCGCCCAAGCCTCGTTCCAACCGTCCTCGTTGAAGCCGCGCAGCCAGCGGCTTTCGGTATGCACCTCCAACCAGGGTTCGCGCTTGGCGCCCGCCGCCAGATAGCGAAACAGTGGCTTTAGGCCCCAGCCGTCACGAACGTGCTTGATGATCTGGCCCGGCCCGACCGGCGATGACAGGTCGATCACCTGGCTCTTGGCGCCCGGCACGCTGAGCGCCAGGGTGAACCGCACGTCCTTGGACCAATGATCGAAGACATAGTCGCCCTGCGCCTTGTCCAGAAACCCCGCCAGTTGTTCGATCCAGTAGGGATAGAGAGCCATGACCTCGGCTGGCAGGTTCATCGCCGCCGCGCGGTCGGGCAGTTGCAGCGCCCAGGCGGCGACCAGGCCCCGACGCACATCGTCGGAGGCAACGGCGCCCAACAGCGCATCCACCGCCTTGGCGGGCATTTCGAAGTCCCAATGCGGCGCGGCCTCGGCGGCCTTTTGCGCGGCCGGGATTACGGCAGCGTCCACGCGCGCGCGGTCTTCAGCGGACAACCGCGCCAGCACGGCATGGAAGGCGGCGACGTCGGGGGTCAGGTGCATATCCATGATCGCACCATGACACGGCGCGGTTGGCGAACCTTTAAAGCGCGCCGAACGGGTGACGCCGCCCTTGCCCCGCGCTAAACCGCGCCCAGATAAACAGGAGCCCCCATGAGCATCGAAGCCCGCATCGCCGAACTCGGCCTCACCCTGCCGGAACCCGCCAAGCCGGTGGCCAGCTATGTCTCCTATGTCCGCTCGGGCAATCAGGTCACTATCTCGGGCCAGCTGTCGAACGACGCAAACGGCGGGATCAAGGGCACGGTCGGCGTGGACGTAACGCCGGAGCAGGCGCTGGAAGCCGCGCGTCTGTGCGGTCTGAACCTGATCGCCCAGATCAAGGCCGCCTGCGATGGCGATCTGGACCGGGTGGTCCGCATCGTCAAACTGGGCGGCTTCGTTCAGGCCGGTCCCGACTTCACCGCCATTCCCGCCGTCATCAACGGCTGCTCGGACATGATGGTCGAGGTCTTCGGCGACGCAGGCAAGCACGCCCGCTCGGCCGTCGGCGTGTACAAGCTGCCGCTCGGCTTCGCCGTCGAGATCGATGCGATCGTGGAGATCCGCTGATCTTTCAGATCTCGGTTCACGAAGGGATCGCCGGCATCGGCCAAGAGGCCTGGGACACGTGCGCGCTGCCCACTGGCGATCCCTTTGTCTCCTACGACTTCCTGCACGCGTGCGAGGCCTCTGGCAGCGCCGCGCCGCGTCAGGGATGGGCCCCGCGCCATCTGGCCCTGCGTGACGACGACAACGCCGTCTTGGGCGTCATGCCCCTCTATCTGAAAGGCGACAGCCAGGGCGAATACGTCTTCGACCATAGCTGGGCCGACGCCTATGAGCGTGCGGGCGGGCGTTATTATCCCAAGCTTCTGGGCGCCGTGCCCTTCACCCCCGCGACCGGCCCACGCTTCCTGCACCACCCGGATGCCGACGCCGCCACGGTGCGTCAGGCCCTGCTGCAAGGCGCCCTGACCCTGGTCGAGCGACTGGGCGTCTCGTCCCTGCACGTCAACTTCCCGACCGAATCCGAATGGTCGGCCATGGCCGAGGCAGGCCTGCTGCCGCGCCAGGACATCCAGTTCATCTGGCGCAACGCCGGCTACCGCACCTTCGACGACTTCCTTGGCGCCCTGTCGGCCAACCGCCGCAAGACCATCAAGCGCGAGCGCCGCGACGCCCGGGCCGGGCTCGATATCCGCGTCCTGACCGGCGCCCACATCACCGAGGCGCATTGGGACGCCTTCTTTGCCTTCTATATGGACACCGGCTCGCGCAAATGGGGCCGGCCTTATCTGACGCGGGACTTCTTCAGCCGCGTCGGCGCGACCATGGCCGACCGGATCGCCCTGGTCATGGCGTTTCGAGATGAGACGCCCATCGCCGGCGCCCTGAACTTCATCGGCCGAGACGCCCTTTATGGTCGTCAGTGGGGCACGCTTGAAGACGTGCCCTTCCTGCATTTCGAGCTCTGCTATTATCAGGCCATCGCTTTCGCCATTTCGCGCGGCCTGTCCCGCGTTGAGGCCGGCGCCCAAGGCGACCACAAGATCGCGCGCGGCTACCTTCCCTCCCCCGTCTATTCCGCCCACTTCATCGCCGACCCCGCCCTGCGCGATCCCGTCGCCCGCTATCTGGACGGCGAACGCCCAGCAGTCGCAGCGGAGATGCGGGCGATGACCGAAGAATTGTCGCCCTACAAGCAGGCATAGAAAAAGGCCCGGCTGCTGCCAGCCGGGCCTTTCGCCATCACCTTTTTGAGGGTCAGGCCGTCTCTTCTTCCTCGGCCTTCGCGGGCGCGCTGGCGCTCGTGATGTCGAAGTCGATCTTGCCGTCCTTCAGCTGGACCCTGACGTGTCCGCCGCGCGTCAGGCGGCCGAACAGGATGTCGTCGGCCAGCGGCTTCTTGATCGAGTCCTGGATGACCCGCGCCAGCGGACGCGCGCCATACAGTTCGTCGAAGCCGTTCTTGGCCAGCCAGTCGGCGGCTTCGTCGGTCAGTTCGATGGTGATGTTGCGGTCCGCCAGCTGGGCTTCCAGCTGAAGGATGAACTTGGTCACCACCGAGCGGATCGTGTCGGCCTGCAACGGCTTGAAGGCCACGATGGCGTCCAGACGATTGCGGAACTCCGGCGCGAACAGGCGCTGGATGGCCTTGTCATCCTCGCCCTCGACCTTGCCCCGGCCGAAGCCGATGGAGGCGCGGGCGTTGTCGGCGGCGCCGGCGTTGGTGGTCATGATCAGGATGACGTTCCTGAAATCGACCTTCTTGCCGACCGCATCGGTCAGCATGCCGTTATCCATCACCTGCAGCAGGATGTTGTAGACGTCAGGGTGCGCCTTCTCGATCTCGTCCAGCAGCACGACGGCGTGCGGATGCTGGTCGACCGCGTCGGTCAACAGCCCGCCCTGGTCATGGCCGACGTAGCCGGGAGGCGCGCCGATCAGACGGCTGACGGTGTGGCGCTCCATATATTCCGACATGTCGAAACGCTGCATCTCGATACCCAGGGTGGCGGCGAGTTGCTTGGCGACCTCAGTCTTGCCGACGCCGGTGGGGCCGCTGAACAGGAAGCTGCCGATCGGCTTGTTCGGATCGCGCAGACCCGCCCGAGCCAGCTTCATGGCCGCCGACACCTGTTCGATGGCCTGTTCCTGACCGAAGACGGCACGCTTCAGATCGGTTTCCAGCTCGCGCAGGCTTTCCGTGTCGGATTTGGACACCGACTTGGCCGGGATGCGGGCCATCTTGGCGATGACGGCCTCGACCTCCTTCTGACCGATGACCTTCTTCCTCTTGGATTCGGTCAGCAGCATCTGCGACGCCCCGGCTTCGTCGATCACGTCGATCGCCTTGTCCGGCAGCTTGCGGTCGGTCATGTAGCGCGCAGACAGCTCCACCGCCGTGCGCACGGCGCTGTCGGTGTAGCGGACCTTGTGGTGCTGCTCGTAGTAGGTCTTCAGGCCCTTCAGGATCTTCACCGTATCCTCGACCGTCGGCTCGTTGACGTCGATCTTCTGGAAGCGACGCACCAGGGCGCGGTCCTTCTCGAAGTGCTGGCGATATTCCTTGTAGGTCGTCGATCCCATGCAGCGCAGCGTGCCGGACGCCAGGGCCGGTTTCAGCAGGTTCGACGCATCCATCGCCCCGCCCGAGGTCGCGCCCGCGCCGATCACCGTGTGGATCTCGTCGATGAAAAGCACGGCGTTGTCGTGGTTTTCCAGTTCCTTGACCACCTGCTTCAGGCGTTCCTCGAAGTCGCCGCGATAGCGGGTGCCGGCGAGCAACGCGCCCATATCGAGCGAATAGATGGTGGCGTCCTTCAAGACGTCAGGCACCTCGCCGTTGACGATCTTGCGGGCCAGACCTTCGGCGATGGCGGTCTTGCCGACGCCGGGGTCGCCTACGAGAAGCGGGTTGTTTTTGGTCCGACGGCACAGGATCTGGATCGAGCGATCCACCTCGGCCTGACGACCGATCAGGGGATCGACCTTGCCCTGGCGCGACTTCTCGTTGAGGTCGACGCAATAGGCTTCCAGCGCCTCGCCGCCCTGTTTGACGGCGGAAGCATCCTCGGCCTCTTCGGGCGAAGCGCCCTTGGCCGGACGCGCCTCATTGGCGCCCGCCTTCTTGGCGATGCCGTGGGCGATGAAGTTCACCGCGTCATAGCGCGTCATGTCCTGCTCTTGCAGGAAATAGGCGGCGTGGCTTTCGCGCTCGGAGAAGATGGCGACAAGGACGTTGGCGCCGGACACTTCCTCGCGGCCGGACGACTGGACGTGGATCACCGCGCGCTGGATCACGCGCTGGAAGCCGGCGGTCGGCTTGGCGTCCTCACCGTCGCTGGTGGCCAGGGCGGCCAGGTCGTTGTCGACATAGAGGGTCAGCGCCGCTTTCAACGCAGACAGATCGACGTTGCAGGCCTGCATGACGCCGGTCGCGTCTGGATCGTCGATCAGCGCGAGCAGCAGGTGCTCAAGCGTCGCATACTCGTGCCTGCGCGCATTGGCGTATCCCACTGCGCGGTGCAGGGTTTCTTCGAGAGGACGGGAAAATGAAGGCATAGGGAGGCTCCTCTCAGTCCTTTTCCATCGTGCATTGCAAAGGGTGCTGGTGGCGGCGCGCCGTCTCGATGACCTGCGCGACCTTGGTCTCGGCGACTTCGTAGGTGAAGACGCCGCAGACGCCGACGCCATGCTGATGCACATGCAGCATGATGCGGGTGGCCTCTTCCCGGCTCTTCTGGAAGAACCGCTCCAGCACATAGACGACGAATTCCATCGGCGAATAATCGTCGTTCAGAATCAGCACTCGATAGAGCGAGGGCTTTTGCAGTTTCGGCTTTGTTTCGGTGACAACGGCGGTTCCTTGACCGCCGCCGGTCTCACCGGGCCTTTGAATGGGCATTCGTGTTCCGTAATCGGGGAGTCGTCTTGGGTCTCAGATAGGGAATGATGGCCTGAATTGAAGCGGCGTCCAGTCACGGCTTTCGTGAAGGGCGTCTGACAAAGATTTCACGTGATCCAAGGCGGTCAACGGCTCAGGTTGAACGCCTCAGTTGAACAGCCCCCCGATCGCCATGCCCGCCGCCCTCTTCGCCGCCCTTTCGCTCGCCGTCTTCGCCCAGCCCACGCCGCTGGAAACCGCCGTCATGGCGGCCGACGCCAAACTTTTCGCTGTCTTCTTCGAAGGCTGCGATCCCGCCGGACTTCGGGCCATGCTGACCGATGACTTCGAGTTTTTCGACGATCGCGGCGGACGCGTGGCCACCGACGCCGACAGCTTTGTCGCGCAATACGCCGCGCGTTGTCAGGACCGCAGCGCGCCCGACGCCTGGCGGACCCGACGCGAGGCTCTCCGAGACGGTCTGGCCGTCTATCCCATCAACAACTACGGCGCGGTCGAAACGGGCGAGCACGTCTTCTACGAACGCCAGGGCGACGGACCCGAAACCCGCGTCGGTCGCGCCCGCTTCACGCAGATGTGGAAACAGGAAGGGGCCGAGTGGAAGCTGGCGCGGGTCTTCAGCTACGACCATTCCGCCCTGCCCTGACAGCAAAAAAGGCCCCGGAGCGATCTCCGGGGCCTTTTCGATTCTTCAGGCGGTTCGCGGGATTAGCGAGCGGCCTGGAAGGTTTCGACCGAGGCGGTGACGCGCTCGTTGATCGGCTTGATGCTGTCCTTGACCGTGGCGGTGACGATCTCATTCGTCTTGGTCAGCTCGGCGACATAGCGTTCCATCGACTTCTTGGCCCAGGCGGTCTGGAGCTCGAAGAACTCCTGCACCGAACGGGCGGTCGACAGTTCCTTGGAGGCGGCGACGCCGTCTTCCCACGAGGTCTTGGCGAAGCCCAGCGCCTGTTGCGACAGGGCCTCGGCGCCCTTCTGGGCGACGGTGACCGACTCGACCATGGCTTCCAGGGTCTTCTTGCTGTGCGCGTTCAGCTCGGCCATCGAGGCCGTCGACTTGTCGATGCCTTCACGGAAGGCCTGCGTGCCGGCAGCCTGCATGGTTTCGGCTTGCGCCTTGACCTTGGCAGCGGCCGAAGTTGCGGCGGCGGTGGCTTGGTCGGCGGTTTTCTTCACGGTTTCAGCGGCGTCGGCCATGATCGTCTCTCCGGTAGAAGGCCCTTGGGGACGGACCTGAGGGCGGAAATAATGACGCGAGAGGATCTCGCAGACCCACAATATGCTGCAAGTGCGAAGGTTTTTCAAGCGTTTTGTGCAATGCACAATGTGATCAGCGATAACCTTGATCGGCCGGTCAAATTTGCGTTGACGCGCGGTTAACCACCACGAAACCCGCGCTTCCTATGCTAGCTGTTTGTTCGTGACGGCCGGGGGGCCTGTCGCACCCTGCTCACCGAGGGGTTGTCCCGCCCATGATCGCTTTTCTCCGCCGTGGCCTGTTCGCCGTCCTTGCGCTTTCACTGGTTCTTGGCGCGAACGTCAGGCCGATCGAGGCCCAGACCGCCTACTCGGCCCAGGAGAACAGCCGCTACGCCGCCATCGTGATCGACGCCGCCACGGGCGAGGTCCTGTTCGCGCGAAACGCCGACAGCCGCCGCTATCCAGCCTCGCTGACCAAGATGATGACGCTGTATCTGACCTTCGAGGCGTTGTCTCAGGGCAAGGCCAATGTGAACGACGTGCTGACGATCTCGCCGCGCGCCGCGTCCCAGCCGCCGTCAAAACTGGGCCTGGCTGCAGGTCAGACCATCACCCTGGACAACGCCATGCGCGCTACCGCCGTGCGGTCCGCCAACGACATGGCCCTGGCCATCGGTGAGCACATTGGCGGATCGGAAGCCCGCTTCACCAATATGATGACGCAGAAGGCCGCGCAGCTGGGCATGACCCAGACGCGGTACTACACCGCAAACGGCCTGCCGGACGCACGTCAGGTGACCTCCGCGCGCGACCAAGCCATTCTGGCGCGAGCGATCATGCGCGATTTCCCTCAGTACTACAGTTATTTCGGCCTTCACGACTGGGCCTACAACGGCCGCAACTATCGCAACACCAACGGCCTGCTGCCGACCGGGCGTGGCTATGACGGGATGAAGACCGGTTACACTAACGCCTCGGGCTACAACCTCGCCGCCTCGGCCGTGCGTGACGGACGACGCCTGATCACCGTGGTCCTGGGCGGCCGTTCGACAGCCAGCCGCAACGCCCACGTCGCCGAGCTGATGGACACCGGGTTCGAGGTCGAGCGCCGCCGCGCCCAGGGCGAGCGGATCCAGGTGGCGCAGACCTTCTTCGAGCAGCGCGGGTTCGGCGTCGGGTCGGCAATCGCCGACGCCCCGATCGCCTATGCTTCGGTCAATGACGACGAAGACGGCGTCGGCGCGGAATCCACCGCTGTCGCCTATACGGCCGCACCTGCGCCCGCCGCCCTGCCGACCCGCGTCGCCCCTGCCCCGTCGGAGCGCGCAGCCAGCCAGCGGGCCGCCGCGACGCTGCCGCCGATTGGTTCGGCGCCGGCCGCCTCCGCCGCTCCGCGTGCGCCCCGCAATGTCACCGCTTCGCTGAACGGCGCGCCGGCCAATGCTGCTGTCGCGCCGTCCACCACGCCCCGTCGCTCGGCGTCGTCCGCAACGCGTGAACCCGCCCGCGCCGCACCCCGCACACCGGCCGGTCGCTGGGCGGTGCAGGTCGGGGCCTTCCGCGAAGAGAAGGTGGCGACAGACTGGCTGACCGAGGTCAACCGCCGTTTCCGCGACCAGTTCGCCACCGCAGAGCGCAACGTCCAGACCGCCGGAGACTGGTATCGCTCGCGCTTCGTCGGCCTGACCGAAACCGGCGCAAAGTCCGCCTGCGAGGCGCTGGCTGCACGTCGCGTGACCTGCATGGTCATCGGCCCCGACTGAGGCCAAATCGGCGAGAACAAATGTTCTTGCTTTGTTCTATTTAATGTCGCATCGTCCTTCCCATGGAAACCGCCAAGGGAAGAGGCGCGCGTTCGAATGCCAGCGGCCGATACGAGCCTGAGCAGCATCAATCGTTTGATGACGGCTGGACGCAGGACGACGCCGAGGCCGCGCCGCTGCGCACCACCCTCACCCCTGAACACGCCCGCACCATCATCGCCCGGAACGACAGTCCGGACATCGGCTTCGACCGCTCCATCAACCCGTACAAAGGTTGCGAACATGGCTGCATCTACTGTTACGCCCGTCCGTCCCATGCCTGGATGGGCCTATCCCCGGGCCTGGATTTCGAGAGCCGGATCTTCTTCAAGCCCCAGGCCGCAAGTCTGCTGGAACAGGCGTTCCTCGCACCCCGATACCGATGCAAGCGCATCCACATAGGCGGCAATACAGACCCCTATCAGCCGGTCGAACGTGATCTGAAGTCGACGCGCTCGATCCTGGAGGTCATGCAGCGGTTCAATCACCCGTTCAGCATCATCACCAAGTCGGTGTTGATCGCGCGCGATGCCGACATTCTGGGCCCGATGGGCAAGGCGGGGCTGGCCTCGGCCTTCGTCTCCATCACCACTCTGGATCGTGGGCTGGCGCGGGCGATGGAGCCGCGCGCCTCTACCCCCGCCAAACGGCTGGAGGCCATCAGCCGCCTGGCGGACGCCGGTTGTCCGGTCGGGGTCGGGTTCGCCCCCGTCATTCCCGGTCTGAACGATCACGAACTGGAAGCCATACTGGAAGCCGCCGCCAAGGCCGGGGCGACGCGGGCCATGTATGTCACCCTGCGTCTGCCGCTTGAGATCAAGGATCTGTTTCGGGAATGGCTGGCCGACGCCCGCCCGGATCGCGCCGCGCGCGTCATGTCGCTGATCCGCCAGACGCGCGGCGGCAAGGATTACGACGCCGACTGGTCTCAGCGGATGAAGGGAACCGGCCCCGTCGCCGAACTGATCGGAACGCGTTTCAAGGCCGCCGTCAAACGCTACGGTCTCGACACGCCGCACCGCCTGCTGGACGAAACCCAGTTCCGCGTGCCCGCAGACGCTCGGCCGCAGCTGGAGTTGTTCGGTTAGTTGTCCGCCGCCGATGGATCGATGGCGCGTGTGACCAGATCGCGCCAGGTGGGGTCGGCAGCATCGACCAGATCGACGTCCTCCATCAGGGCCACCGCGCCCTCCCCGTCCGGCAGGATCAGACCCAGGATTTCCATCTCCTCGCCATCGGCGCCGAGATGGCTTTCGGCCTGAACGGCCACCGCCGCCTGTTCGCCGTCCTCTTCCCACCAGATGACCGGCTGGGGCAGGTCCATGACGATGGGACGCGGATCGTCGGTCTCGCCCAAGGCGAAAACGGCGCGTCGGGCCTGAACCTCGTCCAGCGTCGCCACGGCGCCCGTGAATGGCTTCAGCCGCATCCAGTCGTCGGCGTCGAAGCCGCCGCCGTCCTCTTCATTCGTGCCGTCAAACGTCATCGTGTGAAAACCCCCACCAGTTCGACGTGCGAGGACCACAGGAATTGATCCACCGGCGTCACCGTCCCCAGCCGAAAACCGGCGTCGATCAGCACCCGTGCATCACGCGCAAAGGTCTGAGGATTGCACGACACGCCCACGACGACGCCGGCCTTGGTGTCCGCGATCTGAGCCGTCTGGTCGATCGCGCCGGCCCGCGGCGGGTCGAACACAATGGCGTCGCACC
Source organism: alpha proteobacterium L41A (assembly GCA_000335735.1). GTDB lineage: Bacteria > Pseudomonadota > Alphaproteobacteria > Caulobacterales > Caulobacteraceae > Brevundimonas. The sequence goes on along the minus strand of AMYY01000005.1, from coordinate 78,060 downwards.
CCTTCAGGTCATAGGGATTCATCGGCCGACGAAACAGATCGCGCGCCTCGGCCGTGACGGCCTTCATTCCTTTGGCCGAACCGACGGCGGCCTTCAGCGCATCGATGCCCGACTTAGATGCGTCCGCCGCGATCACCGGCGCGACCGTGGCCAACGGGAAGGTGAATGTTCCCGCGCCGCAGAACAGATCGGCGATCTTCTTGGCGCCCTTCACCGCCGTCAGCGCGCGAGAAACCATCGCCGCCTCGGCCTGAGGGACCGCCTGCAGGAAACCGCCCGCCGGCAGGGACACGGTCGCAGGACCGAACGCCACCTTGGGCTGGCGCGCCATCACCAGGGTGTCGCCAGCCAGGCTGAGGCGCGCCAGATCGGCCCGGTGCGCCGCCTGGATGGCCTTCATCTGGGCGTCAGCCGACAGGCCGCCGCCCGAGCGCCTTTCGACCCCGGTCACATCAACGTCCAGCCCCGACAGGGTCCAGGTGACGTGCAGGGTCGGCGCCGATTTCGGATGTTCGAAAAACGCAACCGCGACCTGGGTCAGCGCCGGAATGGCCGCCACGATCCGGGGATCGGCGACCGGACAGGCCGTCACCTCGACCAGCCGCCAGGAGCGGCGCGCCTTGAAACCCAGCACCACCCGTCCATCCTGGGTGCGACGGGCATGAAGCGCCAAACGGCGACGGCTGGCCGGCGGGGTCGCCACCGTCGCCTCGATCTCGGTCTCGATCCGCTCGCGCGCCAGGGCCAGGCGCACCTGTTCTCGCTTCCAATCGAGATACGGCATTTGCGACCAATGCTGCAGCGAGCAGCCGCCACAGTCGCCATACTGGGGCGAGACCGGTGCGATGCGGTCAGAGCTGGGCGTGATGATCTCGACCTCTTCCAGCCGCCCGTCCACGACGACGCCGCGCACCGTTTCGCCGGGCAAGGTCAGGCCGGCGAACACCGGGCCGGACGGCGTCTGGGCGACGCCGTCGCCCTGGCCGCCGACGCGGTCGATGGTGAAGATGTCCATCGGCGGACTTCTAGCCGGGCGTCCCCTTTCGCTCAAGCCACGGGGCCGCAACGGCGGACCGGCTCAACATGAACGAAGATGAACGAACCGATCAATTGCTGTTCAGCTTCGCCGTCGTAAATCCCATTGCAACGAGACACGAGGCTTTGCCGTTAACGTTTGACGGAAACCGTTCGGTCCTCAGAGGGTTGGAAAATGCGTCTCACGAAAACATCCATCGCCGCCGTCGCCGCCCTGGCGTTCGGCGTCACGGCCGCCCCGCTTACGGCGTCGGCTCAAGTCTATTACGGCAGCGGCTATAGCCAGAACTACGGCACGGGCGCCTACAGCCGCTCGTATGATTACAACAGCGGCCGCTATTACGATCCTTGCGCGCGTGAGCGCCAAGGCCGCACCGGCGCCGGCGCGGTGATCGGCGGCGGCGCGGGCGCCGTCATCGGTTCGCAACTGGCCGCACGCGGCCGCCGCACCGAGGGCAGCATCCTGGGGGGCGTTCTAGGCGCTGTCGTCGGGTCTCAGGTCGGTCGCTCCAGCTCGGACGCCTGCCGCAGCTATCAGAGCAGCTATGGTTCGAACGGCTACTATGCCCAGGGCTACAGCCAACCGAGCTACGGCTATTACGATGATCGCTACACCGGCGATCAAGGCTATCGCTACGACGACTACGACCGTCGCGACGACTATGCCTACAGCCGTGGCGGCTATTACGACGACCGTTCGCGCCTGGTCGAATCCTATCAGAATTCAGACGGATGCCGCCTGGCCGAAAGCCAGATCCGTCTGCCGGACGGTCGCACGGACACGCGCTACGTCCGTACCTGCCCCGACCAGTACGGCCGCTATCGCGTCGTCGATTAATTTTCAGCCCCCCTGTCGATCGACGACGTGACGGAGCCGCCGGAGGAGCAATCCTCCGGCGGTTTCTCTCTGTTTTGGGGCTATCGGCCACTGGCCTACTTGAGCCCGCTTTGGGGCTACCGGCCGTCGGCGTACTTGAGCCCGTTGTGAGGTTATGGCCCTAGCCCGGCTTCTTGGCCCAGAGCAGGAACTCAAGATTGCCGTCGCCGCCGGTGATTGGACTTTCGGTTGTCGCCTGAACCGTCCAACCCAGCGCTTCCAGCCAATCGCGCACGCGCTCCACAGCGGCCGCATGCGCCGCCGCATCCTTGATCACGCCCTTCTTGCCGCCGCCCGGGCCATCGGCCTCGAACTGCGGCTTGACCAGGGTGACCAGATCCGCGCCAGGCGTCGCTAGGTCGAGCGCGACCGGGAGAACCTTGATCAGGCTGATGAAGCTGGCGTCGCAGACCACCAGCGACGGCGGCTGCCGGATCAGATCAGGCGTCAGGTCCCGCGCATCGGTGCGCTCCAGATTGACCACGCGGGGATCGGACGACACCCGTGCGTGCATCTGGCCGAAGCCGACGTCGACGGCGAACACCTTGGCCGCGCCTCGGTTCAGCAAAACCTCGGCAAAGCCGCCGGTCGATGCGCCGACATCCAGCGCCACCCTGCCCTTCACGAGGACGGGCCACAGGGTCAGGGCGTGGTCCAGCTTCAGCGCGCCCCGCCCGACCCACGGGTGGGCGGGTTGGGCCTCCAGCGCGATGTCGTCCGCGAACTGTTCGGACGCCCTCCGCACGAGCGCGCCGTCGGCCAGAACCAGCCCCGCCTCGATCGCGGCGCGCGCTTGCGAGCGGCTGTCGAACAGGCCGCGTGCGACCAGAAGCTGATCAATCCGCGTCTTCACGGCCTTGCTTTCATCAGGGCGTCAAAGCGACGCCAGACGCGCCAGCGCCGCCTGCAGCTTGACCTTGCCCGCCTCGGCCTCAGCCAGCTTGGCGCGCTGTTCGTCGACGACTTCCGGCGCGGCGCGAGACACGAAGTTGGGGTTGCCCAGCTTCTTGTTCACATGGCCGATGTCGCTGTCGAAGGCGGCGATTTCCTTCTCCAGACGGGCCCGTTCGGCGGTCAGATCGATGATGCCCGCCAAGGACAAGGCGATGGTCGAACCGCCGGACACGAAGGTCACGGCCCCTGTCGGCGCCGCATCCGCCGAGCCGACCTCGGACACCCGGCCCAGGGTCAGGATCAGATCGCGGTGCCGGGCGATCCGCTCGGCAGTCACGGCGTCGGGCGCGACAAAGGCCAGCGGCGGCTTGGCCGACGGCGGCACGTTCATTTCGGCGCGTAGACCGCGAATCTCACCGACCAAATCGACCAGCCAGCCGATCTCGGCCTCGGCCGAGGCGTCGATGAAGGCGTCCCGCAGCACCGGCCACTCGGCGCCGATCAGCAAGCCGTCGCGCGCCAAATCGCGGGGTGCCCCCTCCTTGCCCAGTTCGGCCCACAGTTCCTCGGTGATGAAGGGCATGACCGGATGCAGCAGCTTCAGCGTCTGATCCAGCGTCCAGGCGGTCATCGCCCGCGTCTCGGCCTTGGCGGCCTCATCGGCCCCGTTGAAGACCGGCTTGGCCAGTTCCAGATACCAGTCACAGAACACATTCCAGACGAAGCGATACAGCGCGCCCGCCGCATCGTCGAACCGTCCGCCTTCGATGGCTTGCGACACAGCGCGTTCGGCCTTGGTCAGCTCGCCCCGGATCCAGCGGTTGATCGTTTGGTCGACGCTCGCGGGATCGAAGCCCGCCACCCGGCGCGCCTCGTTCATCTGACTGAAGCGCGCGGCGTTCCACAGCTTGGTGCCGAAGTTGCGGTATCCCTCGATCCGCTGTTTCGACAGTTTGATGTCCCGCGTGCCGGACAGGATGGCCATGGTGAAGCGCAAGGGATCGGCGCCCAGCTCGTCGATGATGCCCAAGGGATCGATGACGTTCCCCTTGGACTTGCTCATCTTCTGGCCCTTCTCGTCGCGGACGAGGCCATTGATGATGACGCGCTTGAACGGCACCTCGCCCATGAAGTGCTGGCCCATCATCATCATACGGGCGACCCAGAAGAAGATGATGTCCGCCGCAGTGACCAAGTCGCTGGTCGGATAGAACCGCTCCAGATCCTCGGTCTTCTCGGGCCAGCCCATGGTCGAGAACGGCCACAGGGCAGACGAGAACCAGGTGTCGAGAACGTCTTCGTCCTGCTTCAAACGCACGGCCGTATATGGATAGTCGGAGCTATCTACAGGTTCGCCGGCTTCCCATCCAACGGCGTCGCTTTCGGTTGCTTTACAGCCGTAGAATGCTTCGGCCTCCGCTAGCGCGTCAGCCGCGTTTTCGGCGACAAATATCTTGAATGGCCCGCTTTCCCATTTGCCGTCTTCGCCCGCGGGTGGCCCAAACCAAGCGGGAATACGATGCCCCCACCAAAGTTGACGCGAGATGCACCACGGCTCGATATTGCGCAGCCATTCGAAGTAGATCTTCTCGTACGACTTGGGCTCGAACACCGTATCGCCCTGCTCCACCGCCTTCAGCGCGGGTTGGGCCAAGACCTTAGCGTCAACGTACCACTGGTCCGTCAGCCACGGCTCGATGACCACGCCGGACCGGTCGCCGTGCGGCACGACGTGTTTGGTCTTCTCAATCTCGCGCAGCCAGCCTTCTTCTTCCGCACGAATGACGATGGCCTTGCGCGCCTTCTCACGTTCCATTCCCACGAGTTCGGCAGGAACTTCCGGGGAGTCTTCATCAGTGATCCGCGCTTCGGCATCCATAATGTTTAGCGCTTCGAGTCCCGCGCGCTTGCCCACGCCGAAGTCATTGAAATCATGCGCCGGCGTGATCTTCACCGCGCCCGAACCCTTGGTCGGATCAGCATAGTCGTCAGCGACGATGGGGATGCGACGGCCGGTGATCGGCAGTGTCACGAACTTGCCGACCAGGCCGGCATAGCGTTCGTCATCCGGATGCACCGCCACGCCGGTGTCGCCCAGCATGGTCTCGGGCCGGGTCGTGGCGACGACGATGAAGTCGCGCGTCTCCCATTCCGTCGCCTTGCCGTCCTCGTCGAAGGCGACCGGGTGTTCGTAGGTCACGCCGTCGGCCAGCGGATAGGCGAAATGCCAATAGGCGCCGTCGACCTCGCGCTGCTCGACCTCCAGGTCTGAGATGGCGGTCTGGAAATGCGGATCCCAGTTCACCAGTCGCTTGTCGCGATAGATCAAGCCTTCCTTGTGCAGTTGCACGAAGACCTTGCGGACGGCCGCGTTCAGCCCCTCGTCCAGGGTGAATCGCTCGCGCGACCAGTCGCAAGACGCGCCCAAGCGGCGCAGCTGCCGCACGATGGTCCCGCCGCTCTCGGCCTTCCATTCCCAGATCTTCTCGATGAAGGCGTCGCGGCCCATGTCGCGCCTGCCGACATTGCCGGCGGCGGCCAGTTGACGCTCGACCACCATCTGGGTGGCGATGCCCGCGTGGTCCGTGCCGGGCAGCCACAGCACCGCCTTGCCCTTCATTCGGTGATAGCGGGCCAGGATGTCCTGCAGCGTGTTGTTCAGCGCATGGCCGATATGCAGGCTGCCGGTCACGTTGGGCGGCGGAATGACGATCGAATAGGCCTCGGCGGCGCCGTCGGTGCGGGGCGCGAACAGGCCGCTCTCTTCCCATTGGGCGTACAGACGGGGCTCGGCGGCCTGGGGTTCGAAAGTTTTTTCTAGCATGATCAATTCGGCCCGACGGGCTTGGGAAGAATAAAGTTGAATACGATGGCTGCGAACCCGACCATCAGGAACGGCCAGAGGAAACAGACCAGGTGCACCGCGCGTAACCGGCGGATCAGTGGGTCTGCCCGCATGGCGTCGGAATAGAGAAAGGCAGCACGAAACGCGACTTTCATGTCGCGGCCGAAGCGAAGTTGAGCGCGCTCCTCGCCACTCATGAAGCGTTGCTTGCGGCGCATTAGCCAGATCCCTGATCCGATCCATACGCCGCTCGCCGGATAGATGCTCAAGAGCAAAAGATAGGTCAGATTCTCCAGAAACTGCATTCTTCGACCTTAAAACAGAAAGGCGGCCCCTTCAGGAGCCGCCCCTCGGACTAGTCTGGGCTGAAGCGAAGAGCTACGCGCTGCGCGCGATGCGTTCGACTTCCTTTTGTACCGCCGCCTGGACGATGCCGGGCAGGTTGTTGTCCAGCCAGTCCTTCAGCAGCGGGCGCAGCATCTCGGCGACCATGGCCTCGACCGTGTTGCCGCTGACGAAGGGCAGGTCGCCCGAGGCCGACGGAGCTGGCTCAGGCTTCTTGAAGCTGGCGGCCAGACCCGCGAAGGCCGAGGCGGCGCTGGCGGCGGCGCTGTCGCCGACCAGGGTGTCATAGGCCGGAGCCGGCTCGGGAGCCGATTCGTAGGTCGGCGTGGGTTCCGGTTCGGGCTGATAGGGCGCGGGCGAATGCTCGACCACGTCCAGATCGCCGATGGTCTCGGCCGGCGCTTCATAGCGGTCGGTCAGTTCCAGCACGTCGTCTTCGACGGCGGCGGGTTCCGGCGTCGGCTCGACCGGGGCGGCGAAGATGGTCTCGGCCGGCAGCGGCTCGGGAACCGGCTCAGGCGTGGCTTCCGGCATTGCAGCCGCCGGCGTCTCGGCCGGGGCCTCGTCTTCCGAGATGATCCGGCGAATCGACGCCAGAATCTCTTCCATGGTCGGTTCCTGGGCGGACTGATCGGTCATGGCGCAACCTTGGGCGAGGCCTGGGTAGAAGGGGTGGGCGCCGAACGACGGATCGCTCGAAACCTGTGCCTTGTCGTCGCATCTTCGCCCGTCGGAATCAACGGGCGGTTTCCGTCCCTATTCGACGCGGTCAGTTCTGCGGCGCCGTGCGCACGACCTCGCCCTTGAGCTGAGCGTCGATCGGCGCGTCGGCGGTGTCCGGCGTGGTCACGATCGGGGGCGAAGCCACGCGGTCCAGCGTCTCGATCACGCCGTCCCACGGCAAACCACCGCGTCCCTTGACCTGGTCATAGTTCGTCGCGGGATCATAGGCCTCGATCGTCGGGTTCAGCGCCGGGCCTTCCAGCTGGCCCATGGCGGCCAACAGCGAGGCGCGAGCGACGTATTCGGCGGCGCGGGCGCTGGCGACCGAAGTCTGGGCGTTGCGCAGCGCCAGTTCCTGATTCAGCACGTCCAGCGTGGTGCGCAGACCGACTTGGGCTTCCTGGCGCACGCCTTCGGCCGCGACCGATGCTGCGCGAACGGCTTCGGTGCCGGCCGCGACCGTGGCGCGGGTCGACAGCACCTGGGCGTAGGCCGAGCTGACGTTCTGCAGCACGGTGCGGCGCTCGCCCTCGATGCCGATCTGGGCCGCGTTGGCGCGCTCCAAAGCCTGGGCGACGCGCGAGCGGTTCAGGCCGCCGGTGAACAGCGGCACGGACAGGGTGGCGCCGGCCGTGAAGCTGCGGCGATCGGCCAGTTCGCCCAGATCGCCCAGATCGTTGGTCGATCCCCCATAGGAGGCGGTGGCGCGCACCGACGGCAGATATTCCGAACGGGCGGCGGCGACGGCGGCCTCGGCGCTCTGCAGTTGATAGGTCGCGGCCAGGACGGCGGGATTGCGCTGCAACGCCGTCTCGATGGCGACGTCGAAATCGCTGGGCACTTCCGGCAGGACCGGTGCGGCTTCCAGATCGGCCGGCGACTGGCCGACGACGGCGGCATAGGCGGCGCGCGACGTGGACAACTGGGCCTGGGCGTTCGCCAAATCGGCTTCGGACTGCGCCTGCGAGGCTTCGGCCTGGGCCACGTCGGTGCGGGTGATCTCGCCGACCTCGAAGCGGGCGCTGGTTTCTTCCAACTGGCGTTGCAGCACCGTCAGGTTCTCTTGACGGATACGCAGGATTTCCATGTCGCGGGTGACGTTCACATAGGCCTGGATCACCGACAGCATGACCGACTGCTCGATCTCGCGCAGGTTCTCACGGCCGGCCAGGACGCTGGCGCGGGCCTGGTCGATTGCGCGCGAGGTGCGACCGGCGGTCCAGACATTCTGGCTGACGCTGACGCCGATATTGGCGCCTTCGGTTTCTGACGACGAGGTCGTGACCTGGGTGTCGGGTACGCCGTCGCCGTTCGTATCGACGAACTGGGTCACGGCGGGGAAGTCGCTGCGGGTGTAGTCCACGCCGGCCGAGGCGCCGATGGTCGGACGCAGGCCCGACCGCGCCTGGACCACCGTCTCGTCCAGCGCACGCTGGTTGGCGCGCTGGGCTAGCAGGTTGGGATTGGTCCGATAGGCCAGGGCGATGGCGTCCTGCAGCGTCTCGGCCCAGGCCGGCGCGCCCAAACCGGTCATCACGGCGACCACAGCGGCCGAAGCCAGCACACGCGAGCGTTTCAACATTGTCCGTCCTTGCGTGACGCTCCGAAGAACGCCCGAATGTTTTCTCAAGCGTAACTGCGGCCTGATCGAACCACACGCCAGTTAAGTTTTCTTCACGGTTGCGAACGGGATCTACATCGCAACCGCGCGTCTCTTTGGCCTTACAGCGCGAAAGTGGGGGCCGGCGTCAGCTCGGCAAGGACCGCAGGCGACGAATCGAACAGTTCGCGGCGCGACAGCCCTTCGCGCGTCTGAACATACAGGGCCGCCTTGCCGATGGCGCCGCGACGTTCGACCACGACGATCCGGCCGCCGGGACGCAGGGCCGCGCCCCATGATTCGGGCAGGCTCTCGACGCCGCCTTCGGAAATGATCAGGTCCCACGCCTCGCCGGTCGGTTGGGCCAAGGGCGCGACGACCGTCGCCACGCCCGTTTCCGACAGGGCCTCGCCGACCACGGCGAACACAGCGTCGTCCGATTCCTGAGCCGTGACACTGGCGCCCATACGGGCCAGCAGGGCGGCGGCGTAGGGCGCGGCGATGGCCAGGGCCTTCTCGCCTTCGCGTGCATCGGCGGCTTGCAGCAGCTTGGCGACGTCGCGCGCCGGCATCAGGCGGCGTTCGCCCGCGATCACCACTGATTCTTCGGAATAGGCGGCGAAGGCGCGGTCAGGCGCGCAGAACTTTTCACGCGGCACGGCCATCATGGCCAGGTGAATCGCGCGATCCGTCACGTCGTTCACCCGCACCTGCGAGTCGACCATGGCCTTGCGCTCTGCGGTGAAATCCATCTGTAGGCAGCCTTCAACGATAATCCGGGAGGAAATCTCGCGCGCTTATAGGTCCGTGCGTTGCAGCGGACAATCCGATCTGATAGCGAACGCCCCTCGCGATGACCGCCCCCGAGAAATCGGGGACAAAAAGCGGCCTGATGGCGGAGTGGTGACGCAGAGGACTGCAAATCCTTGCACCCGGGTTCGATTCCCGGTCAGGCCTCCATCGCGACGATACGGACGAAGGCCGCCCCTCGGGGCGGCCTTCGCGTTTTCAGCTTCCAGCAAGCGCCGTCGTCGTCAGATGATGAAGCGCAACCGCACTCGTCGCCGCGACATTCAGCGAATCGAACCCGCCCGCCATAGCGATGCCGATCGGCCGGCAACGGTCGATCAAATCCTTGGGCAGCCCCGGACCTTCCGACCCCAGCATCAGAGCGACCGGTGCGGCGCGCCTGTAGTCCGAAAGCCGCTCGGTCGCCGAAGGCGTCAGCGCCAACACCTCGACGCCGGCCCGCTGCAGGGCCTCGATAATGTCTGTCGCGCCGGCCACGACGAACGGCGTGCGCAGCACCGCGCCGACCGAAACGCGAATCGCCTTGCGGTAAAAGGGGTCGCAGCAAGTCGGATCAAGCAGCACCGCCCTGGCGCCGAACGCGGCGGCGTTCCTGAACAAGCCGCCTACATTGTCGTGGTTGCCGATCCCGCTGGCCACGACGAACACGTCCTGCGGCCCGATATCCGCCAGCACATCGTCCAGCGACAGGGGCTCGGGCTTTTTGCCCAAGGCCAGAATGCCCCGGTGCAGTTCGAAACCCGCAATCCGGTCCAGCACGGCCGCCTGGCCTGCGACATAGACGGGCGTCGCGGGCGGCAGAGACGTGATGACGTCGCCCAAGCCCGCGACGCGCTTTTCAGCCAGCAGCAGCGACAGGGGCCGGCAGCGCGACGCCCTCGACGCCAGTCCACGCACCACCACTTCCCCTTCCGCGATGAACAGCCCCTGACGACCCGTCAGATCGCGCTCGCGGATATCGCGATAGGCCGCAACACGCGGGTCGTCGGGATCGTCGATAAATATCGTTTCGATTGGCTCGTTTTCCCATTGCAAGATCGGAACGGCCGCTGCTATACGCCCGCCTCCCGAGCAGATGTTCCGCAGTAGCTCAGTGGTAGAGCAGCCGACTGTTAATCGGCTGGTCGTAGGTTCGAATCCTACCTGCGGAGCCACTCGGGGTAAAGACTGAGGCCAGACAAGGCGTTAGGTCGAAAACTTTCCATAAGATCTGAACTTTTCGCACGACGCCCGAGCTGCTGGGCGTGGACGTGCCGCGCTGTGGTGTCGCTTTGACGCACGCCGCCCCTGTCCGTAGAGCAAAGCGAACCTTGGCCAACCTTGAGCGTTGGCAAAGCTAACCCTCAAGGTCCAGGAGAGACGCCCCGCCTCGATGTCCATCAGCTTCCTTCTCGTCGTCATCCTGGTCCTGCCGTTCCTTGGCGCCATCGTCGCGTCCGGCTTGCCGCGTCATGCACGCACCTCGGCCGCCATCCTCTCTTGGGTCCTGGCCTTGGTCAGCCTGGGGTGTCTGGCCGCGCTATGGCCGATGTTCCAGGACGGGGAGACGCTGCGCTACGAAATCCCGTGGCTGCCGTCGCTGGGCGTCAATCTGGTGCTGCGACTGGACGGACTGTCGTGGCTGTTCAGCGCCCTGATCCTGGGGATCGGCGCCTTGGTGGTGCTGTACGCCCGCTACTACATGTCGCCGAAGGATCCGGTGCCGCGGTTCTTTTCCTTCCTGCTGGCCTTCATGGGCGCGATGCAAGGCGTGGTGCTGTCGGGCAATCTGATTCAGCTGGTCGTATTCTGGGAGCTGACCAGCCTCTTTTCCTTCCTGCTGATTGGCTATTGGCACCAGAACCCCGCCGCGCGTGAAGGGTCGCGCATGGCGCTGACGGTGACGGCCATGGGCGGCATCGCCCTGCTGGTCGGCATGATCCTGGTCGGGCGGATCGTCGGCAGCTACGACCTCGATGTCGTCTTGGCGTCACGTGAGGCGATCCAGACCAGCCCGCTGTATCTCCCGGCGCTGATTCTGCTGCTGCTGGGTGCGATGACCAAGAGCGCACAGTTTCCGTTCCACTTCTGGCTGCCGCGCGCCATGGCCGCGCCGACTCCGGTCAGCGCCTATCTGCACTCCGCGACCATGGTGAAGGCAGGGATTTTCCTGCTGATCCGCTTCTGGCCTGTTCTGGCGGGGTCGGAGAGCTGGTATCTGATCGTCGGCGGCATGGGTCTGGCGACACTGCTGCTTGGCGCCTGGTGCGCCATCTTCCAGCATGATCTCAAAGGCCTGCTGGCCTATTCGACGATCAGCCATCTGGGCCTGATCGTGCTGTTGCTCGGACTGGGCAGTCCCCTGGCCTGTATCGCGGCCATCTTCCACACGGTGAACCACGCCACCTTCAAGGCGTCGCTCTTCATGGCTGCCGGCATCATCGACCACGAGGCCGGCACTCGGGATATGCGCAAGCTCAGCGGCTTGTTGCGCTTCATGCCCTTTACCGCGACCCTGGCCATGGTGGCCGCAGCCGCGATGGCGGGCGTGCCCCTATTGAATGGCTTCCTGTCCAAGGAAATGTTCCTGGCCGAGGCGGTGGCCAGCGCCCATACGCACGGCCTGAACATGCTGCTGCCCGCCCTGGCCACCTTGGCCAGCGCCTTCAGCGTTCTGTATTCACTGCGTTTCATCCACGCGACCTTCTTCGGTCCGCCGCCGACCGAGCTGGATCGCATCCCGCACGAGCCGCCCGCCTGGATGCGTCGCCCCGTCGAGGTGCTGGTCGCCCTGTGCCTGGTCGTCGGCATTTTCCCGGCTGTAACGGTGGGGCCGTTCCTGAAGAGCGCCGCTGTTTCGGTGCTAGGCTTTGATCTGCCCTATTACAGTCTGGCCCTGTGGCATGGGTTCAACCTGCCGCTGGTGCTGAGCCTAATTGCCCTCGCCGGCGGCGTGGCTCTCTATGTCGTCTTCGGCAAACGCATCAACGCCAATCCGCGCGGCGGACCGTGGGGCTGGAAGCGTCTGAACGGCGGCTGGTTGTTCGAGCGAACCATGACCGGCCTGTTCAAGGGGTCGGAAGCGATGGTTCGCCTGTTCGGGGCCACACGACAACAGGCACAGCTGAGGGCCATCGTCTTGGTCGCCCTGCTGGCGGGCGGGCTGGCGGCGATCGGCGCAGGCTTGGTCATCCGCCCGATCATGCCGACATTCACCCTGTCCAACTGGGCCTTCGCCGGTCTTTGGCTGGTCGGCGCCAGCTGTGCAGTCGCGGCGGCATGGCAGGCGAAATATCACCGACTGGCCGCCGTGGTTCTGATGGGCGGCGCAGGTCTGGCCAGCTGCCTGTCCTTTGTCTGGCTATCGGCGCCGGATCTGGCCGTGACCCAGTTGCTGGTCGAGGTCGTGACCACCGTCCTGCTGCTGCTGGGCCTGCGCTGGCTGCCCAAACGGCTGGAGACCATTCGCCTGCCACAGGCCATGGAGATGCGGTCTCGCCGCCGTCGCCGTATCGACCTGATCATCGCCGCCGCCGTTGGCGCGTCCTTGGCGGCCGTCTCCTACGCCATCATGACGCGCCCATCGATCGAGGGGATTTCGCGCTTCTTCGTCGAACACGCCTACAAGGACGCGGGTGGGCGCAACATCGTCAACGTCATCCTGGTCGACTTCCGCGCCTTCGACACCTTCGGCGAGATCACAGTTCTGGGCATTGTCGGCCTGACGATCTTCGCCCTGCTGCGCCGCTTCCGTCCCGCCGACGACACCCTGTCCAATCCCAGCCAGCAGAGCGTGCAGGACGCCTCAGACCGCGATCATGAGACGCGATCGGAGGGCGACACGCTGAAGGAGACCATGCTGATCCCCCGCGTGGTGATGCGCTGGATCTTCCCCTTCATCATCCTGCTGGCCGTCCACCTGTTCCTCCGCGGGCATGACCTGCCGGGCGGCGGTTTCGCGGCGGGCGTGGCCCTGTCGATCGCCTTCATCCTGCAATATATGGCCTCGGGCGCCCGGTGGGTCGAAGAGCGGCTGGCGATCCTGCCCATCTTCTGGATCGGCGCCGGCCTGGTGATCGCCGCCCTCAGCGGGATCGGCTCGTGGCTCTTCGGCTATCCCCTCCTGACCTCCTGGTTCCAGTACGCCGACCTGCCAATCCTGGGCCGCCTGCCCTTGGCCAGCGCCGTGCTGTTCGACCTGGGCGTGGTCGTTCTGGTCGTCGGCGCTACGGTTCTGACCCTCGTCGCCCTGGCGCACCAGTCGCTGCGCAAGCCCAAGCAAAGAGACGCCGAAGAAGGAGAGCCGTCATGATGGAGCTGGTTCTCGCCCTCGCCATCGGCGTGCTATCGGCCTCCGGTGTCTGGCTGCTGCTGCGCCCGCGCACCTTTCAGGTTATCATGGGGCTGTCGCTGCTGTCCTATGCGGTCAACATCTTCATCTTCGCCATGGGACGGCTGAAATCGGGCGCTCCGCCCGTCCTGGCGGGCGAGGTTTCCGACCCCGCGCGCTACACCGACCCGACGCCGCAGGCGCTGGTCCTGACCGCGATCGTCATCAGCTTCGCCCTGACGGCGCTGTTCCTGGTCGTCATCTTGGCGGCGCGCGGCATCACCGGCAGCGACCATGTCGATGGCAAGGAGCCGGACGCATGATCGACTGGAACGCCCATCTGATCATCGGCCCCATCGTCCTGCCGATGATCATCGCCTCAGCCATGCTGCTGCTGGACGAGCGTCGCCGAACGCTGAAGGCGGCGCTCAGCTTGAGCGCTATGGCCGCTATTCTGGTCATGGCCCTGGTTCTGCTGCACGAGAGCGCAAACGGCGCCGTGGGCGGCGGCGATACTGCGCGGGTCTATCGCCTGGGATCGTGGGCTGCGCCCTACGGCATCGTCCTGGTGGCCGACCGGCTGTCGACGATGATGGTGGCGCTGACCAGCGTTTTGGGCGGATGCGCCCTGATCTTCGCCCTGGCGCGATGGGACCGGGCGGGGCCGCGCTTCCACGCCCTGTTCCTGCTTCTCATCATGGGGGTGAACGGCGCCCTGCTGACCGGCGACCTGTTCAACCTGTTCGTCTTTTTCGAGATCATGCTCGCCGCCTCATACGGACTGGCCCTGCATGGGTCGGGCGAGGCGCGTGTGCGGGCAGGCGTGATCTATATCGCCGTGAATCTGACCGCGTCCTTGCTGTTCCTGATCGGCGTCAGCCTGATCTACGGGGTGATCGGCACGCTGAACATGGCGGATGTTGCAACGCGGGTTGCGACCATCTCAGTGGATGACCTGGGACTGTTTCATATCGGCGCGGCGGTGCTGGGTACGGCTTTCCTGATCAAGTGCGCCATGTGGCCCTTGGGCTTCTGGCTGACGCCGACCTATTCGGCGGCCACCGCGCCGGCGGCGGCGGTCTTCGCCATCCTGTCGAAGGTCGGGGTCTATGTCGTCATCCGCCTCAGTTTGCTGCTGTTCGGCGCCGATGCGGGCGCCTCCGCCGGATTTGGCCTGACCTGGCTGTTCGTCGGCGGACTGGCGACCATAGCGTTCGGCACATTCGGCCTGATCGCCTCTCGCGATCTGTCGCGCGCCGCCGGGTTCGGCGTGATGATTTCTTCCGGGACCGTTCTGGCCAGCCTGGGCGTCGGCGATGCGGCGACCCTCAGCGGCGCGCTCTTTTACCTGATTGGTTCCACTCTAGCCTGCGCCGCCCTGTTTCTGCTGGCCGAGATCCTCCAGCGTGGACGTGAGGCCGACGTCGGCGAGGCGCGCGCTGTTTTCGATGATGAATATCGTGATCCGTTTGACGACGAAGAGCGCAACGAGCCGGGCCTGGTCATCCCGGCGGCCGTCGCGGCCTTGGGCGGCGCCTTTCTGATCTGCACCCTGATGGTCGCCGGCCTGCCGCCTTTGGCCGGCTTCGTCGGAAAGCTGTCGATGATCAGCGCCCTGGTCGGCGTTGGCGATGCGGCGGCCTGGACGCTGGCAGCTGTGCTTTCCGTATCCAGCCTCGGCGCCTTGATCGGTCTGACCCGCCTAGGGGTCGGCGCGATCTGGACGCGCGACGAGGATGCGCCGCCGTTCGTCGTGGGTGCGACCGAGCTGACGGCGGTCGCAGCCCTGCTCGGCGCGTGCGTGTTCTTGGCCATCTTCGCTGGCTCCGCCCTGATCTACACCGACCACACGGCGGCCTGGCTGGCTGACCCGCAAGGCTACATCCACGCGGTGCTGGGCGGGAGCGGGCGATGAGACGCATCCTCCCCTACCCCATCCTTTCACTCGGCCTGTTCGTCGCCTCGATCCTGCTCAGCGCCTCGGTCGCGCCGCCATCTCTGGCGCTCGCGGTGCTGCTGGCCCTGCTGGCGCCCATCATCATGCTGGCGCTGGGCGTGGAGCGCGTGCGGGTGAAGGCGCCGATGGCCATAGTGCGTCTCGCCATAGACGTCATTGGCGACATCGTGCGGTCCAACTGGGCGGTGTCACATATCATTCTGGGACGGCGACGGCATGAGCGCACATCCGGCTTCATCCACATCCCGCTGGACCTGCGCGACCGATATGGCCTGGCGGTCCTAGCCATCATCATCACCTCGACGCCCGGAACCTTGTGGGTCGAGTACGAGTCCGCCACCGGCCGTCTGCTGCTGCACGTGCTGGATCTCGTGGATGAAGAGACCTGGGTGCGGCTGATCAAGGATCGCTACGAGCGCCGGCTGATGGAGGTTTTCGAATGACGGCTGCGGTGCTGACCTGGGGCCTAGGTCTGGCCCAGCTGATGCTGATCTGCGCCATGGGCTTGGCGGCGTGGCGGATCATTCACGGTCCGCGCGCCCAGGATCGCGTCCTGGGCATGGACACCCTTTATCTGAACGGCATGCTGCTGGTGGTGGTGTTCGGCATCCGCACCAACAGCCAGCTCTATTTCGAGGCCGCCCTGGTCATCAGCATGTTGGGCTTCGCCGCCACCGTGGCCCTGGCCAAGTTCCTGATGCGCGGCGAGGTGATTGAATGACCCAAGCTGACGTTCCCGCATGGGCCGCCATCATCGTCGTCGCCCTGGCGGTCATCGGGTCGGCCCTCTCGCTATTGGGCGCGGTTGGGCTGGTTCGGCTGAAGACCTTCTATGAGCGCGTCCACGCTCCGACGCTTGGCGCCACGCTGGGCATGGCGCTGATCCTGCTGGCGTCGATCGTCTGGTTCACGACCATGGAGCGGCGTTTCATGCCGCGCGAAATCCTGATCGGCCTGTTCCTGACGGTCACGACGCCGGTCACCCTGATCCTGCTCGCCCGCGCCGCCCTGTTCCGCGATCGCACAGAGGGCGCCGAAGACACGCCGAGAAAGGGCTGATCGACGGGCGAAAAAAGAAGCCCGGCGGGGGCGCCGGGCTGCAAGCAGGTTCGGTGATGGTGTCCCTGAGGACAGCCCCATTCCTTAACCGAAATGGTTTCCAGATCGTTAAACGCCTTCAGTCCGGCAGCCATGTCGTCTGACGCCCTGCCGGCTCGACAGGCCAAGTGATCCGCCAGCCCGCGCCCGCCCGCTCGACGACGAAGCCCGCAGCCGCGCCCGCGCCCGGATAGTCGAAGCGCTTGCCATTCACCGTGATCGTCGCCCCACCCGACTGTCCGATGACGGCCTGCCAGCGGCCGCGTCCGATCGCCGTCGGCGCCATATCTGCGCCGTTGATATTGACCGAGGGAGCCGCCCCATTCGTCCGGCCTGACGCCATCAGAGTCGCACCGTCCGAATCCACCGCATCCAGCCCTTCGCCGCCATCGAGCCGAACAGTCGGCTGGCCTGCTGCAATCAGGGCGACGGGACCAGCCCCGCCCTGGATCACCACCAGGGTCTCGGGCGAGACGGCGGCGTCCTCGCCCACCTGCACCTCAGGCGTGAAGCGCACATCGCCGCTCAGAGGCGGTAGTCGCAGTTCGAAACGCCCCGCGCCGTCCGCCGTTGTCGCGACGGCCGCAGTATCCGGCGCACGCAGCACGACGCGCGCATTGGGCCCCGCCCCGCCGCGCAGCACCAGAACGCCGCCGTCGCGCATCACGCCATCAATCTGGGGCGGGCGAACCCAAGGCGAGGCCTCGTCGGCCCCCGTCGGCCCCGCCACGCCGCCCTGCTGATCGGAACAAGCTGCGGCAGCCAGGACCGCGACACACGCGAGCATCATCCGACGTTTCATCCTGCGCCTCTACAATATAGGACTGGCGACCCAGCGGCTCGAGCCTGTGTTAGCTTGAGCGCCGTCGGTTTGGCCATGGCCAGGCCGCCTATTCGTTTTCTTCGAGGCTCCATGTCCCTGCCCCCCGTTTCGTTCCTGCCGTTCGACGGCTTTTCCGTCTGCCTGTTCTGCGGCGCTTCCGAGACCGCCGATCCCTCCTATACCGAGGCGGCCTACGCCTTCGGCAAGGCGGCGGCCGAGGCCGGCTGGCGGCTGGTCTATGGCGGTGGCGGCGTGGGTCTGATGGGCGCCTCGGCGCGTGGCGCGCACGAGGCGGGCGGGCGGGTCGTCGGCATCATGCCGGCCTTCCTGCGCAGCCGCGAACGCCTGTTCGATGAGGTCGAGACCGTCGTCGTCACGTCGATGCACGAGCGTAAGCAGTTGATGTACGATCAGTCCGACGCCTTCGTCGTCGCCCCCGGCGGCATCGGCACCCTGGAAGAGGTCGTGGAGCTGCTGTCCTGGAAGCGGCTTGACCTGCACCACAAGCCGGTCGTCTTTTTGAATCTGAACGGCTTCTGGAACGGCTTCTTCGATCTGATGAAGCACAGCGTCGCAGAAGGAATGACGCCGCCGTCGTTCCTGGACGCCTGGACTGTCGCCGAAACCGTCGAAGAGGCAATGGCGCAGGTTCAGGCCGGCGGCGATGCGCCGCAATTGAAACATGATCATCGATAAGTGATCATCGCTCATAATCCGCTGCGCGCGTCTTGACAGTTTTTATCGAAAACTGACATGGGGGCGCAGCGGCATGACGCCGTTCGTCATTTCGGAGAGTTTTCAATGCGCGCTCTGCTGATCGCCGCCGCCCTGTTCGCCGCCGCCCCTGCGGTCGCCCAAGCCCCCGCCGCCACCAGCCTGACGCTGGCCGACGCCGCCAAGGCGCCTGCACGCGCCACCATCATCGACGGTGCACGTTGGTCCTGCGAGGGCGCGACCTGCACCGCCGCAGGCGGCACAGAACAGCCCGCGACGCGCGCCTGCCGCCGCGTGGTTCAGAAGTTCGGTCCCGTGACCGCCTTCTCTTACAAGGGTGTCGCCCTGAGCGCCGACGAACTGGCTGTCTGCAACGCCTAGACTGCGTGAGGCGGCTCAGGCCGCCTCACCCGTCAGCCGCCGCTGGATGGTTTCGCGACCGATCAGCGGCGCCATGGCCGCCATGTCCGGACCGTGCTGCTGCCCCGTCAGCGCCAGACGCAGCGGCATGAACAGCGCCTTGCCCTTAGCGCCCGTCTCAGCCTTGACGGCCGAGGTCCACGCCGACCAGGCGTTCTCGTCGATCACTTCCGGCAGCAGACGCAGCGCCGTTTCGATGAAGGTCGCATCTTCGATAACAGGTTGGATCGGACCACGGACGATCTGCGCCATGTCCGAAACGTCGGCGAACTTCGTCAGATTGCCCCGGACCGTATTCCAGAAGGCTTCGCCCAGATCGGCGCCGAGAGCCTGAAGGCGCGGCTGCGCCGTCGCATAATCCATGACATGCAGCGCCTGGGCGTTCAGCCGGTCCAGATCGGCCGTGTCATAACGCGCCGGCGAACGGCCCATCTTGGAGAAGGCGAAACTCTGACCCAGAGCCTCGACCGAGGCTCCGACTTCCAGCGGATCGGAGGTGCCGATCCGGCCGAGGTGGCTGGTGATCGCGATCGGCTCATAGCCTTGTTCGCGCATGTCGCTGATCGACAGCGATCCGAGACGCTTAGACAGGGCCGCGCCGTCGGCGCCGACCAGCAACGGCATGTGGGCGAACCCCGGAACCGTCGCACCCAGCGCTTCGAAGATTTCGATCTGCGCACCAGTGTTGGTGACGTGATCCTCGCCCCGGATGATGTGCGTGATGGCCATGTCGATGTCATCGACGACCGACGGCAGGGTGTAGAGGAACAGGCCGTCCTCGCGGATCAGCACCGGGTCCGACATCGAGGCGGTGTCCACCTCCGCATGACCGCGCGCCAGGTCTTCCCAGGCGACGCGCTTGCCGTCCAGCTTGAAGCGCCAATGGGGGCGACGCCCTTCGGCTTCGTAGGCGGCCTTCTGCTCTTCGGTCAGTTCCAACGCCGCGCGGTCATAGATCGGTGGCAGGCCGCGCGACAGTTGCACCTTGCGCCGACGGTCCAGCTCGTCGGCGGTCTCATAGGCGGGATATAGCCGCCCCGACGCCTTCAGCCTGGCGGCCGCTTCTTCGTAGCGATCGAAGCGCTTGGACTGGTTGTAGCGCTCGTCCCACGGCATTCCCAGCCAGGTCAGGTCGTCTTCGATCCCCTGTTCGAACTCGGGCGTGGAGCGCGCCAGGTCGGTGTCGTCGATGCGCAGGACGAACGATCCACCCTGCCCCTTTGCGAACATCCAGTTCACCAGGGCGGTGCGGACATTGCCGACGTGCAGCTTACCCGTGGGCGACGGGGCGAAACGAACCTTGACGGACATGGATAGACGACCTCGAAAGCGAGGCGGCTAGGTCGCCCCGCAACCCGGCGAAGTCAAGGCGCAGAAGGCTTAAACCTCAGTCGTCACGATGAACGCGTTCGCGGCGTTCGTGGCGTTCTTGGGCTTCGACTGACAAGGTCGCCGTCGGACGGGCTTCCAGACGACCCAGGCTGATGGGTTCGCCCGTGTCCTCGCAGTAGCCGTAGGAGCCGTCCTCGATCCGGCGCAGCGCGTCGTCGATCTTGGAGATCAACTTGCGTTGACGGTCGCGGGTGCGCAACTCCAGCGCGCGATCGGATTCCGAAGACGCCCGGTCCACCAGATCGGGATGGTTTTCGGTCTCGGCCTTCAGATTGACGACCGTGCCCTTGGACTCGCGAAGGATCTCATCCTTCCAGGCCAGCAGCTTCTTCTTGAAATAGGCTTGCTGCCGTTCGTTCATGAACGGCTCGCTGTCAGACGGCCGATACGGGCCGGTTTCGTCGGACACAACGGACGCCAAGGCGCTCATCGATCTCACGCTCTCTAACACGCCCCCCTGTGGCGTAGAGGGCCGTATAGTCAGCCCGTCGAGTCGCGGCAACGCGGTTCTCGATTCCGTGATGAAAATAGGGCGACTAACCGCCCGACAGTGGCAAAAGTCACTCACTGTCGAAGCTTAGCCGCCTGATGTCAGACGATTATTTCGTATCAGGGGCGGTCGCGGCGCATTTCCGCCTTCGCCAGTTCGACCGAGGCGCGCAGGTCGATCTGATCCAGCAGGGCGCCCAGGTCCTTGTCGTCATCTTCGGCGCGCTCCTCGCGCAGGCTCCGCGCCAGTCGATCTATAGCCCCCTCGTCGGCGTCGCCGTTCAGCAGGGCCAGCTTGATTTCATCAAGGCGATCCAGAAGACCGCTGCCGCGCCGGATCGCCCGACGTCGCTTTTCCAGAGGCCCCTCGACACCTTGAAGGGCCATCAGGGCCGAGACGTCAGAGACCCCGCCGGTTGCTGCGCTGGCGGTCGTTGCAGCAGGCGCGGACGCAGCCGCGGCCTGCCCCAGCGAGAAGCCGCTGGCGGATCGCGTCGGACGTGTGCTGGCAGGCGTGCTGACGCCGTTGGGGCCGACAACCTTCATGTGCAGGTGCTCCGCGTCATGAAACCATGGATGACGGGCGGCGATGACTGTTTGGTTAACGCCCCGGCAAATCCTGCCGCTTCTCCGACCTTCAAAGGCCGACTGTCATTGAATTCGCGTCGTTAATTCTGCGGCATGATCTTCGCACAGACGGCGTCGTAACGTTGCGTGGACGCCTGACCGATGCAAAATCTGCTTGCCCGCCTGATCGCCTCCGTCGCCGCGACGCTCGTCGTCGCCGGCGGCGCGACCTCGGCGCTGGCCCAGTCGCAGTCGCGCATCAAGGACATCGCCGCCGTCGAGGGCGTGCGCGGCAACCAGCTGGTCGGCTACGGCATGGTCATGGGATTGAACGGCACGGGCGATTCCTTACGCAACTGCCCCTTCACCCGCCAGTCGCTGGAGGGCATGACCGAGCGGCTGGGCGTCAACATTCGCGGGGCCAACGCCAACACCAAGAATATGGCCGCCGTCATGGTCACGGCCGACCTGCCGGCCTTCGCCACGCCTGGCTCACGCATCGACGTGTCGGTCGCCTCCATGTGCGACGCCAAAAGCTTGCTGGGCGGTTCGCTGGTGGTCACCAGCCTGCAAGGCGCAGACGGTCAGGTCTATGCGGTGGCGCAAGGCTCGGTCCAGACCGGCGCCGTCTCGGCGTCGGGTGGGTCGGGGTCTTCGGTGACGCGCGGCGTGCCGACCGCCGGCCGCATCGCCTCGGGTGCCTTGGTCGAGCGAGAGACTGGCTTCCAAATGGCCAATATGAACGAGGTGCGTCTGAACCTGCGCAACCCCGACTTCACCACCGCCCAGCGCGTCGCCGCCGTCGTCAACGCCGCCTATCCGGGGTCGGCCCTAGCCGAGAACGGCACGGTCGTGTCTCTGCGCGCGCCTGGCGAACTGGGCATGGCGGGCTTCATCAGCCGCATCGAGAACCTGGCCGTCAGCGTCGATACGCCAGCCAAGGTCATCATCGACGAGGTCAACGGCGTCATCGTCATGGGCGACGCCGTGCGCATCTCTCGCGTCGCCATCGCCCAGGGCAATCTGACCATATCGGTGGACGAACAGCCGCAGGTCAGTCAGCCGGCGCCCTTCAGCCGAGGCCAGACCGCCGTCGTGCCCTCGACCCAGGTGAACGTCGAAGAGGACCTGGGCACCCAGATGCGGCTGGTCGGCGGCGGGGCCAACCTGTCCACCCTGGTCAACGGCCTGAACGCCCTGGGTGTCAGCCCGCGCGACATGATCAGCATCCTGCAGGCCATCAAGGCCGCCGGCGCGCTGCAGGCCGACATCGAGGTGATGTGAGTATGACCGACCTGACCGTCTCCGCCGGTCTGCTGCGTCCCGCCGCGGCCGCGCCCACGGCCTTGAACCGCGACAAGATCGCGGAAACCGCCAAGGCCTTCGAGGCCACCTTCATCTCGCAAATGCTGAAGCCGATGTTCGAAGGCCTGTCGACAGACGGCCTGTTTGGCGGCGGCCAAGGCGAGGCGACATGGCGCAGCTTCATGCTGGACGAAATGGCCAAGTCCACGGTGAAGGCGGGCGGCATTGGCCTGAGCAACACCGTGATGGCCGAAATGCTGAAGATGCAGGAGGGCCGGCCATGAGCGACACCGAACTGGCCCAGGCGCGGGTTCGTCAGCTGACGACCCTGACCTTGCGCCTGACCGAGCGGCTGAAGGCCGAAACGGCTGCCTTCACCGATGGGCGTCCTCAGGATGTGGCGGCCGGTCTGTCGGAAACGCAGGAGATGGCCAACCTGTACCGTCGCGACTCCGCCCATGTGAAGGCCAATCCGGCGTTGCTGAGCGGCGCTCCGCTCCATGATCGCAATATCCTGGTCAACGCCACGCGCGAGTTCGACACCGTGCTTACCCTCCACAGCCGCGCCGTCGACGCCGCACGTCAGATTTCGGAGGGTCTGGTGCGCGCTATCGCGGCGGAAGTCACCGCCGCCCGCACACCCGCCTCCGCCTATGCCGCCGACGGACGCGCGTCCTTGGGCGACGGGCGCGCCGTTGCGCTGAACCGTATGGCTTAAACCGGACCGCCTTAGCTGCTCGCGGATCACGTTCGCGCTGTAAGGGTCATTGCCTATTTTTTAAGCGACGGCATGTCAGCATGGCCCCATGACGCTGACCACACGCCTCCTAGGCTTGGCTTTCGCTTCCGCCGACACGCTGGTCGAGGTGGATCCGAAAGGCGTTATCGCCTTCGCGATCGGTGCGGGCGCGGTGGCCGGCGAGGATGCTGGCGCGACCTGGACGGGCCGTCCCCTGCTCGATCTGCTGCACGACGGCGCCTCCACCCTGACAGCCCTGCAAGGCATGAAGGCCGGCGTGCGTATTCCCGCGACATCGATCCTGGTGGCGGCCGGGCCTGACCGCGTGCGCCGAGCCTCGTTCCGCGCCTTCGTCCTGCCTCAGATGGCGCCGGCCGTCTCCTGCGCCATCTCCTACGAAGGCCCGGCCTTTGCGCTGGAGGATTTGGAAACCCGCCCGCTTCTGGAACCGGAGGATTTCCTGGCCGACGCCGGGCGTGTGTTGGAGTCCAACCCCGACCTGGCCCTGTCCTTCCTCGACATTACCGGGTTGGAGAATGTCACCGGCGACGCCGCCGACCGTCTCAACCGCCGCATCGAGGCAACACTGCAATCCGCCGCCGTCGAGGGATCGAGCGCGTCGCAGGTCACCGGCGTCCGCTATGCCCTGCTGCGCCCGGCCAACGACCGCCGCGACATCGCCGCCGAGATCGTGGAAGTGGGGCGCGCCGAAGGTCTCGCTCTTGAAGCCGAAGCCGTCAG
Source organism: alpha proteobacterium L41A (assembly GCA_000335735.1). Taxonomy (GTDB): domain Bacteria; phylum Pseudomonadota; class Alphaproteobacteria; order Caulobacterales; family Caulobacteraceae; genus Brevundimonas. The sequence goes on along the minus strand of AMYY01000005.1, from coordinate 54,377 downwards.
CTCGCCTGTCCCGCCGGGATCAGACACCTTGTGCGTACTCCGCGCCATGCGGTTCGCCATTGAGGGCTGCCTGAGGGGCGACGGTCTCGCCAATCCGCAGATCGCCTTCGCGGACTCCCTGAAGCGCACATTCCGCGACGCCGAGACCTTCCGCAGCGTGGTCAAATCGCGTGAATTCCAGGTCCACTATCAGCCCATCGTCCATCTGGATTCTCGCGCCGTCCATCATTTCGAGGCCCTGACCCGCTTTAACGGCAACAGCGGTCCCGCCGACGCCATCCGCATGGCGGAGGAGTTGGACATGATCGAGTCCTTCGATCTCGCCGTGGCGGAAAAGGTCTTGAAGCGTATGCGCCAGCCCGGCGCGGGTCTGCTGAAGATGGCGATCAACGTCTCGGGCGCTTCGCTCGGCGACGACAACTATGTCGAACAACTGCTGCGCATGACCGCCACCGCGCCCGATGAACGGCGCCGCCTGATGGTCGAGGTGACTGAAACCTCCGCCGTCTCCGACATCGAGGCCGCAGATCGCCGTCTGGCTGCATTGCGCGAAGCGGGCATCAAGGTGTGCATCGACGACTTTGGCGCAGGCGCCGCCGCTCTTGATTATTTGCGTCGACTGTCCGTGGACTCGGTCAAGATCGACGGGGCCATCGTGCGCGACATCCAGACCGATCAGAGATCCAAGGCCATGCTGCACAGCATCGTCGAGATGTGCCGCTCGATGAAGCTGGAAACGATCGCCGAAATGATCGAGACCGACGGCGTCGCCACCGAACTCAAGGCCGCAGGCGTCGACTACGGCCAGGGGTGGCTGTTCGGCCGTGCAGAGGCCGAACCGCGCACGCAGCTGTCCAGCCCGTCGCTCGTCCGCCGCAAGGGCGCCGTCGAGGCCTGGGGCTGACCGACCTCAGAGCTTGACCCTGCGCGTAATGTTCAACGCAGCCAGAAAATCCATGTCATGGCTCACGACGATCAGGGCGCCATCATAGGCGTTCAACGCTTCTTCGACCGCCGTGATGGCGTCCAGGTCGAGGTGGTTCGTCGGCTCATCCAGCACCAGCAACTGCGGCGGCGTAGCGCCGGTCATGACGCAGGCCAGACCCGCCCTCAGCCGCTCGCCGCCTGACAGCTCGCCGACCCGGCGCTGCGCCGCCGTGTTGCGAAACAGAAAGCGCGCCAGCGCCGCCTGGGCGTCATTGACCGAGCCTTGCGGGTTCAGCCGCCGCCACGCCTCCACCAAGGTTTCGTGCGGGCTCAGGATCTTGACCTCCTGATCCAGCAGCACCGCACGCACAGGCCGATCGACGACGCCCGTCGTCGGTTGAAGATCGCCAGTGATCAGCCGCAGCAGGGTCGTCTTGCCCGCACCGTTCGGTCCCGTGATCGCGACCCTCTCCGGCCCGACCAACTTAAAATCGACCGGCCCCAGGATCGTCCGTACCCCAGGTGCCGCCCAGCCGGCCTGGTCCAAGGTCAGCACCGTCCGTCCCGTTGGCAGGCCGGTGGTCGGCATCGGGATCGCCAGCGTTCGCGTCCGCTCCACACGCGCCTGGGCTGAGGCCAAGGCGTCCTGCGCGGCCTCGGCCCGTCGTTCGGCGAGCACTCGGCTGCGCCCGCCCGTGTTTTCGGCGCGCTCGGCCCGGGCGCCCAGCAGAATCTTCGGCATGTCGCCCTTGGCGGCCTTGCGGCGGCCGGCGGCGTCGCGGCGCGACTGGGCTTCCACGCGCTGCTGAGCCTCGGCGCCGACACGCGTGAGGTCGCGTTGAGCTTCGGCCAGATCTCGCGTCGCCGCCTCGCGTTCCAGCGCCTTTCGCTCGACATAGACGTCATAGCCGCCACCGTAGCTGGCGACGCCCAGGCTCGAAACCTCAAGGATTCGGTCCATGCGGCGCAACAGGTTGCGATCATGGCTGACCACCACGACCCCGCCGTCCCAACGCGCGATGACATCGGCGACCAGCGCCCGAGCCTGCGCATCCAGATGATTAGTCGGCTCGTCCAGCAGGATCAAGTCGGGCCGGGCCAGCCTCAAACCTGCCAGCCGCAACCGCGTCTGCTCGCCCCCGCTGAGACTGGATGTCAGGCGTTCAAAATCCAGTTCCGGCAGCCCGACGTCTCTTAAGGCCTCGTCCAGACGCGTCTCCAGCGTCCAGTCCGCCTCGGCCAGATCGTCAGCCGTTCCCCGCCCCGCCAAAACCCGCGCCAGAACAGCCAGAGCCGCTCCAACGCCCAGGGTTTGAGCGACGGTCTCATCGGGCGTCGGCTCATAGCGCTGATCCAGCACGTCGATCGTTCCGGTTTGCGCAACAGCCCCTTCAGCCGGCGCGGCGTCGCCCGAGATCAGGCGAAGCAGCGTGCTCTTGCCCGCGCCGTTGCGACCGACGACGCCGGTGCGCTCAGGACCGAACGTCAGGCTCAGATTGTCGAATAGTGTGGCGCCGTCCGGCGTCCTAGCGGCGACCTTGTCGAGTGTCGCGAATGCGGACGGGGACGCGTTTCGGCTTGGGCTGATTGGCATTGAAGATCACGAGCAGCATGGCGGACAGGGCGGAACCGGTGGCCAATGCGATGATCATGATCGTCAAACCTTCTGCAAAACGCGTCAGAACAAGGATGATGGGTCGTAATCCCGCAATGCGCAAGTCTGGCGTCGAACACGGCCGCGTGAGAAGCTTGGCTTTCAGGAGGCATCCATGAAGCCCGTCGCCGCACTCGCCATCCTCGCCGCCCTGACGTCAGCCGCCTGCGCGACGGCGCCGGATGCGCCTTTGTCAGCGCCGAACTATGCCGCCGTCCCGACGCAGGAGGCGACGCGACACGCGCATCTGTATGCGTCATGTCTGCATCAGGCTGCCGCTGCGGGAGCTTATCGGCGCACTGACGATGGGGATGGAACAGAGCTTTTGCTGTTCACCTGCACCGGCGAGCCCGCCACCGCCTTCGCCGCCGCGCTTGCACCTTGGAGCGACAAGATCGGATCGGTGTTCCAGCGTGACGGACGCACCTTCCGCTCGACCGCCAAGGTGCAGGCCGATCTGTTCGGCGTTGACTACTGCTCGACCGATGCGACAGGCGGAGACGCGGTTTGCGTCCTGTCGTTCAACGCTGGCGACTTCCTCGACCAATAGGCCTGACACGGCTAGACCAGCCGTCATGCAAACGCGTTTCCGTATCGACGACCCCGCCGGCGCCGCCGCGCGGCGCGAGGCCGCCGTCCAGCGCCTGCGGGACGAAACGGGCATAGACGAAGCCATGATCGACGCCCTGGTCGAGGGCTTTTACGCCCGTGTCCGCGACGACGTGCTGATCGGCCCGATCTTCGCGGACCGGGTCACCAACTGGGCGCCGCATCTGGCGCAGATGAAGCTGTTCTGGTCGTCGGTCGCCCTGTCCACCGGCGTCTACCAGGGCCGGCCGATGCCGAAACACCTGCCGCTTCCCATCGATGCGCGGCATTTCGATCGCTGGCTGGAGCTGTTCGCAGATACCGCGCGCACCCTGTGCCCGCCCATCGCCGCCGACCACTTCATTGAACGTGCCCGCCGCATTGCCGAAAGCCTTGAACTGGGTGTCGCAAACGCCAGCGGAGTACTTCTGGCCAAGGGCGAGCGTTTCGTGCGGAGTACGCAGATGTGAGCGCCGGAATGATGCGCCGGCCGAAATGTTCCTATATTGTTCTTGCTTCAATCGCGCAATTCATCCCCATATAGCGATGTCGCGCCGGACCCGCCGGCCATCCTCCGCGTTCTCCGGACAGCATGACCGAAAAGCACAACTTCATCCGCGTTCGCGGCGCCCGCGAGCATAACCTCAAGGGCGTGGATCTCGACATTCCGCGTGAACAGCTGGTGGTGATGACCGGCCTGTCGGGGTCTGGTAAATCCTCGCTGGCGTTCGACACCATCTATGCCGAGGGCCAGCGCCGCTATGTCGAGAGCCTGTCGGCCTATGCCCGCCAGTTTCTGGAGCTGATGGGCAAGCCGGACGTGGATCTGATCGAAGGCCTGTCCCCGGCCATCTCGATCGAGCAGAAGACAACGTCCAAGAACCCGCGCTCGACTGTCGGCACGGTGACGGAAATCCACGACTATATGCGCCTGCTGTGGGCGCGGGTCGGCGTGCCCTATTCGCCGGCGACCGGCCTGCCCATCGAAAGCCAGACCGTCAGCCAGATGGTCGACAAGCTGGTCGCGCTGCCTGACGGCGAGCGCATCCTGCTGCTGGCTCCCGTCGTTCGCGGCCGCAAGGGCGAGTACAAGAAGGAAATCGCCGAGTGGCAGCGTCAGGGCTTCCAGCGCCTGAAGATCGACGGCAATTTCTATCCGATCGACGAAGCGCCCACCCTGGACAAGAAGTTCAAGCACGACATCGACATCGTCGTGGACCGGATCGTCACCAAACCGGATCAGGAAGCGCGCTACGCCGACAGCCTTCAGACGGCGCTGGGTCTGGCCGACGGCATCGCCAACGCCGAATGGGCCTCGACCGCGGAAGGTGAGACGGCGCCGCGCTCTATCCTGTTTTCCGAACGGTTCGCCTGCCCGGTTTCGGGTTTCACGATCAGCGAGATCGAGCCACGGCTGTTCTCGTTCAACAATCCCTTCGGCGCCTGCCCGGTGTGCGACGGCCTGGGGGTCAAGCTGGCGTTTGACGCCGATCTGGTGATCCCGGACCGCGACAAGACCCTGCACAAGGGCGCCGTTGCGCCATGGGCGCGTGGGCCGTCGCCGCTCTACACCCAGACCCTTCAGTCGCTCAGCCTCCACTACGGCTTCTCAATGGACAAGCCGTGGCGCGACCTGCCCGCCCAGGCGCACAAGGCCATCCTGCACGGCACGGGATCCGAGAAGATCAAGTTCGTCTATGACGACAACGCCCGCAAATACGAGGTCTCCAAGCCGTTTGAGGGGGTGCTGCCAAACCTGGAGCGCCGTTGGCGCGAGACCGACAGCGCCTGGGTGCGCGAGGAACTGGCTCGCTATCAGTCCGAGACGCCCTGCGACGCCTGCCACGGCAAGCGGCTGAAGCCTGAGGCCCTGGCGGTCAAGGTCGGCGGCGAGGACATCGCCGACATCTCCACCCTGTCGATTTCCAAGGCCTATCTGTGGTTCTCGACGCTGGAAGAGAACCTGACAGAAAAGCAGATGGAGATCGCCCGGCGAATCCTGAAGGAAATCTGCGACCGGCTGCGGTTCCTGAACAACGTCGGCCTGGACTATCTGAACCTGTCGCGATCCTCCGGCACCCTGTCGGGCGGCGAGAGCCAGCGCATTCGCTTGGCGTCGCAAATCGGCTCGGGTCTTACCGGCGTCCTCTATGTGCTGGACGAGCCATCCATCGGCCTGCACCAACGCGACAACACCCGCCTGCTGGAGAGCCTGAAGGGCCTGCGCGACCTCGGCAACTCGGTTCTCGTGGTCGAGCATGATGAAGAAGCCATCCTGACCGCAGACTACGTCATCGACATGGGCCCCGCCGCCGGGGTTCACGGGGGACAGGTGTGCGCCGAGGGCACGCCGGCCCAAGTCATGGCCAACCCCAAGTCTCTGACCGGTAAATACCTGACCGGCGAGCGTGAGATCGAAATCCCCGCCGAGGGTCGCCGCCCCATCAACCGCAAGCGAATGCTGAAAATCAGCGGCGCCAGCGGCAACAATCTGAAGAGCGTCACCGGCGAAATCCCGGTCGGCGTCTTCACCTGCATCACCGGCGTCTCGGGTGGCGGCAAGTCCACCTTCACCATCGAGACCCTGTACAAGGCCGCCGCGCGTCGGCTGAACAATGCATCGGAAGCCCCTGCCCCCTTCGATCGAATCGAAGGCCTGGAGCATTTCGACAAGGTCATCGACATCGACCAGTCGCCCATCGGCCGCACGCCGCGCTCGAACCCCGCGACCTATACCGGCGCCTTCGGGCCCATCCGCGACTGGTACGCCGGCCTGCCGGAATCCAAGGCGCGCGGCTATGGTCCCGGCCGGTTCAGCTTTAACGTCAAGGGCGGCCGCTGCGAGGCCTGCCAGGGCGACGGCGTCATCAAGATCGAGATGCACTTCCTGCCCGACGTCTATGTCACCTGCGACGTCTGCAAGGGCAAACGCTACAACCGCGAGACGCTGGAGATCGTGTTCAAGGGCAAGTCCATTTCGGACGTGTTGGACATGACCGTCGAGGAGGCCGCCAGCTTCTTCAAGGCCGTGCCGCCGATCCGCGACAAGATGCTGACGCTGGAACGCGTGGGCCTAGGTTACGTCAAGGTCGGCCAGCCGGCGACCACCCTGTCGGGCGGCGAGGCCCAGCGGGTGAAACTGTCCAAGGAGCTGTCCAAGCGCGCCACCGGCCGCACCCTTTATATCCTCGACGAGCCGACCACCGGCCTGCACTTCGAGGATACGCGCAAGCTGCTCGAGGTGCTGCAGGAACTGGTCGAGGCCGGGAACACCATCGTGGTGATCGAGCACAATCTCGATGTCATCAAGGTCGCAGACTATCTGCTCGACTTTGGTCCGGAAGGCGGTGACGGCGGCGGCGAGATCGTCGCGGTCGGCACACCCGAACAGGTCGCGGACAACAGGGCCAGTTGGACCGGCAAATACCTCAAGGAGGTGCTGGATCGGCACGAGGACCGCCGCAAGGCGCGCGTAGCGGCCCTGGCCGGTCTGTCGATGCTCCGGCCAAAAAGAAAAGGGTGAAGGCGTCGGCCTGATCGTTAGGAAAAGACGTCGGTCGACTGACCGCCTCGAAGCCCATTCCAGGCCGCTGCGAATGGGGCATACAGCACCGCGAGTTGCAGCGCGGCGAGGAAGGCGTTGACAATCGAAGACACCAGGATCGCCGGCCAGGCCTGCATCAGGATTTGACCCAGTCCCTCGCCGTCGAAGCGCGCCAGCGTCTGGATGCCGCCGGTGGCGAGGTCCGCCGCTGCGCCGATGATCATGCCCAGGATGCTGACGATCAAGGACATGATGATGGCGATCACGGCCATGCCCAGCAGCGACCAGAAATGTCCCTTGGTGGCGGCGAACGATTCGACGATGGTGATCTTGCGGCGATCAATCGTCATCGGCACTGCAAGGCTGAACTTGATCGCCAGCCAGACGATCAGGGCGAAGACGGCGAAGATCAGCAGCACGCCGACCAAGATCAGCAGCGCCTGACCCGACGCCGCGCCGAAACCGATGGCCGCGCCGACCACCATCATGCCGACGCCCGACGCCAGACCGACAGCCAGGCTGACGATCAGACTGACCGCCAGAACACGGACCTCATCCATGCCGAGCCGCAGATAGCCCCACGACGACTCGTTCGGCCGCAAGACCGAGCGCGCCACCGCCGCGCTCAGCACCGCGCCGACCAGCAGGCCGATGGGCGCGGCCCAGATCAGGGCTCCGGCGTAAGTCTGACCCAGGGCCTGAAATTCCGCCATCGACGGGTTGGCCGACTGTTCCAGCGCTTCACCCGCCGCCATCAGGCTGGCCCACTTGTCGGCGCCCAGGCCGAACATGGCGACATAGACGGCCAGATAGACCAGGCCCCAGGCGACCGCGACGATCGGATGCCGACGAACGACTCGGAAGCCTTCGAAGGCCGCGTCGGTGGCGGAAAAACTCATGACAACTCCGGGAGCAGATTCGCAGCGCACCCTAGCGCATACGCAAGCCTACGTCCCGCACCGCCGCCGTCCCGGCATCATGCGCTTGATCGCCTCAGTTCGCGGAGGCGATGGTCCAGTCCGCAATCTGGGTGTTGATGTCGCGCGTCGCCGTGTCGAAGGCTGCAACGATGGCGGATATGCGATTGTCGCCAGCGGGCTGGGTCACGGTGAACACCCGCTCGACGGAGCGTCCTTCCTCGGGACGAATGGTTCCGCCGCCCGCGCGCCGTTCCGGGGTGGAGCGCAGCTGCGCCCGCGCGGTCACGACGACATCCGGCACGGCGCCCGGCGCGGCGTAACGCGCCTCGAAGGTCGTGACCGTGACCTGCAGGATCAGCGGCGGCGTTCCCGGTTCGCGGCGACCCAGCACGCGAATGCGATCGGCGCGGTTGGCGAAGGCCGCCTTCAGGCTGTCGTCGAACAGGGTCGAGGCCGGCGACACCCAGCGTGCGCCGCCGATATAGGCTGTTTCCAGGCCCGTCACGCCTAGAATCTTGTCGTCGCCGGTCGCCTGCGGGAACTCGATACGGCGGATCGAGACCGTAAGGGGCGCAGGCGTATCGCCCACCGCCGACGGCGCAGACATCGGCAGGCCGAACCGATAGTTCTGCACCGGGTCCGGCGACGATAGCAGGGCGCAGCCGCTCAGCGCGGTCAGGACAGCGGCGGACGCCGCCAGTCGAAGGACAGGACGAAGGATCACGGCTGCACCTCCAGCTCTTTGGATTTGGGACGACCGATGAAGTCGCGCGGGCTGGCGCGGACGTCGTCGATCAGGGATTGCAGAGACCGGGTGGCGTCCTGCAGTTCTTCGATCGTGCCAGTCAGTTGCGGCAGGCTGGTCGTCGCAAAGTCACCCAGCGGACGCTCAAGCCCCGTAATCGAACGGTTGGCCGAGGCGATCGCCGTGCGGGCCTCCGCCGTCGCCGAGTTGATATTGGCGATGGCCTGGCGACCATCCGTATTGATGATCTGACGCGTATCGACGGCCAGGGCCTGGTATTCCTTCACCGCCGCGTTGGCGTTGGTCACGGCCTCTTCCAGCTGCTGGAAGATGGCCTTGCGGGCTTCCAGTTCGGTCGTCAGGGCCTCGACGTTCTTCACGCTGGTGGAGAAGCTGCGGATATTGTCGTCGGACATGACGCGGTTGATCCGGTTCAGCGCATCCACGGTCTGGGCCAGCACCGTGCCCGAACCACTCAGCAGTTCGGCGATCGGCGACGGCTGGCTTTGCAGCACAGGCACGACATTGTCCGGATACTGCTCTTTCAACAGGGCGCTGTTGGGCGAGCCGGCGGTGATCTGGATGTAGTTCAAGCCGGTGATGCCTTGCGGTTGCAGCTGAGCGCGCGAGGTCACGCGCACCGGCGTCGTGCCGTCCACGCGGACACGGGCGATGACCTGATCGTCGCGCTTCGTGTCGATGTTCAGGTCGGTGACCTGGCCGACGCGGATGCCGTTGAAATGCACCTCGCCGCCTTTGGACAGGCCGTTCACCGGCCCATAAAAGACGATGTCGTACATGTCGTAGTCGCTGTTGAACTGCAGCCGGGCCAGCCAGATTGTGAACACCGCCAAGGCCGCCAGAAGGGCGACGGTGGCGATGCCGACGGCGGCGTAATGTGCGTCTCTTTCCATGATCCGCTCTCCTCAGGCGGCAGACTTGGTGGCTGCGCGTCCGCGCGGCCCCAGGAAATATTCTTTGATCCACGGATGGTCGGAGCCTTCCAGCTCCTGCACCGTGGCCTTTTCCACGACCCGCTTGTCCGCCAGCACCGCCACCTTGTCACAGATGGCGTAGAGCGTATCGAGGTCGTGGGTGATCATGAAGACAGACAGACCGAGGTCGTCCGCCAGTTGCCGGATAAGATCGTCGAAGGCGGCCGCGCCGATGGGATCCAGGCCCGCCGTCGGCTCATCAAGGAAAACCAGCTCGGGGTCCAGCGCCAGCGCACGCGCAAGGCCGGCCCGCTTCTTCATACCGCCCGACAGTTCGGCCGGCTTCAAATGGTGGTGCTCGGGCTTCAGACCGACCATGGCGATCTTCAACTCGGCCAGCTCATAGATGACCGATTTGGGCAGTTTGGTGTGTTCGACCAGGGGCGAAGCCACGTTCTCCAGGACGCTGAGCGACGAGAACAGCGCGCCTTGCTGGAACAGGATGCCGGTGCGCTTCTCGATGTCGGCCGCCTCGGCCTTGGTCAGGTTCGCCCGGTCGTAGCCCAGCACCTTCACCGACCCACCTTCCGGCTCCTTCAAGCCGATGATGGTGTTCAGCAGCACGGTCTTGCCCGCGCCCGATCCGCCGACGACGCCCAAGACTTCGCCGCGCACCAGGTCCAGGTCGAGGTTTTCGTGGATGGTGCGCTCGCCGAACTGGCTCAGCAGGCCGCGCACCTCGATCAGGTTTTCTAGGGCTTCGGTCATATGTTCAGCTCCAGGAAGACCAGGGCGAACACGGCGTCCAGAAAGATGATGGCGAAGATGGCCTGCACCACGGCGGCCGTCACGCGGCGGCCCAGGCTTTCGACATCGCCGGCGACGGCCATGCCCTGACGGCATCCGATGGCGGCAATCACCAGGGCGAAGACGGGCGCCTTCACCAGCCCCACCATCAGATGCTGGGCCATGGTGCCGTCCTCGACCAGACGCTGGAAGAAGAAGGACGGCCCGAGGTTCAACGAGCTCCAGCACACGACCAGACCCCCGATAAGACCGCCGATCATGCCCATGAAGGTCAGCAGCGGCAGCATGATCACCAGCGACGCGACACGAGGAATAACAAGGGCCTGGAATGGATTGACGCCCATGACCTGCATGGCGTCGACCTCCTGATTCATCCGCATCGACCCGATCTCGGCCGCAAACGCCGAGGCCGAACGTCCAGCCAACAAGACCGAGGCGATGACCACGGCGAACTCGCGGAACATGGCGACGCCGATCAGTTGAACCGCGAACACCTGGGCGCCGAAGTCGGTCAGCAGGTCCACACCGATGAAGGCGATCACGGCCCCGATGAAGAAATTGGTGATCATGACGATCGGAATGGCGTCCAGCCCGGCGCGCTCAGCCTGACTGACCCAGGCCGGCCAGCGGATGCCGCCGGGGCGTTTGGCGGCTTCGACCACGGCGGCCATCAGTCGGCCAAGGAACGCCAGCGACAACATGGCCTCGCCGCCGAAATCGTACACGCCTCGCCCAATCTTGGCGAAGGTGCGAACGAAGGCGCTGGGGCGTTTCGGCGCCGGAGCGCTCTGCCGCTCCAGCAGTTCGATCATGTGATAGATACGGCCGGCCTCGGGCCGATCCTTCCACTGGCTCTTGGACAGGCGGCCGCTTGAGGCCTGCACAAGGGCGAGCGCGCCGGCCGTATCGAAGCGACCGAGATCGGAGGTGTCGATGCTGGCGATTTCGCGGCCTTCCAGATCGCGGCTCAGTTCCGTCGGCAGACGACCCAGCGCCGTGGTCGTCCAGTCGCCGGTCAGGCGCAGACGGGCCTCGCCATCTCTATCGACGATTTCGTATGCGGCCGTGTTCATCGCGCCCCTGAAGACCGGTCTGGCATCGCGATTTTCCCCTGACCCTCTGAACAGACAGCCGAAATCTCTGCCGCGCTAATGGTCAAGCCGGCCTTCGATGTCAACGCGCGATGACATTCGCGCGGATGTTTGTCGATCGACAGTGTCGAGATCGCCTCCCCCGATGAAACGTCCAACGGTCACGCTGGCGCTGATGCCAAACGCGGCCGAACGGGATTCGTTCTCGCGTCACCTCATACGACGCTGCACGGCCGCCAGATCCTCAATGAACAACCGTCTCGCCTCGGACTTCGCCGCCTCGTCCGGCAGACGCAGCAGATAGGAGGGGTGGACCGTCAGTACGGCGGTCGATCCATCGCTGAGATCGATCGGCGCGCCGCGTTCCTGCATCACGGCGGGCTTGCGACCCAGCAACGCCAGACCCGCCGTCGCCCCCAGGGCCAGCACGACCTGCGGCTTGATCAGCCGGCGTTCCGAGTCCAGCCACCAGCGGCAGGCCTGAACCTCGCCCGCGTTCGGCGTCTTGTGCAGGCGACGTTTGCCGCGCGGCTCGTGTTTGAAGTGTTTGACCGCGTTGGTGACATAGACGTCGGATCTATCAATGCCGGCCTCGGCCAAGGCTGCGTTCAACACCTGCCCCGCCGGCCCGATGAAGGCGCGGCCTGCCAGATCCTCCCGATCGCCCGGCTGTTCGCCGACGATCATCAGACGCGCCGACTTCGGCCCCTCCCCGCACACGCCCTGCGTCGCATCGCGGTAAAGCGGGCAACGGCGACACGCCTGAACGCCGCTGGCGACGTCGTCAAGATTTTGAGGCACGGCCTCGGCGTCGGGACGCGCCAGATGCAGGTCTGGCGCGACGGCGCGCGCGAAACGCGAATTGGGCTGAGGAGACGGCGTAGCGACCATGGTTTCGGTTCGAACCGACGACGCCGCGACCAGTTCCGGGATCAGGGCGGCTTCCGGCAGGTTCTTCCAGTAGGACTTGGCCATCTCGCCCTGCATCGTCTTCACCTTCAGCCGCGCAGGATTGAAGGTCGAGGCGTAGTAGGTCTTCCAGAAATCCTCGATCTCGTCCTCGGCAGGCGCCATGTCGCGGGTCGCTGGCGGCCCGAACCGCAGGGTTTCGCCATCCCAGAAGGCCGAACCATCCGGCGTCAGGATAGACCAGCGCATGGTCGTGAACCGCCGTTGGAAAAAGGGCGCGGTCTTTTCCAAGACCCGATGCGGCGGCTCGAACCACGCCACCCAGGCCTCGCCCCGATCGTCATGCACCTGGCGAAAGCGAACGAAGGCCTTCATCTTGTGCGAGGCGCGGCTGACGTTCTTGACCCGCTCCAGCGCGTCGGCGACGTCCCGGTCCGAAATGACCTTGATCAGGTCCGGCTCGTCCTTCAGTCGCCACAGCAGCCGGTACATCAGATCGAAACGGTCGGCGGATCGATGCAGGATCAGGTTCTGGGCCAGATCCACGAACTCTTTCGGCACGTTGAAAGCTCTGCGGTCATCCGGCGTCGGCGACGCCTCCTCGGCAATCGGCTGATCGAACAGCCCGCCCTGTTCCATCGCCCCCGCCACGACGAACCGCGCCGCCGCGGGCTCCACATCCGCCAATCGAAACGCGCGCGCCGCTTTCCGCCAGCCGTCGAAGTCCGTCTCACCGTCCAGCGCCGCCACCGCCATCAGAACAGGCTCAACTGCTCGGGCGTGCGGCTGATCACGCGCGCCTTGAGGTCCGCCGCATCCGTCAGACCGCCCGGCGTCCAATCCAGCGCTGTAATGAAGGGCCGAATCTTGGCCACCGATCGCGTCAGTCGTCCGACATCCTCCAGCCGCAGGGTCCGATAGCGGCGCACCGCGACGATCCGGTCCACCGCCTTCACGCCCAGCCCCGGCACCCGAAGCAGCATCTCGCGCGGCGCACGGTTCACATCGACGGGAAACTGCTCGCGCTTGTTGATAGCCCAGGCCAGTTTGGGGTCGACCGCCAGATCGAGCATGCCGTTCGATGCCCCCTCGCCGATCTCCGGCGCGGAGAAACCATAGAACCGCATCAGCCAATCGGCCTGATACAGCCGATGCTCGCGCATCAGCGGCGGCTTGGACAACGGCAGGATTGAACTGAAGTCCGGGATAGGGCTGAACGCCGAATAATAGACGCGGCGCAGGCCATAACCGCCGTAGAGCGAGGCGCTGCGATCCAGGATTTCCGTATCTGGCGCGCCGTCGGCGCCGATGATCAGCTGGGTGCTCTGGCCGCCCGGCGCGAACTTCGGCGGTTTGATCTTTTCACGTTTGGCCGGCCTGGCCGCCTCGACGCCCAAGCGCACCTGGCTCATCGCCTTCTTGATGACCCCAACGTCCTTTTGCGGCGCCAGTCGCGCCAGCGCCTCGTCGCGCGGAAGTTCGATGTTGGCCGATAGGCGATCGGCATACAGACCCGCCATCTCCACCAGCTTCGGATCCGCTTCCGGGATCAGCTTCAGATGAATATAGCCCCGGAAATCGTGGACTTCCCGCAGCGTCTTGGCCACCAAGACCAGCTGCTCCATCGTATAGTCGCCGGATCGAATGATGCCCGAAGACAGAAACAATCCCTCGATATAGTTGCGTTTGTAGAAGTTGAGCGTCAGGTCGACCACCTCGTCGACATCGAACCGCGCGCGCTCCACGTTCGACGACACGCGATTGATGCAATAGGCGCAATCGTAGATGCAGAAGTTGGTCAGCAGGATCTTGAGCAGACTGATGCACCGCCCGTCCGGCGTATAGGCGTGACAGATGCCCATGCCCTCGGTCGAGCCGATCCCCTTGCCGCCGACAGAGTTTCGTTTCGACGTTCCGGACGACGAACATGAGGCGTCATACTTGGCGGCGTCAGCCAGAACGGAAAGTTTTCGACGCAGATCGAGACGGGCCATCGTTCATGATACGTTCCAGAACGATGTTTGGTCCAGCGTTGCCGTTTTCTTTTTTGAAACGATGACTTAACGCAGCAGATTGAGCAGCGACGTGCTTTTCAGTGAATTAATGATCTGGGCAGAAGCCTCGATCGCCACCTGCGCCATCTGCAGGTCGGTGATCGCCCGTGCCGGATCATAGCCGGACTTGTCCTGCATCATCTTCTGCAGGGCGGTCTTCTGATTTTCCTGGGCGTCCAGCGCGGTTTCGACATGGTTCTGGATCAGACCGTTCTTGGCCGTCTGGTTCGTCAAGCCCGCATTCGCCTTATCCAGTTCGCCCATCTGCGCCTTCAAAAAAGCGGTGACGTTGGCGTCCGGCTGTCCTGTCAGCGTGCCCGCGCCGGCTGGCGTATAGGTCACACCGCCGACGGTCACCGCCGTGCCGTTCTGGAAGGCCTGAATGTTGCGGAACACCTCGGTCAGCGGCCCGCCGATCTCGCTGGCCAGAAACCCGGTCTCGACCGTGGTCTTCTCGTCGATGCGCGACTTCTGCTTCAGGGTATCGTTGGCGAAGGTCGCGGCGGTGGACGGCGCCGCCGTCAAATCGGCCATGGTCGCGGCCGTGGCGGGAGCGATGTCGCTTTGCCCGCCCGCAAACAGGTACGAGCCCTGGTGTTCCGCGTTCAGCCCCCCCTGCACCGTCTGATAGTTCAGACCGAGCTCGACCATCAAATTGTCGATCCGCCCAGCCGCCAGGCTATTCGCGATGGCCTCGCGCGCGGCATTGCCGCCTTCGTAGATGCGGCTCATGGCCAGATCCTGGGCGCTCAGCCGCGCCTTCACGGCCTCACCAGTGGAGATGAAGCCCTCCAGACGCGCCTGTGTCGATGTCAGGCTGGTCAGTTGCTCGGCGCCTCGGCCATAGCCGGACATGTCGGTGGCGATCTTCTCGCTGTCGATCCGCTCCTGCGCCTGCTGCGCGCGGCCCTGCGCGTTCATCAGGCTGAGCAAGGCCGACTGGTAATTCCCGTGGGTCGCGACGCGCGTCATTGCAGGATTCCGATCAGTACGTCGTACATGTCCTTGCTCGCCTGGATCAGGCGCGCAGAGGCGTTATAGGCTTGCTGGAAGGTGGTCATATTGACCAGTTCCTCGTCCATGTTCACGCCTTCGGCCGAGGTGCGACGGCTGTCCGCCTCCTTGGCCAGGGCGCTTGCCGTTTCGCTGCGGGTCTTTGCGGCCGAGGCCTTGCCGCCGATCTCGCCGGCGAAGTCCGCCGCATAGGACGACAGGGTCTTGGTCCCGCCGGCATTTCCGCCGGCCGCAGCGAAGGCGACATTCTTCTTGCCCACATCGCCCAGCGCTAGGCCGCCGCGCCCATCGTTCTTGCTCAGCGCCGGCGTCCCCGCCGCCGCCGACAGGTTCAGTTGCGCCAGGGCCAGCTTGCCGGGGTCCTGCTGGATGTCGCTGCGCACCGTATAGGCGCCGGCCCGGGTCGATCCCGTCGCGCCCAGGCCGAACAGTTGCGACATTGAAACGCCGGACGGATCCTGGGTCGTATTGTCCTTCACGACGCTTATGGACGTCGCAGACGGGTCGTAGGCCTTGAAGGACAGCTTGCCCGCCGCATCCAGGCTGAAGGCGCCATAGCGGCCGACGCCGGTGATGGGATCGTTCAGCGCACCCAGCATCTCTCCCATCGTGCCCGTCCCGGCGGGCACGGACACGGTGATGTCGCGAAGGCGCGCGCCGGACGGACCAGCAAAGCGCAAGGTCAGGCTCTCACCCGGATCGAACCCATGCTGAGACGTCAGGGTCAGACCCGTCTCGTAGAAGGTCGGCGTCGTCGTGGCGACCAGGTCGTTCAGGCCGAACCAGTGCGAAAATCCGCGCCCGCCCTTCGTGCTGGGCGAGGTCGCATCGTCGGCGATGGCCACACCGTTTCCGCCCGCCCCGTCCAGGCGCAGTTGGCCGTCCGAGAAGCTCGCCGTCGCCGTGCCGCCCAGCTGGGCGTTCAGTACGCTGAGGAAGGTGGTCGGATCCGCGGCGGCGCCGTTGATCGTCATCGTGCCGCCGGAAAAGACGATCCGGGCCGAGGCCTGCACCACGCCCGACGCATTGACCGCCGAGATGGTCGTCGTGCCGGTGAAGCCGGTCAGGGCGTTCTCCAGCGACTGGCCGGTGTTGCGCCCCGTCAAGGTGGTCGGTGCAGGAACGCTGCTGTTTGCGTTATGGGCGCGGTTCAGTTCGTCCGCGAGTTTGGCCGTCAACTCACCCAGGCGCGCGGCGGCCGCTGGCGCATCGACATCGCGCATCTCGACCAGACCCCGGATCTGACCGGACGACACGCCGTCCAGCAGCGGCCAGCGCGTGCCGCTGGGCTCGGTGATCATGATGTCCGAGAAGGCCGTCATGGCGTCCACAGTGCCAGCCGCCTGGTACGACAGCGTCGCCGCCCCCTCGCCCACCAGGATTGTGCCCGTATTCGTCCGCAAAGTGACGCCGCCGTTTGATCGCGCCTCGACCTTCACGTCCATGTATTTGGACAATTCGTTGATCAGGCCGAGCTGAGCGTTCTGAGCGCCTGTCACATCGTCGTTCGTCACCGTGCCAGCGGCGATGGTCTTGTTCAACTTTGCGATCTGTTCCAGCAGCGGATTGACCGTCTCGACCGCGCTCAACAGTCGACCGTCCGCCTCCTGACGCGCCGACTGGATCTGGGACGCGATGCCGGCGGCCTGATTGAAGATCGCCTGGGTCTTGTAGATCGTATCCTGACGCCCGGCCGATGACGTCGGGCTTTCGGCCAGGGTGGCATAGGTGGCGAACAGCTTGTCGACCTGGGCGAAGAAGTTGGTGTCGCTGCTGGGATCGCCGAACTGGTTCTGGACCTGGTCGTACAGTTCATAGCGCACGGTCTGGCGCGCAGAGTCCGACCCGGCGCTGAGGCTGGCCGCCTGCAGGAAACGGTCTGTCGCCAGACGCACCCGCGTGACGTCGACGCCCGAGCCATAGCCGTTGGTGACCGCAGCCGACTGATCGGCGACCTTGCGGATGTATCCGGGCGTATCGACGTTGGCGATATTGTCGGCGGTGACACGCAACTGCGACTGGGCGGTCTTCAGCCCTGAGGTCGCAATGTTCATGATCGAGTTCAGCGACATTGACGCGTCTCCCCCGCCCTACCCGGCAACCGCTGCATCGCGACGCGCAGTTCTTGCCCAGCCACACGCCACGCCCGCTCGTACAAAGCGTTGTTTTTCCACAAGATCGTTGACTGGGCGACCATCATGATGGGAAAGACGCGCAAAGGTCGGGCCAATCTGATTGCGGGCATCCCGCGTGTCACTGATCGGCAGCGCGCGAAGCCGGGCAAAAAATGGCGAGAGCGCGGCAATAACGACCGCCGCCCGTCGGACTCGTAGCCTCCGAAGCTACACTTATCGTTGTTTTTGCTGGCTTATTTTCTTGGCCCGGCCCTTGCGTCGAGGGCGGCGAACTCTTGGGCGCAGCAGGCGCCGTCGTCGCTCCTTACGAAAGCCGCCGCGCTTCCATGTCCACCGCATCCGCCCTGCTCGCGCCTGCCGCTCCGGTTTCGACCGGAACGTCGGCTGTTGTCTTGGGCGCAGAGGCGACCGATGGGGGCCTGTTCTCCAGCAAGGTCGCCGACGCGCTGAACGCGAGCGTCCACGGCGCGCCGGTCGAACGGGCTGCGCCTGGTCGACTAGCGGCCGCGCGATCGATCGGCGTTGCTATAGCTCACTCCATGACAACCGAGACGGACGAGATCACCTCGATCCAGTCAAACAATATCAGCACGCCAACATTTGAAGAGAGCGTCGACAGCGAAGCCATTCAATCGGACGACCAGCCGGCAACTTCCGAGACGCGCGCCATCTCAGCGAGCGAGCCCGACGATGAGGCTGTCGCAAGCCTAGACGTCGTCGCACCAGCCGTTGCGCCGCAACCGACGCCGGTCGTCTCACCACCTCAGGCGCTCGCCGTAGCGCGGCCGACTTCCCGAACGGGCGACACACCGCCGACCAACGTCGAGCCCAAGGTTCCGCAAAGCTCGCCTGTAGTCTCGCCCCTTTCGCCAGCGGCTGAAGCTATAGCGACAATCGCCGCTGCACCGCTCCGTGCAGAAACCGAAACGTCGGCAACTCGAGTCGCAGCGCCTGCTGACCAGAACGTCGCAGCGCCGCGCATGGCGCCCCCCGCGTTCGCCCAAGCACAGGTTTCCGAAGTCGGCGATCTGCCGGCTGCCGACACTGCCGTTCCTGTGGTCAGCGCGGCTCGGGAAGCAGTCGGGATCGAAGCCGATTTCACCCAGGCTGCGCCGTCTCAGTCCGCGAAGGCCAGTGTTGCCGCAAAGCCCACCGTTCCGGCGACGCCTGCCGATCGCCCCGTGATCGATGTTGCGCCCCGTTCGACCGATGTTACGACAACGCCACCCGCCGCGCCCGATAGCGCAAAGATCGCCGCAGCGACCACCCACGCCCTCGCTGAAAAGCCGGCTTCGCCCTCGCCCATCGCTCACACCCTGACGGCCGCTCAAATACCGATGGCGCAGGTCCAGGTTTCCGTCGCTGCCGCCACGCCCAAAATCTCGACCCTCGTCGCGGCCGATGTCGTCACAGCGGTGAACGAAGCGGAGGGCTCCACACCTAGAGACGGCGCCTCAGCGCCTGATAAACCGTCAGAAGCGGCTACGATCGATTTGGCGAAACCTTCGCCTCAAGCCACCGCGCCGTCGGTCGGGCGGAATCAAAAGACGCCCACACCAACTGCCGAAACTGTCGCAGCGGCGCCCCCGCGTGAAGCGGCCGACGCCGCAACGCCACTGGCCGTCGAAATCGACGGCGCACCAATAGCGACCGCTGAGTCCTCCAGCACGAAGGCCGCAACGTCAGTCGACGCTTCCGCGGATGTCGGTGCAAGGCCGGCCGCAGCCAAGATCGAGTTGGGCGTGGCCACGGCGCCCCAAACCGGCAAGACGAGTGAAGACGCTACCCTCACATCCACCGTGACGGACGCCCCCGCCGCGACCGCAGCGCCTGTCGACGCTCAGACCCGCAACCAGTCCGCAGCGCCCAGCCATGATCTGAGTTTTGCAACTCAGTCTCGCGCGACCGTCGAAACCACCGCCCAGCTCGCCTCGCAGATCGCACGAAGACTGGATAGCCGTTCGACCCGGTTCGACATGGTGCTGACGCCTGAAGACCTGGGCCGCGTCGATGTCAGTCTGGAGATCGGCAAGGACGGCCAGCTGTCCGCTCGCCTGGCCTTCGACAACCCCGCAGCCGCCGCCGATCTGAAGGGTCGCGCCGACGAACTGCGTCGCCAGCTTCAGGACGCCGGCTTCCAGGTCGCGGGCGACGCGCTGGACTTCTCGCAGCGTGATCCGTCCGCAGGCGGCGGCGCTTTCGAGCGCCAGCAGCAACGCAACGCCCTGTTCGCCGGCGGCTCTCGCCTGGCGGCCCAGGCCGATACCCCCATCGTCCCGGCGTCCGGCGCCTGGATCAACCATTCCCTGACGCCTGACCGCGTCGATCTGAAGGTCTGACCCCATGGTCGACGCCGTCTCCACAAGCGCAGCAGCCGGTCGCATCACCAGCGGCACCACGGCCCTGGCCTCGAATTTCGAGACCTTCCTGACCCTGCTGACCACGCAAATGAAGAATCAGGACCCGCTGTCGCCGCTGGATTCCAACGAGTTTACGGCTCAGCTGACCCAGATGGCCGGTGTCGAGCAGCAGTTGTTGACCAACGACCTGCTGACCAGCCTTCTCGCCGCTCAGGCCGGAGGCGGACTGGACAACGCCGCCAACTATATCGGCAAGAGCGTCACAGCCGCCTGGACCGCGACCGAGTTCAGCGACGGCAAGGCCACCTGGGCCTATGAGCTGGGCGCCGACGCGGACAAGGCCACCTTGCAGGTCGTCGACAGCAAGGGCGTCGTCGTCTGGGAAGGCGCCGCGCCCGACAAGAAATCCGGCCTGCACACCTTCAACTGGGACGGCAAGTTGAAGGACGGCGGCAAGGCTGAAGACGGCGGGGTCTATACGCTGAAGGTCGCCGCCACCGACGCCACCGGTGCCAAGGTCGATGCGCAGGCTCTGATCCAGGGCCGCGTCACCGGCGTCGAGATGTACAGCGGCGCGCCCTACCTGGTGATCGGCGATTCCATCCTTCCGCTTTCGACCGTGATTTCGCTGAACGAGATCAGGTCCCAGGCGGCAAACGATACCGACGATACGGAGAATCCGAACGTCCCGACCGAGGAGGCGGCCGCATGATGCGATCCGCCGCCTTCCCGATGACCTTCATTTAAGGAGCGTTCTCCCATGAGCCTCAACAGCGCAATGCAAGCCGGCGTGTCCGGCCTGGCCGCCAACTCCGCCGCCCTGGCGGCGATCTCGCAGAACATCGCCAACGTCAACACCATTGGCTACAAGCGCACCGCCAGCGAGTTCCAGACCCTGGTCAACAGCCAGTCGGCCGTGGGCGGAAGCTATTCGGCCGGCGGCGTCACGACCAACAGCCGCGCCTTCATCAGTCAGGAAGGCCAGCTTCAGCGGACGACGTCCAGCACCGACCTCGCCGTCAGCGGACAGGGCTTCTTCGTCACGACGACCCAGGCCGAGAACGTCGGCGCCACCGACACCCGCCTGTTCACCCGCGCCGGCGCCTTCACCGTCGACAAGCAGGGCTATCTAAAGAACAGCGCCGGCCTGTATCTGCAGGGCTGGCCGGTGGACTCCAACGGCGAGATTTCGACCGATCCGTCCGACCTGACGCGTCTGCGCTCAATCAACATCGGCTCGGTCGGCGGCACCGCCGAACCCACGACCCGTGTGCAGATTAACGCCAATCTGCGTTCAAGCCAGGAGGCGTCTTCTGCCGCCAGCGCGCAAGCCTACAAGGGCGTCTCCGACACGGCGACGCCGGCGGTCACCCACGACATCTCCGTGCGCTACACCCGCACCGGCGCCAACAGCCATGATCTGGTGATCAAGTCCGGTTCGCAGAAGGTCGACGCCTCGGCGACCTTCGACCCGACCACCGGCGCTATCACCGGACTGACCATCAACGGCGCAAACGCCGGTTCGGCGACCGCGATCGGCACGCCGCCGACCCAGATCCAGTTCACCCCCGCCAGCGGCCCGGCTTACACCGTCAACTTGGCGGATATCGGTCTGGGCAATGAGAACGTCGCCAAGACGAAGTACGACCCCTCGGTCAACTCCATGGCCATGTACAACGCTGACGACGACAACCCCGTTGGCGTGAAGCCCGACTTCAAGATGAACATCCCGGTCTCGGACTCCAAGGGCGGCCAGCGCAATCTGGAGCTTCGCTTCCTGAAGAGCGACGAACCGAACATCTGGTACGCGGAGATCGTTTCCGTGCCGGCCGGCGACGTGGTGACAGGCGCCCCCTACACCAACGGTCAGATCAAGACCGGCAAGATCGCCTTCACGCCCTCGGGTCGCCTTGACGTGGATACGATGAAGGCGTGGCCGACGGGAACGGGGCTGTTCGACGATCCGAGCATGGCCACGCTCGAGTTCGGCAAATCGGATCCCAACAACCTTACGATGCCGGCCGGCCAAGTCGCCTGGGCCGACGGCCTGGGGATCGCGGCTCAGGCCGTGACGCTGGACCTCAATACCTCGGCCGGCGGCCTCAGCCAGCTGAACACGGCCTCGGTCGTCCAGTCGACGGTCACCAATGGCACGGCGTTCGGCAATCTGAGCGAGATCAAGATCGACGAAGGCGGCTTCGTCACCGCCATCTTCGACAACGGCGTCATGCGCCGCATCGCCCAAGTCGCGGTCGCCACCTTCCCCAGCCCTGACAGCCTGCGCGAAGTCTCCGGCAACGCCTACGCCGTCAGCCTCCAGTCCGGCACCTTTAACCTTAAGGCGGCGGGAACCGGCGGCGCCGGAGAGATCGCGGCCAAGCAGCTGGAGTCCTCGACCGTTGATCTGTCGGCCGAGTTCACGGGCCTGATCACCACCCAGCGCGCCTATTCCGCCTCGTCCAAGATCATCACCACGGCCGATGAAATGCTGGCCGAGCTGATCAACATCAAACGCTGATCGGCGAGTAAGTAAGCGTTAGTCTCGATGAATCGTCGCGCAAGCAAGGTTTACAGAGTCGTTCGGGAGGGAGCGGATTTTATCCGTTCCTTCACCACGACGCTTAAACGGACCTTAGTCGGGAACGCCTACCTTCATGACACTACGGTGTTGGTGAAAGAGGCATAAGCCCATGTTGCAAGAGCGACGCCTTAATAGCAAAGGCGAACAATACGTGGTCGGACCGACTGGCACGCCCCTGACCCTCAACGACCTGCCGCCGTCTAACACGGACCGGTGGGTGATCCGGCGCAAGGCCGAGGTCGTCGCCGCCGTTCGCGGCGGCCTGCTCAGCCTCGACGACGCCCTGGCGAAATATCGCCTGACGGCTGAAGAGTTCCTGGCCTGGCAGAAGGCCATCGACAAATGGGGCATGCAGGGTCTGCGCACGACGCGGATCCAGAGCTACCGCTCCTGAGGGTTTCCCCGAAGACGTTAAGGGCCGCATCCGGTGACGGGTGCGGCCCTTTTCGTTTGCGGGTCTCGAAATCGCACTGGTTCCGCACTAAATGGCCGCGATGAGCTTGGTCGAAGATTTCTGCCCCGTTCCCGACATCGCCCGCACCGACATGGATGCGGCGGTCGAGAGCGCGCGGGCGGCGGTCGGCCTGCCGGTCGGCGCGCGCGTGGTGGCCGCCATGTCGGGCGGGGTGGATTCCACCGTCGTCGCTGCCCTTCTGCACAAGGCGGGCTACGACGTCGTCGGCGTGACGCTGCAGCTCTACGATCACGGCGCGGCGTTGAAGAAGAAGGGCGCCTGCTGCGCGGGCCAGGACATTCACGACGCCCGTCTTGCGGCCGACATGATCGGCATCCCACACTACGTCCTCGACTATGAGAGCCGGTTCAAGGACGCAGTGATCGACCAGTTCGCCGATAGCTATCTGAAGGGCCAGACGCCGGTCCCCTGCATCCGCTGCAATCAGACCGTCAAGTTCCGTGACTTGCTGGACGTGGCCCGCGACCTGGGCGCCGAGGCGATGGCGACGGGTCACTACGTCCGCCGCGCCGTCGCCGGCAACCGCTCGCAGATGCGCAAGGCGATCGACCATTCGCGCGACCAATCCTATTTCCTGTTCGCCACCACCCAGGATCAGCTGGACTATCTCCGCTTCCCCTTGGCCGATCTGGAAAAGCCTCAGGTGCGCGGCGTCGCCGCAGAACTGGGTCTGAAGATCGCCGCCAAACCGGACAGCCAAGACATCTGTTTCGTGCCCTCCGGCGACTATCGCACCCTGATCGACCGCCTGCGTCCGCAAGGGCGTGAGGCCGGCGAGATCGTGCACATGGACGGCCGGGTGCTGGGCCGGCACGCGGGTATCACGGACTACACGATCGGCCAGCGCCGCGGCCTGAACGTCGCGGTGGGCGAGCCGCTGTTCGTGACCAGGCTGGAGCCCGAGACCCGTCGCGTCGTCGTCGGCCCGCGCGAAGCCCTTTTGACAGCCAGTCTGACGCTGGAAGAAACCAACTGGCTGGGCGACGAGGCGACCATCATCGAGGCCGCCGAGGCCAACATCCCGGTCCTGGCGCGTGTCCGCTCGACCCGCCAACCCTCGCCAGCCCGCCTCGCCCTGATCGACGGCGATATCCGCGTCGTCTTCGACGATGGCGAAGAGGGCGTCGCGCCAGGCCAGGCCTGCGCCCTGTACCACCCCACGGACACCGAACGCGTCCTGGGCGGCGGCTTCATCCGGGACACGACGGCGGTCGCCGTCTAACCACGCTTCGTGCGATTGTGGAGACAGTGTGGAGCTGCGGTGGAACAAGATCGCAGGCTTCTCGCCACGCCAGACATTAAAGATGCACCGGGCTGTTGCACGGCTGTAAACTGCGCATCGCAATGACGGCGTAATCCCCGCCCCGACTAAGCAGGGGATAAAAATGCATCGTCAAATTAAACTGCGCCTTCAGCTGCTGCTGGGGACCGCTCTTCTCGCCGCGCCCGTTTCCGCCTTCGCTCAGACCGCGCCGGTCCAGACCGCGCCGACGGCCGCCAGCGCCGAGCCGGCCGGTCTTGACGACATCGTCGTGACCGCGACCAAGCGCGAAACCAACCTGCAAGACACGCCGATCTCGATCTCGGTCGTCAACGCCGAAGCCCTGGCCGATCGCCACGTGCAGAGCCTGATGGACCTGGCCGACGGCAGCGTCCCCAGCCTGCGCATCGCCACCTTCGAGGCCCGTCAGTCCGCCCTGACCATCGGCATCCGCGGCATCGTGCCGAACGACGCCAATCAGCCGGCGCGCGAGCAAGGCGTCGGCGTCTATGTCGACGGCGTCTATCTGGCCCGCCAGCACGGCCTCGCCGCCGCCCTGCTCGACATCGAGCGCGTGGAAGTCCTGAAGGGTCCGCAAGGCACCCTGTTCGGCCGCAACACCGAAGGCGGCGCCCTGTCGCTGGTGACCAAGAAGCCGACGGGCGTGTTCGGCATGCGCGCCATCGCCGGCGTCGGCAATCTGGAGTCCTACAACTCCGAACTGCATGTCGACTTCCCCGCTCTCGGCGACTTCGCCTTCAAGGTCGACGGCATCATTTCCGTCCAGGGCCCGGTGACCGAAAACATCCTGCCGGGCCAGACGGGCTTTGGCGAGTATGACCGCCGCGGCCTTCGCTTCCAGACGCGCTGGACGCCGGCTGAAAACTTCACCGCCAACTTCGCGGCTGACATCAGCAAGGACAAGAACACCCCGTTCTACAGCCAACTGCTGAACTTCAACCCGAATGGCCTGACCGTCGTGCCATTCACCTCGGCTACGGTTCCCTCGGGCAGCATCCGCGCCCTGTCGCCCTTGGTTCAGGTCGAAGGCTCCAAGCGTATGACGCAGGCCGACATTGGCGTGCCTCAGCAGTTCAGCGTCGACGACACGCGCGGCATGGACCTGCACCTGTCGTATCGCCCGACCGACTCCCTGGAAATCCGCTCGATCACGGCCTACCGCGATCTGGACGTCGAACAGTATGACAACATCGCCGGCGCGCACCGCCCGCCGGTTACAGGCCCGAACGGCAAGTTCAGCCGTTACTCGCTGGCCGGCTTCTGGCAGCATCAGTTCAGCCAGGAACTGCAGGCCGTCGGTTCGCTGGGCGACAGCATCGACTATGTCGGCGGCGTCTTCTACTTCAAGGAGACCGTCTCGGACGATGCGTCCACGCCCTCGACCAACCAGTGGAACGCCGACGGCACGGGCTACACGATCCTGGACCCCACCCCGACGATCCGCGGCTTCCGCTCGCTGGACCGCAAGTCCACTGCCCATTCGGAATCGAAAGCAATCTACGGCCAGGCGACCTGGACCCCGGCCAGCATGGACGCCCTGCACCTGACGGTCGGCGGCCGCTACACCTGGGACGACAAGGACGGCAAGCTGGAGGTCGTCAACAACGCCGCCACCAACCTGACCTTCAGCTCCAAGGTCGATCGCT
This sequence comes from alpha proteobacterium L41A, assembly GCA_000335735.1. Lineage (GTDB taxonomy): Bacteria > Pseudomonadota > Alphaproteobacteria > Caulobacterales > Caulobacteraceae > Brevundimonas. The sequence continues at coordinate 28,710 of AMYY01000005.1, read as the reverse complement.
TCGATCCGCTGGTCACCCTGGCCTATGACGTCAGCAACAACATCAACGTCTACGGCAAGTATTCGACCGGCTACCGCGCCGGCGGCGCCTCCTCGCGCTCGCTGACCTACCGCTCGTTCGATCCCGAAGAGGTCAAGGCCTACGAAATCGGCCTGAAGAGCGACCTGTTCGACCGCCGTGTCCGCTTCAACGCCGCCGTCTACGCCATGGACCGCACCGACAGCCAGATCGACTTCAGCCTGGTGACCGTCCAGGGCGCCTCGACCCGCAACACGCTTGAAACGATCAACGCTCCGGGCACCACGAAAATCCGTGGCGTGGAGCTGGAAGGTCAGTTCCGGGCGACCGACAACCTGACCCTGTCGGCCTCCTACGCCTACACGGACGCCAAGGTGCCGGACACGGTCAACCCGTTCAACGGCCAGGTGCAGCAGGTCTTCATCGCCTATACGCCTGAGAACGCCGGCAGCGTCGCGGCCGACTGGAACTCGCCCTTCATGGGCGCGACCCTGAAGGCGCACATCGACGCCAACTATGCCGATGCGGCCCACAGCTTCGAGCAGTTTGCGATCAAGGCCGACTCGTCCTTCGTCGTGAACGCCCGCGTCGCCATCGCCGACATCACGACCCGCGACGGCGGTCCGCTGCTGGAAGTGGCCCTGTGGTCGCGTAACCTGCTGGACGAGACCTACGTCTATCGCCGCGACCCGTCGAACAGGAACACTCTGGGCGACTACGGCAACTTCAACAACCCGCGCACTTTCGGCATCGAGCTGCGCGCCTCCTACTAAGCGTTCCTCCCGAACGACCGACTGGCCCCCTTCCGCCTTGGCGGGAGGGGGTTTTTCTTCGTCTGCGTGAAGGCTTTGCGACGGCGATATGAAACTTCACCGCAGCCGTCCGGTTTTGCTGGACGACGCGACGATCTGGCGCGATGGCGGCTTTCGGAGACGCCATGAGCAGCCTGATCCTGATCGCCGATGACGCCGCCGAGGGCGTCGAAATCCTGGACGCGGCTCTGCGCCGGGACGGCTTTCGCACCGTCGTCGCCGCCGACGGCCAGCAGGCAGCCGACCTGCATGCGTCGCTCAAGCCCGATCTCGCCCTGCTCAGCGTCCGCTTGCCTGTGCGCGACGGCTGGGATGTGCTGGGCGAACTGCGTCGGCGAGGTGAGACGCCTGTCATCATGGTCGGCGACCGGGATGAGGCCACAGACAAGCTGCAGGCGCTGCGGATCGGGGCGGACGACTATATCGCCAAGCCGTTCAAGCCGGCCGAGGTCACGGCCTCCATCCAGACCATCCTGCGACGCAGCGGCGGCGGCCGGGCCGCCAAGACCCTGCGCGTCGGTCCGCTGGAGGTGCAGTTGGAGAACTATCTGGCGGCGATCCTGACGCCGTCGGGCAAGCGCCGTCTGGACCTGACCCTGACGGAGTTCCGCATCCTGGCCCACATGGCCCGCACGCCCCTGCGCGTCTTCAGCCGCAGCGAAATCATGCAGGCCTGCTTCCCCAATCAGGCGGTTCTGGAACGCACCATCGACAGCCACGTCAGCCACCTGCGCCGCAAGCTGGACGCCGCCGACGCCGCCGGGCTGCTGACCAATGTGCGCGGGGTCGGATACCGGCTCGAAGCCGAGGTTTGATCTCCCTTACGCCGCAACGGCATAGACCCTCAGCCGATGGCCGTCGGGATCGCCCGCCACGAAGCTGCGGACCGGCGCAGCGTCCGTCGGCGGCGTCAGAATGCGCGCCCCGCGATCCCACCAGTCTATATGCGCCTGATCCACCGCCTCGGCGCCCTCCAGCGGAAAGTCGACCTCGCACACCTCGCTCCGATCGCCTGCACGCCGCAGCAGCCCAAGCGCCCGGCCCGACGTCAGCTTGAACAAGGCCCGGTCCGGTCCCGCCATCACCGGCCGACAACCCAGCAGGTTGGCATAGAAGCGCGCGCTGATTTCCGGATCCGCGACGGCCAGAAGAATGTCCTCGATCTCACGCATCAGCCCGGCCCCTCATGTTTCCAACACGCCGAACCCTAGCCTTCGTTGCTGCCAGTTTCCGTCAGCAGTCGTCGCCCGATCTCGATCTTTCATGCGCCTCGCGCCAGGTCTTCATCAGCGCTTGGCGACGCGTCGGATAGCGCGCCTCCATCACCTCCGCCTCGACGATGCGGTCGGTGCGGAAACTGCGGAAATCACCGCGCAGTTCGCACCAGGCGATCAGCAATCTCACTCGGTCGAAGAAGGCCAGGGCGAACGGCCAGACCACACGCTCGGACGCCGACCCCGCCTCGTCGCGGTAACACAGCTTCAGCCGTCGCTCGGTGCGGATCGCTTTCCTTAATAAGGCCGGATCGACCCGATCCGCCGGGAACGGCTCGCCCGGCACGACCAGCAGGGCCGATGTGTCCATCTCGTCGCGCAGATCGGGCGGCAGCACCGCCGAGATCCGTCCCAGCGCCGCCAGCGCCGCATCGCGCATGCGCGGATCGGCGCGATCCGCCACCCAACGCGACCCCAGCACCAGGGCCTCGATCTCTTCCGGCGTGAACATCAGCGGCGGCAGCATGAAGCCCGGCTTCAGAACATAGCCGACCCCCGCCTCCCCTTCGATCGTCGCCCCTTGCGCCTGCAGGCTGGCGATGTCGCGGTAAAGCGTCCGCAGACTGACGCCCATCTCCTCGGCCAACACCTGCCCGCTCACCGGCCGACGATGCCGCCGCAGGACGTTCAGCAGATCAAGAAGGCGTTCGGAGCGTGACACCCCGCGATCCTAGCAGTCCTGCTGCCAGAAAGCGTCAGCAGGAACGGGCTTAGGCCGCTTCCTTGGGCATCACATCGCCGACCGTCGGCCGGTTCTCGGCGCGGGTCAGGGCGATATCCCTCGGTTTGACGATCTCGCCGCAGCAGCCGCACGCGATGCGCGGGGTCAGGGAATGGCCGCAGGTCTTGTGGACCATGTCGATGCCGCTGTCGGCGTCGCCATAGACGTGTTTGTTGCCCCAGCCGTGCAAGGTGACCAGAACGCCGTACAGATCCTTGCCCTTGGCGGTCAGGACATATTCGTTGCGCGGCGGGCGTTCGGAATACAGGCGCGGCTCCAGCACGCCATGCTGGACCAGGCTTTTGAGCCGGGCGGCCAGGACGTTGCGCGCCACGCCCAGATTGTCTTGCCACTGTTCGAACCGGCTGACGCCGTTAAAGGCGTCTCGAATGACCAGCAGGGTCCAGGGATCGCCGATCACCTCAAGCGTGGCGGCGATGGAGCAGCTTTGGCGGCTGTAGTCGGCGGTGCGTCCCATAGGTGCGAAAGTGACGCCGCGTCAGGCATTTGGCAAGGGTTGCAAATCCGAACGCTCCAAGTCAGTCTTGTTTCGCAACGGACGCGAGCCTCCCGGTTCGCCGCCTTGTTCCTTGGACTTCGGCGGGAGATCGTCATCAGGTCTTCCGCCGCTTCTTCGCCTGACGCAGGATTGCGCAATGACGCCGCCCATTTCTCTCGACGCCGCCCTGACCTTCCAGGTCCTCGAAGACGGCGGTCTGTCCGCACCCGTGCCGGGTCATTTCTCGAATGGCCCATCGAGCATGGCGCCGGAGAAGGGCTTTCCGTTCGGCGGGCTGCTGGCGGCCCTGTGCGCCCAATCGATGCGACAGGGACTGGCGCTGACGGCGCCCCTTCGGACCTTGTCGGTCCAATATCTGTCGGCGGCCAAGTTTGGTGAACAGGTCGCCTTTCGCCCTCGCCTGCTGCGCGGCGGCCGCAATGTTCTGTATGCCGCGGTCGAGGCCGAGCAGGACGGGCGAATGACCCACCACGCCACCGGCACCTATGGGCTGGACGCCGCGCCGCCTCCGATTACGCCGTTGCACGCGTCGCCGCCGTCGCTGGACAAACTGGACCCCAAGGCCACCATACGCGGGCCGATGTCGCCGCACTTCGCCCAGCATGTCGAGTATCGCTTCGACGGCGGCCCCAACATCCTGGGCGGCAATGAGGGCAAGCCGGTGATCGAGCGCACCTGGATGCGGATGGCGGACGGCCGCCCCTTGGATGAGGTCGGCCTGTGCTACCTGCTGGACGCGCTGTATCCGCCCGCCTGGACCGCGTCCAAAACGCCAGCCGCCATGACCACCGTCGATCTGCGCATCGACGTCCTGACCGATCCGACGCCAAAGACCGCGCCGGACGGCTGGGCCTTCTTCGAGTTCAGGATGCTGGACCTCGGCCTGGGCTGGACGGTGGACGAGGCGATCGCCTGGGGCGCTGATGGAACGCCGCTGGCCCTGTCGCGCCAACGCCGCAAGCTGCTGCCGCAACGTCCCGCCTGAAGTCAGCCCTCGTTCATCATTATCGACGACTATTCCAAATCTCTGGAGTGTCGCCCATGCGCCGTCGCAATCGTCTCGTTTCCGTATCCCAAGTCGTCGTCGTGCTGGGCGGTTGTCTGATGCTGCAGGGCTGCCTTGTCGGCGCCGTCGTCGGCGGGACCGCTGCAGTGGTCGGCGGGACGGCGAAAGCCACAGGCGCGGTCGTCGGCGCCGGCTTCGACGCCGTCACCACCTCGGACGAGGAAACCAAACTGCGTCGCGAGCGCGAACAGCGCGACTATGAACGCGAACAACGCCGCTGCGAACAGCGCCAGCGTCAGGGCAAACGCTGCTAGGTCAGAGACTTAGGACGCAGCGCTCGTTGATTGTCGGCCGCGCCACCTGAATCCGGCACAGGCCCGGCCATTCGGGTTTCAGCGTCCGGGCGAACCACAGGCACAGGTTCTCCAAACTGGGCAGTTCCAGACCCTCGTGCTCGTTCAGCATGCCGTGATCCAGCGTCTCGGCCGCCGCCTTCAGCGCCCGGTCCAGAGCGCCCAAATCCGCGACCCAGCCGTGTTCGACATCCAGCATCTCGGACCGCACCGTCGCCTCGACCGTGAAGGAATGGCCGTGGACGCGTCGATAGATGCTGCCCTCGGGCTCGTTCGGGAAGTGGTGGGCGGCGTCGAAGGTCGCCTGTTTGGTGATCTCGAAGACGGGCATTAGCGGACGCCGATGTATTTGTGGGTCTGGACGCTCAGGCGCCACTGTGGGTGGGTCAGGCAGTATTCGATGGCGGCGGCGGTATTTTCCACCTGATCCGGCCCATCCATCGGCTGAAGCCAGAACCGCTCGAAATCCAGATGCTCGAACCGATCCGGCATGGCCTTGGGCTGGGGGAAGACCAGCTTCAACTCGGCCCCGCGCGCCTGCACCACATCCGCATCAGCCTTTGGACTGACGCAGACCCAGTCGACGCCGTCCGGCGCTGCGATCGTGCCGTTCGACTCGATCGCGATCTCAAAACCGCGCGCATGCAGCGCGTCGATCAGCGGCGCATCTAGTTGCAGCAAGGGCTCTCCGCCGGTGCAGACCACCAGTTTCGGATCGCCTTCACGCCCGCGCCACATCGCCGCGACGTGATTGGCCAGCAGGTCCGGCGTGGCGAACTTGCCGCCCCCGTCGCCGTCCACGCCCACAAAGTCGGTGTCGCAGAAGGTGCAGACGGCGCTGGCCCGATCCTGCTCGCGACCGCTCCACAGATTGCAACCGGCGAACCGCAGGAAGACCGCCGGCCGCCCCGCCTGTCCGCCCTCGCCCTGAACCGTCAGGAACACTTCCTTGGCCGAATAGGTCATCGCCCCGACGCCCATTCGTCATAACCGGCCGCGCGCAGTTCGCAGGCCGGGCAAGACCCGCAACCATAGCCCCAGGCGTGTCGATGCGTCCGGTCGCCGTGATAGCAGGTGTGGCTTTCCTCGATGATCAGCGCGATCAGCCGATGGCCGCCGATCCTATCCGCCAGTTCCCAGGTCTGGGCCTTGGTCAACCACATCAGGGGCGTGTCGATGACGACCGGCTTGTCCAGCCCAAGCGACAGCGCCCGCGCCATCGCCTCCATCGTCTCGTGGCGGCAATCCGGATAACCCGAATAATCCGTCTCGCACATGCCGCCGACCAGGACTTCCAGTCCTCGCCGATCCGCCAGCGCCGCCGCTGCTACCAGGAAGATCAGATTGCGACCGGGCACGAAGGTGGTCGGCAGGCCGCGTGCGTCCATTTCGATCTTGCGGTCGGTGGTCAGGGCGCTCTCGGCGATCCGGCCGTATCCGGTCAGGTCCACCACATGGTCGTCGCCCAGGCGATCGGCCCACTGCGGCAGGGCCGTGTTCATTCCGTCGCGCACCGCCTGACGCGCCTGCATCTCCACCAGATGGCGCTGGCCATAGTCGAACCCGACCGTCTCCACCCGCTCGAACCGCTCCAGCGCCCAGGCCAGGCAGGTCGCGCTGTCCTGCCCGCCGGAGAACAGAACCAAGGCCGATGTATGGGTCTTTTCCAGGATGGCGCTCATGACGAATCTGCGGTCGGCCGTTCGGCCGCGCGCATGCACAAAGGGATGGAGACCCAGATGGGTTGGGCGGCGCTCATACACCAGACCCAACCCGTGCGCAAAAAAGGCGGATTTGCGTCTTGGATGACGCGGCTTAACCAATCCGCAAACGATTTGGGCTTTTACTCACATTGAGTAGGAGTTCCAGGCAGTATGCCGACCATCGAGACCCTTTCCGAACGTCCAAAGCCGGTGGCGCCGACGACCCTCGGCTGCGAGGTTCTGGCGCGTTTTGAATGCGAGCCGGATACGCTGGTCATTCCCGTCGTCGATGGCGACCGTCCCGTCGGCCTGGTCGAACGCACCGCCTTCCTTCAGAAAATCGCCGCCCGCTTCGGCCACGCCCTTTACGATCTTCGCCCCATCACCTTCGCCATGGATGTCGAGCCGGCCGTGGTCGAGGGCGGCGTTCGGATCGACGCCTTTTGCGACATCATGCTGAAGGGCGGTCCGGCCGCCCTGCTGCGCGGGTTCATCGTCACGAAGAACGGCGCCTATTGGGGCGTGGGCACCGCCGCCACCCTTTTGCAGGCCGTCAACACGCGTCAGCGCCAGCAGAATGCGGAACTAGCTGAACAGGCCGCGATCCTCAGCGACACCCGCGCCCAGGCCATCGCCGCCGCCCGCGCCAAGAGCCAGTTCCTGGCCATCATGAGTCACGAACTGCGCACGCCTATGAACGGCGTCCTGGCCGTAGCCGAACTGCTCCGCCGCCAGCCGTTGAATACGGCGGCTCAGGCGCACGTCCAGACCATCGTCGACTCATCCGAGACCCTGCTGCGCATCCTCCAGGACGCGGTGGACCTGTCCAAGGCCGAGGCCGGCGAACTGGAGCTGAAGACCGAGCCGACCGCCCTGCGCGCCGTCATGGACGATATCCAGTCGATGTGGGAGCCGCGCGCCTCTCAGGACGGCGTGACACTGCTCGTCGGCTATGAAGGCGACACCGAACTGGCGGCCGTCATCGACGGCATGCGCCTGAAGCAGGTGTTCAACAACCTGATCGGCAATGCACTGAAGTTCGCCCGCAACGGCGTGGTTGAGGCGGGCCTCAAGGCCTGGGTCGAGGACGACCGCATTCGTATGGAAGCCCGCATTCGCGACGACGGCCCGGGCGTCGAGCCGGAACGCGTCGATTCCATCTTCGAGCCCTTCGTTCACGGCTCCGGCCCCGACGGCGCGGGCCTGGGCCTTTCGATCTGTCGTCAGGTCATCGACCGGATGGACGGCCGGATCTGGGCCGAGAACAACAAGGGACGCGGCGCGACCTTCGCGTTCGATCTGACGGCGCCGCGCGCTGTGATCGAGGTGGAGGCGCAGTCCAATGTGTCGGACCTGTCGGGCCTCGATTTGAAATCCGCGCCGCACATCCTGATCGTCGACGACAACGCCACCAACCGCGTCGTCGCCCAGGCGCTGTGCGAGATGTTCGGCTGCAGTTCCGAACTGGCCGAAGACGGCCTCGAGGCGCTCCAGGCCGTTCAGGAAAGCCGCTACGACCTGGTCCTGATGGACATCAAGATGCCCCGGATGGACGGAGTTCAGGCGACGGAGGCCATTCGCGCCCTGCCCGGCGCCGTCGGCCGCGTGCCGATCGTGGCCTTGACCGCAAATGCGGACCCCGAAGACGCCAAACACTACCTCTCCATCGGCATGGCCGCAGTGGTGGAAAAACCCATCAAGCCCGAGCGCCTGCGTATGGCGATGAACGCGGCCCTCTCGGCGGCGGACGAGCAGGACCAATCCGGTCGCGCCGTCGCCTGATCCTCAGTCCGGACGAACGTCCAACGCCTCTTCGTCCTCTTCGTCATAGCCGACCAGTCGCAGCGCCCTCGCTTTCTGGCCGTTGATCTCGGCCCAACGCAGCAGACCCTCTTCGCGGCCGTGGGTGATCCAGATTTCCTCTGGCTTGATCTCGGTGAAGGTCGCAGTCAGTTCGTTCCAGTCGGCATGGTCCGACACGACCAACGGCAGTTCCACACCGCGCTGGCGCGCCCGCGCCTTCACCCCCATCCAGCCTGAAGCAAAGGAGGTGACCGGGTCGGCGAACCGGCGCGCCCATCGATCCTGGATTGCGGATGGCGGTGCGATAGCGACCTCGCCGCCCAGCGCATTCTTGGGCAGATCACGGGTCGGCGCCAGCGGGCCCAGATAGACCCCTTCTCTTTCGTAAAGGGCGTTCAGCCGCTCCAGCGCCCCGTGGACATAGATGGTGCGGTCCCATCCGGCCTCGCGCAGCAGACGGATGATCCGCTGCGCCTTGCCCAGCGCATAGGCGCCGACCAGATGCGCTCGCTCGGGAAATTGTCCCAGCGACCGCACCAGCCGCCCGACCTCTTCTTCCGCCGGCGGATGGCTGAAGACCGGCAGGCCGAACGTCGCCTCCGAGATGAAGACGTGGCACGGCATAGGCTCGAAGGGCGCACAGGTCGGATCGCGGCGGCGCTTATAGTCGCCGGACACGACCATGATCAGCCCCTTCCAGCGCACCTCGACCTGGGCTGAGCCCAGCACATGGCCGGCGGGCGCCAATCTGAGATCGACGCCATTGATCGCGGTCGCCTCGCCATATTCCACAGATTGGGGCTGCAGCGTGAAATCCGCGCCATAACGTTCAGCCATGATCGCCAAGGTCTGGCGCGTCGCAAGCACCGCCCCGTGACCGGCGCGCGCGTGGTCGGCATGGCCGTGTGTGATGACGGCGCGATCCACCGGCCGAACCGGGTCGATATAGAAATCTCCCGGCGGGCAGTAGAGGCCGGCGGGCGTGGTATGCAGCAGGTCTTCGGGGCGGATCATCTTGCGGTAACGCTCTCGACGCCGTCGGGTCGCCGCCCCATAGAGGATGACCCCGAAAATCGGCGCAACAGGTTCAGTCCGCACGATGCACGAGAGTTTTCTGACCACCATCCTGCCGCAACTGGCCGCCGGCGCCGCCCACACCGGCGCTCTGGGCTTCACCTTCGACGGCCTGCACGATGGCCAGCCCCTTATTCGCGTGCCGTGGCGTGAGGATCTGGTCGGCGATCCCGACAGCGGCGTCTTCGCGGGCGGTCTGGTGACGACCTTGCTCGATCATATCGGCGGCCTGGCCGTGTGGACTGCGATGGACGCCTTCCAGCCAATCGCCACCCTGGATTTGCGCGTCGATTACATGCGCGCCGCTAGGCCGCGTCAGGACCTGCTGGCGCAGGGCCTATGCTACCGACTGACGCCCAGCATCGCCTTCGTGCGCGCCTGGGCTTTCGAGGACGATCCCGCCGATCCGGTCGCCGCGGCGCAGGCCGCCTATATCCTCAACCAGACCCGCGAGCGGGCGCCCCATGCAAAGGGAGCGGCGGCATGACCGAGATCCTGAACCGCATGCCCTACGCCCGCTTTCTTGGCCTTCAGACCCTGGTCAGCGGCGACGAAGTCACCGTCATCATGCCCTTCGATGACAAGCTGATCGGCAATCCGATGCTGCCCGCCCTGCATGGCGGATCGACGGCCGCCCTTCTGGAAATGACGGCGATGGCTCAGGTGGCGCTCAGCTTTCCTGGTCCGCGACTGCCCCGCCCGATCAATGTCACGGTCGCCTATCTGCGCACAGGCAGACCGATCGACGTCTTCGCGCGTGCTCGCATCAGCCGGGCGGGTCGTCGCGTGGCCCATGTGCATGCGGAGGCCTGGCAGGAAGAACGTCAACAGCCAATTGCGTCCCTTACCGCACACTTCCTGCTGGACAACCAGGACTGATCACCGCGCCCTAGCGCGCTGATTCGCGCCGACTTCTTGCTCTCATTGGGTTTCAACGCCGTGCTTACGGCGGCGCTTCAACGCGCGATTGTCGATATGGTAAAGATTGCTCTACCAAACAGGGTTAAGACGTGATAACCATACAGTTCTTGTAAACCTGCTTTTCAAGGGGCTTTTCATGGACCGCACCGAAGTCGTCACCAGCGTTGCTGGCGATCTGCATGCTACCGAACTCGCGATCGACGCCGCGATCACCCAGGCGACCACGCTGGTTCAATCCTTCATCGGCGCTCGCACCGCCCTGTCGCTGTCGCCGGTCGCCGGCACAGTTTCGCAAGCCAAGGCCATGGAAACCATCGCCGCCCTCTCGGCCGCGCGTGAATCCATCGTGGCCTGCCACGCCGAGCTGCAAAAAGATCACCGTCGCCTCGGCTTCGGTACCTACGCCATCGGTCCGGTCGCCAAGCCCGACGATTGGTTGGACCCGAAGGAAACTCGCGGCCATCTTCGTTCGGTCGGGTGAATTCTTAGTAAGCTTCACTGAGCGACATTCCCGCCCAAGCGGAAATGCGGCATAGTCGCCCCCGTGCACACTGCACGGGGGCGATTTGCATGCTGAACGTGGGTTATGCGATCGCAGGCGCGATTTTTATGATCGGCATGGCCCTGTTTGCGTTCCTGAAAGGAGGAACGCGAGAGAAGATTGGCGCTGGATATCTTATCCTAGCGTGGTTTGCGTCCTTACTTGTCCAAGAACATAATGATTTTCGCGGACTGCCCATCGGCATGTTTTTAGTCGATGTCTTTTCCCTCCTAGTCTTCGCGTCACTGGCTTGGCGCGCCCCCAGATCGTGGCCCGTGTGGGTGACCGGGCTGCAGCTGATCACAGTGATGGGGCATTTGATGATCTTGACTAACAAGACGGTGCCGATTGCTTCCCTTTACACAGTGATGAATCTGGTTGGTTACCTCATCATTTTCTGCATCGGCCTAGGTACGTTCTGGGTTTGGCAAGACCGAAAAGCCGCCAGACAGCACACGTTGGGTGTTAGGTAGAAATTCCTAGCAAACCGCCGTATTCTCGTGGGGAATCCTCGCTGGAAAACCATGCCGTTATCCCACGCCAAACTCTGGAAGGCCGTCGACGCCCTGGCGCGGCGTGAAGGTCTGACACCGTCGGGGTTGGCGCGTCGGGCCGGTCTGGATGCGACGAGTTTCAATCCCTCAAAACGCTTCGGGCCCGGCGATCCGCCGCGTCCGCGCTGGCCCTCGACCGAGAGCATGACGCTGGTGCTTCAGGCGACTGGCCTGTCGCTGTCGGAGTTTGCGGTGCTGGCAGAAGACGCGCCGGAGGCGCCGACCAGCGTGCCTTTGCTGGGTCTGGCCAAGGCCGGTCAGGACGGGTTCTTCGACGACGCTGGCCTGCCGGTCGGCGAAGGCTGGGATCAGACCGATCTGCCGCGCGCGAAAGACACCCTGTTCAGCCTTCAGATCACCGGCGATTCGATGTCGCCCCTCTATCGCGAAGGCGACCGCGTCATCGTGGATCAAGAAGCGACGCAGGTGCGGCGGGGCGACCGCGTCGTCGCCCGCCTGACCAGCGGAGAAACCGTGGCCAAGGAGGTCACCAGCCTGACCAGCCGCGCCGTCACCCTAGCCTCGATCAATCCCGACTATCCGCCAAGGGTCGTGCCGCGGCGTGAGATCGAATGGATGGCGCGCATCCTTTGGGTCAGCCAATAACACGCAGCAAAAACCCCGCCCGGCGAACCGGACGGGGCTTTCGATTAACGGCGAACTGAACTTAGTTGGCCGTGACGTAGTGGGCGTTCACCCAGCCGCCGCCGGCGATCTGGACCCATTCACCCTGCGAACCGACGGCGGTGAAAGGTTGACCGGCCGACAGCATGCCGGCTTGGCGATAGTTGGTGCCGGGGCCGCTGCGGATGCGCAGGTTCGACGAAGCGCGATACTGGGCGCCGCTGGAGGCCGACGCAGCACGGGCGCGCTGCTGGTTGCAGCCGATATAGGAACCGGCAGCGGCGCCGGCGCCCGCGCCGACGATGGTGCCGGCCGTCCGCTCGTTGCGGGCGAGGTTCGAGCCCACCACGCCGCCGACGACGGCGCCGATCAGAGCGCCCGCACGTTGGCGACCGCCAGGAGCGTCACAGTTGGTCACGCCGTTGGCCTGAGCCTGGGCGGACATCGGGGCGGCGGTCACCATAGCGGCCAGGGCGGCAGCGGTGGCCAGACCGGTCTTGAAAATCTTGTTCGACATAACTCTTCTCCTGTCAGCGCGTTTGCCGATGAGGGGAGAATGCACGGACGAACCTGAAGGCTCCCGGAGCTTCGCCGTTATTTTCCGTTCATCTTCGTTGCGCGTGCGCCTTGCCGGCGCGCCACCAGCCGCTTGGCCGCATCAATGTCGCGTTCGATCAGATGTTTGCGTCGGGCGAACTGGAAGTCCAACACCCTCGCCCAGAGATGCAGCATGCGGTCATGCGAGATGAAGACCGTCACGGCTTCGACGGGCGGGGGCGGACCCCAGGCTTTGGCGAGTTCATCCAGGTGCTGGACGGTAGCGTCGTCCGTCATGGGTTCGCACCCGACGATCCAGTCCCAGCTGCACAGCTCGGGCCGCCGCGTGATCAGATCGACAGTCGCTTCCAGCACCCGGTCGGCGGGGCCGGCGGAGGCTATGTCGACCAGCAGGATCTTATTCGTCTCGTCGACCTCGTAACGCAACGTCGCCCCTCCCCTGGCTCCGTCCATCCAAGAATGGCATCACTCAACAACCCTGACGAAGCGTCAAGGTTGCGCCAGTTCTCCGTTTGCGCCCGCTTCGATCAGGGCGATCGTCTGCGGCAGGCCATAGATGGCGGCGAACGAACCGAAGCGCGGGCCTTGGCTGGCGCCAAGCAGCACCTCGTAGAGCGCGCCGAACCAGGCCCGCAGCGGCTCGAACGCATGCGCCTTGCCGACCGCATAGACCTCGTTCTGGATCAGCTCGCCGTCGGTGGTGTCGGCCGGCAGCGCCTTCAGCCGTTCGGCCAGGTCCAGCAGCGCCGCCTTCTCCTTGTCGTCCGGCAGGCGATAGGACTTCGAGGGCTTCACGAAGTCCTCGTAGTAGTTCAGCGCGTGGTCCATCAGCCGATCCAGCAGAGGCTCGTTCTGCGGCGTGGCGTCAGGCAGGTATTTGGCGAAATAGGCCCACAGCTGGTCCTTGGTCGAGGCGTTGGCCACGCCGACCAGGTTCAGAAGCAGGGCGAAGGACACCGGCGACGTGTGGGTCGGCGGATCGCCCGCATGGATCGACCAGACGGCGTTGTCGATCCGCTTGGCCGGCTCCTGGGTCTTGTAGCTTTCGATGAAGGCCAGATAGTCGTCGATGGCGCGCGGGATGACGTTGAAGTGCAGGCTCTTGGCCGACTTCGGCGACTGGAACATGTACCACGACAAGCTCTCGGGCGTGCCGTAGCGCAGCCACTCGTCCATCGTCAGGCCATTACCCTTTGATTTGGAGATCTTCTTGCCCTCGATGTCGAGGAAGAGTTCGTAGTTGAAGCCTTCGGGCGGGGTGCCGCCCAAGGCGCGGCAGACCTTGGAGCTTTCGCGCACGCTCTCGATCAGGTCCTTGCCCGACATCTCGTAGTCGATGTCCAACGCGACCCAGCGCATGGCCCAGTCGGGCTTCCATTGCAGCTTCACGTGGCCGCCCGTGACCGGCGCCTCGGTGCGGTTGCCCGGCTCGCCAGCGGGATCCTCGAAGGTGATCGTGCCCTTCTCGACGTTGCGCGCCAGGGTCGGGACCTGCAGCACATGGCCGGTGATCGGGCTGATTGGCAGGAAGGGCGAATAGGTGGCGCGGCGCTCCTCCCCCAAGGTCGGCAGCATGATGGCCTGGACCGCGTCGAAACGTTCCAGAAGCGTCAGCAGCGTCGCGTCGAACCGGCCCGACTTGTAGGTCTCGGTCGAGGACATGAACTCATAGTCGAAGCCGAAGCTGTCGAGGAAAGCGCGCAGGCGGGCGTTGTTGTGCGCGCCAAAGCTGTCGTGGGTGCCGAAGGGATCGCGCACCCGCGTCAGGGATAGATGCAGGTCCTCGCGCAGCATCTCCGGGTTCGGCACGCCCTCGGGCACCTTGCGCAGGCCGTCCATGTCGTCGGAGAAGGCGATCAGGCGCGTGGGCCAGTGGTCGCCGGTCAGGGCGCGAAAGGCGTTGCGCACCATGGTGGTGCGGGCCACCTCGCCGAAGGTGCCCATGTGCGGCAGGCCCGACGGGCCATAGCCGGTCTCCAGGATCACCGGGCGCTGCAAGGCGGGAAAGGCCGCCAGGGCTTCATCCGCCTTGCCGGCGTCGATCAGGGCGCGCGCTTCGGCTCGCTCGGCCTCGCCCAACCGTTTCTTCAGAACATGGGCCAGCAGGTTGCGGGCTTGTTCGAAGGGCCAGGACTTGGCCTCGCGGGCGAGGGTTTCGAGGTTCTGAAGCATGGCGGCGGTTTGCAGTCTGCATCCCGCCCGGTCAACCGCGATCAGGCTTTGGCGGCGATTACGATGATCTCGACCTTGTAGTCGGGGGACGCCAGCCGGCTTTCGCCCGTGGCGCGGGCCGGCGGGTTGGCGGTGTCGACCCAGGCGTCCCAGACGCCGTTCATCGCCTCGAAGTCGGCGATGTCCGCCAGCCAGATCTGGGCCATCAGGATCTTGGACTTGTCGCTGCCGGCCTCGGCCAGCAGCGCCTCGATCTCGGCCAGCGCCGTTCGGGTCTGCGTCGCCACGTCGTCGCCGGGCTCGCCGACCTGGCCGGACAGATAGATGGTGTCGCCGTGGACGACGGCCTCGCTCATGCGGGCGCCGGGCTGGATGCGGGTGATCATGGGCGAGGGTCCTTCGAAAACGTCCCTCACCTATCGCCGCCGGGGCCCGGCTGTCGAGCGGCTAGGGGCAGTTGAACCGCGAGACGGTCAGGCCGACAACCAGGGCGCCGGCGCCGACGATCAGGGCGTCCTCGATCAGGCCGCTCTTGGTCTGGCCGATGCGAGCCATGGCCTTCTTGCGCCCCGAGAGGGTCAGATAGGCCAGCGGCACGGCCGTGCCGACCGCCAGGCCGGCGCCCAGCTTCTCCTTGCCGCGAGGGGCCAGGGCGGCGCCGGCGATGCCCGCGCTCATGACCCGGGCCAATAGGCCGAGAAAGACAGTGCGATCGGGCGCGGACTTCATTTTGTCGCCCAGCAGTTCGCCGACGCCCATGGCCAGGGCGCCGAACTTGAACAGCGGCCGGTTCAGCAGGAAGACGCGGCCGGGCAAGGGCTTGTGCGCCAGTTCGGCGGTGGCGAGGGCCGCCATCGGGGTCATGGAGCGGGCGCTGGCGACAGCGCCGATGAGGGCGGACGGGAGGAGGTCGAGGGCTTTCATGCCGCCACAACACCCGACCGGGCCGGAAGGTTCAGCCCGTTTCAGCCCGTTTCAGGCGCGCGCCGCCAGGACGTTGCGGATCGCCAGGCTGGAGTGGATGCGCGACACCCCGGGCAGACGCGACAGGACGTCCTTGTGGATCACCTCATAGGCGGCGATGTCGGGCGCGACGGCGCGGACGATGTAGTCGGCCTCGCCCGCCATCAGATAGCAGTCGCGGATTTCCGGGTGGTTGCGGACGGCCGCCTCGAACCGGCGCATGTGGTCGTCGGTCTGCTTCTCGAGCGTGATCTCGACATAGGCGACGACGCCGTCGTCGCTGTCGTTGGCCAGGACGGCGGCATAGCCCCGGATCACCCCACGCTCTTCCAGCCGCCGCACGCGCCGCAGGCAGGCGGAAGGCGACAGACCGACGGCGGAGGCCAGGTCCGCATTGCTGATGCGCCCGTCGGCGCGGAGCCGTTGAAGGAGGCGTTGGTCGAGGGGATCGAGCAGGGACACAAGTTTCCGCCATTCAGCCGCAGATTATTGCGTTACGCTTCTATCAGCGCCCGATCCTTGCGCAAACAGGCAGGATCGTCGATCCATGCGGCGCTAGCTTGCGACGAATAACAACATTGGGCTTGGGAACGTCACATGCGGGTTCTGGTGCTTGGGTCGGGCGTCATCGGCGTCACCACCGCCTGGTATCTCAGCCAAGCCGGTCATGAGGTCACGGTGGTGGATCGGCAGGCCGGTCCGGCGCTGGAAACCAGCTTCGCCAACGCCGCGCAGATTTCGCCGGGCTATTCCGCGCCCTGGGCTGCGCCGTCGATCCCGGTCAAGGCGATGAAGTGGCTGCTGATGCGCCACGCGCCGCTGATCGTGCGGCCGCGTCTGGACATGGCCATGGTGCGCTGGACCGTCGCCATGCTGCGCAACTGCACCCATGACCGCTATGCGCTGAACAAGAGCCGGATGGTGCGTCTGGCCGAATACAGCCGCGACCAGATCGACCTGCTGCGCCGCGAGACCGGCATCACCTATGACGGTCGCCAGCAGGGCACGCTGCAGCTGTTCCGCACCGAAAAGCAGCTGGCCGACGTGCACAAGGACGTCGATGTGCTGAAGGCCGCCGGCGTGCCGTGTGAAGTTCTGGACCGCGCAGGCTGTATCGCGGCCGAGCCGGGCCTGGCCGCCTCCGACGTCGATTTCGTCGGGGGTCTGCGCCTGCCGCATGACGAGACCGGCGACTGCTTCCTGTTCACCAACGCCCTGGCCAAGCTGGCGGCAGAGCGCGGCGTTGTCTTCCACACCGGAACCGACATCCAGTCGATCACGATGACGGACGGTCGCGCGACCGGCGCCCTGACCAGCAAGGGCGCCCTGACGGCCGATCTGGTGATCCTGGCGCTCGGCTCCTATTCGCCGATGATGGCCAAGCCGCTGGGTCTCGATCTGCCGGTCTATCCGGTGAAGGGCTATTCGATCACGGCCAAGATCGTGAACGAAGATCGGGCGCCCGTCTCCACCGTCATGGACGAGAGCTACAAGGTGGCGATCACGCGCCTGGGCGACCGCATCCGCGTGGGCGGCATGGCCGAGCTGTCGGGATACAACAACACCCTGCCCGCCGTCCGCCGCGAGACCCTGGCCCATTCGGTCGGCAGCCTGTTTCCGGGCGGCGGCGATCTGGCGGGCGCCAGCTATTGGTCGGGCCTGCGTCCGATGACGCCGGACGGCACGCCGGTGATCGGCGCGACCAAGGTTCCGGGGCTTTATCTGAACACCGGCCACGGCACCCTGGGCTGGACCATGGCGTGCGGCTCGGCGCGGGTTCTGGCCGACATGGTCGACGGCAAGGCGCCCGAGATCGAGACCCGCGATCTGTCGCTGAACCGCTATGGCGCCTGGGCCGGGGCGTTCGCGCCGGGCTACAGCTGAAATCAGACGGCGGCGGGGAATTTTACCGTCTAAAGAGTCTAATTCGTCTAATCTCGCGATGGTCGAGCCTTGGGCAGCGGACGGGAATTCACCGTCTAAAGTGTCTAATTCGTCTAATCCGGCGCCATCATCCGGGTGAGGCGCGAGCGGGACTTCGCCGTCCCTTCCGCCTGAACTTACGCTGTCAAAGATCGCCAGCCAGTCTAGCACACGGCCGGGGCGCGGTCGGTTAGACGCCGTTCGGGCGCGAAAACCCGTTGGAAATCAGACAGCGGGGCGCCGACGATGCGATGGCAGGGCGTTGCGGCGTGGCGCGGCGCGTCGGAGCGCCCTATTAGAGCGCGCGATGAAGACCGCCGATTTCGATTTCGACCTGCCCGAGGACCGGATTGCGTTGCGCCCGGCCGATCCGCGCGATTCCGCACGGTTGCTGGTGGTGAAAGGCGGCGCGCTGGAAGACCGGATCATTCGCGATCTGCCGGACTTCCTGCAGCCCGGCGACGCCCTGGTGTTCAACGATACGCGGGTCATTCCCGCCCGTCTGTCGGGCGTGCGTCAGCGGATCGGGCCCGAGGGCGAAACCCTGACGGTCGAGGTGGAGGCGACGCTGCATCACCGCGACGCGCCCGACGTCTGGTCCGCTTTCATGAAGCCCGGCAAGCGGATCAAGTCGGGGGATCGGATCCGGTTCGGAAACACGAGCGACGGCGCCTGCGACCTGGGGCGACTGGACGCGACGGTGACGGCCAAGGGGGAAGACGGCCTGATCACCCTGACCTTCGACCTGGCGGGACCGGCGCTGGACGATGCGATCCGCGATGTGGGGGTCATGCCCCTGCCGCCCTATATCGCCGCCAAACGGCCCGAGGACGACCGCGACCGGTCGGACTATCAGACCGTGTTCGCCGAGCATGACGGTTCGGTCGCGGCGCCGACGGCGGGGCTGCATTTCACCCCTGCCCTGCTGGACGCCATCCGCGCCAAGGGCGTCTCGACCCATGCGGTGACGCTGCATGTCGGGGCCGGCACCTTCCTGCCGGTCAAGGCCGACGACCTGGCCGATCACAAGATGCACAGCGAGTGGGGCGAGGTGTCGCCTGAAACCGCCGCCACCCTGAACGCCGTCCACGCGAACGGCGGGCGCATCGTCTGCGTCGGCACCACCAGCCTACGGCTGCTGGAAAGCGCGACGGCCGAGGACGGCGAGATCAAGCCCTTCCACGGCGACACGGCCATCTTCATCACGCCGGGCTATCGGTTCCGGGCGGTCGATGTGCTGATGACCAACTTCCACCTGCCGAAGTCGACGCTGTTCATGCTGGTCAGCGCCTTCGCGGGCACGGCGACGATGAAGGCGGCCTATGCCCATGCGGTCGCCGACGGCTATCGCTTCTATTCCTACGGCGACGGATCGCTGCTGTTCCGCGACTGATCGCGGGTCAGGGCCAGAGGCGGCCTGAGCGCCAGGCCTCGCCGTCGCGGTCGAAACGCAATCGGTCATGCAGGCGGAACGGGCGATCACGCCAGAACTCGACCGAGCGCGGCACGACACGCCAGCCGGTCCAGTGGGACGGGCGCGGCACCTCCTGACCATCGAAGCGCGCGGTTTCACGACCCACGGCCTCTTCCAGCACCGTGCGATCCGACAGGGGGCGGGACTGGTCTGAGGCCCAGGCGCCGATGCGGCTTTCGCGCGCGCGGCTGGCGAAATAGGCGTCGGCCTCGGCCGGCGTGACCGGCACGACCGCGCCGCGGACCCGCACCTGGCGACGCAGCGACTTCCAATGGAAGGTCAGGGCGGCCGCCGCGCAACCGGCCAGTTCGACGCCCTTGGCGCTCTCGCTGTTCGAATAGAAGGTGAAGCCCCGCGCATCGACGTCCTTCAGCAGGACGATCCGCGCATCGGGCAGGCCGTCGGCGTCGACGGTCGACAGGGTCATGGCGTTGGGATCATTCGGCTCGTGCGCCCTCGCGTCCGCCAGCCATTCGACGAACAGGCCGATCGGTTCGGGCCGATTGAAGATGGTCTCGTCGCCATTGGCGGCCAGGGCGGCGGCATAGTCGCGGGCGTATTCTTCACGCGACGGGCTGGGCGGGATCAAGGATGCGGTCATGGGGGTGATGTAGTCCGTGCGGGTCCGGCTGGGAATGATCGAGGTCAAAAACGGGCGTGTCGCCGTCAGGGTTAACCCCCCATTGACCCTGATGGGCGAACGGTGACGGCATGAGCGCGCCTGTTTCGATTTCAGATGTGTCCGGCGTCCGAGAGGCCCTGTCGATCCTCGGGCTGAACGGCGATGTCAATGCGTCGACGCTGAAGGCCGCCTTCCGCACGGCGGTGAAGGCGGCGCGGCCGGATCAGGCCGGCGGGGACGCCGAGCGGTTCCGGCGCGTGATCGCGGCCTATCGGTTGATCCAGGCGCATCAGCCCCCTCGCCCCGCCCTGTCCGCGCCCACAGCGCGGCCCGCGCCGACGCCGGTTCTGGTGCTGTCGCCGATGCAGGCCTTAGCCGGGGGTCAGGTCGAGGTGCGGCTGGGCGCGCGCACGGTGCGGGTCACGGCGCCCAAGGGCCTGCGCAGCGGCGATCATCTGCGGCTGAGGCGCGGGGCGGCGGACGGGAGCGATCTGTATCTGTCGGTGCTGATCCGGCCCGAGGACGGGCTGTCGGTCGTCGGCGACGACCTGTTCATGACCTGGGCCGTCGAGCGTCGCCTGATGGCCGACGGCGGGCGGGTGGAGATCGAGACCCCTGTCGGCACGCGCTCGGCCTGGATCACCGCCGACATGGCCGCGCCGGTGCGGGTGCGGTTGAAGGACCTGGGCCTGCCCGCGCGCGGATCACGGCCGGCAGGCCATCTGTTCGTGACGCTGGAGCCGTCGTCCGATGTCCCCTCGGCGGCGGAGGACCTGCTGGTGCGGTTCACGCGGGTCTGGACGCAGGAGCGTCTGGCGGCTTAAGCGTCACTGCATGTCGCACAACACCTTCGGCCATCTTTTTCGCGTGACCACCTGGGGCGAGAGCCACGGGCCGGCGATCGGCTGCGTCGTGGACGGATGCCCGCCGATGATCCCGCTGACCGAGGCGGATCTTCAGCCCTGGCTGGACCAGCGGAAGCCGGGCGGCAGCCGTTTCGTGACGCAGCGCAAGGAAAGCGACACGGCGCGCATCCTGTCGGGCGTGTTCGACGACGGCGACGGGCCGGTGACGACGGGCACGCCGATCTCGATCCTGATCGAGAACGAGGACCAGCGGTCAAAGGACTATGGCGAGATCGCCCGCGCCTATCGGCCGGGGCACGCCGACTATGCCTATCAGGCCAAATACGGGGTGCGCGACCACCGGGGCGGCGGTCGATCCTCTGCGCGCGAGACCGCCAGCCGCGTGGCGGCCGGGGCCGTGGCGCGCAAGGTGCTGGGCGACGGCGTGAAGATCAGGGCCGGCGTGGTCCAGATTGGCCCGCACCAGATCGCGCCGGATCGGATCGATTTCGACGCCGTGCACACCAATCCGCTGTTCGCCGCCTCGGCCGAGGTCGTGGGCGACTGGGAGGCCTATCTGGACGGCATCCGCAAGGCGGGATCGTCGGTCGGCGCGGTCGTCGCGCTGGAGGTCACGGGCGTTCCGGCGGGCTGGGGCGCGCCCCTGTACGGCAAGCTGGACGGCGAGCTGGCGGCGGCCCTGATGTCGATCAATGCGGCCAAGGGGGTCGAGATCGGGGCAGGCTTCGAGGCCGCCGAACTGACGGGCGAACAGAACGCCGACGAGATGCGGCTGGACCTGAACAAGCAGCCGGTCTTTCTGTCGAACAAGGCGGGCGGGGTGCTGGGCGGGATTTCGACGGGCCAGCCGGTGACGGCGCGGGTGGCGTTCAAGCCGACCTCCTCCATCCTGACCCTGCGCCAGACGATCACCCGCGACGGCGAAGAGACGAACCTGCGCACCAAGGGGCGTCACGACCCGTGCGTCGCCCTGCGCGCCGTGCCGGTGGTCGAGGCCATGGCCGCCTGCGTCCTGGCCGACTCCTTCCTGAGACACCGCGCCCAGGTCGGCTGATCAGGGCTTGGGGCGGGCTGGTCGCGGGTTGGCGCGACCGGCGTCGCGCCTCGGCGGCGGCTCGACCGGACGCGCCTCGCACCGCATCAGGGCCATCAGGGCCGACAGGCCTGTCGTCATCACGATCATCGCTCGATTCCTGCAACTGCGAACCGTTTGCAGGTTTGCGCATGTCGAGGGCCCGTGCAAGACAAGCGACCGGTGGCGCCCAACTCAGGAGATCAACCGTGCGTGAAGACGGAAAGCTGGACTACCTCGAACTGCCCGCCGCCAACCTGCCTGCGACCAAGGAATTCTACAGCCAGGCGTTCGGCTGGACCTTCATGGATTACGGCCCGACCTATGCGGCCTTCGATCAGGGTCTGGACGGCGGGTTCGACGCCGATCAGGCCGATCAGACCAAGGCTCCCCTGCCCATCCTGTACGCCGATGACCTTGAAGCCATGCTGGGCAAGGTCGAGGCGGCCGGCGGCCGGATCGTGAAACCGATCTACAGTTTCCCCGGCGGTCGCCGCTTCCACTTCGCCGATCCGGCCGGGACCGAAATGGCGGTCTGGTCCGAGGGCTGAGCCCTATTTGACGTCGATCGACTGGCCGATGCGTTCGGCCAAATCCCGGTCCGCGCCCTCGACGCTGGCGATCCAGACGTGGATCTCCTTGGGATCCGTGGCGCGCTGGAACAGGTGCTCCATCGCCAGACGGCGGCTGCCTTCGGTGACGACGACCGAGGCGCGGCCGCCGGCGCGGACCGTCTCGCCGTCATAGATCGGAAACTGCGACGACGGGCCGGCGTAGATCATCAGCAGGGTCTGGTCGCCGCGCTGGACGCGATAGATGTTGGCGTTCGCGCCGGCGCGCGCCGGGGTGATGGTCAGGCCGGTAGGCAGCTGGATGCTGAACGGCAGAGCGGCGATGGCGGCGGCGTTCAAGGCCGCCGGGGCGGGTGCGGCGGCCGGCGGGGTTGCGGCAGGCGCGGTCGTTGTCGGTTGAGGCGCGGTCGCCTGAGGCGCCGCTGTGGTCGGGGCTGGCGTTTGCGGACGTGTCGCGGTCGCCGGGCGCGTCGTGGCCGCCGGACTTTGGCCGATGGGCGGCTGGGCCTGGGTCGTGCGCGTTGCGGATGACGCGGCGGGCGCCGGACGCGGCGATGCCGCGGAGGTCTGGCCGATCGGAGGCAGGGCCTGGGTTGTCGCCCGGGCCGGGGCCTGGGTCGGAGCCGGGGCCGGGGTCGGAGCTGCGGCGGAGGCGGCGGGCGGGGTCGCGGAAGGCGGGGCGCTGTTCAAGTCCCGCGTCAGGTTGGAACCGGCGCGCTGCGGCGGAGGCGTCGTCGCCTGTCCGGAAATCACGAGGGCGGCGGCAAGGGCGATCATGGGCATGGCCGGACCATCGCGCGGCCGGAGCGCGACCGCAAGCGCGACCTCACGCCTTCGGCAGCGCGACCCAGAAGGTGGCGCCCTCGCCCGGCGCCGAGATCACGCCGATCGAGCCGCCCTGCAACTCGACCAACCGCTTGGCCAGGGCCAGGCCGACGCCGTGCCCCTCGACCGTCGAACGCTCAAGGCCCAGGCGGTTGAAGGGCTCGAACAACTGCGCCTGCTTCTGAAGCGACAGGCCGGGGCCGAAATCGCTGACCTCGATGCGGACGCAGTCGTCCTGACGAAGCGCACGCAGGACGACACGACCGCCGGCCCCGCCGTATTTCAGCGCATTGCTGGTCAGGTTGGCGATGATCTGGGCCAGACGCTGAGAGTCTGCAACCGCGATCAAACCATCGCCTTCGCACACCACCTCGACGGCGACCCGGTCGACGTCGGGCCACAAGAGACAGGTGCGGCGCACGTCGTCCAGCAGCCCTGGAATGTCGGTCGGGCGCAGATCGACCCGGACCGCCCCGGATTCGGCACGGGCCACATCCAACAGATCGTGGGCCAGGGTTTCGACCTGGCGCGCGGTCTTTACCAGCATGTCGGACATTTCGGCCTGCTGGGCCGAAACAGGCCCAAGGTGGCCCTGTCGCCACAGGTCGCCGATGCCGATGATGCCGGCGACGGGGCTCTTGATCTCATGGGCGACGTTGGCGAGCAGGCGGGACTTGGCCTCGGACGCCTTTTCCGCGCGTTCGCGACCAACGCGCGCGCGCTCCGCAAGAAGGTCACGCTCTTCCAGCAATGAGGCCACCAGCAGGACGGGCATATAGCCGATCAGCACCAGCATCTGGGCCATCAGAACCTGGTGGGTCAGGTCGCCTTGGACATAGGGGCCATCGCCGATCATTGCGCTGCCGACTAGCAGCACACTCATCACGACCAGGGTAAAGGCTGTGCCGGCGACGCCGAGCCGCACCGCAATCCCCAACAGAAGCGGCAGCAGGACGAAGCCCATCGGCACGTCGCCCGTGAAGGCGACGAAGTAGAAGACGGGAACCAGTCCGATCAGAACGGCGGCCTCGATCAACTTCCTGGGCTTCAGCAGGCGGGCGAACATGGCGGGCGTCAGCGACATGCCCAGCGAGCCCAGCACGGCGATGCCTAAAGCGTGGCCAAGCCACCAGGTCTGGAAGCCCTGCCACACGATCTCGGTCTGACCGATCTGCGACAGGATCAGGACACTGCAAAGGGCGGCCGGGATCGGCGCCAGGACAGCCGCGAAGATCAGAAAGCTGACCGCGCCGTTCAGGCTGGACAGATTGAGCGTGGGCGAGAACCGGCGAGCCAGCAGGACGGCCCCCACGATTTCGATCATGTTGGTGATGGTGAAGGCCAGCGCCAGCGGCGGGTTGTTTCCGGCGATGATCTCGCCGATCAGGATACTGACCGTCATCACCCCGGCGAAGATCAGGTCGCTGGTGCGGCCACGGCTGGTGCGCAGCCAGACAGCGACCGCAACGCCGCTGGCGCCCCAGAGACCGGCGACCAAACCGGCCGAACGGGTGTAGGCGATGGCCATGGCGACCAGGATGGCGACCGCCACGCCCGTCAATACCGGGATCAGAGGATTAGGACCGTCCGGGCCGTCGGCGTCGCCTGGGCCGGGCCGATAGCCGACCTCCATCACGCCCTTGACGGACGTGGTGCGGGGCTCATCGGCATTGAGCGCGCGGCTCACGATCATGGACAGGTTCCGACCAATCAGAGGTCGGGATAGGACGACACGGTTCCTAATATCCCCTGAAGTCAGCCTCGCAATCTTTCATTGAAGCGCCTGACGGCCTCGGCTGCGCCGTCGGGATGGTTCCAGACCCCGCCACTGACCGCCACGAAGTCGGCGCCGGCGTGGGCAAGCTCTGCGGCGTTGTCGACCGTGATGCCTCCGATGGCGACGCAGGGCGTCTCGACCGTCTCTTGCCACACCGTGAGGATGTCTAGGGACGGGCGATGCACCGTTTCCTTTGTATCGGTGGGATAGAAGGCGCCGAAGGCGACGTAGTCGGCGCCGCCCTCTGCGGCGTCCCAGGCCAGGTCGCGATCGTCGTGGCAGGTGACGCCGATCATGGCGTCCGGCTCCATGATACGCCGCGCCTCGGCCAGCGAGCCGTCTTCCTGACCGATGTGAACGCCGTCGCAGCCGGTGGCCCGCGCCAGATCGGGCCGGTCATTCAGCAGGACCGCGACATCATGACGCCGCGCGATGGGAGCCAAGACCTCGACCGCCGTGCGGATGGCGGCGTCGTCGGCGGGCTTCAGCCGGATCTGCAAGGCCGCGACATCGCCGGCGGCCAAGGCCTGATCGAGGGTTTGCGCAAAGGCGTTCAGGTCGGCGATCGCGGGCGGCGTGATCAGATACAGCCGGCAGGGCGGACGCTCGGGGACGGTGGGTGTTCGGGCCATGTCCGTCCTTGCGCGCCCCCGCGACGATCCGTCAACGGCCCACCGGCAGCTAAGCCATGCGAACGACTTGCAATCGCCTTAAGGACTGCTATAGCGAACCATTCTCAGTCAGTAAAACGTGTAGCGCCTCGTGTACGTCTGCAACTGCAACGGTCTTCGCCAGCGTGATGTCGCCCAGGCCATCGAGGCCGGCGCCTGTCGTCCGCGTGACATCTTCGCGCGCAACCAGTGCCAGGCTCAATGCGCCAAATGCGTCTGCGAGATGCGTCAGATGATTCAGGAAAGCCGCGAAGCGTTCGCACTCGCAGCCGAATAGTTTGCTTCGCCTGCGGCCGACAGTCAATCGCACTCTCAATGCAGTGATAAAAACTCGCAAATAAACACGGTGCGTTTTACTGTGTTATGGCTGCGCTCGACAGACGGCGATAGCGCCGTGGCGAGACCAAGGACCATGGCCATGAAGGGCGACCCCGCAATCCTGCGCACGCTGAACGCGGTGCTGACCAACGAGCTTACGGCCGTAAATCAGTATTTCCTGCACGCCCGCATGTTCGAAAGCTGGGGCCTCGCGCACCTGGGCAACGTGATCTACGAAGAATCGATCGGCGAGATGAAGCACGCCGACATGCTGATCAAACGCATCCTCTTCCTGGACGGGCTGCCCAATCTGCAAGACCTGCACAAGCTGAAGGTCGGCGAGGATCCGATCGAATGCCTGGGCGCCGACCTGCAGCTGGAACTGGACAGCCGCGCTACGACCGCCGCCGCCGTGACCCAGTGCGAGGAAACCCGCGATTACGTCAGCCGTGACCTGCTGATGAAGATCCTGGCCGACACCGAAGAGCATATCGACTTCCTGGAAAACCAGCACAAGCTGATCGAGCTTATGGGCGCGCAGAACTATCTGCAATCGGCGATGAAAGAGATCGTCACCGACGGCGCGGCGACCGGCAACTAAGCTCTGCCTTCTGACGGAACCCGTATCCGCTCCGGCCATTAGCCTGTCAGGGCCAAGCTGGAGCGGACCATGACCGATATTGACGACGCCATCGATGACGTGCGCGACGCCGCCGTGGATCTGCTGAACAGCGAGGGCCGCAGCGCAAGCCACGTCGCCGCCGGTATCGCCCTGACGGTCGGATTCGCCCTGCTGGCGCACGGGATCGCGTCGGGGGCGTTGAAGCCCAAGCGCAATCTGAAACAGGTCCGCAAGAAGGATCTGCCGATCACGGAAAAGCCGCGCGGCGCCTTCAGCCTGATCCTGCCCGCCGTGTTTTCCGCCACGACCCTGTCTGCGGTGCGCGTCTGGAACGCCCCGCCCCAGCGGGAGCGGACCAGGGCCATGGGCCTGTGGGTGGCCGCCCAGACGGTGAACGCCATCTGGCTGGGCCTGCGTCCGTCGTCGATGGCGCGTCAGGTGATCGCCGCCATGTCGTCAGCGGGTCTGGCCGCCGCCTTCGCTCACGAGGCGCGCAAGCTGGACGAAGGCGCCGGCAAGATGGCGGCGCCGATCGGGTCGGGCGTGCGGATCGGAAACTTCCTGCACCGCAAGGCCGATACAGCTTCGGGCGGACGCACCCTGCATTAGGTTGCGTCGCCTTGCCCTTTATCGGGGCTTCCTCTAGGGATCGCGCCCTATTCGCCTCGCCCCGAACGGTGCGAGGGCGCAACTCCATTTCCGATGTGACCCCATGAAGATCAACGGCAACACCATCAAGCCCGGCATGGTCCTGCAGCACAATGGCGGCCTGTGGGTCGTCACCAAGGCCAGCCACGTCAAGCCCGGCAAGGGCGGGGCCTTCGCCAACGTCGAGGCCAAGAACCTGGAGACCGGCAACAAGCTGAACGAACGCTTCCGGTCGGAAGACAAGGTCGAGCGCGTGACGCTGGAACAGAAGGACTTCTCGTATCTGTTCGACAATGGCGACAGCTTGGTCTTCATGGACGACGCCACCTACGAGCAGATCGAACTGCAGAAGGACTGGGTCGGCGAAGAGCGCATCCCCTATCTGCAAGAAGGCATGAAGGTCGTCATCGAGATGCACGAAGAGCGTCCGATCGGCCTGGAACTGCCCGATCAGGTCGTGCTGGAAGTCGCCGAAACCGAGCCGACCGTGAAGGGCCAGACCGCCTCGTCGTCCTACAAGCCCGCGCTGGCGTCGAACGGCGTGCGCATCATGATCCCGCCCTATATGTCGGCCGGCGAGCGTATCGTCGTCGACACGACCAGCGGCGAATACGTCCGCCGCGCGGACTAATCGTTTGGGTGAGCAAGGGGTGTCAGTGAGCAAGGGGTGAGCGAAAGCGCATCCGGCTCACCTCTTGCTCACCAGCACTATTCACTGACGTCGCTCGGACGTCGCCCCTTGAACTTCTCCGACTGTCCGGCTGCGGCTTTGAAGGACTTTCGGACCAGGAGATTCCCCGATGGCCCTCGCCTCCGCCCTGCTCCAAGTCATGACCGATGCGGTGCGCAAGACCGCCCGCCCGATGCTGCGCGACTTCGGCGAAGTCTCCCAGCTTCAGGTGTCGAGGAAGGGCCCCGGCGATTTCGTCACGGCCGCCGACCTGAAGGCCGAAGACACGCTGTACGAACTGCTGATGAAGGCCCGCCCCGGCTACGGCTTCCTGGGCGAGGAACGCGGCATGATCGAGGGGACGGACAAGTCCCACACCTGGATCGTCGATCCGATCGACGGCACCACCAACTTCATGCACGCCATGCCCCACTTCGCCATTACGGTGGGGCTGGAACGCCGCGCCCCGGACGGGTCGAGCGAGATCGTCGCCGGCGTGACCTACAACCCGGTCATGAACGAGCTGTTCTGGGCCGAAAAGGGCAAGGGCTGCTATCTGAACGACCAGCGAATCCGCGTCGCCGGCCGTCGTGATCTGTCCGAAAGCCTGATCGCAACCGGCTTGCCCTTCATCGGCAAGTCGGGCCACGCCCAGTCGATCAAGGACCTGCACGCCGTGGGCCAGCGCGTCGCCGGCATCCGCCGCCTGGGCTCGGCTGCGCTGGACTTCGCATGGGTCGCGGCCGGTCGCTACGACGCCTATTATGAGCGCAATCTGAAGCCCTGGGACGTGGCGGCCGGCATCCTGTTCGTCACCGAGGCCGGCGGCCGGGTGACGACCATCGAGAACGACGGCGATCCCAAGACGGGCAAGTCCATCCTGGCGTCGAACACCGAACTGCATCCGCACCTGCGAAAGGTTTTGCAGGGCTCCTGAGGCTCGCTTCTGTCTCTTCCCCGCTTGCGGGGAAGTGGCGCGGCGCTTCTTCAGCGCCGTGACGAAGGGGCTCTTGCCTGATCGCCAGCGGCCGGT
>AMYY01000004.1 GCA_000335735.1 alpha proteobacterium L41A | reverse complement strand
CTTCAAATCAACACAGGCGTCTGTGGGACTTCCAGAGCCCCTCCACCGCTTCGCGGTCCCCCTCCCCACAGGTGGGGAGGATACAGGCTAGTCCGCCCGCGCCAGCAAGGCCTTCGCCTGCTCCAGATGCAGCCGTTCGACCATCGCCCCGTTCACGCGGATCGCGCCTCGGCCCTCGGCGTCCGGCGCGTCGAAAGCGGCGACGATCGCCCGTGCATCGGCGATCTCGGCTTCGGACGGCGAGAAGGCGGCGTTGGCGGCCGCGATCTGCGACGGGTGGATCAGGCTCTTGCCGTCGAACCCGTACAGTCGTCCCTGCAGTGCCTCGACCGCCAGGCCTTCAGCATCGTCGATCCGGTTGAACACGCCGTCGATGGCCAGCAATCCGTTGGCCCGCGCGGCGGCGACCAGCATCGCCAGCCACGGCTTGAACGGCTCGCGATCCGGCGACGCCCCGGTCCCCAGCGCCTTGGCCAGATCGTTGACCCCCAGCATCAGCCCGTCCAGCGCCCCGTCCGCCGTCGCGATGTCGGCCAGGGCCATCAAGGCGCGCGGCGTCTCGATCATGGCCCACAGGGCGCAGCCCTTGGCCAGGCCGGCGGACAGGGCGTGCACGGCCTCGGGCGTCTCCACCTTGGGCGCGACGATCAGCGTGGCCCCCGCCGCCTTCATCGCCGCCAGGTCGTCCAGCCCCCAGTCGGTGTCCAGCCCATTGATCCGAACGCCCAGGCGCGGCCCGAATCCAGCGCTGCGAACCGCCGCGACGGCGGCGTCGCGGGCGTCAGACTTGGCCTCGGGCGCCACGGCGTCTTCCAGGTCCAGCACGGCGACATCGCAATCCAGCGTCCGCGCCTTCTCGATCGCCCGCGCATTGGAGGCAGGCAGATAAAGGACGCTGCGGACCCGGTCGCTGCGCATCAGACGCGGCCTGTCACGGGCACCAGGGCGCCGGTCATGGCCCGGCTCTCGGGCGAGGCCAGGAACAGGATCACCGCGGCCAGATCGGCCGGCGCGACCCAGGTCGCCGGGTCGGCGTCGGGCATGTCCTTGCGGTTCGCCGGCGTGTCGATGATCGACGGCAGGACGGCGTTGACCGTCACCTTTGTCGTCTTCAACTCCTCGGCCAGCGCCTGGGTCAGGGCGTGGACCCCTGCCTTGGCCGCGCCATAGGCCCCCATGCCGGCCCCGGCCTTCAGCGCGGCGGCCGAGCCGACATTGACGATCCGACCCTCGGGCGAGGCCTTCAGCGCATCCAGCGCCGCGCGGCTGGCGTTGACGGCGGTGGTGACGTTCAGCGCATGCATCCGGTCCCACGCCGGTTCCGCATCGTCGGTCGTCTGCCAGACGAAGCCGCCGGCGATGTTCAGCAGGGCGTCGAGCCGCCCGAACCGCGCGATCACGGCGTCGACGGCCTTCTGCGCCTGGCCGGCGTCCGTCAGATCGACCCCGCCGACCTCCAGCACGCCGTCGGGCACGGCATGGCCCGAGGCATGGTCGATCACCGCGACCTGCCAGCCGCCTTTCAGCGCCGCCTCAAACACCGCCCGGCCCAGGACGCCATGTCCGCCCGTGATTGCGACTGTCCGCTGCATCATCCGATCCTCCATGTCGCCGGGGACCATAGAGCCGAGTGCGGGGCGATCAACCTGCGGCGAAGACCTTGGCCATCAACCGCTCCAGCGCCTCCTGGTCGTCCGTATCGAAGGCGGCCGGCGTCGTCGCATCCACGTCGAACACCGCGATCAGCGTGCCGGATGCGTCGCGCACGGGCACCACGATCTCGCTGGCCGAACGGCTGTCGCAGGCGATGTGGCCGGGGAAGGCGTGCACGTCCTCGACCAACTGGGTCTGGCCCGTCGCCGCCGCCGCGCCGCACACCCCGCGCCCGAACGCGATGCGCAGGCATCCCAGCGTCCCCTGATAGGGCCCGACCACCAGTTCGTCCGCCTTGTCCGGCGCCACGACGTAGAAGCCGGTCCAGAAATAGGGCTCGAACGCATCGGCCAGCATCGACGCCACTGTCGCCATTCGCGCCGTCACATTCGGCTCGCCGTCCAGCACGGCCATGATCTCCGCCTCGACCTCCAGATACCGCGCCGCCTTGTCGGCGGGACGATCGTTGCGGGCGACATAGGCCATGGGAAAACTCCGGAGCGGGACAGGCTGGCGATATAGGCGAGCGGCCGGCCGAAGGGGAGGGGCGCCGTCATTCGCCACCGTTTCGTCGGGAACGCTTCCATGCGCCCCTGTGTTGGCGCTGGGAGACAAAAACGGAGGCTCGCGTGACATCAACCCCTTCACGATCGCTCAGCCTGATGGCCGCCCTGATGCTGTCGGCCGCCGCGGCCGCCTGCGGTCAGGACGCCGGCGCGCCTGGGCCAACTGACGCGACTCAGACCCACGCGCCGTCCGCGCCAGAGCCCACAGCACCGCCCCCGGAACCGGCCAAGACCGGCGCAAGCCCCGCTACCTCGTCGTCAGAACCCGCGACGCCGGCGGCGTCGCGCAAGTCCTGCTATCTCTCGGTCGACGGCAAGGTTCTGCTCGATGAGCCCTGCCTCGTCTATCCGTTCGGCGACGGCGGCTACACGATGAACGCGTGGTCCGAGGGCAAGCCCAAGAACTCGCATTTCGCCGTCGTTGCCCTGATGGCCGACGGCTCGGCCGACGCCACCTGGAACGCCGACCCCGACGACGACAAGGCCGGCGATCGCTTAGGGACCGTGCGCCTCAGCGACGGCTGCTGGATCAACGACCGCGCGCGTATCTGTGTGGGATAACCGTGTTCAATAGGGCCGGGCAGGATCCAATCCGTGCCTAAAGCTTGAGCGCAAGCGCATGATCTATCCCAAACAAAACCACTGGGACGAAACGTCTCAAGGCTAAAATGTGGTTGACGACAACGCAAAACACCTACGATTTGTACGTCTGAGTTGCGTCATGGGGGCGCAGAAGACGAGTTGTCGGCCACAGGCCGCAGGGGGTTTGTTTTGGGTTTCAGTTTCAAGGGCGGGCTTCTGGCCGCAGCGGCTGGCGTCGCGATCATGGTGGGCACGACGGCTGTGGCGCAGACCGCTCCGGCTCCCACGGCGCCGACCGGCGGTTTCTACATGGCCAACGGAACGCGCACGACGAACTATCAAACGGCCATCGCCTCCTGGCGTGCGGACAGCCAGTTCGCCGTCGACTATTCCAAAGGCTTCCTGGGGCTGGAACACGCCTACGCCATGGGGCTGAGCGGACGCGGTCAAACGGTCGGGGTCAATGACGCCGGCGTCTATGTCGATCACCCGCTGTTCGGATCGGCTGGCAAGGTGACGGGCCTGCGCACCGAGGCGGTCGCCGGCTACGGCAATGACGGCCTGATCAACCCGCGCCGCCGCTGGGAAGGTCACGGCACCCACGTGTCCGGCACCATCGCCGGCGACCGCGTGGCGGGACAGCCGATGTTCGGCAACGCCTTCAACGCCAAGCTCTACGCCGCCACCGCCAACTTTTCGGCGGGCGACTTCCTTTGGTACAAGGACGCGATCATCGACGGCAAGATCGTCGCCACCCAGAACCAGAACATCGTCGACCTGGCCAATACGGGCCAGGTGCGCATCATCAACAACAGCTGGGGCAGCGGCACTTCGCTGCCGTTCAACGCCTCGCTGCCCACGGTGCTGGCGTCGTTCAACCGCAACTACGGCGATTTCTACAAGCCGGTTTTGGACAAGGACGTCCTGGTCGTCTTCTCGGCCGGCAATGGCTATGGCGTCCATGCCAGCATCGATGCGGCCGCGCCGCTGAACGACCCGCGCCTGCGGTCCAACTGGCTGTCGGTCGCCAACTATTCCAGCTTCACCGCCGCCGATCCTTCGACCAGCTTCTGCGGCCAGACGGCGACCTGGTGCGTCGCCGGACCGGGCTCAAGGGTGATCTCGTCGGTGCCGGCCTATACGATGGACCGGGCGGGCATCCTGGCGCTTTATCCGCGCGCCAACTATGCCAGCCTATATTCGGCGACTACGGTTTCGGCCCTGGAGACGGCGTCGGTCAATCAGTTCCTAGGCGTTCTGAACGCCTATCTGAACGCCCGTCAGACCGGCGGCCCCACCTACAACGAAGATGCGTGGCGTCGTGAGGTCGCGCGTCAGGCGGCGGCCATCACCCTGGTTTCGGGGGCGCGCCTTGGCGATCCGGACGGCTTCACTTCGCGTCTGGCCGGGCTGCTGGTTTCGACCGGAAACATGGCGATCCTGACGCCGGCCTTCTCCAGCGCCGTGCTGCAATATGCCAACGACGAGCTTCAGCGCGTCCTGAACCAGTACATCAAATACACCGGCGCGGGTTATGCGGCCTACACCGGCACCTCGATGGCGGCGCCGAACATCTCGGGCTTCGCAGCCCTGCTGATGGAGAACTTCCCAGAATATTCGACGGCTCTGATCTCGGATATTCTGGTGTCCAGCTCCAAGGATCTGGACACGCCGGGCGTCGATCTGCGCTCGGGCTGGGGCGCGCCGCAGATGGACGTGGCCCTGCGCGGACCGACGGCGCTGCGCGACACCCGCGACGTCACCGTCGCCGTGGGCACGGTCGATATCTGGAGCAACAACATCGGCGATGCGCGCGACCGCTATTCGGCCGAGGTCAAGGCCAACTTCGGCAATGACATCGGCGGTCTGGTCAAGAAGGGCGGCGGTCAGCTGATCCTGACGGGCGCCAACGACTACAGCGGCCCGACCCGGGTCGAGGGCGGCCTGTTGACCGTCAACGGCAGCCTGCTGCGTTCCAGCGCCACCGTCGGCGGCGTCGGCATGATCGGCGGCACGGGCACGCTGGCGAACCTGACGGCGGAAAGCGGCGGCGTGGTGTCGCCCGGCGACGGCGTCAATCCGTTCGGAACCCTGACGGTCGCCGGCAACCTGAACTTCAAGCCCGGCTCCTTCCTGTGGATCCGCTCCAACGTAAACGGCGCGGCCTATTCTCGCCTGAACGTGGGCGGCACGACCAAGATCGACGGCGGCCAGGTCATCCTGAAAGCCGACAACGGTGAATGGAATCTGCGGACGCAGATGAACATCATCAACTCGACCGGCGCGGTGACGGGCACGTTCAGCGGCGCCCAGAGCGATCTGGCCTTCCTGGCTCCGGTGCTGACCTATTCGACCAACGGCGTGGTCCTGACGGTGCGGCGCAACGACGTGACCGTGGCTTCGCTGGGTCGGACGGACAATCAACAGTCGGTCGGCGGCGCGCTGGACGTCATGATCAACAACACCGCGACCGGGACCAACCGCGATCTGTCGCTGGAAAACGCCCTGCTGGACGCCAGCGTGCCGGCGGTTCAGGGCGCACTCAGCGGCCTGACGGGCGAGGTCCACGCCACTCTGGGCGGCCTGGCCGTTTCGGACTCTCGCGTCATCCGCGACGCCATGTCCGAGCGCGGACGCAGTCAGGGCGGCGCGGCCACCTACGTCGGCAACGGCGTGTCGGTTTGGGGCAGCGGCGTCTTCGGCAACGGCCGGGGCTCGGCGCATGACGGCCTCGCGGGCTTCCGCAACGAAGCCTCCGGCTATCTGGTCGGGGCCGAAAAGGCGCTCGCGAACGACGTCCATGTCGGCGTGGCGCTGGGCGAAACTCGCTCGGAACTGCGCTCGCCGCGTCTGCGCTCGACCGGCCGGGTCACCAGTGAACAGATCGGCGTCTATGGCGGCGCCGGCGTCGGCGACTTCCAGATCCGCGTCGGCGGATCGTGGGCCAACGCCGATGTCCGCACGGATCGCACGGCCCAGCTGAACGCCTTCACCAACGCCCTGGTCGGCGACTACGACGGCGACGTCTGGCAGGCCTATGGCGAGGTGGCGTGGAGCCGGGCCGTCGGCGGCACGATGTTCGAGCCCTTCGCCGGCTACAGCCACGTCGAATACGACGCCGATGTCGTTGAGACGGGCGGCGACGCCGCTCTGTCGGGCAATGTGAAGCAAAAGGCCGATCTGCTGACCGCCGGCTTCCGCACCCGCACCGTGCTGGCGGGCGGCGAGGGGCGTGCGCGTCTGTCGGCCGTGACCCACCTGGCCTATACCCACGACCTGAACGGCGACGGCCCGGTCTTCGACGCTGCCTTCGCCGACGGTCCGCGCTTCCTGATCGACGGAGCCAATCCTGGCGACGACGTGATCTCGGGCGGCCTGGGCTTCAACATCCAGGCGACCGAACGCACCGCGATCGAGCTGGGCTACACCGGGCTCTACAAGGACGAGTATCGCGACAACCGCATCTATGGTCGGTTCAGCGTCAAGTTCTGATCTGAAGTCAGGATAAGACGGCGGCGGCCCCGATCTTCGATCGGGGCCGTTGTTGTTTGCGCCTAGTTGGTCTGGGCGGACAGGGCGTCGTTGTCCTGGGTGAACGGTCGATCCCGCTCGGCCGTGCGGTTTTCGATCCAGACGCCCCTGCGCCCCGTCGCCCGCTCGACCGCCTCCACCGCCTCCACCGCGCTGCGAATGAAGACGGCCGGGCTTTCCGCTTCATTGGAGCGTCGAACGGGTATCGCCGGATCGCCCTCCAGCAGGGTCGAGGCATAGACGTTCAACTGATGTCCCCGGCGCCGTCCATCGCGATACGGAAACAGGCACAGGGTGTAGTGCTGCTCGATCCGCGCCTGCAGACGCTGAACCGCCTCGGCGCGCCAACTCGCGCCCGTGCACGCTACCGTCCGCGGCGCGCTCAGCCACCCGGCCGGCGCGCGGGTCGCCGGCCCTTGCAGACCAAACGCGCTTTGCGCTGTCGGATCGACCAGGGTGAAGCGGCCGGGCGAGCGCGGCGCATCGACCACGCTCAGCTGACGATAGGTCACTTGCATCGGCAGACGATCGAGATGGCGCCGCAGGGCTTGCGCGATGTCACGACCGCTGCGCGACGTCTGGAAATCCACGATCGCATAGGCCTGATCGATGCTGTGCCGATCAGCCCGCACGGACTGAGCCACAGCGCCTGACGCCTGACCCAGCGCAATCATCGTCACAAGCGCCACAGACCTTCGAGAGATCGCCATAGGCCATCACGGGCACACCCGACCGATCTGTCAAGACGCGCATGATAGGGGTTGTCGGGACCACTTAAGACTGGCTCATACGCTGCCTGAAAAAGCGTGTGATTTTTCCATCCACCACATAGCTGACCACCTAACGGCGCCTCAGTCGTCTACTGCACAGCTGCACGAGGATAGGGCGCATTAGCGCCACTAGCGGACATTCGGTGACAATCGCAAACCGGACGCTGACTAGGGATTAATACTGGTGTCGGCAGACCCCGCGGAGGCAATCTACGACATTACCCTCCGTCTTCCCGCACCCCATTCGCGCTGGTAAGTCAGTCGACCAAGTGACGGTGCCAACCCGCCCTCACGATTCCGCGCCCGACGCCCTTAGCCGGGCTAGGGCTTTCGACAGTTGAGCGTCGTCGAACGGCTTTTGCAGGGTGCACACGGCGCCGAAGGCGTCCGCGAGCTTAAGATAGAACTCGGACCCGACCCGACCGCCGCCGCTGATGGCCAGGATCTTGGCTTTCGGATTCAAGCCGCGCGCGGTCTTGATGAAGTCGATCCCATCTCGCTCGGGCAGGATGATGTCGACGATGAACATGGCGTCCGGGTGCTCTGCCTGCAGCTTCAATGCGGCGTCCACGGAGGTTGATTGCAGGACGGTCTCGCCCTGCGCGTCCAACATAAGTTTGATCTCGTTCATCCAGAACGGATCGTCCTCCAGCACGATCACCGGGACTTGCACGCACGCGCTTCTGCTCTTCTCATCGGCTCGCATCGCCGACAGGCAACCTCGATATGGCGCTTATCAAATTCTCGACGTCGCCAGCAACTGACGTCGCTTCGCCACTGCTGTCGGCGACCCGGCGGCAAGCCGCCTCCAGTTCGAAGGCTGCGTCGGAGACGGCGCCGAAGCCCAGGCTTCCGGCAGTCCCGGCGATCGAGTGAGCCAGGGCGGCCAGTTTGGGATGGTCCCCATCCGCGATTAACTGCCGCAATTGCTCCGCGACGGTGTGCAGATGGGCGGTATAGCGGCGCGCGAGGGCGTCCATGGCGGGGTCTGCGGACGCCGCTTGGGGCGCCGAAACAGCGGTTGCGTCTCTTCGGCTTGAGACTTTCGCCAGGCGTTCCACAAGACGCGCCATGTCTATGGGCTTGCCGAAATGATCATCCATGCCGGCGGCCAGACAGGCGGCCGCCTGTTCAGGCAGGACGTTGGCCGTCAGCCCGATGATGGGCAACTTCGACGCCGCCCCAGCCATTTTGCGGATCGCGCGCGTCGCCGTCAGCCCGTCGGTGCCCGGCATCTGGACGTCCATGAGGATCACGTCCACGCTTGCGCCCGCGCTCAGGGCCGCCAGGGCAGATTCGGCGGAAGCATGGCTTTCGACATTGTGACCTGCGCGGCCAAGGCCGATTTCGACGAACTCCCGATTGATCTCGACGTCGTCGACGACCATGACACGCAGTGAGGCATTGTTGAGAGAGGCGGCGCTTTGCGCGGCAGTCACAGGCTTCTGATCGCTTTCGACCCAGGGCACGAGCAGGGTTGCGATCGTGCCCTCGCCCAAGACGCTGGTCAGGCTTATGTCGCCGTCCATCAGCCGCGCCAGCGACCGACTGATGGACAGACCCAGGCCTGTGCCGCCGAACGTCCGGGCGACCGACTCGTCGGCTTGAGAGAACCCTTCGAACACGCGGGACAGTTTGTCAGGAGCGATTCCGGGGCCGTCATCCTTGATGATGAAGCCTAGCCGCCCATCGACGCGCGCGACCCGCACGTCCACCGCACCCTGGCGCGTGAACTTGGCCGCGTTACCGACGAGGTTGAGCAGGACCTGACGGATACGGGCCGGATCGCCGACATAGGCCGCTGCGACGTCAGGGTCGACGGCGTGGGTGAAGACGAGGTCCGAGCTGGCGTTCGCCGCCCTGACCAGTTCGACGACTTCCGCGCTGAGCGCGGCCGGGCCGTACGGCACGCGTTCGACCGTCATCTTGCCCGCCTCGATCTTGGAGAAGTCGAGGATGTCGTTCACCACGTGCAGCAGCGCCTGGCCTGCGCCCTGGATGCGGGCGATGTAGTGGGCGCGTTCCTCCGCCGTCTGCGCGTCCGACAGCAGATCTGCGAAGCCGATGATTCCGTTCAGCGGCGTCCGGATTTCATGGCTCATGTTGGAAAGGAAGGCGCCCTTGGCCCGCGTCGCCTCATTCGCCGCCTCGGTCGCTTTCGCCAGTTCGACCTCACGGGCATGCCGGTCCGTTACGTCGCGGACGCTGTCGATGAACTCCAGAATCTGGCCGTCTTCGTCACGGGTGATGGAGGGCCGCGCCTCCAGCCATTTGATCGTGCCGTCGCGGTGCACGCCCCGGTACTCGACGGAGAATGGCCGCCCCGACGCCAGGCCTCGGCGCCAGTCCGACAGGACGCGCTCGAAATCATCCGGATGAACGACCAGCGACGTCGACTTGCCGATCAGGTCGTCCGGGTCATAGCCGAGGAGGGGTTTGATGGAGGGCGACAGATAGGTGAACACGCTGTCGGTGCCGAACCGAGCGATGACGTCGGATGAGTTGTCCGCGAGCAGCCGGTACAGCGTTTCCTGCTCACGCACTTTTTCCAGCATCTCGTGATCGCGTGTCACATCCTTGAACACGCCGAAGATCGTCTCGACCTCATTGGCGTCGTTCATCTGCATTTCGGCCATGGACCGCACGCGGATCAGCGAACCGTCGGCCTTTTGCAGATCGGCTTCGAATGACCAGGCCGCCTTGGTCTCGATGCCGACCCGCAGAATTTCCGACACTCGCTGGCGATCGCCTTCCGGGTAGAACTGAAGCGCATCGCCCAGACGAGGGTTGAACTCCTCGGGCGTTACGCCGTGGATGCGATAGACTTCAGGCGACCAGTAAACGTCTCCCGTCGACGGATTGAGGGTCCAATAGCCGACCTGGCTCATGCGCTCGGCGAGCCGCGCTTGCTGGATCAGCAGACGCTCCTTGTGCGCGCGTCTGGCGAGCGACGCGCGGTGACGCTGGAGGCGCTCGATGAGGCGGCGCTTTTCCGACGCCGCCGATCCGACCGTCAGAGCGGCCAGCGCATTGACCACCAGGAACCCCTGCAGGACCAGAAGCTGTTCCGAGACGTGACTGTCGACCAGACGCGTCGGACCGGTCCCGCCCAGAGTGAAGGCAAGCCCGAGGGCGCCGACGATGAACAGGCCGATGGCCGCGCCGGCCAGACCGCGTCGATAGGCGACGAAAACAAGGGTGGGCGGAACGAGAAACAGCAGCGGATAACGCGACTGGACGAAGACGGCGGCTGTTACCGCGCCGACCAGAACCAGGTCCGGCAGCATGGAGCCGACATTCCGGCGCAGATCCAATCTGGCCTGACGGTTTGACAGGGCCCAGATCATGGGCGTGAAGAACAGCAAGCCCAGCGTATGGGCGGCCAGCCATACTGCGGTCCAATGCGCTTTCGCCGGCTCTCCGAAGACGATCAAGGCTGCAAATACGACAGCGGTCGACAGAAGCACGGCCACGAATGTCCAGCCGATAAAGCGCAGGATGGTTGATCGCCGGAACAGCCGTACCTTTGATCGCCGATTAAGGGCGACGATCATCAAGACGACTTCGACGACATTGGCGATCGCAAACATCAAGGCGCGTAGGGCCGGATCGCCGGCGATCAGATACGCGGACAGGTTGCCGAGGAACATGGCCCCGACCAGGCTGGGCCACCTTGTGCGTCGCGATTTCGACGCCACCACGAAGAACAGGGCATTGAGCGCCCAGATCGCCGAGACCGGGCCGCCCGCGCGGCCGTGAACGATCGAAAAGATCGTCAGCAAGCTCGCGAGCACAGCGAGGCCGGCGAGGGTGAACAGCGACTTTGCGCGATCTTTCGAAGGCACGCGGGCAGTTGACGCCTGAATCATAGACCCCTCGCGACGATTAGACCGCCACATTCGCGCCATGCGATTAATCTGGGGTCAATTCTCGCGGCGCCGCCCGCATTGGCCGTCTCATTTCGCTTTGGACGTGTCCGTGCGAATTCGTGAACGGCTGATTCAGGAAGTTGGGATACAACCCTCTGACATCATCGAGAGAGTCGACCAGTGATGGCTGCCTACAGAATCCTGATTGCAGACGACGACGCCTTCCTGCGTGAGCTGCTCGTCCACAAGTTGTCGGCGTCGGGTTACATGGTCTTCCCGGCCGAGGACGGCGCTGCGGCCTTGTCCCAGGTTCGCGAGCTCCGTCCCGACCTCGCCATTCTTGACGGCATGATGCCGGTGGTCGACGGCTTCGAGGTGTTGAGGCGTCTGCGGGCCGATCCCGCAACGTCCGATGTGCCCGTTATCATGCTGACGTCCTTGCGACGCGAGGAGGATATCGTGGGAGCGTTGAAACTTGGCGCGGCCGACTATCTGGTCAAGCCGTTTATCCCCGATGAGCTGATCGCGCGCATCAGCCGTCTTCTTCCCGCGGACAGGTCTCATGCGAATGGTGATGGCGGCGACAGCCGCCCTGCTTCTGGCGTCGGCTGAGCCGGTCTTCGCTCAGGCGGAAAATCTCTATGATCGAGGGGTCGCTGCGCGTCTCGCCGGCCGCCATCTGGATGCGGCGGGCCTGTTTGAGCGCGTGCTGTCCGAACAGCCGGACAATGTCGATGCGCGACTGAACAGGGGGCTGTCCCTGCTGGCGCTCGGTCGTCTGGACGAGGCCCAACAAGCCTTCGATCAGGTGATTGCGGCCGCTCCAGACTATACTGACGCCTATATCGGACGCGCGCGCGTCGCTCAGGCAAAGGGCGATCGGGCGGCCGTCGATGCGGCCCTCGCTGACGCCGCGCGCACCGATCCCGGCAGGGCGGCGGAGATCGCTGCGGTCCGTTCCGAAGAAACTCAGACGCCGGATGGCGCCTGGCGGATGGACGTGCGTGTCTCCCACAGCGAGCTTTCCGGCTCGCTCCCGCCCTGGCGCGAGCAGGGCATCTCGGTCGCCCGGCGCTTTCAGGACGGCCGGACGTTTGAGCTGCTCGCCGAGCGCAGCGAGCGTTTCGGCGACGCTGACGTCTATCTCGAGGCGAGGCACTCCGCGCCTTTGGGCGACGGATCGGCCTATATCGCCGTCGGCGGGGCCATCGATGCCGATCACCGTCCGCAGGCCGCGCTGAAGATCGGAGGGGCGAAACCCCTGAGCCATAATGTGCAGATGATCGCGGACGCCGGCGTGGCGCGATACAAGGTCGGAACCGTCTCGACCGTGCAGCCGGGGCTTGAAGTCTCCGCGTTCGACCGCCGCCTTTCCGTTCAGGGACGTTGGATCAACGTCTGGGATGAGCGCGGAAAGCATCGCGACGGATACGCCGTTCGCGGCCTTTGGGCCCTTGGACCGGCGGTGCGTCTAAGCGCGGGGTTCGCGGATGCGCCGGAATCGTCAGACGGCGCCACAGTCGATGTGAAGGCGCGAACCGTCGGCGCCGAGGTCGATATCGGTCCACGCCTGACTCTGCGCCTATTCGGCACGCACGAGGATCGCGCCGCCTATGACCGCGACGCCATCGACCTGGGCGTGGGGTGGCGGTTCTGATGACGGCCCTGCTCAACCAGCTCTGGATGACGTCGCTTCTGCTGATGGCGGCGGCGCTGGCATGGATGAGCTGGCTGATCCTGAGCCGACTGTTTCGCGAACGCTCCCAGGCCAACCGCGCCGAGCATCGCAAGTCGGTTTCGCGCGCCTATCTGCAGATCATGGGCGGCGATGCCGAGGGGGAAGCCCGTCTGCAAGCCTATCAGCACCAGGCGCGACTGCTTGCGGAGTCCCTGCTGGAGGTGATGGGCCTCGTTCGGGGCGCGGAACGTGAACGCCTCGTGGCGGCGCTCACACGTCTTGAGGTCGATGCGACGCTGCGTGATCGACTGAACCGGGGCAGCCGCACCGGAAGGCTGGCGGCGGCCGAAGCGCTGGCCGCATTTCCATCGCAAGCCACCACCGCAGCCCTATCATCGCTGTATATGGCCTCCCGGGATGGGGAAGTGCGGATCGCCGCCATTCGCAGTCTGATCGAGATCGACGCCGCGCCGTCCATTGAGGCGGTGGTCGTGGACCTGGAGAAGCGCGGGGAGACCGAATCCTTGCAACACCTCCCCGTCCTGCGCCGGCTGGCCAGCGCCGATCCTGATGCGGCCCTCGCCGTCTTCAACAGCCCGGACCGGTCGCCGACCTTG
Source organism: alpha proteobacterium L41A (assembly GCA_000335735.1). Taxonomy (GTDB): domain Bacteria; phylum Pseudomonadota; class Alphaproteobacteria; order Caulobacterales; family Caulobacteraceae; genus Brevundimonas. Next base: position 117,943 of record AMYY01000004.1, on the reverse strand, counting down.
CGCGCCGTCCTGGCCGAGGCGCTGGCCGGAAGCGGCGCCTATAGCTGTCTGCCCGCCCTGATCGACGCCACGAGCGATCCCAATGTCGCGCTCCGGCTCGCCGCCGTCAGGGGGATCGGCCAGCTGGCGCATCCCGCCGCATCGGCGGCCGTCGAGGCCGCTTTGCATGATGCCGCCTGGGACGTGCGCGCCGAAGCCTGCGCCACCGCCGCCAAACTGGGCGCCCGCCAGTTGGCGCCGTCGCTGACGGCTTGCCTGAACGACGCCGAATGGTGGGTGCGGTTTCGCGCGACCGAGGCGCTGCAGACTCTGGGCCTGCCGCTTCCCAAACCTGAACACTCCATCGGGCCGGTTCCCCTCGACCTGACGCCATTGAGACCCGCCCCAGAGCCCGTTCAAGTCGTCGCCTCGTCATGACCGCGTCGATCGAAGCCATTGCCGCGTTCGTGGCGCTGTTCGTGATCGCGGCGGGCCTGTTCCAGAACGTGATCTACATGCTCCAGCTCGTCCTCGCTGCGGCGTCGCTGATCGAGACGCCTTCGACGCCGGCCGTCGGCGTGCTTTGGCGCCGTTACGCCGAGGCCTCGCCGCCCATCGCCCTCTTGGCGCCGGCCTATAATGAAGCCCTGACCATCGTCGAAAGCGTGCGGTCGCTTCTGGCGCTGCAATATCCGAACTTCGAGATCGTCGTCATCAACGACGGCTCTGCGGACGAGACCTTGGCAGTTCTGATCGACGCCTTCGAGCTCGCGCCGATCGAGCGGGCCCACGATCTGAAGATCGGCCACCAACCGATCCGCGGCATATGGGGGACGCCGAGCCAGCCGCGGCTCGTCGTCGTGGACAAGCAGAACGGCGGCAAGGCCGACGCCTTGAACGCCGGCATCAATGTGGCGCGGGCCCCGATCGTCTGCTCGATGGACGCCGACTCCCTTCTCGAGCCTGACGCCCTGCTGCGTGCGGTGCGACCGTTCGTCGACGATCCGGTGCGGACCGTAGCCGTCGGAGGGACTGTGCGCATCGCCAACGGCTGCCGCATCGATCATGGGCGCGTCGTCGAGATCGGCCTGCCGACCAACCCCTTGGCGCTGTTGCAGACCGTCGAATATCTGCGGGCGTTCCTGATGGCCCGCCTGGCCTGGAGCCGGATCGGCGCCCTGACGATCATCTCGGGCGCGTTCGGCCTGTTTCGCCGGTCTGCGGTTCTCGAGGTTGGCGGCTATACCCACGGCACGGTGGGTGAAGATATGGAGCTGGTCGTCAAGCTTCACCGGCTGATGCGATCGCAGAAGCGCCCCTATCGCGTCGCCTTCATTCCCGAGCCCGTCTGCTGGACCGAGGCCCCGGAAAGTTTCAGCGTTCTGGGCCGCCAGCGGGCCCGCTGGCACCGCGGCGCCCTGGAGACCTTCCAGCGCCACGGCGACATGATGTGGCGACGGGGCTTCGGACGGGTCGGGATCGCCGGGTTCGGACATATCCTCTTTGTCGATGTCATCGGACCGGTCATCGAGATGATCGGCTATATCCTGATCCCCGTGCTGTGGATGCTGGGGCTGTTGTCGGTGGAATACCTGCTGGCCTTCCTGGCTGTCAGCTTCACCTTCGGCGTCGTCATATCGGTCGGGGCCCTGGCCCTGGAAGAAAGCGAACTGCGGCGCTTCCCGAAGACGCGCCACCTCGTGATCCTGGCGCTCATGGCCGTGGTGGAGAACTTCGGCTACCGCCAGATCAACAACCTGTGGCGTCTGCACGGCACCTGGCAGTTCCTGCGCAAGACCCAGTCCTGGGGTGCGATGACCCGGAAAGGCTTCAAGCGCCTGCCGGCATGAGGAGCATTTGTGCGGCCAGGTGGAGCCCGCGCATCGATTAACTTCAGGGCTTGGTCCTACGACCCGATTGAGCCGTGGTTGGGTCGTAAGACCACTGTCGGGTCAAACATCGCCTGGCCCGTCAGCCGTCAAGCTAGGCAGCCGTAAAGCTGTATTAGCGCCGACACCTAGGTGGTAGGCCCGGAGGGACTCGAACCCCCAACCAGACCGTTATGAGCGGTCGGCTCTAACCATTGAGCTACAGGCCCCCAAGGCGCGCCTCGGCGGTAGGGGTTTCGCCTAGCAGGCGCGGGCGCGCCTTGCCAAGCGGGGGCGGGCAAGAAGGCGATCTTTCGGCGATTTCACGAAGATGAACGGAAACTGCCACGGCGCACGGGCGTTGGTTCAGGCGAGAACGGCCAAGGTCGTTGCAACGGATCGGCGAACGCGCTGGTCCCGGATCGCTTACGGAGAAGACTGCATGACCCGCACACTGGCCGCCGCTCCCCTGAAGACCGTTTCGCTGAAGACCGTCGCTTTCGGCGGCGCTGTCGCCGCCGCCGCCTTCCTGGCCGCCGCCACGCCGCGCGCCATGGCCCAGGCGTCAGAACCCTCAATGGGAGCCATGCACATGATGCAGCCCGCGCCGTCGCTGAACCTGTCGGCCTATGGCGAGGTCAAGGCCGCGCCGGACATGGCCACCATCACCTTCGGCGTCCAGACCGAGGCGCCGACCGCCCAAGCCGCCATGCGCGACAATGCTGCGCAGATGACGCGCGTCGTCGCCGCCCTGCGCCGCGCGGGCGTCGCCGAACGCGACATCCAGACCTCGGGCCTGAACCTGTCGGCGCAATACGACTACGTCCAGAACGAGCCGCCCAAGCTGCGCGGCTATCAGGCGGTCAACCGCGTGACGGTGGTCATCAACGACCTGAGCAAGGTCGGCACGACGGCTGACGCCGTGGTCGCCGCCGGCGTCAACCAGATCGACGGCATCAGCTTCGGCCTGAAGGATCCGACCGCCGCCGAAAACCAGGCGCGCCAGCTGGCCGTGCGCAACCTGCAGGCCAAGGCCCAGCTGTACGCCCAGTCGCTGAACGTCCAACTGTCGGGCATTCGCAATCTGACCGAGGGCGGCGGCTATGCGCCCCCGCCGCCGATGCCGCCAATGTTCACCGCCCGCGCCGTGTCGATGGATCGGGCCGAGAGCACCCCGGTTTCCGCCGGCGAACTGATGGTGCGGATCGACATCACGGGCGTCTACGACATCGCCCGCTGATCGCATCGACCGGATAAAGAAAAGGCCCGCCGTCGCCGGCGGGCCTTTTTGCCTTCTTAGGGCCGAGACGCCTCAGCCGGCATTCTTGATCGCGTTGGCGTCGTCCAGCAGGACCACGTTCGGGTTCCACTGGCGGGCTTCTTCCTGCGGCAGCTGGCCATAGGTCACAACGATCACCTTGTCGTTCTTCTGCACCAGGCGGGCGGCGGCGCCGTTGACGCCGATCACCTTGGAGCCGCGCGGCGCCTCGATCGCATAGGTGGTGAAGCGCGCGCCGTTGGTGATGTTCAGCACATCGACCTGCTCGTGCGGATAGATGCCGGCGGCGTCCAGCAGGTCCATGTCGATGGCGATCGATCCCTCGTAATCGAGATCGGCCTGGGTCACCGTGGCGCGGTGCAGCTTGGACTTCATCAGGGTGACCAGCATCGTGCGGTCTCCAGCAAGAAAAACGCGGGGCGCAGGCCCTCGCTCACAGGCGGCTCATATAGGGATTTCCGGCCCCCGCATCAATCCGCACGCTGCGCCGCAGCAATCGGGTGCGGCTGCGAACGCCAGGTGAACCTACGGATTGCACGCACGTCATTTGACGACGGCCCGCGTCCCCCTATGCTGGCGACGCCATTTCCGGCCTGCGAGCGCGCGTTTTCCTTCCGATGAAGCAATTCTTCCTGACGGTCCTTGGTGTCTTCACCGGGCTGATCCTGTTCGTCGTCGTCATTCCCGTGGTGCTGCTGACGGTCGCCGTCGCCTCGTCGTCCAAGCCGACGACGCCGGCGACCACCGTGCTTGAGCTGGACCTGCGCGGCGGAGTCAGCGACCAGCCGTCGTCCAATCCGTTCGCGGCCTTCGGCAGTTCCGGCCTGGCCCTGACGGACGTGGTCGACGGCCTGCATCAGGCCCAGACCGACAGCAGCGTCAAGGCTCTGCTGATCCGCCTGCCGGAAAGCGGCATGACGCCCGCCACCGCCGACGAACTGCGCCAGGCGATCCATCGTTTCCGCAACGCAGGCAAGCCGGTCATCGCCCACAGTCAGGGCTTCGCCCCGTCGGGCGCGGTGATGTCTACCTATATGGTCGGGGCCTCGGCGTCGGAGCTGTGGATGCAGAACACCGCCGGCTTCCAGGCCACGGGCTTCTCGGCCGACAGCCTGTTCCTTGGTCGCGCCTTCCAGAAATACGGCGTCAAACCCGAGTTCGAACAGCGCTACGAGTACAAGAACGCCGTCAACGAATACACCCAGAGCGACTATACCGGCCCGCACCGCGAGGCGATGACCGCCTGGATGACGTCGATCTACGACACCGCCCTGGCCAACGCGGCCAAGGACCGCAAGACGACGGCCCCGGCGCTGAAGACGGTGATCGAGGCCGGCCCCTATTCGGCGGAGCAGGCGCTCAGCAACCGGCTGATCGACAAGGTGGGCCAGGTCGAAGAGGCCGAGATCGCCATCAAGACTCGCGCCGGCAAGGGCGCCGAGATCGTCGAGTTCGGCAAATACGCCAGCCAGAAGGGCGAGCGCACGGGGTCGGGCAAGAACGCCATCGCCATCGTGGGCGGGGAGGGGGCCATCGTCACCGGGCGCGGCAGCGGCGCCAGCTTCGGCGGCGGCTCGTCCATCCATTCCGACGACACGGCCGAGGCCATCTACGACGCGATCGAGGACAAGAGCGTCAAGGCGATCGTCTTCCGCGTCTCTTCGCCCGGCGGTTCGCCCGAGGCGTCCGAGCAGATCCTGGCCGCCGTGCGCGCGGCCCGGGCGGCGGGCAAGCCGGTGGTGGTGTCCATGGGCGCCTATGCGGCCTCGGGCGGCTACTGGATCAGTTCCGAAGCCGACTGGATCGTGGCCCAGCCCACGACCCTGACCGGCTCGATCGGCGTGTTCGGCGGCAAGTTCGTGCTGGCCGATGCGCTGGGCCGCTTCGGCGTCGACATGCGTGAGCTGACGGTGGGCGGGGAGTACGCCGACGCCTTCTCGCCGACGCAGGAATTCACCCCCCAGCAGCGCGCGGCCTTCGCCGGTTCGATGGACCGGATCTACGACGACTTCATCACCCGTGTGGCGACGGGCCGCAAACTGTCGCCGGACCGGGTGCGCGAAATCGCCAAGGGCCGCGTCTGGACCGGCGCCCAAGCCCTGCCGCTGGGCCTCGTCGACCAGCTGGGCGGCGTGACCGAGGCGGTGAACAAGGCTCGCCAGCTGGCCAAGATTCCCGACAACGAGCCCGTCCGCTTCAAGCATTTCCCCAAGCAGCAGTCGCCGTTCGAGGCCCTGTCGGAAATGTTCGGCGTCCAGACCGAGGCCGCCAAGGCGCTGGTCATGCTGGGCGGCGTCATGGCCGATCCCCAGGCCCAGGCCGTGATGCGCCGGATCGACAGCGACCGGATGCGCAGCCAGGGCGCGGTGGTTCTGGCCGATCAGCCGATCTTTTGACGGAGCGCGGCCCACGCGACCGTGCGTCGCGGTCCATTGACCGCAGGCTCCGATGGACCGACATTGCGTGTCAGGCGTTCCCCGGATCGCCTGAAAGGATGATCCATGTTCCAGCCTGAACGTCTCGCCGCCATCGGCCATGCCGCCCGCCGCCGTCCCAACGGCCTGGTGGCGTCCGTCATGTGGGTCGCCGGCATGATCGCCGCCGTCTGCGCCATGGCGGTCGGCGCCGTCCTCGCCGTCTTCACCGCTGCGGCCGTGGCGGTGATCGCCCTGTTCGCCGGCGTTCTGGTCTTTCTGGTCGGTCTGGTCATGCGCACCCGCCGCAATATCGCGCCGCGTCGCCGCAACAGCGATCCCGACCTGATCGAGGCCCACAAGGTGGACGGCGCCTGGGTCGCCTATGGCTGGGAGCGCAACGGCCGCTGAGCCGACTCCGCCCATGACGTCCTACATCGACGCGCCTTCGCCCAACTTCGACGCGCGCCGTGCGCCGCCGGACATGCTGGTGTTGCACTACACCGGCATGCAGACCGGCGAGGCCGCTCTGGCCCGCCTGCGCGATCCCGAGGCCAAGGTCTCGGCCCATTATCTGGTCGAGGAAGACGGCCGCGTCTTTCAGCTGGTGCCCGAGGAGCGCCGCGCCTGGCACGCCGGCCGCGGCGTCTGGCAGGGCGAGGACGACTGCAACGCCGCCTCCATCGGCATCGAGATCGTCAATCCCGGCCATGAGTTCGGCTACCGCGCCTTCCCCGAAGCCCAGATCGCGGCCGTCATCGCCCTGATCTCCGACATTCGCAGCCGCTGGACCATCGCCGACAACCGCATCATCGCCCACTCCGACCTGGCGCCGGATCGCAAGGAAGACCCGGGCGAGCTCTTCCCCTGGAAGCGTCTGGCCGAGGCCGGGCACGGCCTGTGGTTCGAACCGGCGACCGAACGGGTGCAGGCCTTGGGCGGCCTGTTGCAAAAGGGCGATCAGGGCATCGGCCCCATGGTGCTCCGCGCCGGCCTGCATCGGCTGGGCTACGGCCTGAAAGCCGGCGGCGACTACGACGCCGCCGTGGAAACCGCCGTGCGCGCCTTCCAGCGTCACTGGCGCCCGGCCCGCGTTGACGGCGTCGCCGACGGCGAAACCCGCGCCCGCCTGGTCGGCCTGCTCCAGCTGGCCAGCGCCGAGAGCGTCACGGGCGTATTGAATTGACGTTCGCGCCGCTAACGCGCATCTAGCGCGCGCCAGACGGCTGGGCGGTCGCGGCGGACTTCGCGTCCGTCGAGGAAAGTCCGGGCTCCACGGTGAAAAGGCGGCGGATAACTTCCGCCCGGGGTGACCCGAGGGATAGCGCCACAGAAAGCAAACCTCCGGCTTTGCGAGGCCGGTAAGGGTGAAAGGGTGGGGTAAGAGCCCACCGCGGACCTGGCAACAGGGACGGCATGGCAAGCCCCGCCTGGAGCAAGACCAAATAGGGACATCGCGCGGGCTCGCTCGCGGGGCTCACCGCCTCAGATGTCCGGGTAGGTCGCGAGAACCGATCAGCAATGGTCGGTCCAGAGGAATGATCGTCGCCGATCCGGGCCTCGGCTTCGGAGCGGAACAAAACCCGGCTTACAGGCCGTCTGGCATACTTTTTTACTGGGCCTATCGGCCTTCGGCCTACTTGAGGCCCGTTAGCGCGCTTCCCGCCCGCCCAGCCGGTGATGGCTCGCGTGATGTTTTGGTCCGCGTTCGGATTATCCCCGCATTTCAGCGTTCTGGCGGCGGTCCCGCGTGTTGGCGGGCGTTAACCTATTGTCTGGCAATGGAAGGTTAGAACGCCTCACAGCCTGTGAATACTTTGTTTGTTCCGTGTATGTTCCAGCTGTTCAGGCGTGCTTAAGTCGTCACACGTCAAAACATGGTTAAATCTTGGCTTCGATCCCATTGAGGCCCATTTCATCCCATGCTATCCCAGCATCATGATTTGGGGCTGAAAGGCGGGCGCGGCGGGCGTTCGTCAGGGCATCTAGGGACGGGCCGAAGGGCTCGATTGGACAGGGCGTGTTTCTCTCGACCTATGAGAAGCAGCTGGACGGCAAGCGCCGTCTCCTCATCCCCAACGATTTCCGCACGACCGAAAACGGCGCCGCCGGCGGGGTCTTCATCTTCCCTTCGATCGAGGCCGACTGTCTGGAAGCGGGCGGCGACCGCCTGTTCGCCGTCTATGCCGAGATGATCGAAGCCCTGCCGTTCGGCTCCGAGGAGCGTTCGGCGCTGGAGTGGCAGGTGATGGGCGAGCAGGTGCGCCTGGCCTACGATTCCGGCGGTCGGATCACCTTGCCCGAGGCGCTGTGCGCCGAAGCCGGTCTGGGCGACACCGTCGTCATCGTCGGCCTGAACGACCGTTTCCAGATCTGGTCGCGCGAGAAATGGGCGGCGCGCCGCGCCGAACAGCGCGCCCTGGCCAAGGCCGGTATGGCCCAGATCGGCGCCCTGAAACTGGCGGCCCAGATGAAGCTGGCGGGAGGCGGATCGTGACCGAAGCCCCCCACGCCCCCGTCCTGCTGGCCGAGGTGATCGAGGCCCTGGCGCCCGCGCCCGGCGATGTCGTGATCGACGCCACCTTCGGCGCTGGCGGCTATACCCGCGCCATCCTGAAAACGGGCGCCCAGGTCGTCGCCCTGGATCGCGACCCGACGGTCCAGCCGCACGCCGACGCCGTCGCCAGCGACTTCCCCGGCCAGTTCCAGCTGATCCGCACCCCCTTCTCGGGTCTGGCCCAGGCGTTCGCCGACAGCGGCAAGGCGAAGCTGGACGGCGCCGTCTTCGACATCGGCGTCTCGTCGATGCAACTGGATCAGGCCGAGCGCGGCTTCTCCTTCATGCGCGACGGTCCGCTGGACATGCGCATGTCCGATGAGGGTGCGACCGCCGCCGACATCGTCAATACCTGGGACCACGGTCCCCTGGCTCACATCTTCAAACTGTATGGCGAAGAGCGCCAGTCGGGCCGCGTCGCCACCGCCATCCTGCGTCGCCGCGCCGAACAGCCGTTCACCCGCACCCTGGATCTGGCTGAGGTGGTCGAAAAGGCCCTGGGCGGCCGTCGCGGCGCGCCCATCCATCCGGCGACGCGGGTCTTCCAGGCCCTGCGCATCGCGGTCAATGACGAGCTGGGCGAGCTGGAACGCGGTCTGGAGGCCGCCGAGGCGACGCTCGCCCCCGGTGCACGTCTCGCCGTCGTCACCTTCCATTCGCTGGAAGACCGCATCGTCAAGGCCTTCCTGACCGAGCGCACGGGCAACAGCCCCGCCGGTTCGCGTCATGCGCCGATGGCCGTCGATCCGCGCAAGCCCAGCTTCACGCTGCAGTTCAAGGGCGCGCGCGAGGCGGGCGACGAAGAGCGTTCCACCAACCCCCGCGCCCGCTCGGCCAAGCTGCGCGCGGCCGTGCGCACCGACGCCCCGGCCTGGGGTCGGATCGATGGGAGAGCGGCGGCATGACCACGGCGCCCTTCTTCACCTATTCTCGCACCGCGCTTCAGCGTCTGTTCGACTGGAAGGTGCGCGGCGTGCGCTGGGTCGAGATCATCGGCGTGGCCCTGGTCGCGATCATGATCGTGTCGGTCTATGCCGCCAAGGCCGCCGCCGCGCGTGAAAGCAGCCGCATCGCCCAGATCGAACAGGACATCCGCGAGAACGGACAGCGCGTCCGCCTGCTGCGCGCCGAGGTCGCCCGGCTGGAGCAGCCCGCCCGTCTGGAAAGCCTGTCGCGCCAGATCGGCATGGCCCCCGTCGCGGTCGCCCGTCAGGCCAAGGAAGGTCAGCTGACCGCCCTGAAACCCGTCCCCGCTCAACCCGCCGCGTCCGCGCCTGCAGCCGCGCCGGCGCCCGCCGCCGTCGCCGATGACGCGCCCGTTCCCACGCCATCGCCGGAGCCGGCGCAATGAGCGTTCAGGATCATCGCTATCATCGCCCCGCGCCGGGCGCCGATTTCCAGGAACGGCTGCAAGGCCGCCTGTCGCCCTTCTGGCGCTGGCTGACGGAATTGGTCTGGCGGCTGGAGCACGGCTTCGAGCGCGCCCGCGCCGACGCCCGCCCGGAAGAGGACACGCGCGTCCGCATCTTCCTGATCCTGATCGTCTTTTCCTGCGTCTTCGGCGGCCTGGCCATCGGCGCGTCGTACAAGGCCCTGTTCGCCCCGGCCAACGGCCTGGGGCGCGGCGTCAATCCGAACGCCCTGGTGCGCGGCGACCTGACGGACCGCAATGGCGAGCTGCTGGCCACCAACATCGTCCACTACGGCCTCTACATCGACCCGGCCGAGATCTGGGATCGCGACCTGGCCTATCGCCAGATTCGCCGCGCCCTGCCGCGCATCTCCGCCGAGCGACTGAAGAAGGTGCTGGGCGGCGACCGTCGTCTGATCGCCCTGACCGGCCTGACGCCTCAGGAAAAGGCCGCCGTCCACGATCTGGCGCTGGGCGGCGTCACCTTCGAGCCCGAGGATCGCCGCGCCTATCCGCTGGGAACTTCGGCCGTCCACCTGATCGGCGACGCCGACACGGGCGGGCAGGGCGTCTCGGGCGCTGAACTGGCCTTCAACGACGAGATCCGCGCGGCGGGTCAGCGCGGCGAGGCCTTCCCCCTGTCCATCGACTTGCGCGTCCAGGGCGTGCTGGAAAACGAACTCGCCGCCGCCGCGATCAAGAACCAGGCTAAGGGCGCCGTCGGCATCGTCACCGACGTCCAGACCGGCGAGGTGCTGGGCATGGCGTCCTGGCCGACCTTCAACTCGGCCGATCGCGGCGCGGCACCCGACGGCGCCACCCTGAACCGCGCGGTTTCGGGCCACTACGAAATGGGCTCGGTCTTCAAGACCTTCACCGTCGCCGCCGGCCTCGACACCGGCCGGGCCGACATGAACACCCTGTTCGACGCCTCCCAGGCCTTCCAGATCGGCGACCGCAAGATCAAGGACTTCCACGCCCAGAACCGGGTGATGACGCTGGAAGAGGTCTACCTGCACTCCTCCAACATCGGCACGTCGCAACTGGCGGTGCAGATGGGCCCCAACACCATGCGCGACTATTTCCGCCGCCTTGGCCTGCTGGACGCCGCCAAGATCGAGCTGAAGGAATCGGCCAAGCCCGTCGTGCCGCGTCGCTGGGACAACTCGACCCTGGCGTCGCTGTCCTTCGGCTATGGCATCATGATCACCCCGGCCCAGATGGTTCAGGCCATGGGCGCCCTGACCAACGGCGGTCGGATGATCCCGCTGTCGCTGCGCAAGGGCGGCGCCCGCAACGTCCAGCCGCAACAGGTCGTCACCGAAGAGACCTCGCGCGCCATTCTCGACCTGCTGCGTCGCAATGTCGTCAAGGGTTCGGGCGGTTTCGCCGACGCGCCGGGCCTGCGGGTCGGCGGTAAGACCGGCTCGGCCAACAAACTGGTCGGCGGTCGCTATGACCCCAGCCACGCCCTGGGCTCCTTCGCGGCGGTCTTCCCCGTCGATGGCCCGCTGAACGGCAAGCGCTACGCCATCCTGATCGTGATGGACGAGCCGGGGACCTATCCCAAGACCGGCGCCTATGTCGCCGCGCCCGCCGTGCACAATATCGCCGACCGCATCGCCGGCTTCCTGGGCGTCGAACGCCGCGACGACCGCTGGCGCACGGCCTCGGGCGAGAAGATCCCGCAATATCAGGACGTGGCGGGGGACGGGCTTTGAGCGCGCTTCACCTGTCCGACCTGCTGCGCCGCGACGTGTCCTCGGACCCCGTGATCACCGGCGTCACCGCCGACAGCCGCAAGGTCTCGCCCGGCGCCCTGTTCGTCGCCCTGCCGGGCACGGCCGCCGACGGCCGCGCCTTCATCCCCCAGGCCTTGGCGCAAGGGGCCGCTGCGGTTCTGGCCCCGACCGATACGCCGGATGGCGCGGCGCCCGTTCTGGTCACCTCGGGCGACGTGCGCCGGGCCTACGCCATCGCCGCGCGCGGCTTCTACGGCGCCCAGCCCAAGACCTGCGTCGCCGTGACCGGTACCAACGGCAAGACCTCTGTCGCCACCTTCTGCCGCCAGATCTGGGCCGGGATCGGCCACAAGTCCGCCAGCATGGGCACGCTGGGCGTCATCGGCCAGAAGGGCGTCAGGACCTACGCCCTGACCGGCCCCGGCCTGACCAGCCCCGACGCCGCCGAGGCCGCGCGCCTGATGGCCGAACTGGCCGCCAAGGACGTGACCCACGTCGCGCTGGAGGCCTCGTCCCACGGCATCGATCAGCGCCGCCTGGACGGGGTCGCCTTGAAGGCCGCCGCCTTCACCAACCTGACCCAGGATCACCTCGACTATCACGGCACCATGGCGGACTACCGTTCCGCCAAGATGCGCCTGTTCGAGACCCTGCTGCCGCGCGGCCGCACCGCCGTGCTGAACGCCGATTCCGACGCCTATTCGGTCTTCGCCTCCGCCTCGATCATGGCGGGTCTGGGCGTCATGGGCGTGGGCGAGCGCGGTCGCGACCTGACCCTGATCGGCCGTCGCGCGACGCCTGAGGGCCAGCGTCTGACGATCGACGTGCGCGGCGACATCCGCGAAATCCTGCTGCCCTTGGCCGGCGCGTTTCAGGCGTCCAACGCCCTGGTGGCGGCCGGTCTGTGCATCGCCGCCGGCGATCCCGCCGACGCCGTCATCGGCGCGCTGGAAGGCCTGACCGGGGCGCGAGGCCGCCTGCAACGCATCGACGGCGGCCAGGACAGCCGGGGGGAGGTCTATGTCGACTACGCGCACACGCCCGACGGGCTTGAGACGGTTCTGAACGCGCTGCGTCCCCACGCGACCGGTCGACTGATCGTCGTCTTCGGCGCAGGCGGCGATCGCGATCGCGGCAAGCGCCCCCTGATGGGCGAGATCGCCGGACGTCTGGCCGACATCGCCATCGTCACCGACGACAATCCGCGATCCGAAGACGCCGCCGCCATCCGCGCCCAGGTCCGCGCCGGCTGCCCGGACGGGATCGAGATCGGCGACCGCCGCGCCGCCATCGAGGCCGCCGTCGAAATGATGCGTGACGGGGATGTGGTGGTCATCGCCGGAAAAGGGCATGAACAGGGTCAGATCGTCGCGGGCGTGACCCACCCCTTCGACGACGCCACTGTCGCGTCCGAGGCCCTGTCTCTCTATGCCTGAACACTCCGCCCGCCCGCTCTGGTCGGCCGTCGAAGTCGCCGCCGCCACGGGCGGCCTGCTGCAGGGCGACGATCGCCCCATCACGGGCCTGACCTACAACAGCCGCGAGATCGTCCCCGGCGATCTGTTTCTGGCGCTGAAGGGCGAACGCGACGGGCATCAGTTCGCCAGCGGCGCCTTCGCATCGGGCGCCGCGGCCGCCCTGGTCGAACACCCGGTCGAGGGCGGCCCGTGTGTCGTCGTGCCCGACACCTTGCGCGGCCTCGAAGCCCTGGGCGTCGCCGCCCGCGAGCGCGCGCCCCATGTGAAGCGTGGCGCCGTCACCGGCAGCGTCGGCAAGACCAGCGTCACCCAGGCCATCAAGGCGGGCCTCGACCTCGCCGGTCCCGCTCACGGCTCGATCAAGAGCTACAACAACCACATCGGTGTGCCCCTGACCCTGGCCCGGATGCCGGTCGAGACCCAGCGCGCCGTCTTCGAGATCGGCATGAATGCGCCCGGCGAGATCGCGCCCCTGTCGCGCTTCGTCGCTCCCCACGCGGCCTGTGTTACTACGGTCGGTCCGGTCCATATCGAGGCCTTCGCGGACGGCGAGGCGGGCGTCGCGCGTGAAAAGGCGACTATCTTCCAGGGTCTGGTCCCGGGCGGCGCGGCGGTGGCGAACGGCGACGTCGCCTTCTCGTCTGTCCTGTGCGACGCGGCCAAGACGGTCGGCGCGCGTCTGCTGACGTTCGGATCCGACGCCGGCCATGACGCACGCCTGCTGGACTTCCGGCCGGACGCCGAGGGCGCGGCGGTCGCCGCCGAACTGTTCGGGCGGCGCATCGACTATCGCCTGGCCCAGTCCGGCGCCCACTGGGGCCTGAACAGCCTATGCGTCCTCTTGATGCTCGACGCCCTGGACGTGACGCTGGAGACGAGTCTTGAAGCCCTCGCGGGGTTCCAGCCTCTGGCCGGACGCGGCCAGACCCGCACGGTCACGACGCCGGACGGCGCCTTCACCCTGATTGACGAGAGCTACAACGCCAATCCGCTGTCCATGGCCGCCGGGTTCAAGACCTTGGGCGCGCGCTCGACCTCGGGCCGCCGCGTGGTGGTGCTGACCGACATGCTGGAGCTGGGCGAGCAGAGCCGCGACCTGCATGAAGGCCTCGCCGGCCCCATCGACGCCGCCGGCCTGGACCTTGTCCACGCCGCGGGCCCCGAGATGCGCTGGCTGTACGACGCGCTTCCGGTCTCGCGACGCGGCGTCTGGCGCGCGACGGCGGCGGAACTGGCGGCCGAGGCGGCCCTGCTGGTCGCGCCCGGCGACATCGTCATGGTCAAGGGCTCGAACGGCTCCAAGGCCTCGCTGGTGGCCCAAGCCTTGGCGAACCTCAGTCGCGCCGAAGGCGTCCCCTCAAGCAGTGACGCCCCGCGGGCGTCGCGGTAGGGAAGAAACATGTTTTACCTACTCTATCTGTACTACGCCGACGTGGCGCACCAGTATCCGCTGCTGAACCTGGTCCAATACCAGACGGTGCGCGTGGCCCTCGCCATGGCTACCGCCATGATCGTCGCCGTCGCCATGGGCAGCCGTTTCATCAACTGGATCCGCGCCAAACAGGGCCGGGGCCAGCCGATCCGCGACGACGGCCCGGTGTCCCACCTGTCCAAGGTCGGCACCCCGACCATGGGCGGTCTGATGATCCTGGCCGGCATCGGCGTGGCGGTGCTGCTCTGGGGCGACCTGACCAATCCCTACATCTGGATCGTCAGCTTCGTGACAGCCGCCTTCGGCGTGCTGGGCTTCATCGACGACTACGCCAAGGTGACCAAACAGACCTCGGCCGGCCTGACCTCCAAGCAGAAGCTCCTGGCCCAGACCGTCGTCGCCGTCGTCGCCGGCGTCCTGACCGTGCTGTGGATGACCGTCTCGCCGACCTCGCCGGGGCTCGAGACCTCGATCGCCTTCCCCTTCTTCAAGGCCGTGCTGCTGAACATCGGCTGGTTCTATGTGGCGTTCGCGGCCTTCACCATCGTCGGCTTCTCCAATGCGGTGAACCTAACCGATGGTCTGGACGGACTGGCGACCGTGCCGGTGATGATGGCGGCGGGCGCGTTCGGCGTGATCAGCTACCTCGCCGGCAACTTCGTCTTCGCCCAGTATCTTCAGGTCCACCACGTCCCCGGCGCGGGCGAACTGGCCATCTTCTGCGCGGCCATGATCGGCGGCGGCGCGGGCTTCCTCTGGTACAACGCCCCCCCGGCCAAGATCTTCATGGGCGACACCGGTTCGCTGGCTCTGGGCGGCGCTCTGGGCGCCATCGCCGTCACCACCAAGCACGAACTGGTCCTGGGCATCGTCGGCGGCCTGTTCGTCATGGAGGCCGCCTCGGTCATGATCCAGGTCGGCTATTACAAGCTGACCAAGAAGCGCATCTTCCTGATGGCGCCGGTCCACCACCATTTCGAGAAGATGGGCTGGCCGGAATCCACCGTCGTCATCCGTTTCTGGATCATCGCCGGCGCCCTGGCCCTGCTGGGCCTGTCGACGCTGAAGCTGCGCTGATCCGATGATCCCCGTTCCCGGCTTTGAAGGCAGGCGGGTCGCGGTCTTCGGCCTGGGACGGTCGGGGATTACGGCTGCGCGCGCTCTCCAGGCCGGGGGCGCGATCCCGATCCTGTGGGACGACGGCGAGGCCGGCCGGGCGCAGGCGAAAGGCGAGGGCTTCACGGTCGAGGACCTGACCGCCGCCGACTGGTCCGACTTCGCCGCCCTGGTCCTGTCGCCCGGCGCGCCCCTGACCCATCCCAGGCCCCACTGGACCGTGGACCTGGCCCGCGCGGCCGGCGTGCCCGTCGTCGGCGACATCGAACTGTTCGCCCGCGCCCTGGCCTCGTATTCGTCGTCATCCTCCGGCTTGACCGGGGGACCGCGCGTCGTCGCCATCACCGGCACGAACGGCAAGTCCACCACCACCGCCCTGATCGGCTGGGTGCTGAAGTCGGCGGGCCTGACGGTCCACGTCGGCGGCAATATCGGCGTCGGCGTCCTGGCCTTGCCCGAACCGACGCCCGACGCCGTCTATGTGATTGAGGTCTCCAGCTATCAGCTGGACCTGACCACCACTTTCGCCCCCGATGTCGCCATCCTGACCAACATCAGCCCCGACCACCTGGACCGCCACGGCGGCATGGACGGCTATGTCGCGGCCAAGCGCCGGATTTTCGCAAATCCAGGCCCATCACGCGCCAGCGCCGCGATGGTTAGCATCGATGACGAGTGGAGCCACTGGATCGCGGATCAGATTTGCGATGACTGGTCGCTCGCTTGCGTCAGCAATCGAGCAGCGCTGGACTTTTCTCGACAGCCGCTAAACGGATTCATCAGCGGCTTCGGTTTCCGAGCAGTAGATGGCGTTCTTTCGCAAGAAGGCAGGGATACTGTGATCATAACCGATCTCGCCGCCGCCCGTTCGTTACCCGGCCGTCACAATGCTCAGAACGCTGCCTTTGCTTATGGTACGGCCGTCAGGCTCGGCGTCTCGCACGACGCCGCCGTCGCCGGCCTGCTGTCCTTCCCCGGCCTAGCCCACCGTATGGAGGCGGTCGGCCGCCTCGGCTCCGTGCGCTTCATCAACGATTCCAAGGCCACCAACGCCGACGCCGCGCGTCAGGCCCTGGCCTCCTATCCGTCGGTGTTTTGGATCGCCGGCGGCGTGCCCAAGGCCGGCGGCATTGAGGACCTCGCCGACCTCTTCCCCCGCATCGCCAAGGCCTATCTGATCGGCGACGCGGCCCCGGCCTTCGCCGCCACACTGGCTGACACGCCCCACGTCATCGCCCGCACCCTCGACGCCGCCGTGGCCGCCGCCGCCGCCGATGCGGCCTCGGCCGGCGGCGACCAGATCGTCCTTCTGTCCCCCGCCTGCGCCAGCTTCGATCAGTTCAAGGACTTCGAGGTGCGCGGCGAGGCCTTCCGCGCCGCCGTCCTGGCCCTCGGCGCCGTCCCGGAATCCGCGTCATGAGCGCTCCCTACACCCCCGCCTTTTCCCGCAACGACCAGAGCCATGTGGCCCAGTGGTTCTGGACTGTGGATCGCGGCCTGCTGGGCGCGGCGCTCGCGCTGATGGCCCTGGGCGTGGCGCTCAGCTTCGCCTCCAGCCCCGCCGCCATCCTGGCCGATGAATCGATCACCGACCCCTTCCACTATTCCTGGCGGATGATGGTCTTCTCGGGCGTGGGGCTCAGCATCATGCTGACGACCTCGCTGATGTCGCCGCGCGGCGTGCGACGCATCGCCGTCCTGGCCCTGTTCGGCGCCATCGTCGTGATGATGGCCTTGCCCTTCATCGGCGACACGGTGAAAGGGGCCGCCCGCTGGGTGAACTTCGGCCCCTTCAGCCTGCAACCGTCCGAGTTCGCCAAGCCCGGACTGATCGTCTTCGCCGCCTGGATGTTCGCCGAGGCGCAAAAGGGCCAAGGGGTGCCCGGCGTCACCATAGCGTTTGGTTTCTACGCCCTGACCGTCTCCCTGCTGCTGATCCAGCCCGACATCGGCCAGACGCTTCTGATCACCACCACCTTCATGGCCGTCTTCTTCATGGCGGGCGTGCCGTTCAAATGGATGGCGGTTCTGGCCAGCCTGGGCATGGCGGGGCTGGTGTCGCTGTATTTCGTCTTCGGCCATATGCGCGACCGCCTCAGCCGCTTCTTCTCGCCCGAGACCACCGACACCCACCAGATCGACAGCGCGTCCGAGGCCATCCGCGCCGGCGGCCTGCTGGGCCGGGGCATCGGCGAGGGCGTGATGAAGCGCCGCGTGCCCGACCTGCACACCGACTTCATCTATTCCGTCGGCGCCGAGGAGTTCGGCCTGATCCTCAGCCTGATCATGATCAGCCTCTACGCCTTCATCGTCATTCGCGGCATGCGCCGGGCCATGAAGCTGACCGATCCGTTCGAGCAGACGGCGGCGGCGGGCCTGTTCATGCTGATCGGGCTTCAGGCCTGCATCAACGTTGCGGTGAACCTGAACCTGATCCCGACCAAGGGCATGACCCTGCCCTTCATCAGCTACGGCGGCTCCTCCATGCTGGCTATGGGCCTGACCATGGGCTTTGCGCTAGCCCTGACGCGACGCCGCCCCGGCGCCTACGAACCCGGCGCCAGCCTGACCATGGGCCGGCGGCTCATTTGATCTTCGTCATCCTCCGGCGCGAAGCGACCGGGGGACCCAGTGGCGCGCGAGCGCGAACCTGTCGCGGAGTGGATGTTCAAGATCTATGCGGCGGACGCATCGCCTCCGGCGCCACTGGGTCCCCCGATCTCGCTACGCTCGCCGGAGGATGACGAAAGTAGGCGACATCCCGCATTCTTCCGCAAAAAACCCGCACGATCCCAACGACTTAAGAATCAGCAGCGACCGTTTCCCGCCCACACCCCAAAACCGTGCGATCCTGTCGCCACCCCATTCCTCGCCGCCCCTTTCTCCCCCGACATTAGACAGATTAGACGAATTAGACGGTGTTTTTGCCTGCCCACCGTCTGAACTTCAGACTATTCAGACCCTCTTTTTCGGAGCCTCGCCCATGACCAAGCTCTGCGTCGTCGCCGCCGGCGGCACCGGCGGCCATATGTTCCCGGCCGAGGCCCTGGCGCGCGAGATGGCGGCGCGCGGCTGGCGCGTGGTCCTGGCGACCGATCATCGGGGCGAACAATACGCCCACGCCTTTCCGGCCGAGGAACGGCTGGCGCTTGACGCCGCCACCGGCTCGGGCCCGCTGGGCCTGGTCAAGGCCGGCGTCGCCATCTTCAAGGGCGTGGTTCAGGCGCGAACGGCTTTCGACCGGCTGGGCGCCGACATCGTGGTCGGCTTCGGCGGCTATCCGTCCGCCCCGGCCCTGGTCGCCGCCGTCACGTCCCAGCGACCGACCGTGATCCACGAACAAAACGCGGTCCTTGGCCGCACCAACCGCATCTTGGCCCCCTATGTCGGTCAGGTCGCCTCGTCCTTCCCGACGCTGGAACGCGCGCCGGCCAAGGTCCAAGGCCGCTCCCACGTCGTCGGCTCGCCGGTGCGGTCCGAGATCCGCGCCCTGTTCGACCGCCCCTATGTGGCTCCCGCCGCCGACGGCCCGATCCATGTGCTGGTCACCGGCGGCAGCCAGGGCGCCCGCATCCTGTCCGAGACCACGCCCCGCGCGCTGGCCGCCCTGCCGGAAGCCTTGCGTCGCCGCCTGAAGGTGCAGCAGCAGTCCCGCCCCGAGACGCTGGAGGCCGCGCGTCAGATCTATCTGGAGGCCGGGATCGAGGCCGAGGTCGCTCCTTTCTTCCGCGACATGGCGGATCGGCTGTCCAGGGCCCATCTGGTCGTCGGCCGCTCTGGCGCATCGACCTGCGCCGAACTGGCTGTCGCGGCCCTTCCGTCCGTCCTGATCCCGCTGAAGATCGCCACCGACGACCACCAGCGCCTGAACGCCAAGGCCCTGACCGACGCGGGCGCGGCCGAGGTCATTCTGGAAGACGACCTGACCGTCGATCGCCTGGCCTCGACCCTGACCGGCGTCCTGTCCGACCCGTCGCGCCTGTCGGCCATGTCCGCCGCCGCCCGCAGCGTCGCCATCCCCGACGCCGCCCAACGCCTGGCCGACCTCGTCGAGGCGACGGCTCAACCGCAAAGGCCCTGACGCGTTAAGGAAGCCATGCCTCCCGAGATCATCGCCGTCACCCGCCAGATACGCGCCCTGTGGCATCGGTTCGACTGGCTGCCCGAATGGGCGGTCATCGGCCTGGTGCTGCTGGTCTTCGTCGGCGGCGGCTGGCTGACGCACAAGATCGCCTTCGCCATCCTGCGTCGCGTTGTTCGCAACAAGGATCTCTTCTGGCGCGGCGTGGTCGAGCGCGCGCGGGTCAAGCTGCGCGTCCTGATCATCATCATCGGCATCGGCATCGGCGTGACCGTCTCGCCGATGGATCCCGGCCCGTCCGAGGATATCCGCAGCGCCCTGCTGTTCCTGTTCATCCTGACCCTCGGCTGGATGGCGTCGGGCGTGCTCGACATGTGGTCGGTGATGCACCTCAAGCGGTACAATATCGCGGTCGAGGACAATCTGCTGGCCAGGAAGCACCTGACCCAGACCCGCATCCTCCAGCGGGTGGCCAAGGTCGTGCTGTTCATCGTCACCGTGGGCCTGGCCTTGATGACCATCGCCGGCTTCCGTCAGTGGGGCGTCAGCCTGCTGGCCTCGGCCGGCGTCGTCGGCATAATCGCCGGTCTGGCGCTTCAGCCGATCCTGACGAACATGGTCGCCGGCATCCAGATCGCCCTGACCCAGCCAATCCGCCTGGACGACGCCGTCATCGTCGAGAACGAGTGGGGCAATGTCGAGGAGATCACCTCGACCTATGTGGTGGTCAAGCTCTGGGACTGGCGCCGGATGGTGCTGCCCCTGTCCTATTTCATCACCAAGCCCTTCCAGAACTGGACGCGCGAGAACGCCCGCCTGATCGGCGTCGCCTTCTTCTACGTCGATTACGAAGCGCCCATCGACCGGCTGCGCACCGCCTTCGAGGGCATCGTCAAGGCGTCCAAGCACTGGGATGGCGACGTGCAGGTGATGCAGGTCACCGACATCACCGAACGCGTGCTTCAGGTCCGCTGCTTGGCCAGCGCCCGCTCGGCCCCGGTCGCCTTCGACCTGCGCTGCGAGATCCGCGAGAAGCTGATGGCCTTCATGCGCGACGAATGCCGCGAGGCCCTGCCGCGCGACCGTATCGAGTGGCCGCAAGGGTGGGACAAGCCCGCTGAGGGAGCGGTCAGTCCGCCAGCGCCCTTTGTCCCTGGCTGATGGCCTGCTCCAGCGTCAGCGCCTCGGCCGGCCGTTCGGCCCCGCAGGCGATGGCCAGCAGCTCGGCTACATCCCCGCCCGGCGCGGCGTCATAGGCGGGGGCGGGGTCCGGGGTCGCCGGCCCTTCCGTCCCGTCCGCCTTCAAGGAGGAGAAGTCCAACCGGTCCGCCGTCCTCGCCCGACAGTCGAACGCCCACCGCGACCAGCCCCCGACATAGGTCACGTCACCGACCTTGAACCCGGCCTCGGTCACCTGCAGCTCCCGCATCCGCGCCACGTCGCCCTCGCGTTCGATCGAGGCCGCGTCGGCATAGATGGCGAACCGTCCCACGCCGGTCGGGACCAGCTGAGGTTCGGCGAGCGCGAGCAGCAGGGCGATCATGCGACCAGGGTCTCCGCCTGTTTCAGGTCCACGCTGACCAGTTGGCTCATGCCGCGTTCGGGCATGGTGACGCCATACAGCCGGTCCATCCGGCTCATGGTGACGGGGTTGTGAGTGATGACGATGAAGCGGGTGTCGGTGCGGCTGCGCATCTCGTGCAGCATCCGGCAGAAGCGGTCCACGTTGGCGTCATCCAGCGGCGCGTCCACCTCGTCCAGCACGCAGACCGGCGCGGGGTTGGCCAAGAACACGCCGAAGATCAGTGCCGCCGCCGTCAGCGCCTGTTCGCCGCCGCTCATCAGGCTCATGACCGACAACCGCTTGCCGGGCGGGCAGGCGTAGATCTCCAGCCCCGCCTCCAGCGGGTCGTCGCTTTCGACCAGCTTCAGCTCCGCCTGCCCCCCGCCGAACAAAGCTTCGAACAGGGTCTTGAAGTTGGCGTTGATCACGTCGAACGCCGCCACCAGCCGCTCACGGCCCTCGGCGTTCAGCTCGTCGATGCCGTCGCGCAGCTTGGCGATCGCCTGGGTCAGGTCGATCCGTTCCGACTTCATGCTGTTCAGCCGCTCGCCGTATTCGACCGCCTCGTCCTCGGCGCGCAGGTTGACGGCTCCCAGGGCCTCGCGTTCGCGCTCCAGCCCATGGAGCAGGCTCTCGGCCCCGGCGGCGTCTGGCGGGCGGGCGATGGCGTCGTCCGTCAGCTTCTGACCCAGCTCCTGCGGCGACATCTGCGCCGTCTCGCGCAGGGTGGTCTCGGCCTCGCCCAGCTTTTCGGCGGCGGCTTCGGCGCGGGCGGACAGGCCGGCGCGCGCCTCGCGGGCCTGCGACGCGGCGGTCTCGGCGGCGCGCGACGCGCGGTCGGCCTCGGTCGCCTCGGTCTCGGCGACGGCCATGGCGTCCGACGCCGCCTGTTTCCTCTGTTCGGCGGCGACCAGGGTGTCCAGCAGCTTGCCGCGCTGCTCGGCGAAGCCCTGGGGCGCGACCTCGGCCTGTTTCAGCAGGGCGGCCGTCCGGTCGGCGTCCTTGGCCAGGTCGGCGACGCGGCCGGCGCTGTCCCTGGACCGCGTGACCCAGCCCTCGCGCGCGCGGGTCAGGCTGCCCAGACGCTGCTCGCGGCCCTGACGATCGCGGGCCTCGGCGTCGCGGTCCGAGCGGGCGGTCTGGGCGGCGGTGCGGGCGGCGTCGGCCGTCGCGCGGGCGGCGGTCAGTTCGCCGCGCAGGCTGGCGATCGTCTCGGACGGGGCGTCGGTGGTCTGGGCGGCGTCCAGGGCGGCTTGCGCCTCGGCTGCGTCGGCCGCCAGCCGGCTCACGGTGTCGTCCAGCGCCTGGGCACGGGCCTCGCGGCGGGCCTGCTCGCGGGCCAGGGTCTCGACGCGGTCGCGGGCGGCGGTCACGGCCTTGTCGGCGGCGAAGGGCTTCAGGCGCGCGGCCTTGACCGCGTCTTCAGCGGCGCGGAAGGCTTCCGTCGTCGACTTCTGGGCCGCCTGGGCCTGATCCAGCACCGGTCTGCCCTTGTCGATCTCGCCCTCCAGCTCGGCCAGGCGCGTGCGCTGGGCCAGCCGCACGGCGGCCGGGCGCGGCGCCTCGGCGCGGCTTACGAACCCGTCCCAGCGATAGAGGTCGCCCTCGACCGTCACCAGGCGCGCGCCGGGCGGCAGGGCCTGAGCCAGCCGGGCCGCGTCGGCCGTCGGCGCCACGCCGCACAGGGCGAGGCGCGCGGTCAGCTGTTCCGGCGCCTGAACATGCTCCGCCAAAGGCGTGATCCCGGCGGGCCAGGACGGGGAGGGCGCGTTTGCCCCTCCCCAATAGGCGGCGGCTTTGGCGTCCAGGGCCGCGTCCAGATCGTCGCCCAGGGCGGCGGCCAAGGCGGCTTCGAACCCCTTGTCGGCCCGCACCTGGTCCAGGGCGGGAGGATGGTCGCGCTTGCCGGTGACCAGCAGTTGGGCCAGGCCGCGCGCCTCTGTCTGGAGCCGGCCCAGCCGGTCCTCTGCGGCGCGGGCGGCGGCGCGGGCCTCCTGTTCGGCGCGGGCCAGGTCGCCGCGTGTCGCCTCGGCCGCCTCGACCGCGTCGCGCGCTGCGGCAAGGTCGGCCTGCGCCGCTTCCAGCGCCTGGCGGGCGGTTTCCAGCTCGGGCGTTTCCAGCGACCCCAGAGCCTCGCGTTCGCGCCGGGCCTGATCGTGCTGGGCGGCGACGCGGGCCAGTCGGGCCTCGGCGTCGCGCTTGCGGACCGTTTCAGCGTTGGCGCGGGCCTCGACGGCGGCCAGCATCCCCGCCAGCCGTTCGACCTCGCCGTCGGCGGCCTTGCGGGCGTCCTCGGCGGCCACAAGGGCCCTGTCCAGTTCGGGGCCGCGTTCGGGGGCGGCGGCGATCTCGGCCTTCAACCGGGCCAGTTCGTGCTCCAGCCGGTCCAGTTCGCGCTGGGCGTCGGCGGCCATGCCGTCTTCGCGCGCGGCGTCGGCGGCGATGCGGGCGGCCTCGGCCTTGAGGCGATCCACTTCCGCGCGGGCCGCCTGTTCAGCCATGTCCAGCCGATCGCGCTCCAGGCTGGCGCGGTGCAGCAGCGCGGAGGCGACTGCGTCCTCCTCCCGCGCGGGCTTCAGAGCGTCCTGAGCGGACAGGGCGGCCGTCTGGGCGGCGGCGGCGGCGGTCGTGGTTTCGGCGACGGCGGCGTCGGCCGCGCGCAGTTCGGCGGCGGCGGCCTCTGCGGCCAGACGCGCGTCGTTCCAGCGCACATAGAGCAGGGCGGCCTGAAGGGCGCGGATCTCTGCCGAGATCTTCTTGTACTTCTCGGCCTGGCGGGCTTCGCGCTTCAGCCGGTTCAGCGCTGTCTCAAGCTCACGGCCGATGTCGTCCAGCCGGTCCAGATTGGTCTCGGCGGCCTTGAGGCGCAGCTCGGCCTCGTGCCGACGGGTGTGCAGACCGGCGACGCCGCCCGCCTCTTCCAGGATGCGGCGGCGGTTCTGCGGCTTGGCGGCGATCAGTTCCGAGATCTGGCCCTGACGCACCAGGGCGGGCGAGTTGGCGCCGGTCGAGGCGTCGGCGAACAGCAGCTGGACATCGCGGGCGCGCACCTCCTTGCCGTTGATGCGGTAGGTCGAGCCCTGGCCCCGGTCGATGCGGCGCGACACCTCCAGCACGGGGCTGTCGGTGAAGGGCTGGGGCGCGCGGCGTTGCGCGTTGTCGATGGTCAGGCTGACTTCGGCGTGGCTGCGCGGAGGACGCCCGGCCGCCCCGGCGAAGATCACATCGTCCATGCCCTGACCGCGCATGGCCTTGGCCGAGTTGGCCCCCATGACCCAGCGCAGGCTTTCAAGGACGTTGGACTTGCCGCAGCCGTTGGGGCCGACGACGCCGGTCAGGCCGGATTCGATGTGCACCTCCGCCGGATCGACGAACGACTTGAAGCCGACGAGCCGGAGGCGCTGGAACTGCATCGTCCCGACGGGCTACCGTAGCAGCGGATCGACGGCGGCCGACAGGGCCTCCAGCGAATGATCCAACACCATCGTCCCGTTGACGAAGAAGGTGGGCGTGCCGGTGACGCCGGCGGCGCGTGCGCCCTCGATCTGCTGATCAAGGGCGGTGCGGACGGCGGTTGTCTCCATGCAGGTCTGGATCTGGTCACGGGTCTTGCCGCTGGCGGCGATGCCGGCCGCGAACCAGGGCTGGACGCCGGTGATGCGCAGGCCCGCCTGATCACGCATGAAGACGGCCGCCACATCGAAGTAGCGCTCGGGAGCCGCGCACATCGCCACAACGGCGGCGGCGGCGGCCAGATTGGCGGGCGGGGTCGGCAGGTTGCGGTGAACCAGCCGGACCTTGCCTGTGTCGATATATTTGGCCTTGAAGGCCGGCAGCACGGTGTTGTGGAAGTCCGCACAGTGCGAGCAGGTGAAGGACGCGTATTCGATCACCGTGACCGGCGCATTCGCCCGACCCAGAACATGGTCCTGGGCCGTGACGGGCGGAGGCGCATCGGCGGCTAGCGCCGGCGTCGCCAAACCGCTGGTCAGGGCGGCGAGGGCGAAACCGGCGGCGATGAAGGCGCGTCGCATCATCTCGCTTGGCCTCGGTTACTTGGCCAGGGCCGCGTCGATGGCGGTGGACAGGTCGGCCAGGCTGGCGCCTTCGCCGCCGGGCGAGATGACCTGGGTCTCGTTGACGTAGAAGGCCGGGGTGCCGGTCACGCCCTGGGCGCGGGCGGCCTGAACGCGCTTCTCCATGGCGGCGACGGCGTTCTTGTCGGTGACGCAGTCGTTGAACTGCTGCTCGGACAGGCCGGCGGCCTGGGCGGTGCGCAGCAGCCAGTCGCGCGGCGAGGACGTCAGCATCTCCTGCTGCGTCGCCATCAGCTGGTGAACGACGTCGAAATACTTGTCCGGACCGGCGCAGCGCGCGACCAGGAAGCCGGCGGTGGCGGCGTCGACAGGCGGCGTCGGCAGTTCGCGGAAGACGTAGCGGACCTTGTTGGTGTCGACGTATTTGGCCTTGAACGCCGGCCAGGTGTTCTTCTGCCACAGGGCGCAGTGGGGGCAGGTGACCGAGGCGTATTCAACCACGGTGACCTTGGCGCCTTCGGGCGCGCCCAGACCCATGTCGCCCTCGGCCGCACCCTTGGCGCCGCCGCCGCAGGCCGCCAGAGCCATGGTCGCCAGTGCGGCGCCGGTGATGGCCGCACGACGGCTCATGCGGGCGAAGCGGGATTCAGTGTCGGCCATGAAGGTTCCTCGGATCGGATCGTTGGCGATGGTCGCGCGATTCCCCGGGAATGGCGCAACCCTGAACTAGTCTGGAACAGGTGCGGCGAAGTTTTGTCAACAGCACCTTATCGGCGCGCCCAGGCCTGATCGATCGCCGGCGCGGGGATGAAACTTTGCGGCCTGTCCTGGCGGGGTGGCGGATCGCTTAGGCCCTGCTGAATGAAGCGCATCGCCGACAGAAGGCCGGAACGCGAGAAGGGCTTGGGGATCACGCCATGCGCGCCCAGGAAGTCCTCGGGGATCATCTTGGGGTTGGCGGTCAGGAACACCACGGCGGTGGACGGCCAGCGGTCCTTGATCAGGCGACACACGTCCAGACCGCTGGAATCGTCGGCCAACTGGATATCGACGAAGGCGATGTCGGGCGGCGCGTCGAGCGACAGCGACTCGACCTCGCTCAGGGACATGGCCTCGCCGACCAGCCGGTGGCCTTCGTCCTCAAGCATCGCCTCGAGGTCCATCACAAGCAGGGCCTCGTCCTCGACGACCAGGATGTCGAAGTGGGGCCCGGCCGCGCGCACCTAGCCGCTCACAGGGAAATCGACGACCGCGCGCGTTCCGGGGTCGGCCGGGAGCCACAGCGTCTTGCCGCCGATCTGCTTTGAAAGACGACCGATCAAAGTCTTGCCCAATCCCTGATGCGCAGCGCCGGGTATTCCGGGGCCGTCGTCCTGAACAACAACCTGGCCGCCTTGTTCCGTCTTCCTGGCCGAGACGATCAATCGGCCGCCCCGATCGTCGGCGAAGGCGTGCTTGATCGCATTGGTCAGCAGTTCGTTGATGATCAGGCCGATCGACGAGGCGTGGGTCGAAGGGATGAACATCGGCTCGACATCGACGGAGACCTCGATGTCGCTGCGTCCGGTCGATCCGATCACATCGGCGACCAGGGTGTTGGTGAAGGCGCCGACGTCGAACTGGGTGACGTCCTCGGACTGATAGAGTTTGCGATGAACGGTCGCCAGGGCGTCCACCCGCTCCAGCATGGAGTCTAGGGTTGCGGTCAGGGCCGGATCGGACAGGGAGCGCGATTGCAGCCGCAGCAGCGAACCGATCATGGTCAGGTTGTTCTTGACCCGGTGATCGACCTCATGAAGCAGCAGGGTCTTGGCGGTCAGGGCTTCCTGCAGGTCGGCGGTGCGGGCGGCGACCTCGCGCTCGACGACGGCCTTCTGCTTTTCGACCAGAACCTGGGCCTCGACGCGTTCGGTGACGTTCAGCTGCGAGGCGAAGAAATACTCGATCTCGCCCTCGGCGTTACGCACGGCGCTGATGAACAGGGCGTTCCAGAAGGTGCTGCCGTCCTTGCGATAGTTCAGCAGATCGATGTGGATGTCTTCGCCGGCCTCGATCGCTTCGCGGATGCTGGCTACGGAGGCTTTGTCCGACTTGGGGCCTTGGAGGAACCGGCAGTTCTGCCCGATGATTTCGTCGCGTTCGTAACCCGTCAGGTCCTGGAAGGCCTTGTTGACGAAGACGATCGGGTTATCGGGCAGGCGCGGGTTGGTGATGACCATCGGCATGCGGGTGCCGCGAACGGCCGCCGCAAACGGGTCGCCTCGACCCATCTCGTGCTCCACGAGCTCGGTCAGTCGCCAATCGTCTTGTTGCTTCATCGAGGCTCGGGGATCCAGGCGCGCGACCGGGACATGCCGTGCGGAGTTCTCATCTTTACCGTCCCTACCTACAGCAGGCGATAAGGCCTGCCAACCGAGACGCGGGGATCAGTCGCCGCCGATGTCGGAGCGCGACAGGGCGACGCGGCCGAGGCGCGCCAGGGCGGCGCGCAGATCGTCGGGGGAGGCGGCGATGGAGGCGGTCAGATCAGCCTCGGCCTGCGCGGGCAGGGGCGGCGGCTTGGCGTTGCGTTTGGGGCGGGCGGCGGCCTCTTTCAAAGGGGCGACCGGACCCTGGGCGATGCGAAGCCGATCCACCGTCCCGGCGCCCAGGAACAGGTTGACGCGGGCCAGGATGTCCTCGGACTGGTGCTGGATCAGCAGGGCGGCGGCGCCGGCGACGCGCAGCTCCAGCACGCCGGGCTGGCCGCCCTTGCCCTTGGTCAGCTTCTGGGGGCGTGTGACGCGGGCCAGGCGGTCGCCGACGATCTCGCGCCAGCGGGGCTCCAGCGCGCCGGCGCCGCGCCCGAACTGCTCGTCCAGCTTTTTGATTAGGGGCGTCAGCGCCTTGCCCGCACGCGGCGCCGGTCGGGGGACCGGACGGGTGCGGCGGCGAGACAGGATCTCGCGGACCTCGGCGTCTGTGGGCAGCGTGCGGCGCATGGGTCTATATAGCGCGACCGATGCCTGACGTCTCTCCCGACATAGACCTGATCCGCTCCTGGCTGCTGGCCTGGTACGACGCCCATGCGCGCAGCCTGCCGTGGCGCGCGGCCGTCGGCGCGCCGCGGACGGAGCCTTACCGCGTCTGGCTGTCGGAGGTCATGTTGCAGCAGACGACCGTGCCCCACGCGACGCCGTATTTCCACGCCTTCACCACGCGCTGGCCGACGGTCTCGGACCTGGCGGCGGCCGAGGATGCAGAGGTGATGGGGGCTTGGGCGGGGCTGGGCTACTATGCGCGCGCCCGCAATCTGCTGGCCTGTGCGCGGGCGGTGGCGGCCGAGCACTGCGGCGTGTTCCCGGACACCGAGGCGGCGTTGCTCGCCCTGCCGGGCGTGGGCGCCTATACGGCCGCAGCCGTCGCCTCCATCGCTTTTGACCAAGCGGCCAATGTCGTGGACGGCAATGTCGAGCGGGTGATGGCGCGTCTGTTCGCGGTCGAGACGCCGGTCCCCGCCGCCCGGCCCGAGCTGAGGCGGCTGGCCGGCCTGTTCGTCACCGACGAGCGGCCCGGAGACTGGGCGCAGGCGCTGATGGATTTGGGCGCGACGGTTTGCCGGCCCAAGTCGCCATCGTGCGGGACCTGTCCGGTAGCCAGCGAATGCCGGGGTCTGGCCACGGGCGACCCGGCCCGGTTCCCGATGAAGACGAAGAAGGCGGAGCGGCCGCATCGGCGGGGCATCGCCTATGTGCTGGTTGACGACCAGGGGCGGGTCGCAGTTGAGACGCGGCCCGGAAAGGGGCTGCTGGGCGGAATGCTGGGCCTGCCGACCAGCGAGTGGACGACAGGAGAACCTGATACCGTACCGCCGGTCGAGGCCGACTGGCGCGAGGCGGGGGCGGTGGAGCACGTCTTCACCCACTTCAGCCTGACGCTGACGGTTATAACCGCGCGCGTCGATGCGGGCGGTCCCTATCGCTGGATGCCGATCGAGGCGGCGCGGGCCGCCCTGCCGACGGTGTTCGCCAAGGCGCTGGACCGGGCGAGCGCGCCTGATCTGTTCGGCTGAAGCCTATCGTAACGTGCGGATCGAAACCTTGCCCCGCTTGTGATGCGGGATGACCACCGCGCGACCGTCGGCGTGCTGGATGTTCAGATCCACGACGGCGCCACCGACTTCCAGACCGGTGATCTTCAGACGATCCAGACCGGCGGGCAGGACAGGGTCAGCCAGATCGACCGTCTCGGTCCAGGCGTCGATCGACAGGCCCAGCGTCGCCTGAAGCATCAGGAAGACCGATCCCGCCGCCCAGGCCTGAGGCAGACAGGCGACCGGATAGGCGATCGGCGGCTCGCCCGGCTCACGCGGGAAGCCGCAGAACAGTTCGGGCAGCCGCAGGTGGAAGTGGGCGGCCGCAGCGTAGATCTCGGCCAGGATTTCCGCGACCGCATCGCGCTCGCCGTAAGCCGCCATGCCGGCGGCGGCCATGGCGGTGTCGTGGGGCCAGACCGAGCCGTTGTGATAGCTCATCGGATTGAAGCGGGCCTGTCCCACCTCCAGGGTGCGGATGCCCCAGCCGGTGCGGAACTCGGCGGTCAGCAGGCGTTTGGTGACGCGCCGCGCACGTTCCAGCGACGGCAGGCCGGTAAACAGCAGGTGCCCGGCGTTGGAGGCGATGGCGCGACATTGCTGGCCGTCGCCGTCGAGGGCCACGGCGTAGAAGCCCTCGTCCTCCATCCAGAACTTTTCCTCGACCAGGGAGCGGACCTGTTCGGCGCGCATCCGCCATTCGGTCGTGCGGTCCTCGTGCAGACGCTCGCCAAGATCACCCAGCGCTTTCCAGGCGGCGAAGGCGTAGCCCTGAACCTCCAGCAGCGCGATCGGACCCTTGGGGAAGCGACCGTCGGCGTGGAAGATGGAATCCTCGGAGTCCTTCCATCCCTGATTGGACAGGCCGGTGTCCGCGCCGCGCTGATAGTCGATCAGGCCGTCGTTGTTGCTGTCGCCATAGTCGCGCATCCAGTCGGAGGCCGCGATCAGATTGGGCCAGAGCGTGCGGATCAGATCCAGATCGCCGGTGCGGTTGGCATAGGCGCCGGCCAGGGCCACGAACAGACAGGTGGTGTCGACCCCGCCATAGTAGAGACCGAACGGCACCTCATGCAGGGCGCTCATCTCGCCGCCGCGGGTTTCGTGCATGATCTTACCGGGCTGGCTGTCCCGATAGAGCGAGGTCTCGGTCGCCTGACGCGATGCCAGATAGGTCAGCACGCCCTTGGCCAACGACGGGTCCAGCCACAGCATTTGCCAGGCCGAAATGATGCCGTCTCGGCCGAACGGGGTCGAGAACCACGGCGTGCCCGCATAGGGATAGGGGCCGGTCGGCAGGTCGGTCGTCAACAGCGCCATGTCGGCGCGCGACTGATCCAGCCAGTCGTTGAAGCGGGGGCTGCGCGGGCCGCGCACCGAGGCGCCGCGCCGGCGTTTGGCGCGCATGGCCAGGCGGGCCTGGATGGCGTTCTGGCGCCAGCGATCGGCGTCCGGCGTTTCGCAGGCGTCCACGCCGCACTCGATGAACAGGTCCAGCGAGCGGCCCTTGGGCAGGCTGAACATGAACTCGGCGCGCTGATGCGTCAGGCGCGCGGGCGGTTCGGAAAAGGCGATGCAGCTGGATCGATCCACGTCGTCCAGCCCGGTGTAGCGGAAGGTGACGCGGCGACCGTCGGTGGTTGGCGTATGGATCGTCCCACGCTTGGCGCGAGGCGTGCCGCGCACCTGGAAGATATCGAAGAAGTCCGCGCCGAAATCGAAGGCCAGCGGCAGCAGGATGTCCTCCACCCCATGGTTGACCATGCGGATACGCTCGAACATCCGCCGGTTCCAAAGGAAACGCCGGCGCTCGATATGCAGGACGCCGGCCGGGGCCGATCGACCGCCCATCGGGGGCAGGGGACGATTGGTGGTGTGGCAGGAGAAGAAGACGTTGTCCTGGCTGACACCGGACGACAGACGCGACGGCTTCAGCAGGCCGACGGTCATGGCCCAGCGCGACAGGACGCGGGTGTCGCCCGCGAACAGGCCGTCGGCGCCGCCCTTCATGTCGCCCCATCCGTCGGCGACCAGGAAGGTATCGCCTTCCTTCAGCGCCATCAGCTGTTCGAGACCCGTGGCCTCGACCGATTCACCGGCGGTCAGTTGAGTGGAATAGGCGTCGTCCATGCGGTCTCTTCCCCGTCGTTATGAGGCCTTGGCCGAACGTGTCGCACCCGAATGCGGCGCTCAGGGGCCGCTTGAGAGATGAAATGAAACAGGCGGCAGAGGGTTCACCCCCGCCACCTGTTTTTCTTGGATAATCGTACGCTGCGACGCTTATGCGATGGCGGCGAAGCTGCGGTCTTCTTCGAGCGGACGCAGCGGGGTGACGACATTGTCCAGCGCGGCTTCCGCGAATGGACGGCGCGCCAGTAGGTCGCCGTAGACGTCCAGGTAGCGGCGCGCCATGGCGGTGGAGGAGAAGCGAAGGTCAAAGCGCGTGCGTACAGCCTCGCGGTCCAGCAGATGGACGCGCCCGGCCGCGGCGATGGCCTGTTCCATCGTGTCGACCAGGAAGCCGGTGGCGCCGTCCTCGATGACTTCGGGGGTCGAACCGCAGCGGAAGGCGACGACCGGCGTGCCGCAGGCCATGGCCTCGATCATCACCAGGCCGAACGGTTCCGGCCAATCGATAGGGAAGAGCAGGGCTTCGGCGCCGCCGAGGAAGGCGGACTTCTGATGGTCCCCGATCTCGCCGATGAACTCGATCAGCGGATTGCCCTCGACCAGCGGTCGGATCGTCTCTTCCCAATAGCGTTTGTCGGCGGCGTCCACCTTGGCGGCCATCTTCAGCCGCTTGCCCAGTTTGGTGGCGATCTCGATGGCGCGGTCGGGGCGCTTCTCGGGCGAGATGCGACCCAGGAAGGCCAGATAGCCCTCCGACTTCGGCGAGAAGATGTACTGTTCGCCCGGCATGCCGTGATGGACGGTGGCTTTCCAGTTGGCGAAATGCAGCGGCTTGCGCTGATCGTCGGAGATCGAGACCAGACCGAACTCGCTCCAGCGCGCATAGACGCCAGGCAGGTCCTTCATATCCAGACGGCCGTGCAGCGTGGTCAAAGTCTTGTCCGCATATTTCTGGAACAGCGGGAAGTGGACCATGTCGGTGTGGAAGTGGATCACGTCGAACTCGTCGGCGCGGTCCAGAACTTCGCCCAGCATCGACAGGTGGGCGGCGAGATCGGATTTCAACGGCGCCGGATCCAGACGGATGGCCTGATCCCGCACAGGCACCAGTCGCGCCTTGGTTTGGGCGTCGGCGCTGGCGAAGAGCGTCACGTCATGTCCGAGATCGACCAGGGCGTCGGTCAAATGCGCGACCACACGTTCCGTGCCGCCGTACAGCTTGGGAGGCACAGCCTCGTACAGCGGGGTGATCTGCGCGATTTTCATGGTGATGTGCTCCGACACCGCATCTTGGCGGGCCGTTGACATCAATGTTCTCGCAACTGCGAAGTTCCATTGCAGGCAGCGAATTTTCACATAGGTTTCGTGGGGTTACAGCGAAGCTGACCCTACGATAATGTGCGAAATCGTACCTATCTGATGTGTCCGTCAGCTAAGTGTTTGATGTGATTGATGCGACGCGCCGTCGCACCGACCTTACATCGCCGCGCGGACCTCCGAGCGTAAGGCGTCGATGGATTTAAGGCCCTGGTCCGTCTTGAACCGCCAGTAGGTCCAGCCGTTGCAGGCCGGTGCGTTTTCCAGCAGCGCGCCCAGCTTGTGGATCGAGCCGCTGAGCGAGCCGTGAACCAGCGAACCATCTGCGCGAACGCGCGCCTCGCGTTCGCCCTTGGGGCAGTACAGACGGTCGCCGGGTTGCAGCAGGCCGGCCTCGACCAGTGCGCCGAACGGCACCTTGGGCTCGGCGCGCTTGGAGCCTGTGACCATCAGGTCCTCGGGGCGGGCGGGGATGACCGAGGCGATCCGGGTTTCGGCGACCTCGGCATAGGTCTCGTCACGCTCGATGCCGATGTAGTGGCGGCCGAGGCGTTTGGCGGCGGCGCCGGTGGTGCCGGTGCCGAAGAAGGGATCCAGGATCACGTCGCCGGGGCGCGTCGCCGACAGCAGGACACGGTGCAGCAGGGCCTCGGGCTTCTGGGTCGGATGGGCCTTCTTGCCGTCGGCGTCCTTGATCCGCTCCTCGCCCGTGCACAGGGCGAAGGTCCAGTCGGAGCGCATCTGGGTGTCTTCGTTGAAGGCCTTCAGCGCATCATAGTTGAAGGTGTAGCGCTTCTGATCCCGCGACTTGGCGGCCCAGATCAGGGTCTCATGAGCGTTGGTGAACCGGGTGCCCTTGAAATTCGGCATCGGGTTGGATTTGCGCCAGATGATGTCGTTCAGCACCCAGAAACCCAGGTCCTGGATCGCGGACCCCAGGCGGAAGACGTTGTGGTAGCTGCCGATCACCCAGATCGAGCCTTCGGGCTTCAGCACGCGGCGGCATTCCGCCAGCCAGGCGCGGGTGAAGGCGTCGTACTCGGCGAAGCTGGCGAACTTGTCCCAGTCGTCGTCGACGGCGTCGACCTTGGAATTGTCCGGGCGCAGCAAGTCGCCGCCCAACTGTAGATTATAGGGCGGATCGGCGAAGACCATGTCGACCGAGGCGTCGGGAAGGCTCTTCAGCACCTCGATGCAGTCGCCACGATGGATGACGTCCTTGGCGAGGACAGGGGTCTTCAGATCGGACATGGAACGCGGCCCCGCAACAGTGAGACCGCTATGGTGAATCCTTGTGGTTAAGGTCGAGTAACCGGCGCGAAGCGTTCGAGCCGGTTACCCCTCGCCTTACGCCAGCATTCGCACCTTGGGCTCGCGGTCCCACTGGCGGGTGCGGGCGGGGGCGAGGAAGGCCTCGGGGGCCTTGGACAGATCGATCACGCCTGCGTCCGGCTCGACGCCCGCCTTGTCCAGCAGGGGCTGGGCCTCGGGGGTGTGGCCGATGGCCTTGAGGTGGCCGAAGGCGTCCTTGGCGAAATCGACCGCGGCGCCTTCCTTCAGCAACTGGGCGCAACCGTCGTCGGACAGGACGATGGCGATTGCGTCGAACAAGACCGAAGGGCTGCCGACCAGCTGACCGTCGGCGGCCAGGGTCTTGCCGCCCTTCAGCTTTGCGCCGCCGATCTTGGGGGCGACGATGAAGACCGAACCGCCGTCGCCTTCAACCGCCGCCTTCACGGCGTCGACGACCGCACCGTCCGAACCGTCGGCGACCAGGATGGCGACCTTCCGGCCCTTCAGGGTGTCGGGATATTTGCCGACGATGCGCAAGGCGGGCGAGGCGTCCAGATCGATGGGCGCCACACCGGGGTCGGACGCCTTCGGCAGAGGCAGGTTCAGGCCGTCTGCGACACGCTTGGCCAAGGTCTCATCGACGTTCTGCAGATTGGCCAGAACACGCTCGCGAACGTGGGCGAGCGACACCTTGGACAGTTCGAACACGATGGCGCTGGCCAGGTGGGCCTGTTCGATCTCGGTTTGGGAGCGGAAGAACAGTCGCGCCTGGCTGTAGTGATCGGCGAAGCTTTCGGCGCGCAGCCGGACTTTTTCGCCCTCGAACGGGATGGGCGCGGTGCGGAAGCCGCCCTTGGGATCTTCACGCGGGCCGCCGTCCTCGCCTGCCTCGAACAGGCTGTTGGGTTCGTAGTTGGCACGGCCCTTGGGCACGGCCATCTGCATATGGCCGTCGCGCTGGAAGTTCTGGAAGGGGCAGCCCTTGGCCTGATTGATCGGGATCTGGTGGAAGTTGACCGTGCCCAGGCGCGACAGCTGGGTGTCCTGATAAGAGAACAGCCGTCCCTGCAACAGCGGATCTTCCGAAAAGTCGATGCCCGGCACGATGTTGGTCGGCAGGAAGGCGACCTGTTCGGTCTCGGCGAAGAAGTTGTCGGGGTTGCGGTCCAGGACCATGCGGCCGATCACGCGGATCGGATAATCCTCTTCCGGCACCAGCTTGGTGGCGTCCAGAATGTCGAAGGGGAGGGCGTCGGCCTGTTCCTGCGTGAACAACTGCACCCCGAACTCCCATTCGGGGAAGTCGCCCTGATCGATGGCCTCATACAGGTCGCGACGGTGATAGTCCGGGTCGGCGCCGGCGATCTTGACCGCCTCGTCCCAGCAGGTGGATTGCGTGCCCAGCTTGGGCCGCCAGTGGAACTTGACCAGGGTCGCCTCACCTTCGGCATTGATCAGGCGGAAGGTGTTGACGCCGAAACCTTCCATCATGCGCAGGCTGCGCGGGATGCCGCGATCCGACATGGCCCACATGACCATGTGCATGCTCTCGGGCATCAGGCCGATGAAGACCCAGAAGGTATCGTGAGCGCTGGCCGCCTGGGGATAGCCCTTGTCGGCCTCCATCTTCACCGAATGGATCAGGTCCGGGAACTTGATCGCGTCCTGGATGAAGAAGACGGGGATGTTGTTGCCGACCAGATCCCAGTTGCCTTCGGTCGTGTAGAATTTGACCGCAAAGCCGCGCACGTCGCGCGACGTATCGACCGAGCCCGCGCCGCCGGCGACGGTGGAGAAGCGGGTAAACAGCTCGGTCTTCTTGCCGACTTCGGTCAGAATCTTCGCGGTGGTGAAGTCCGATAGACTGTCGGTCAGTTCGAAGAAGCCGTGGGCGGCCGAGCCGCGGGCATGTACGATCCGCTCAGGGATACGCTCGTGGTCGAAATGCTGGATCTTCTCGCGAAGGATGAAGTCTTCCAGCAGGGTCGAGCCGCGCGGGCCGGCTTTGAGCGAGTTCTGATTGTCGCTGATCGGCGTCCCGTGATTGGTGGTCAGGCGGGTCTCAGGCGTCGAAGCGGTCTGGTGCACCTCTCCGGCGTTGCCGATTGTCGGCGCGCCGGCCGGCTTTGCGTTTTTGGCCATCTTGGGAGTCCTTTGGAGCAGCGGCGCAAGCGGGAGCCGCGCGCGTTCCCGAAACAACTCGGTAGAGGTGCAATAGTTCTGTGCGAGTTCGCGCACAGCCGCGCCCGATCGTCGCTAGAAAAGTTCGCTCCGTATGCGGCGCGCCCTTCGCAGGAGGCGAGGCGGCGTTTATGAGGCGAAAATGATCGCACGCCTTCGCCCCGTCCCGTTCGACCTCGGTCCCGTTCATTTCGTCGGCATCGGCGGCATCGGCATGAGCGGCATCGCCGAGATCATGCTGAAGATCGGCTATTCGGTGCAGGGCTCCGACGCCAAGGCCAGCGCCAACACCGAACGGCTGGAACAGCTGGGCGCCAAGATCTTCATCGGCCACGACGCCGCCCATGTGGGCGAGGGCGTCTCGGCGGTGGTCTATTCGACGGCGGTCAAGGCCGACAATCCCGAGATGAAGGCGGCCCGCGAGCGCCGCATCCCGCTGGTGCGCCGGGCCGAGATGCTGGCCGAGCTGATGCGGCTGCAATTCTCCATCGCGGTCGGCGGAACCCACGGCAAGACGACGACGACCTCGATGGTGGCGGCCCTGCTGGATGCGGCGGGCCTGGACCCCACGGTGGTCAACGGCGGCATCATCAACGCCTACGGCACCAACGCCAAGGTCGGCGACGGCGACTGGATCGTGGTGGAGGCGGACGAGTCGGACGGCAGCTTCCTGCGCCTGAAGTCGACGGTGGCCATCGTCACCAACATCGATCCCGAACATCTGGACCACTACGGCGACTTCGACGGGGTGCGAAAGGCGTTCGTGGATTTCGTCGAGAACATCCCCTTCTACGGGTTCGCCGCCGTCTGCCTGGACCATCCGGAGGTTCAGAAGCTGGTTGCGGCCATCGATAACCGGCGCCTCGTCACTTACGGCACGAACCCGCAGGCCATGGTGCGGGCTGAAAACTGCCAGATGGGACCGGACGGCGCGCGTTTCGACGTGGTGATCCAGAACGGCGAGACGCAACGCATCGAAGGTCTGCACCTTCCGATGGCCGGTTGGCACAATGTGTCGAATGCCCTGGCCGCCATCGCCGTGGCGCGCGAACTGGATGTCTCGGACGACGCGATCCGCACCGGTCTGGCCGGGTTCGGCGGGGTCAAGCGGCGCTTCACCACCACGGGCGTCGTGGGCGGCGTCCGCATCGTCGACGACTATGGCCACCACCCGGTAGAGATCGCCGCCGTGCTGAAGGCCGCACGCCAGGTGACGGAAGGTCGGGTCATCGCAGTGGTTCAGCCGCACCGCTACACGCGCCTGCGCGATCTGATGGACGAGTTCTCGACCTGCTTCTCGGACGCCGACAGCGTGATCGTCGCCGACGTCTATCCCGCCGGCGAACAGCCGATCGAAGGGGTGGACAAGCACGCCCTGGCCGACGGGGTGCGCCGCTACGGCCACCGTCACGTCCAGGCCCTGGAGAACGCTGCTGTCCTGCCGCGCCTGATCAAGGACGAGGCCAAATCCGGCGACGTCGTCGTGCTGCTGGGCGCCGGCGACATCACCAGTTGGGCCTATGGCCTGCCGGCGCAGCTGGAGGCTCTGGCGTGATCGCTCTGCCCGAGGTGCGCGGCAAGCTGCTGCGGGACGAGCCGCTGGCGCCCTACACCTGGTTCCGGGTGGGCGGCGCGGCCGAGGCCCTGTTCATTCCGGCGGACGCCGAGGATCTGGCCGATTTCCTGAAGGCGCTGGACCCGGCCGTGCCGGTGACGGTTCTGGGCGTCGGATCGAACGTCATCGTCCGTGACGGCGGGGTCGAGGGCGTGGTGATCCGCCTGGCGGGCCGCTATTGGGCGCAGATCACGACAGACGGCGACACGGTCACGGCCGGCGCGGGCGCGCTGGATTCCATGGTCGCCAAGGCCAGCGCCAAGGCGGGGATCGCCGGACTGGAATTCTACGCCGGCATTCCGGGCACGATCGGCGGCGCCCTGACCATGAACGCCGGTTGCTATGGAGCTGAGACCAAGGACGTGCTGGTGTCGGCCTGGGGGCTGACGCGTACGGGCGAGCGGGTTGACTACGCCCTGGCCGACTTCGGCTACACCTATCGACATTCCCAGGCGCCGGCCGACATCATCTGGATCGAGGCGACCTATCGCGGCACGGCCCACGAACCCGGGGCGGTGGCGGCCCGGATATCCGAGATCACGAGTCGTCGCGAGACGACCCAGCCGATCCGCGAGAAAACGGGCGGCTCGACGTTCAAGAACCCCGAGGGCCATTCGTCGTGGAAGCTGGTGGATGAGGCCGGATGGCGCGGCAAGCTGCACGCCGAAACCGGGGGAGGGGCAAAGTTCAGCGAACTGCACTCCAACTTCATGATCAATCCCGGCGAAGCGACTGCGGCCGATATCGAAGGCCTGGGCGAGGCGGTTCGCGCCGATGTGCTGGCCAAGACCGGCGTTCAGCTGGAGTGGGAGATCAAGCGGATCGGGCGAGCCGGATAGAAAATCCCGCGCAAAAATGGTCGGCGGACGCGAATGGTTGACGGCCTGTTAAACATGTAGGCCCCAATCCAAGGCGTCATGGCCCGCGCTTTCAAAGATCTACACGTCGCCGTCCTGATGGGCGGCCTTTCCGCAGAGCGGGAGGTGTCCCTCTCGTCGGGCGAGCAGTGCGCGCAGGCGCTGGAGCGGCAGGGCGTGCGCGTCAGTCGCGTGGACGCCGGGCGGGATCTGGCCAATGTGCTGTCCGGTCTGATCAAGCCGGACGTGGTCCTGAACTGCTTGCACGGCGCCTGGGGCGAGGACGGCTGCGTCCAGGGCGTGCTGGAGACTCTGCGGATTCCCTACACCCATTCCGGCGTGCTGGCCTCGGCCCTGGCGATGGACAAGGACAAGTCCAAGGCCGTGCTGCGGGCGGCGGGCATCAAGGTGCCGGGCGGCGGTCTTTACGATCGTCACGAAGTCGCCAGCCGCCACGTCATCGACCCGCCCTATGTGGTCAAGCCCAATGCCGAGGGCTCGTCCGTCGGCGTCTTCCTGGTGCGCGAAGGCGCCAACCGGCCGGTTTCCGAAGTGGGCGAACCGGGGTGGGCTTACGGAGAGCAGGTCGTCGTCGAGCCCTATATCGCCGGCAAGGAGCTGTGCGTCACCGTGCTGGGCGAACCGGCAGGGCCGCGCGCCCTGACCGTCACGGACATCACCCCGACCAAGGGCTTCTATGACTATGAGGCCAAATATGCGCCGGGCGGATCGGTGCACGTCCTGCCAGCCGTCTTGCCGCCGCACGTATTCGAGAAGGCGCTGCGTCAGGCCGAGGCGGCGCACGCGGCTATGGGGTGCCGCGGCGTGTCGCGATCCGACTTCCGTTATGATGATGTTAAGGACGATCTGGTCCTGTTGGAGGTCAATACCCAGCCCGGCATGACCCCGACTTCGCTCGCGCCCGAGCAGGCCGCCCATACCGGGATGAGCTATGACGATCTGGTTCGGTGGATGGTGGAGGACGCCTCATGCCCGCGGTAGTTCGCGGCGGCCGGCGACAGGGTTCTAATCAGGCTCCACAGCGCGGTTCGGCTTCCAAGGGCGGAGGACGGTCGCGCGGCGGGGCCCAGAACGCGTCCGCCGTTCCCGGCAAAATGGCCGCCATCGGCCGTGTCGATATTTCGACGCGCACCGCCGTGATCGCCCTGGGCGCCGGCGCGCTGTTGCTGGTCGGGGTTCTGGCCACGGGCGCCCGCGCCGAGCGGATCGGCGCATCGGTTTCGCATGGCCTGGACAATGTGACGGCCGGCATGGGCCTGACGCTGAAGCGAGTGCACATCACTGGCGCCTCGCCCGAGGCCGAGCCGGCGATCCAGCGCGCGCTGGGCCTGTATTCCGGTCAGCCGATCACAAGCCTGGATCTGGACGCCATCCGCACGCGGGTTCAGGGCGTGGGTTGGGTCAAGGAGGCGCGTGTGGTGCGCCTGTTGCCCGACACCCTGATCGTCGAGGTCAAGGAACACGACCGCCTGGCCGTCTGGCAGGTGGCCGGTCAGATCAAGGTGATCGACAACCGAGGCCAGGTCATCGACGGCGCCGACGCGCGTCGTTATCCGACGCTGCCGCTGGTCGTGGGCAAGGGCGCCGATGTGGCTGCGGGCGAAATTCTGCCTCTGCTGGCCCAGCGCCCGCGACTGATGGGGATGGTGGATGCCCTGGTGCGCGTGGACGAGCGCCGCTGGGACCTGCGTTTGAAGGACGGCAGCCTGATCCAGCTTCCCGCCACCGAACAGGAGGCGGCCCTGATCCGCCTCGATGCGCTGGACCAGCGCGAACGCCTGCTCGACCTGGGCTTCGCCCGCGTCGAT
Source organism: alpha proteobacterium L41A (assembly GCA_000335735.1). GTDB lineage: Bacteria > Pseudomonadota > Alphaproteobacteria > Caulobacterales > Caulobacteraceae > Brevundimonas. The sequence continues at coordinate 77,691 of AMYY01000004.1, read as the reverse complement.
CTCAGAACCCCGGACGAGGTCGCCGTGCGACCCGCCGGTGACGCCTAAGGACCGTAGACACATGACCAAGCAACGCGGCGCGGCGAATGATCACGGTCGGGGCATGGACCCTCGCGCCGGTCGTGCGCCCGTGATTGCGGCGTTGGATATTGGCCAGTCCAAAGTCTCGTGCTTCATCATGAAGCCGGACGGCGTCCGTCACGCCGACCGCACCATCCGCGTCGCGGGCGCCAGCCACGTCCAGTCCAAGGGCGTCAGGGGCGGGGCGATCATCAATATGGACGAGGCGGCCCAGGCCATCGGCCACGCCGTCGAACGCGCCGAGCGCGCGGCCCAGAGCCCGGTTTCCGGCGTCGTCGTCACGACGGCTATCGGCCAGATGGCCAGCCACCGCGTTCAGGCCCGGGTGTCGCTGGGCGCCAATCCGGTCGGCGATGCCGATCTGGCGCGCGCCATCGGCATGGCTCTGGCCCAGATCCGCCTGCCCAACCGCCGCCCGATCCACGTCCTGCCCATCGCCTGGTCGGTCGACGGCGCGCGCGGCGTGCATGATCCGCGTTCGATGCGGGGCGGCTCGCTGGGTCTTGATCTGTTGGTCGTCTCGATGGCCGAAAACGTGTTCACGACCCTCAGCCACTGCCTGGAGCTGGCGCACCTGGACCTGCAGGGCGTCGCCGCCGCGCCCGTCGTGTCGTCTCTGGCTGCGCTGGAAGAAGACGAGATGGACCTGGGGGCCGTCTGCATCGACATGGGCGGCGGCTCGACCAGCGCCGCCGTGTGGGGCGGGCGGTCATTGCTGCATATCGAAAGCCTGAACGTCGGGGGCGATCACGTCACGTCGGACATCGCGCGCGGCCTGTCGACGTCAAAAGCCGGCGCCGAACGGCTCAAGACCCTTCACGGCTCGGCCATGGCCAGCGCCAACGAGGACCGCGAGATGCTGGAGGCCCCGCCGCGCGGCGAGGACGCCTCGGCCGGACCCGTCATCGTCCCGCGCGCCATGCTGAAGACCGTCATCGCCCCCCGCGTCGAGGAAACCCTCGAACTGCTCCGTGATCGACTGAAAAACGCCGGCGTCGGCCTGGAGCCAGGCGCGGGTCTCGTCCTGACCGGCGGGGCCAGTCAGCTGAACGGCGTGCGCGAACTCGCGGTGCGCGTCTTCGACCGTCCCGTCCGCCTCGGAAAACCCCAACGGGCGCCACATTTGGCCGATGCCGCCTCCGGCCCCGCCTTCTGCGCCACCGCCGGCGTCCTCCTCCGCGCCGCTTACGGCCCGCGCGAGGCAGTGTCTGCAAGAAAGCTGATGGCGCGCCAGATCACGGCTGCGGATGCTCCTCGTATCCACCGTGGCAACGTTGTGGGACGCGTGGCGGGCTGGCTAAGAGATAATCTCTGACACGAACGTGGCGCTAGGCACGTCTCCTAACGGTGCCCATCATCTCGTGAGGCATCACGGCAGACACTGGCTGCGTGTGGCTCGCACACGCATTCCGATTTCCTTGTCCCGAAATGAAACTGTTGCTCGACTGTAACACTCCCGACGCGAGCTGGCCGGATTTCGGTCACAAAGCTTGCCGTTCCGTTGGAATGCATTAGACGAGACGCTCAAGCGCGCATCCGGGATTGGGGTGTGGATTGCTGTTGTTCGCTACATTCCATTGGGGCACAAAATGCATTTGAAACGACAATATCTGTTTGGGACGACGATTCTTGCCGGCGTTCTGGCCGTCGCTGCGCCTTCGTTCGCGCAATCGACTGCCGGCAACCAAGACGCAACCGAAGTCGGCGAAATCGTCGTCACCGGTTCGCGCATCGTCCGCCCGAACCAAGACGCGCCTACCCAGGTGCAGGTCGTGTCGTCCGAGGCCATCGCCAACACGGGTGAAGTGAACCTGGGCGAAATCCTCCGCACCTTGCCCGCCGCAGGCGTTTCCTCGCTGACGCCCACCAATTCCAACTTCTTCACGCAAGGCAACGGCGTTGCGACGGTCAACCTTCGCAACCTCGGCGAAGACCGCACCCTCGTTCTGGTGAACGGCCGTCGCTTCGTTGCCGGTCTGCCGGGCACGCAAGTTGTCGACTTCAACAGCCTGCCGACCGAGTTCATCGACCGCGTTGACGTCGTCACCGGCGGCGCCTCGTCGATCTATGGTTCTGACGCCTTGGCCGGCGTGGTGAACATCATCACGGACAAGGATTACGAAGGGTTCCAACTCTTCGGTCAGTACGGCATCACCGATCGTGGCGATCGCGAGAACTACAAGGTTGGCACCAAGTTTGGTTCGAACTTCGCCGATGATCGCGGCAATTTCGTCGGCACCCTGTCCTATCAGGAAAACAAGGCTGTCTACGCCCGTGATCGCGCCGACCGTGGCATGGATCGTGACGGCCTAGGTGGTCTGAACTTCGCGGACGGCACCTTCGGCGAAACGCGCTACTTCTACGGCTCAAGCTTCATTCCGCGTGGCGTCGCGATCGTCCCCGGCATCGGCCTGAACAACTCGAACCGCGTGTATGAGCCGACAACCGGCGCTCAACGCCCGTATGCTGCTGCCACCGACGGCTTCAACCGTCAGGGCAGCCGTCAGTTGTATGTGCCGAATACGGCGCTGCAGTTCTCCGGCCAGGCGCTTTATGATTTCAACGACAACAACCGCTTCTTCTTTGAAGGTTCATACTACCGCGGCCAAACCAAGAGCGACATCGAGCCAAGCCCCGTTTCAGGCGCGGATATCTTCCGCGACGCGCGAGATGTTGGTTTGCCCCCGGAGTGCTCGGCCACCGGCTGCCTTTATGGTATTCCCCTGGTCAGCGCGATCGTTCCCGAGTCCATCCGTCAAGCGGTTCGTGATCGCACTCCCGGTCTGACCGACGCTCAGCGCGTCGTTGGCTTCCAACGCCGCATGACCGAGTTCGGCAACCGTCAGAACGAAGCGACCCGCGACCTGTTCCGCGTCGTCGCCGGCCTGGAAGGCGAGCTTCCGGGTTCGATGAACCTCAAGTATGAAATCAGCGGCAACTGGGGTCGCAGCTCGGAGCAGCAGCTCACGAACGGCGGCATTCTCAAGGATCGCCTAATCAATACGCTCGACGTGGTCGACACGGGTGGTGGCGTGCTGGCTTGCCGCAACATCGCAGAGCGTGCTCGTGGTTGTACGCCGTTCCGTATCTTCGAAGAAGGTGGCGCGTCGCAGGGCGTGGTCAACTACATCAAGGTTCAGAACTCGTTCGACTCCTTCGTCGATCAGAAGGTCCTGAACGGCTTCCTGAGCGGCGACCTGTTCGAACTGCCGGCTGGCCCGATCCAGTTCGTCGTGGGTTCCGAATACCGTCGTGAAGAGTCGCGTAACACGCCCGACTCCACGCTCCAGCAGGGCTTGGCCAGCGGCAACATCGCCCCTGAAACCAAGGGTGACTTCAAGGTCATCGAAGGCTTCGCCGAACTTCGTGTTCCGCTGCTTCGTGACATGCCTTTCGCGCATCAACTCGACCTGAACCTGTCGGGCCGCCTGTCGGATTATTCGACCGTCGGCAACACTGAGGCCTGGGCGGCGTCGCTGGAGTATATGCCGACGGACTGGATCAAGTTCCGTTCGCAGTATTCCGTCGCGGTTCGTGCGCCTAACATCAGCGAGCTGTTCTCCGGCCGGTCTCAGACCTTCCCGACCAACCTTGATCCCTGCCGCGGTTTGACGACCTCGGGCGGCCAAGCGGCGTTTACGAATACGCGTGTGGACATCGCCAATCCGTCGAACGTCGCCGCCAGCGGCGTCAATGCGTCGACGATCGGAAGCGATCAGGCCCGGGCCTGCTTGGCCGATCCGACCCTGGCGGCGCGTGTCGCTCGTGACGGCGTGTTTGCTCAAACCCAAGCCGAGGCACAAGGCACGGGCGGCTTCAACAGCGGCAACCCGAACCTGAGCCAAGAAAAGAGCACCAGCATCACCGGCGGCGTTCTGTTCAATGCGGATTGGTACGATTGGCTGTCGCCGTTCTCGATCTCAGTGGATTACTTCAACATCGAAATCGATGACATCATCGCCAACCTGGCACGCGGCACCAGCTTGAACGAATGCTATGTCAACAGCGGCGGTGTCTACAACGCGTCCAGCCCGTTCTGTCAGGCGGTCATTCGTTACGCAGCTGGTACGGCGCAGGTCGGCGCAATGCGTGAACTGAACTCCCAAACGCAGAACCTGGGAACGTTCAAGACCAGCGGTATCGACGTTCAAGCCAGCTACACGTTTGACTTCGACAACTTCCCCGTCACCCGCAACTTCGGCGGCAACTGGGGTACGCTTGTCGCCAGCCTGACCTATCAGCATCTTGACGAGTACAAGACTTCGCCGTTGCCGGGTGCAGAACTGGTTGAATCGGCAGGCACCACGGGCCTGTCGAAGAACAAGGCTCAACTGGATCTGCTGTATCGCCGGAACGCCCTGACGGTGTCGTGGCAGACCCAGTTCGTTGGTGAGAGCTGCTACTTCGATCTGGATGATTGCGCCGATGACGACATCAGCGGCTATATCGGTCTGAAGACCTTCTCGGATCTGCAGGTTCGTTACGCCATTACGCCGAAGGCCACGGTCTTTGCGGGCGTCGACAACATCTTTGACGAGTATGTCTACATCGGTCAGGGCTATGGCCAACCGACCGGCTGGACGACCGAACCGGCTGTCTACGACGGTCTGGGACGTCGCTTCGTGATGGGCGCGCGCGTCAGCTTCTAAGCTTTCGTAGGGTCCTGAAGTGGGCGGAAGACGGAAACGTCTTCCGCCCATTTTCATTTTCCAATGGCGTCATCGATCGTGATGCGCGGGCCGAGCGGTCTTCGCTGTCGGCCATAAAACTCCGGCAACGCTTTCGGTTTGGGGTGTTCTTAGGTCCGACTCACATTATCGCCGTAACCTTCTCTTAACCTTCATGGGCGCAATCCTTAACGCGCTCATAACCAAAGCGATTCGGCGGGGCGGTCGTTAGGTTTGAAGGGGCGGGTCAGCAGGTCGGAAACAGAATATGTCGCTCTCATTGGTCAAGCCGCAACACACTGAACTGAAGCCCCGCATCGTCGTGTTCGGCGTCGGCGGCGCCGGCGGCAACGCCGTGAACAATATGATCGACGCCGGCCTTGAAGGGGTCGAGTTCGTCGTGGCCAACACCGACGCGCAGCACCTCAGCTTCGCCAAGACCGATCGCCGCATACAACTGGGCGAGACGATCACCCAAGGCCTGGGCGCCGGCGCCCACCCCGAAGTCGGCATGAACGCCGCCGAGGAGTCCGCCGACGAGATCCATCAGCACCTCGAAGGCGCCCACATGGTGTTCATCACCTGCGGCATGGGCGGCGGCACCGGCACCGGCGCGGCGCCGGTCATCGCCAAGTGCGCGCGTGATCGCGGCATCCTGACCGTCGGCGTCGTGACCAAGCCCTTCACCTTCGAAGGTCGCCATCGGATGCGTCTGGCCGACGCGGGCGTCGCCGAGCTGCAACGCTATGTCGACACCCTGATCGTCATCCCGAACCAGAACCTGTTCCGCGTCGCCAATGAGCGCACGACCTTCGCCGACGCCTTCGGCATGGCCGATCAGGTCCTGCATTCGGGTGTCCGCTCGATCACCGACCTGATGATTCTGCCGGGTCTGATCAACCTGGACTTCGCCGACGTGCGCGCCGTCATGTCCGAGATGGGCAAGGCGATGATGGGCACGGGCGAGGCCACAGGCGACGACCGCGCCCTGCTGGCGGCCCAGAACGCCATCGCCAACCCGCTGCTGGACGAGACCAGCCTGAAGGGCGCCAAGGCGGTGCTGGTGAACATCACCGGCGGTCTGGACATGACCTTGCTGGAAGTCGACGAAGCCGCCAACGCCATCAGCGCGGAAGTGGACGGCGACGCCAACATCATCTTCGGCGCGGCCTTCGACCCGGCCCTGGACGGCAAGATCCGCGTCTCGGTCGTCGCGACCGGCATGGACGAGGGCGAGGTGCGTCGCATCGAACCCATCGCCCCGCCGGCCGCCAGCGCGCCGCTGGCCAGCCATGACGCGCGCCGCTCGGCGGGTGGTCTGTATGGCACGCAAGCCTCGCGCGCCCCGGAACCGACCCGTGAGACCTATCGCGAGCCGGTCCGCGCTGAAGCGCCTCGCGCGCCCGAGTCCCGCATCGAGGTGGCGCCGGTCGTCCCGACCTTTCAGGCCCCTGCCGCTCGCGAACCGGAACCGCGCCCCGAGCCGGTGATCCGCGTCGCCGAGCCGCAACCGCGCGCCTTGGACCCCATCGTCGATCCCTGGGTCGAGGAATATGAGACCCGCGCGCCGGCCCCGCGCGTCGCGCCGCAAGGCGATCTCTATGAGCGCGCGGCGCCTGCGGCGCAGCAACCTCAAGCCGACGACGGTTACGACGACCGTGACCACCGCCGCAGCGGCTGGAGCCTGTTCGGACGCGGCAAGCGCACCCAGCCCCAGCACGAGACCTCCTATGCGCCGCAGCCGACGCGCTCCTCGGCCCAACCGGTTCAGCAGCCGGAACTGGAGGCGGGACAGGCCGATGACGACCTGGAAATCCCATCCTTTCTCCGCCGTCTGGCCAACTAAACATCCCAAATGACGACGAAACGCCCCGGAGCCCGCCTCCGGGGCGTTTCTCGTTTTCGGATGTGTCTCAGACCGAAACAATCCGAAACCGGACTTTGATTTCGCGCTTGCGGCACGGCCGCTACATGAAACCCAGGGCGCAATCCGCACGGCGTGCGGCGCGCAAAGGATAGAGCGAGTTCAGGTTTGTCGGTCAGACGCGACCATCACGAACGCACCATCGTCGCCCCGGCCATCATCGCCGGCGTCGGGGTGCACACCGGCCGCCGGGTGCGGCTGGCGGTTCGGCCTGCGCCGTCTGGCACGGGCATCGTCTTCGTGCGCACCGACATCGCCGACCGCGACAACCGCATTCCGGTGTCGGGCGAGGCCGTCGTTGACGCCCGCCTGAACACCATGATCGAGAACGGCGCGGGCGTTCGCCTGTCGACGATCGAGCATCTGATGGCCGCCTTCGCCGCGCTGGGCGTTTCGAACGCCGTGGTAGAGGTCGACGGACCGGAGCTGCCGATCCTGGACGGTTCGGCGCTGGAGTTCGTGAAGCTGCTGGATCGGGCCGGTTTCCGACCGCAGCCGACGCCGCAGCGCTACATCGAGATCCTGGAAACGGTCCATGTGATCGAGGGCGACAAGCATGCGGCCCTGATGCCGTGCGACCGCTATGAGATGCGGTTCGAGATCGACTTCCCCTCTGCCGTGATCGGCAATCAGGTGATCGACTTCGTCGTGGACGAACCGACCTTCCGCAAGGAGATCATGGCCTGCCGCACCTTCGGGTTCGCGCATGAGGTCGAGGCGTTGCGCAAGGCGGGCCTGGCGCGCGGCGGCTCGCTGGAGAATGCCGTGGTCATCGACGGCGATGAGATTCTGAACCCCGGCGGCCTGCGCATGGAACGCGAGTTCGTGCGTCACAAGGCGCTGGACGCCATCGGCGACCTGTATGTCCTGGGCGCGCCGCTACTGGGCCGATACGAGGGCTACAAGGCTGGTCACGCCCTCAACAACAAGCTGGTGCGTGCTCTGCTGGCCGCCCCGCACGCCTGGCGTGAAGTGACCCGCGTGCCGGAGCTGGCGCGCGCGGGCTAAGCCCCGATCACCGCAATCAATCGACCGAAGTCCGGCTCGCCGTGCTGGAAGGCGCGGCGGTTCGAATAGAACCGCTCTGCGTCCGCGCAGGTGTCGTGGCCGGTCCAGACGGCCTGACCGACGCCTGCCTGTTGCAGCCGCCACAGGACGAAGCCGGGCAGGTCGAACTGGCGTTTGTCGTCGGTCTCTCCGGGGTGGAAGAAGCGGTCGCTGCCAGGATCATGGTGGGTGAAGCGGTCTTCGAAATCGACGCCCACCTCATAGCTGGCGGGCGCGATGCAGGGGCCGACGACGGCGACCACCCGCCGGGGCTCGGCGCCCAGGGCCTGCATGGCGGAAACGGCGGAGTGGATGACGCCGCCCAGCGCGCCCTTCCAGCCGGCGTGGACGGCGGCGACGATGCGGGTCTCGGGATCGGCCATCAGGATCGGCGCGCAGTCGGCAGTCAGGACCGAACACAGCAGACCGGGCTCGGCCGAGACGACGGCGTCGCCCTCCGGCCGGTCGCCGTGCCAGGGACCTTCCGCGACACGCGCCACGGCGGAATGGATTTGATAGCAGCCGTTCAGATGGTCCGGGTCGGCGTTAAAACGGCCCGCGACACGCCGGCGGTTTTCGGCGACGGCGGCCGGGTCGTCCTTGGAGCCGACGCCGGCGTTCAGCCCTTCATAGATGCCGGTCGAGACGCCGCCCGCACGGGTGAAGAAGCCGTGGGCGATGCCGGCGGCGGTCAGAAGCGGATGGGTGATGGGGGCCAGGTCGCTCATGCCCCCACCTATATCAGGCGTCCCAGCCGGGCACGACCAGGGATCGGGGGGCGAAGATGGCGGCGGCCTTGAACAGGGTTCCCATCTGGTCGTCGCCGGTCAGCCGATCCAGCTGGCGCGCAATGACGTCGGCGGCGGCGGGCCGGCCGGCTTTCAGCGCCTCGGCGCGGGCCTCAATGCCCAGCCGGCGCAGGAAGTCGCCTTGGTGCAGGCTGCCGGTGACGTCGGCGCCCGTGCGAACGGCCGCTTCCAGCACCACGGGAAAGTCGGCCCATTGGGTCAGGTCGGCTTCGCCTGGCGTCGCGAGGGGATCCACCTTCTGGTGACGACGCAAGGCCTGGAGAGTGTCGCCGGCTTCGGGGCGGGCGCGGCCATAGTCGATCAGCAGGGCGGCGCCCGAGGCGGCCTTCATCAGCAGGCCAAGGTCGCGGCCGAAGACCGCCTGCTGGTCCGAAATTTCCAGAATGCCGCCCGGCGCGATCTCGAAGTCCGGCTTCTGAAAACCGCCGGAAATGGCGGTCAGGCCGAACATCAGGTCGCCTTCGTCTGTGACGCCGATGCGGCGCTCGGCCCAGCCGCCGTCCGTGCGGACGAACTGACGGGCGGGCATGCAGTCCAGCACCTCATTGGCGATCAGGATGACCGGGGCGTCGGTCTCGATCGCCGTCAGGCTGCGGACCCAGCGCGGCGACAGGTCGGCGCCGGCCAGGGCCTTGGCCTGGAGATCGCGCAGGGGGGCGCTGGGTTCGATCAGAATCAGATCGCAGGCTTCGAGAAAGCCTGGGACCACGCGAGCGGCGCGCAAGGCGTCGCTCATCAATGTGCCGTCGCCAGGGCCGACCTCGACCAGGCGAAATCGCTCGGGCGCGCCCAGCCGGTTCCAGGTTTCGACAGCCCACAGGCCGATCAGTTCGCCGAACATCTGGCTGACCAGAGGGGCGGTAATGAAGTCGCCACGCGCGCCCAGATCCGGACGCGACGCATAGTAGCCGCCCTTGGGATCGTGCAGGCAGCGGGTCACGTAGTCAGCGACCGTCATCGGACCCGTCAGGGCGATCTCGCGCGCCAGACGGGCTTTGAGGGTTTCGGCCTCGCTCATGCGTCGGCGGCAGCCGGCGAACGCTTCCATGCGCGCCAGATCAGCCAGGCGCCGACCAGGATCATCGGGATCGACAGCATCATCCCCATGGTCAGGCCGAACGGGAAATCTGGCATGCCGATATCCGGCTCGCGCACATTCTCCAGCGCCGCGCGGCAGACGCCATAACCGACCAGGAACAGGCCGGTGATATAGCCGGGCTTCTTCAGCAGGCCGAACTTCCAGATGGCAATGGAAAGGACGGAGAAGAGGACGATCCCCTCAAGACCCGCCTCATAGAGCTGGCTGGGGTGGCGGGGCGCATCGCCCGCGGGGCAGAAGCCGTACATCTGTTCGATGCGAGCGTTGCAGAAGCGCACGGCCCAAGGGACGGTCGTCTCGCGGCCCCACAGCTCGCCATTGATGAAGTTGGCCAGGCGACCGAACATCAGGCCGATCGGCACGACGGGCGCGACCAGATCGCCGAGGCGCAGCATGTCGATCTTCTGCGACCGGGCATAGAGGACGATGGCCAGGCAGACGCCCAGGAAGCCGCCGTGGAAGCTCATGCCGCCGGTCCACAGCTGGAACAGTTCGAACCGCTCGCCCAGCGTCTGACCGGTGAACAGCTGGCCGTACATGGCCGGCTTGTAGAAGAGGGCATAGCCGAGGCGACCGCCCAGGATGATGCCCAGCACGATCCACAGCACCAGATCGTCCAGTTGCGTCGTGGTGACGGGCGGCTTGCCCGGCGCCCACAGCCTTTGAGTCTTGGCCAAACGCGCGGCGTACCACCAGCCCAGCACGATGCCGGCGACATAGGCCAGGGCGTACCAGCGGATCGGAAGCGGTCCGATGTGAATCAGGACCGGATCGAATTCGGGAAAGGGCAAGGGGCGTTCCTGTGCGGGACTGTCTTTGAAAGCGGTTTAGCAAGCGTCGCCGCCGTCGTCGCCTGTGAAGACGCATCACGACGCCTTGATGGCGCCCGCGAAGCAGCAGAAAGAAAGGTTTCGTTCACCATAGTCGGTGAACCTTCGTTAACGACGTTGAGGTCGGAGCCGCCATGCAGACCCGCAATCCCATTCTGGACGAGTTCGCCAAGCTGACGACCGGCGCCATGGGCCTGGCCCAAGCCGCAGGCGAAGAGGCCAAGACCGCCTGGCGCGCCCAGGCCGACCGGATCGCCGCCGAAATGGACCTGGTCCGTCGCGACGAGTTCGATGTTCTGAAGGACGAGATCGCCGCTCTGCGTGCCGAGATCGCAGAGCTGAAGGCCGCCCAAAAGCCGGCTGCAAAGCCCGTGAAAGGAACGTCCACAGATGGAACTCAACCGGGGGACGCAGCCGGTTGAGCCGAATCTGCGAACAGGCTTACCGTTCTGTTAACGCCCGCGATTCTCGCGGACGCAGCGTGAAAGACACTTGATGGACATCGCCCGGCCCGAGGAAGTGGACGTGCCCTTCGACCCGCTTGAGGTCGTTGAGCATGTGCTCACGGCCGAGAATCTTCCGTTCGACCGCACCGACGATGGCGACCTGGCCTTTGCTCTGGCCGGAGACTGGAAAGACTATGAACTGTGGTTCGCCTGGCGTCCCGAGGGCGACTGTCTTCAGCTGTGCTGCGCGCTGGATTTGAAGGTGGCCAAAAGCCGCAAGACGGCGGCATATGAACTGGTCGGCCTGATCAACCAGCGCACCTGGATGGGTCATTTCGAAGTCTGGGCCGAGGACGGCGAGATCGTCTTCCGCCATTCGCTGGCCCTGCCGATGGGCGAGCGCCCGACCCTGGCCCAGGCAGCCTCGATGATCGACGCGGCCATCGAGGCTTCGGATCGCTACTATCCCGCCTTCGACTTCATGGTGCGCGGGAACAAGAAGCCGCAGGAGGCGATCGACGCCTGCTTGTTCGAGACCGTCGGCACCGCCTGATGCCAAGCGCGGCATCTGTGCCGGGTCCCGTTGTTCTGGTCGGCTGCGGCCGGCTTGGCTCCGCCATTCTGGAAGGCTGGCTGCTGACCGAGACGGTGGCGGCGTCCGACCTGATCATTTTCACCCCCTCGGAAAAGCCGGCGGCCGAGACGGCGCGGGTCAAGGGCGCGCGGACCAATCCGCCGCTAGATGTCTTGACCGATGCGGCGATCATCGTTCTGGCGGTCAAACCGGCGCTGTGGCGCGAGGTCATGGCTCCGCTGGCGCCGTTCCTGAATGACCGAGCCGTCATTCTGTCGGTGATGGCGGGCGTGACGGCGCCGACCTTGGCCGAAGGTCTAGGAGGCTGGCCCATCGTACGGGTGATGCCGACGACCGGCGTGTCGCGCGGGCGCGGCGTGGCCTCTGTCTGGTCGGCGGACCGGCGCGCTGAGGGCATCGGGCGGGCGTTGTTTGAGCCGATGGCCGAGACCGTGGTGCTGGCGGACGAGGCGCTGATGGATGCGGCGACAGCGGTGGCCGGATCGGGCGCAGCCTATTTCTACGCCTTCACCGAAGCGCTGGCGCGGGCTGGGGAGGCGGCGGGCCTGGATGGGGCGACAGCGGATGTGCTGGCGCGCGCGACCCTGAGGTCCGCAGCCGACTCCATGGGCGACGATGCGCTGGAGGCCCTGATCGGGCGCATCGCCTCGCCTGGCGGCTCGACCCGCGCCGGGCTTGACGCCATGGCGAAGGACGGCCGCCTCACGGTGATGCTGGACGAGACGGTCGCGGCGGCGGTCAGACGCAACCGCGAGATGGGCTAGAAGCGTCCGCGCTCGATCTGATCGCCGAACCGCTCGAACGCGCGGTCGGCGTCGCGCCAGACGCTGTAGCCCCAGACGTCGTTGATGCTGGGCGTGAAATAGGAATAGTCCACGGGCCGCGTCACCCCGTCCGCCATCACGATCTCACCCTTGATGGCCGCGCCGCCGATCGACACGCTGCGGATCGGATCCAGGCCTGGCGTTTGGCGGACCTGCTCCCAGGTCGGGCGGTTCGGCTTCAGATCGACCAGGACCAGATTGGCGGTCGCGCCCGGATAACGCTGGGCCAAGGCCTTTCCGACCTCGGCCTGAAGGCCCGCGATCTGTTCGTTGACCTCGCGATCGCCGAGCTTTTCGACCTCGCGCTGAAGCTGCGGCCCGACCGTGACGTTCACCGTCGGCGCTTGAGCCTGAGCCATGGCGGCGACGGCGAGGGTCGCGGCCAAGGGTGCAAAGAAGGCGAGTTTACGCATCGAAATCATCTCCAAGCCCTGTCGCCCTCAAGATGACCCTTGCAGCGCCGTTCCGCCAGACCCTGTCGACGAAAGCTTTCAAGGCTCACGCGAACTCGGCGACGGTGACCGCGCCGGGGATGCGGATCGTCGCTTTCAACCCGCCCAGTTCGCTGCGATCCAGCGTGACGTCGCCGCCGTGGCCGCGCGCCACATCGCGCGCGATGGCGAGGCCCAGACCGACGCCCTTGCGGTTCTGGTTGCGGGAGTCGTCCAGGCGCGAGAAGGGCCGGAAGGCCTCGTCGTACATGGCTTCGGGAATGCCGGGTCCGTCGTCCTCGACGATGATCTCCAGCCCGCCTGACGCCAGGGCGCGGGCCGACAGCCGCACGTGCTCGCCGTGCGAGGCGGCGTTGCCGGCCAGGTTCACCAGGGCGCGCTTGAAGGCGAGGGGGCGAACCGAGGCGGTCAGGCCCTCGGCGACCACCACCTCGACCTCGGCGCCGGCGCGTTTCGCATCCTCTCCGGCCGCCTTCAACAGGTCGGAAATCGACACCGGCTTGGGCGGTTCGCCCGCTTCGCCACGGGCGAAGTCGAGGTATTCGTCGATCATATGCTCCATTTCGTCCAGGTCGCCCCGCATGGCAGACTGGCGCTTGAAAGGCGGAGCCAGCGCCAGTTCGAGGCGCAGACGGGTCAGGGGCGTCCGCAGGTCGTGGCTGACCGAGGCGAGCAGGGCGGTGCGCTGATCGATGTGGCGCTGGATGCGGTCGCGCATGGCCATGAAGGCCACGGCGGCGGCGCGGACCTCGCGCGCGCCGTGCGGCTTGAACCGGGGCACGGTCTCGCCACGCCCGAAGGCTTCGGCCGCGTCGGCCAGACGTTCGATGGCGCGGACCTGATTGCGGATGAACAGGATGGCGACGCCCATCAACAGCACGGTCGCCACCGCCAACCACAGGACGAAGATATGGGCCTGGGTCGCCACCGCACGCTCGCGTGGGGCGATGATGCGCAGCACCCCTTGCGGCTCCTGCACCTGGATGTCGACGTAGGCGGGGTAGCGGGTGGTGTCGAACCAGTAGGGGCGGTCCAGACGCGCATCCAAGGCCTTGTCCAGCACCCGGTCCACCACGCCGATGGCGCCGCGGCGTTCTTCTGTTGGAAGGGTTCGCCCGTCCTGAAGCACGATGGACAGGGACATGGACCGCTCGGCGCGATTGGCCAGCTTGTCCAGGTTCGCCGGGCTGGGTTCGTCCTCATAGCTTTCGACGGCCCAGGCGATGTCGCCGGCCAGGCCTTCGGACAGACGCGCGGTCACCGTCTGCCAGTGGGCGTCGAAGAAGACCCAGGTCACCGCCATCTGCATCACCAGCACCGGCAGGACGATGATCAGCAGCGACCGGCCCCACAGCGAGGTCGGCAGGCGCCGCTTCACGAATCGCGGCCACAGATATGCGGGCAGAAGCCGCATCGGCTCAGTCGGGAGCCAGCATATAGCCGACGCCGCGCACCGTCTGGAGATAGCGCGGGTTCTTGGGGTCGACCTCCAGCTTGCGGCGCAGGCGGGTGACCTGCACGTCCACAGCGCGGCCTGTGATGTCGGCGGTGTCGGGCGACAGGCTCATCCGCTCGACCGGGGCATGGGCGTGGAGCGCCAGGGTCTTGAGCAACTGAGCTTCGGCCTCGGTCAGACGCTGGGGCGCGCCGTCACGGCTCAACTCCAGCCGCTCCATGTCGAAGACGGCCGTGCCCAGCTTGATCTCCTTGGGACCGATCGGCTTGCCGCCGGTGCGACGCAGGATGGCGTCGATCCGCAGCACCAGTTCGCGCGGCTCGAAGGGTTTGGACATATAGTCGTCGGCGCCGCGCGACAGACCCTCGATCCGGTCCTCGGCATCGCCGCGCGCGGTCAGCAGCAGGACCGGCGTCTTGGACAGTTCGGCCTTGTTGCGGACCCAGCTGGTCAGGTCCAGGCCGCTTTCGCCTGGCATCATGACGTCCAGCACGACCAGATCGAACTCGATCAGCTCCATCATTCGCTTGGCGGCGGCCGCGTGCGCGGCGCCCGTCACGCGATAGCCTTCGCGCGCCAGGAATTCCTTCAGCAGTTCGCGGATGCGATCGTCGTCGTCGACAATCAGCAGATGGCGGCCGACGCCAGGGCCGGCGATGGGGCCCGAGCGGCCATGCGAACGCGATTCCGTCATGCTCATGCGACGTTTCCCCCGCTTGCGGCGTTGACCTGAGCGATTCGTGCGGCTCTAAGACCGTCAGTTTCGCGGGAGACGTATTTCAATGGCCTTCGTTCCTTTCGACGATCGTGACGGCTTCATCTGGGTGAATGGCGATTTCGTCCCCTGGAGGGAAGCGAAAACGCACGTTCTGACCCATGCCCTTCACTATGGCTCGTCGGTCTTTGAGGGTGAGCGTATGTACGGCGGCGAAATCTTCAAGCTGACGCAACATTCCGAGCGCCTGAAGCGGTCCGCCAACCTGCTCGATTTCGAGATACCCTACAGCGTCGCTGAAATCGACGCCTTCTGTAAGGAAACCTGCGCCAAGAATGGTCTGACGGACTGCTACGTGCGTCCCGTCGCCTACCTCGGCCCGGAACAGACCAGCGTCTCGGCCCTGAACAACAAGGTCCACCTGGCGATCGCCGTGTGGGACTGGCCCAGCTATTTCGACCCCGAGGTCAAGGCGCGCGGCCTGCGTCTGGAGTGGTCCAAGTGGCGTCGTCCCGATCCGGCGACGGCCCCGACGACGGCCAAGGCGGCGGGTCTGTACATGATCTGCACCATGTCCAAGAACGCCGCCGAGCGTCGCGGTTTCGCCGACGCCCTGATGCTGGACTGGCGCGGCTATGTCGCCGAGGCGACCGGCGCCAACGTCTTCTTCGTCAAGGACGGCGTCATCCACACGCCGAACGTCGAGCACATCCTGGACGGCATCACCCGTCAGACGGTGATCGAGATCGCTCGCGAAAAGGGCATCGAGGTCGTGGTGCGCGAGATCAAGCCGGAAGAACTTTCGGACTTCACCGAATGCTTCCTGACCGGCACGGCCGTCGAGGTGACCCCGGTCGCCGAGGTGGGCGAATATCGATTCACCCCCGGCGCCCTGTCGCTGGATCTGATGGATCACTACGGCAAGCTGGTGCGCGGCCTGCTGTAAGCCGGGGCGCGACGACAGGATGAGGGCGGTCCCTTAAGGGGCCGCCCTTTTTCGTTTCGCTTGCCAGCCGCGTCACTTTGTCCTTGAAGCGAATAAAGACCGGCAGGCGCGCCGGGTGCGGGGATCGTTTTTCATGTTCAGCCTCCTGAACCTCCAGAGCCTTCTGGGTCTGGTCGCCATCGTCGCGGTCTGCTGGGCGATCTCGGAAAACCGCAAGGCCTTCCCCTGGCGGCTGACGATCGGCGCGATCCTGGTGCAGGCGGGGCTGGTGTTGGCCCTGTTCGCCATTCCGGGCTCGCAGGCGGTGCTGGCGGCGGTGACGGGCGCAGTGGATGGTCTGGCGGTCGCCACGACCGAAGGGACCAAGTTCGTCTTCGGCTATCTGGCCGGCGGGGATCAGCCCTATACGGTCTCCAACCAAAGCGCGCTCTTCACCTTCGCCTTTCAGGTTCTGCCGCTGATCCTGGTGATTTCCGCCCTGTCGGCCCTGCTTTGGCACTGGAAGATCCTGAAGTGGATCACCCTGGGCTTCGGCTTTCTGTTCCAGAAGACGATGGGTCTGGGCGGCGCGTCGGCCCTGGCGGTGGCGGCCAACATCTTCCTGGGCATGATCGAAAGTCCGATCGTGATCCGCGCCTATCTGGACAAGCTGACGCGGTCCGAGATCTTCCTGATGATGGTGGTGGGCCTGGCGACGGTCGCCGGTTCGACCATGGTGGCCTATGCGACCATCCTGTCGCCGGTGCTGCCCAATGCGGCGGGCCACGTGCTGGTGGCCTCGATCGTTTCGGCGCCAGCCGGCGTGTTGCTGGCGCGGATCATCATCCCCGAGAAAGAAGGGATGGGCGGCGCGGTCGCCGACTATGACTCGGCCCTGAAATACGACAGCGCCATCGACGCCATCGTCAAGGGCACGTCCGACGGCCTGATGGTCGTGCTGAACATCTCGGCCGTGCTGATCGTGTTCGTGGCCTTGGTCGCCCTGGTCAATGTCATGCTGGGCGGGTTCGTGGTGTTCGATGCGCCCCTGACGGTCGAGCGGATGCTGGGCTGGATCTTCGCGCCGGTCGCCTGGCTGATCGGGGTGGAGTGGAAGGACGCCGATGTCGCCGGCTGGCTGCTGGGCGTCAAACTGACCCTGACCGAGTTCGTGGCCTTCATCGATCTGGGCAAGGTGCCGGCCGCAGACATGACCGAGCGCACGCGGATGCTGATGACCTACGCCCTGTGCGGCTTCGCCAATATCGGCTCGGTCGGCATCACCGTGACCGGCTTGTCCGTACTGATGCCCGAACGCCGCGAAGAGGTGCTGGGCATGGTCTGGAAGGGCCTGTTCGCCGGCTTTCTGGCCACCCTGATGACCGCGGCCATCGTCGGCGCGATGCCGGCGGCGGTATTCGGGCTCTGAGGCGGGCCTGAATCCGATGCGCGCGCTTGCCCCGCTGGACCGTGGACTGGCGCTGCTGCTGGCGGGCCTTGCGGGCTATGTGGACAGTCTGGGCTTCCTACAGCTTGGTGGTGTCTTCGTCTCGTTCATGAGCGGCAACTCCACGCGGCTGGCCGCCAGCCTGGCCTCGGGACACTGGGTGGCTGTCGGGCATCTGGCCGCCATTCTCGCGGTCTTCGTGCTTGGGGCGTTCCTCGGAGCGCTGATCGCCGGGGGTGAGGGCGCGCGGTCACGCAGCCGCGTTTTGTTGTTCGAAGGGCTGTTGCTGGCCTGTGCGGCCTTGGCCGCGGCGTTCGGTCTGACGCCGCTGGCCGTCCTGTTGATGGTCTCCGCCATGGGGGCGGAGAACTCGGTCTTCCTAAGAAATGGAGAGGTCGGCGTCAGCTTGACCTATATGACCGGCACTCTGGTCAAGCTCGGGCAAGCCTTGGCCGCCGCTGCCACCGGGCGCGACCGGACCGCCTATCGTCCCTATCTCGCCCTGTGGGCCGGATTGACAGTAGGGGCGGTCCTGGGCGCTCTGACCTATCAATGGCTGGGGTTGGCGGCGTTATGGCCGGCTGCGGGATTGGCCGTGACCCTCTCGGTGATCGCGCGCTTCAGCCGCGCGGCGTGAATTTGCGGATGACGCCGGAGAAGGTCATCAGCAGGCGCTCGCCGGTATTGATCTGACCTCGCACGAAGATCAGGCTCTTGCCCGCCTTGGTGACCTGGCCGGTGGCCTCGATCAGTTCGCCGACATACCCCCCGTCGATGAAGGTGGAGTCCAGCTGAACCGTGACGCCCGAGGCGCCCTCCATCTCCTGATAGGCGATCTGGAACATGGCGATGTCGGCGAAGGTCATCAGGCACCCGCCGTGCATCCGCCCGCCTGCGTTCATATGCTTCTGCTCGGCGCGGAAGGCGCAGCGCATGTGCCCATCGGGATCCGGCTTGCCGTAGAAGGGGCCGACCACCGTGTCGAAGGTGTCGTGCAGATCGTAGGTCTGCCAGCCGGCGAACTCGCCCTCGGTGATGGTGATTTTCTTGGGCATGCAGACTCGGCCTTACTTATGGGCGTGCGTTGCAGCATATAGGCGCAATGAGCGACCCGATCGAAACCGCAATCCTGAACAAAATCGCCGCGCTTGAGCCCGGCAAGAGCATTGAGCCGGCGGAAGTGGCCAAAGAGCTACAGCCCGAGCAGTGGCAGCGCATGCTGCCCAAGGTCCGCGCGACCGCTTTGGGCCTGATGCGCCAGGGCAAGCTGACCATCACCAAGAAGGGCAAGGCGGTCGATCCGGACAATTTCCGCGGCGTCACGCGCCTGCGCCAGGCGACCGAGGAAGAAACGGCCCTGGCGCTGAGCCGCCGTCCGCCGGTCGTCGAGGGCGATGACGACTGATCTCCAGGATATCCTGAACGACATCCGCGCCTGTCGCGCCTGCGCGGGCGTCCTGCCGCACACGCCGCGCCCGGTGGTGCGGGTCTTTCCCGAAACGCGGCTGCTGATCTGCGGCCAGGCGCCGGGACGACGCGTCCATGAGAGCGGCCTGCCGTTCACGGATCCCTCGGGCGATCGTCTTCGTGATTGGATGGGCGTGGACTACGAGACCTTCTACGCCGACCCGCGCATCGGGGTGGCGGCCCAGGCCTTCTGCTATCCGGGAACCGCGCCGAAAGGCGGCGACTATCCGCCGCCGACACGCTGTGCGGAACTGTGGCGACCGCAGTTGCTGGACGCCCTGCCGCAGATGGAACTGACCCTGCTGGTCGGCGGCTATGCCCAGGCGTGGGCGCTGGGCGATAAGGTCGAGCGGACCATGACCGAAACGGTCCGAGGGTGGCGTGAGTATGCGCCGGATCTGCTGGTGTTGCCGCATCCGTCGTGGCGCAATACGGCTTGGCTTAAGAAGAATCCGTGGTTTGAGGCGGAGGTGCTTCCCTATCTGCGGGAACGGGTTCGGCGCATTCTGACTTCTGCAAATCCGGCGGCCGTTCGCTCCAGCGAGAAGGACTTGTCGGTGGTATCGTGAGCGCTGCTTGGGACACATGGCCTTGATCGCCTCCAGACTACTGCCGCTGACCGCCGCGCTCATTCTGTCGGCCTGCGCCGCACCTCATATCCAGCCGCCTTTGACGCCCCCGTCGGGCTTTGTCGGCGCCCATGTCGAGGATCGCGCCCTGGTCATGTCGGACGGCGCGCGCCTGCCGTATCTGCATTGGGGGCCAAAGGATCGGGCCCCTTGGGCGGTGATCGTAGCCCTGCATGGGATGAACGATCACGACGCCAGCTTCCGTCTGGCCGGCCCCTGGTGGGCCGAGCAGGGGATAGAGACCTGGTCTTACGATCAGCGCGGCTTCGGCGGGGCGCCGGGGCGGGGCGAATGGGCAGGGCAGCAGCGGATGACCGATGATCTGCGCGAGATCACCGCGATGGCGCGCGCCCGCTATCCCCATGCCGTCATCGCCGTGGTGGGCGAGAGCATGGGCGGGTCGGTGACGGCGGCGGCGTTCGGCTCGGACAATCCGCCGGATGCGGACCGGATCGTGCTGCTGGCGCCCGGCGTATGGGGCTGGTCGACGCAAGGACCGTTGAACAGCACCGCGCTGAACATTGCGGCGCGGGCGCTGGGTGACGTGGCGCTTGAACCGCCTGAGTTTATCACGCGCGATATCCACGCTTCATCCAACACACTGGAGCTGATCCGCAACGGGCGCGATCCGATGAGCATCCTCGCGACCCGGTTCGACACGGTCTATGGGCTGGTCGATCTGATGGAGATCTCGTCGCGCAGCCTGGGCCGCATTCGGGGCGACGCCATCCTGATGTACGGCGCCCACGACGAGGTGGTGAAGAAGGGGCCGATGAAGCTGGCTCTTGAGCGGGCCGAGCGGGAGGGCGGGGCGCTGCGGACCGCCTGGTATCCGAACGGCTGGCATCTGCTGAACCGCGATCTGGACGCCGAGATCGTCTATCGCGACGTCGTCTCGTGGTTGCGAGATCCCAAAGCCCCGCTGCCGTCCGGCGCGCCGTCCGTCTTGCCGCAGCTTCAGGCGGGCGGGGCGCGCCCTTAAGCGGGTCTTAACGCGACGTTTACCATCCAGGCGGCATTTTCTGCCTAGCGGGGCGTTCGTGTCTCCCGCGAGCAGGGGGCGGGGACGCGTGGGCGGCTTCACAGCGGCGTTGCAGAAGTTCGGGATCGGCCGTCTGGCTGCGGTTCTCGGCGTCGCCGCAGGCGTGGCCGCCGTGCTAGTCGCCGTCATGCTGCGCATGGGCCAGGCGCCCGACGCGCTGCTCTATTCCAACCTGGATCTGCGCGAAGCCAGCGAGATCACCGCCGCCCTGGATCAGGCCGGCATCAAATATTCCTCCAAGGGCGATGGCTCGACCATCATGGTCAACCGCGACGAGGTCGGCACGGCCCGGATGCTGGTCGCGGGCAAGGGCTTGGTCACGTCCGGATCGGTCGGTTACGAGCTGTTCGACAGTCAGTCGGTGCTGGGCCAGACCGAGTTTCAGCAGCAGTTGAACGAACAGCGCGCGCTGCAGGGCGAGCTGTCGCGCACCATCATGTCCATGCGCGGCATCACGGCCGCCCGCGTCCACATCACCATGCCGCGCCGCGAGATGTTCACCTCGGCCGCCGGCGAACCGACCGCCGCCGTTCTGGTGGGCCTGGGCGGGCGTGACCTGACGAGCGATCAGGTGCGGGCGATCCGCAACCTGGTGGCCTCGTCCGTGCCAAACCTGAAGCCCGACCGCGTCACCGTGGCGGACCAGACCAACCGCACCCTGGCGGCCGGCAGCGACGACGGAACCTTCACCTCGGCCTCCGCCGCCGAGGCCAAGGGCAATACCGAGAGCCAGCTTCAAGCGCGCATCAAGGACATCGTCGAAGGCGTCGTCGGCGCCGGGGCCGCTCGCGTTCAGGTGACGGCCGACATCGACCAGAGCCGCGCCACCACCCAGGAAGAGAAGTTCGACCCGGACGGTCAGGTCGTCCGCTCGACCACCACCAACGGCTCGCAATCCGCTGACAACAGCGGACAGACCGACGGCGGCGTGACCGCGACCAACAACATCCCTGGCGGCGCTGCGCCCGGCGCGACGCCGGTCGGTTCGACCAACTCGGAAAACGCCGAGACGACCAACTACGAAATCTCCAAGACCACCACGACCACGACCAAGGAGCCGGGCGAGGTCAAGAAGCTGGCCGTCGCCGTCGCGGTGGACGGCAAGTGGACGCCGGCCAAGGACGGCAAGGGCGAGCCGACCTATGCGCCGCGCACCGCCGAGGAGATCGCCCAGATCAAGTCGCTGGTCGCCGCCGCCGCCGGCATCGACGAGACACGCGGCGACAAGATCGAGGTCATCAACGTCCGCTTCAACCACGACACCGGGATTGAGGGCGGTCTGGACGGCAAGTCGTCGCTGTTCGATTTCTCCAAGAACGACATCATGCGCTTCGTCGAGCTGGGCATTCTGACGGTCGTCGCCCTGCTGCTGATCTTCTTCGTGCTGCGTCCGTTGCTGAAGACGGCGGCGGGCGGCGGAGGCAATCTGCCAGCGCTTGCGGGCGCGAACGGCGTACCCGTCACCACGGTGGCGACGACGGTCATCGGGGCCGACGGTCAGCCGCAACTGGTCCAACTGCCGGCGCCCAGCGAGATGGATCAGAAAATCGACATCGCCCGCATCGAGGGCCAGGTGAAGGCGTCCTCGGTCAAGAAGGTCGCCGATTTCGTTCAGGCGCATCCCGATGATGCGGCCGGCATCCTGAGAACCTGGGTGGCGGAAGGCTGATGGCGAAGCTGGTCAACAAGAAGGCTGCGATCGACGATCCCAACAAGCTGTCGGGACCGGAGAAGGCCGCCGTCATCCTGCTGGCGCTGGGCGAGGAGCACACCGCCCTGTGGGAGCGGCTGGACGACGACGAGGTCAAGGAAATCTCCCAGGCGATGGCGACACTGGGCAATGTCAGCGCCGAGGCGGTCGAGGCCCTGATGATCGAGTTCGTCTCGGGCCTATCCGGCTCCGGCGCCGTGATCGGCAGCTATGAGCAGACGCAGAAGCTGCTGGCCGCCTTCCTGCCCAAGGATCGCGTCGACGGCCTGATGGAGGAGATCCGGGGTCCGGCCGGTCGCACCATGTGGGACAAGCTGGGCAATGTGAACGAGGCAGTTCTCGCGAACTATCTGAAGAACGAATACCCTCAGACCGTCGCCGTCATCCTGTCCAAGGTGCGCTCGGACCACGCCGCCCGCGTCCTGACCAGCCTGCCGGAAGACTTCGCCCTGGAGTGCGTGCAACGGATGCTGCGCATGGAACCTGTGCAGCGCGAGATCCTGGACAAGATCGAGGCGACGCTGCGCACCGAGTTCATGTCGAACCTGGCGCGAACCTCGAAACGCGACAGCCACGAAATGATGGCCGACATCTTCAACAGCTTCGATCGCCAAACCGAGGCCCGCTTCATCGGCGCCCTGGAAGAGCGCAATCGTGAATCGGCCGAACGCATCCGCGCCCTGATGTTCGTGTTCGAGGATCTGTCTAAGCTGGATCCGGGCGGGGTGCAGACGCTGCTTCGCGCCGTGGACAAGGATTCGCTGGGCCTGGCCTTGAAGGGGGCGTCCGAAGGGCTGCGGGAGATGTTCTTCTCCAACATGTCCGAGCGCGCCTCCAAGATCATGCGCGAGGACATGGAGTCGATGGGACCGGTGCGTCTGAAAGACGTCGACGGCGCCCAGATGGCGATGGTCCAGGTCGCCAAGGATCTGGCCGCCAAGGGCGACATCATGCTGGCCGGTCAGGGCTCCGACGACGAGTTGATCTACTGACATGACCCAGTCCCCCGAAATCCGGCGTCTCTTCGCCTTCGACACCGAGTTCGACGCCGACGGCTCTGTGGTGCGCGCGAGCGCGTGGAAGCCGGCGAAACGCTCCTATCTGCCAGCCGAGGTCGAAGCCCTGGTGGCGCAGGGCCGTCTGGAAGCGCGCGAACAGGCTCTGAGCGAGGTCGAGAACATTCGCGCCATGGCCCTGAGCAACATCGCCCAGGCCGTGGCGTCGGCCATGCCGAGCTTGAAGATGGTGGCTCAGGCCCATCGTGAACAGGCCGCCGATCTGGCCCTGGCGGCGGGGCGCACCATCGCCGGGGCGGCGCTGGATCGCTTTCCGCATGCGCCGCTGAAGGCCGCGCTGGAACTGCTGGCGCAGGAAATCGACGCCTCGCCGCGTCTGGTCGTTCGGGCTTCGAGCCTGGACGATGAGGCGCGCGGCATGATCGAGCGCGCCTGCGCCGACAGCGGCTTTACCGGCGTGGTCGCCTTCCGCGATGAACCGGGCATGGCCCAGGCCGCCTTCCAACTGGAATGGGCTGACGGCCGCGCCGATCACGATCCGAAAGGTTCGGCCGACCGCGTCGCCGAAGCCCTGACCGCCGCCCTGGCCGCCGAGGCCGGACACGCCGAAACCCTTCCCGTCGACAGGAGCATGTTCTGATGGCGTCCGACGACCTGGCGCTGGAGGAGTTCTCAGACTTCTCCGGCCTTCCGCCCCTCGACGACGGCGGCGAAAAGAGCGCCGCCGATCTGGCCACCGTCTTCGACGTGCCGGTCAATATTTCGGCCGTGCTGGGCAAGTCGCACATGTCGGTGGCCCAGCTGCTGAAACTGAACAAGGGCTCGG
Source organism: alpha proteobacterium L41A (assembly GCA_000335735.1). Classification (GTDB taxonomy): domain Bacteria; phylum Pseudomonadota; class Alphaproteobacteria; order Caulobacterales; family Caulobacteraceae; genus Brevundimonas. The sequence continues at coordinate 53,683 of AMYY01000004.1, read as the reverse complement.
TGCTGGAGCTGGATCGCAAGGTGGGCGAGGCGATCGATATCTTCGTCAACAACCGCCTGATCGCGCGCGGCGAGGTCGTCGTCGTCGACGACCGGCTGGGCGTGACCATGACGGAAATCATCAAGACCGAGGACTCGGGCGCCTGATTGGCGACCGGCTTTAGAGATTAGAGGAGAAGAACGATGCGTCTTCTGGTGGTAGGCAGACTGAGCGGCCAGCTCGCTTCGGCGGTGAAGATGGCCATGGCGCACGGCGCCAAGGTCAATCACGTCGAGCGCGCCGACCAGGCGACCGAACAACTGCGCCGGGGGCAGGGCGCGGACCTGCTGATGGTCGACTATCAGCTGGACATCGCCGCCCTGATCGCCGCCAACGAGGCCGAGCGGATCACCATTCCGGTCGTAGCCTTCGGCGTCGATGCCGATGCGCGAGAGGCGGCCGCCGCCATCAAGGCAGGGGCCAAGGAGTTCATCCCGCTTCCCCCTGACGCCGAACTGATCGCCGCCGTCCTGTCAGCCGTCGCCGACGACGAAAAGCCGATGATCTCGGCCGACCCGTCGATGAAGGCGGTGCTGCAACTGGCCGACCAGGTCGCGCGCTCGGAAGCCTCGATCCTGATCACCGGCGAAAGCGGCGTCGGCAAGGAGGTGATGGCGCGGTATCTGCACGAGCATTCGCGCCGGTCCGAACGCCCCTTCATCAGCGTCAACTGCGCCGCCATTCCCGACAATCTGCTGGAATCCGAACTGTTCGGCCACGAGAAGGGCGCCTTCACCGGCGCGGTCGCGCGCCGCATCGGCAAGTTCGAAGAGGCCGACGGCGGCACGCTTCTGCTGGACGAAATCTCCGAGATGGACGCCCGGCTTCAGGCTAAACTGCTGCGCGCCATCCAGGAGCGCGTCATCGACCGCGTCGGCGGGTCCAAGCCGGTATCGGTCAACATCCGCATTATCGCGACCTCGAACCGCGATCTGGCTAAGGCCGTGGCGGAAGGCACCTTCCGTGAGGACTTGCTGTATCGCCTGAACGTGGTGAACCTGCGCCTGCCGTCCTTGCGCGAGCGGCCCGGCGACATCGTGGTTCTGGCCGACCACTTCATCAAGAAATACGCCGCTGCCAACGGCGTGCCGGTGCGTCCGATCTCGGCCGCCGCGCGTCAGGCCATTTCGGCCCATCGCTGGCCGGGCAACGTCCGCGAGTTGGAAAACGCCATGCACCGCGCGGTGCTGCTGGCTGTCGGCCCCGAGATCGATGTCGACGCCATTCGCTTGCCGGACGGTCAGCCGCTGGGCGGCATGGGCGCGGGCATGATGGCGGGACGGGCCTATGAGGCGCCGCAAGCCGGAGTGGCCGCCCGCGCCGCCCAGGCCGCCGACGCCGTGACCCGCAGCTTCGTGGGTCAGACCGTGGCGGCGATGGAAAAAACGCTGATCCTGGACACCCTGACCCACTGCCTGGGCAATCGTACCCATGCGGCCAACATCCTGGGCATCTCGATCCGCACCCTGCGCAACAAGCTGAACGAATACGCCGACGAGGGCACGGCCATTCCGGCGCCGCAAAGCGGCGTCTCCGCCTCGGGCTACGCGACCTGAGCCCATGCGCGCAGCGGTGGAGCGCAGACGCGTCCTGACGGGGCTGGCCGCCTTGAGCGCGGTCGGCTGTTCGCCGCGCGCGGCATCACGCCCTGCCGCGCCCGTCGCCTGGGCGGACGAGGTCATTGACCTGTCGGACCTTGAAGCGCGCAATGGCGGCCGTCTCGGCTTCGTTGTTCAGGACGCGGCGACGGGGCGCAAGCTGGTTTGGCGCGGCGAGGAACGCTTCGTCTATTGCTCGACCTTCAAGATGTATCTGGCCGCGGCGACCCTGTTGCGGGTGCAGGCCGGGCAAGAGCGACTGGATCGCCGCATCCCCATCACGACGGCGGACATGATCGACCACGCTCCGGTCACCGAGCCCGCCGTTGGCGACAGCCTGACTGTCGAGCAGTTGATGAAGGGCGCGGTGGAGGTCAGCGACAACCCCGCCGCCAATCTGTTGTTGAAGGCCATGGGCGGCCCGTCGGCGATGCAGACCTTCTATCGCGGCATCGGCGACGTCAGCACCCGGTCCGACCGGTTCGAACCGGAGATGAATCGTCTGGACGGAGACAAGGATACGATCCTGCCGTCCCAGTCCGTCGCCAATCTCCAACGACTGTTCCTCGATCCGGCCTCGCCCCTGACCACAGTGTCACGCGCCCTGTTGCTGCAGTGGATGACCGACACGCCCACGGGTCAGAATCGTCTTAGGGCTGGGACGCCTGCGGATTGGCGGGTGGCGCACAAGACGGGGACGGGGGGCTATGGGCCGACCAACGACATTGGCCTGCTGTATCCGCCGAGCGGTCAACCCGTGATCGTCGCCGCCTATTACCATGCGACACGGGCGACATCGGACGACGCCAATGCGGCCGTGATCGCCGAGGCGACGCGTCGCGCGCTGAAGGTCTTGGGCCGTGACTGACGCGCCGATTATGATGAAGGACGGCATGGCGCGCCCGACGGGACGCGACGTGATCGGCTGGCTGAACCGCGGCGAAGTCCTGATGGCGGTGGGCGTGATCGGCGTGATCATGCTGCTGATCCTGCCGGTGCCCAAGTTCCTGCTGGATCTGCTGCTGGCCTTCTCGCTGGTGTCCAGCGTGCTGATCCTGATGACCGCAGTGATGATGAAGCGGCCGCTGGATTTCGCCATCTTCCCGACGGTGCTGCTGGTCTCGACCCTGTTCCGGCTGGGCCTGAACCTGGCCTCCACACGGCTGATCCTGACCCACGGTCAGGAAGGGCATGACAGCGCGGGGCAGGTGATTAACGCCTTCGGTCAGCTGATGATGGGCGGCAACTTCATCATCGGGGTGATCATCTTTGCGATCATTCTGGTGGTGAACTTCGTCGTCATCACCAAGGGCTCGACCCGGATCGCCGAAGTGTCCGCCCGCTTCACCCTGGACTCCATGCCGGGCAAGCAGATGGCCATCGACGCCGATCTGTCCTCGGGCCTGATCACCGAGGACCAGGCCAAGCTGCGCCGCAAGGAGCTGGAGCAGGAATCGACCTTCTTCGGCGCCATGGACGGCGCCTCCAAGTTCGTGCGCGGCGACGCCGTCGCGGGCCTGATCATCACCTTCATCAACGCCATCGGCGGCATACTGATCGGCACGCTGCAACACGGCATGCCGGCGATGGAGGCCGCCAACACCTATGTCCAACTGACGATCGGCGATGGTCTGGTGACGCAGGTGCCGGCCATCATCATCTCCATCGCCGCCGGCTTCCTGGTGTCCAAGGCGGGCGTCGAGGGCACGGCGGACAAGGCCATGGTCACCCAGCTGGCGACCAATCCCGTGTCGCTGGGCGTGGTGTCGGGCGCGGCCGGTCTGATCGGCCTGATCCCCGGCATGCCGCTGATCCCGTTCGCGGCCCTGGCCATCGGCTCGGGCTTCATGGCCTGGCGGCTGGGTCGCAATCGCCTGAAGCCTCAGCCGACAGAGGCGGAGATCGCCGCGGCGGCAGCGGCCGCAAAACCCAAGGAAGACGTCGAAGAGCCGATCGCCAACATCCTCACCATCGATGAGGTGAAGATCGAACTCGGCTATTCGCTTCTCAGCCTGATCAACGATCTTGAAGGGCGCCGGCTGACCGATCAAATCCGCGCGTTGCGGCGGTCGCTGGCCCAGGAATACGGTTTCGTCATTCCCCAGGTGCGCATCCTCGACAATATGCGCCTGCCGACCCAGGGCTATGCCATCCGCATCAAGGAGATGGAGACGGGCGCGGGCGAGGTGCGGCTGGGCCACCTGATGGCGATGGATCCGGCGGGGCGCCAGGTCGAACTTCCGGGCGAGCATATGCGCGAACCGGCTTTCGGCCTGCCGGCGACCTGGATCGAGGAAGGTCTGCGCGAGGAAGCGACGTTCAGGGGCTACACCCTGGTCGATCCGTCGACGGTCCTGACGACCCATCTGACCGAGATCCTGAAAGACAATATGGCCGACCTTCTGTCTTACGCGGAGGTGCAGAAGCTGCTGAAGGAACTGGGCCCGGAGGAGAAGAAGCTGGTCGAGGAACTGGTGCCCAGCGTGGTCACCGTCACGACGCTGCAGCGGGTGCTGCAATCGCTGCTGCGCGAGAAGGTGTCGATCCGCGACCTGCCGGCGATCCTGGAAGGCCTGGCCGAGGCCGCGCCGCACAGTTCCAGCGTCACGACCCTGGTCGAACACGTCCGGGCGCGTCTGGGCCGCCAACTGTGCTGGCAGAACAAGGACGGCGAGGGCGCCCTGCCCATCGTAACCCTGTCGCCGGAATGGGAAAACGCCTTCGCCGAGAGCCTGATCGGCAATGGCGAAGACAAGCAGCTGGCCATGGCCCCGTCGCGCCTTCAGGATTTCATCCGCGCCGTTCGCGACACCTTCGAACGGATCGCCATGACGGGCGAGAACCCGGTGTTGCTGACCGGTCCCATGACGCGGCCCTATGTTCGGTCGATCATCGAACGCTTCCGCGGTCAGACCGTCGTGATGAGCCAGAACGAGATCCACCCCAAGGCCCGGCTGCGGACCCTCGGCCAGGTCTGATCCCGCCGACTTGGCAGTTTGGCGTTTGACGCGGCGACGCGCCCCGCTAAAGCTCCGCCGTCATGAGTCCGAACCCCCGCTCCCAATGGTCGCGCCTGCGCGACTTCATGCGTACGCCGTCGTTGGCCCGGTCCATGTCGGCGATGCTGGTCCTGGCGTTCGGGCTGCTGATCGTAGTCAATGCGACGACCTTCGTAATGATCCAGCGCACCATCGCGTTGAACGAAACCATCGAACACGCTCAGCAGATGCGGCGCGCCGCCCGCACGGTTCTGATTGCGAGCCTGGACGCCGAAACATCGCAACGCGGTTTTCTGCTGACGGGACGAAGCGACTTTCTGCAGCCTTACCGAGACGCCAGGGCCGACATGGAGCCCGCGTTGGCGTTTCTGGATGAGGGCGCGGCCCTCGATCCGACGCTGAAAGCCACCGTCGAACCCATCCACCGTCTGGGCGACAAGAAATGGGACGAGATGGAAAACACCGTCGGCTTGGCGCGCCAGGGGCGGATCGGTCAAGCGATCCAGGCCGTGCGGTCGGGCGAGGGCAAGCAGTATATGGACGAGCTCAGGGGGGCCATCGAGAGGTTCGACAAGCTGAAGTCCGACCGGATCGATAGCCGACGCCGGGCGTCGGAGTTGTTTGGGTTCCTGACCGTCACGATGAACGCCATAGCCGGTCTGCTGGTCATCGTCTTGGCTCTGCTGTCAGCCTGGCTGGTGCGGCGTTATGTGTCCGAAATCCAATCCGCCCGCGCGACCCTCGACGCCGCCAACGCCAGTCTGGAGGAAAAGGTCCGCGAGCGCACCGGCGACCTGATGCGCGCAAACGAGGAGATCCAGCGCTTCGCCTATATTGTCAGCCACGACCTGCGCGCGCCGCTGGTCAACGTGATGGGCTACACCTCCGAACTGGAGCAGGCGGGCAAGGTCGTCGATAAGGCGATCCATGAGGCCGAAAAAACGCGGGTGGTCGATCCCGAGATCGTCACCGCCGTGCGAGAGGAGATGCCCGAGGCCATCGGCTTCATTCGCGCCTCGACCGAAAAGATGGACCGGCTGATCAACGCCATCCTGAAGCTGTCGCGCGAAGGTCGTCGCAACCTGCTTCCAGAGCCGCTGGACATGACGGCGATGGCGCAGAACATCGCCAACAGCGTTCACCACCAGACCGAAGCTTCGGGCGCACGCATCGAGGTGCAGTCGTTGCCCGGGATCGAAAGCGACCGCATTTCCATGGAGCAGATTGTCGGCAATCTGATCGACAACGCCGTCAAATATCTGGATCACGACCGGCCGGGCGAAATCGTCGTGTCAGGCGAAGACGTACCCGGCGGCTGGGTCGTCTACCGGGTCGCCGACAATGGCCGGGGCATCGCCCCGCGAGACCATGAGCGAATCTTCGAACTCTTCCGCCGCTCCGGAAGACAGGATCGTTCTGGCGAGGGGTTGGGCCTGGCGTTTGTGCGCAACAGCGTGCGTCGACTGGGCGGCACGATCGACGTTGAGTCCGAGCTGGGTAAGGGCTCGACTTTCCTGCTGAAATTCCCCAAACGACTGATCCTGTCTGAACCCGGAGGCGCGCTGTGACGCAACCCGTCAAAATCATCATGGTCGAAGACGACCACGGCCACGCCAAGCTGATCGAAAAGAACATCCGTCGGGCCAACATCAACAACGAGATCAAGCATTTCGACGAAGGCGGCGCGGCGCTCGACTATCTGTTCAGCGACGAAATCCTCGCCAATGGTCCGCTGCTGATCCTGCTCGACCTCAACCTGCCCGATATGTCGGGCACGGACATTCTGGAAAAGGTGAAGGCCAACGAGCGCCTCCGCCGCGCGCCGGTCGTGGTGCTGACGACGACCGACGACAAGGTCGAGATCCAGCGCTGCTACGATCTGGGCTGCAACGTCTACATCACCAAGCCGGTGGATTATGAATCCTTCGCCGGCGCGATCCGCCAACTTGGTCTGTTCCTGTCGGTGATCCAGGCGCCGGAGATCTGACGATCGACGCGCCAAAGCCTATTCGCCTGCTCTACATCGACGACGACCGGGGTCTGTCCCGGCTGGTCGAGAAGGAGCTGGGGCGTCACGGCTATGCCGTCACCTGCGCGCCGGATGGCGATGCGGGGCTGGAGCTGTTGCAGCAGGGTGAGTACGACATCTGCGCGCTCGACCACTATATGCCGACGCGAGACGGGCTGGACGTCCTGCCGGACATTCTGGCCCTGACGGCGCCGCCGCCCGTCGTCTATGTGACGGGCGCGCAGGATGGTCGGATCGCCGTCGCGGCCCTTCGCGCGGGCGCGGCGGACTATGTTATCAAGGACGTCTCGGAGGATTTCACCTCCCTGTTGCGCTCGGCCTTGGAGGACGCCTTGTCGCGTCGTCGGCTGGAGCGCGAGAACGAACTGGCGCAGGAAGAAATCCGCCGGGCGCGCGATCGGGCCGAGGCCATGCTGCGCGAAGTCAATCATCGGGTCGGCAACTCGCTTCAGCTGGTGTCCAGCTTCATGTCCTTGCAGATGCGCCACGTCACCGATCAGGGCGCCAAGGACGCGCTGCGTGAATCGCAGGCGCGGATCGAGGCCGTCGCCCATGTTCACCGCCGCCTCTATACCTCCGGCGACATGAGCCACGTGGCCATGGACGAATATCTGGTCGGGCTGATGGACGAACTGTCCAAGTCCATCGGGCCGGATGACGGATCGCCCAAACTGACGCTGGACGCCGAGCCGCTGTCGGTCACGACCGACCAGGCCGTGTCGATTGGCGTCATCGTCACCGAACTGGTCACCAACGCCGTCAAATACGCCTATGCGCCGGAGCAGGGGGGCGAGATTCGCATTCATATGCGCCGCGAGAATGAGAATCGCGTGATGCTGACAGTCGAGGATGACGGTCCCGGCATGGGCGACGGAACGCCCAAGGGCACGGGTCTTGGCGGCAAGATCATTTCCGCCATGGCGTCAGGTCTGCGGTCGGCGGTCGAGTTCGACGGCGCCCACAAGGGCGTGCGCGCCAGGCTGTCGTTCGACCTCTAGGGTCGGTTGTCATCATGTTGCAGTTCGGCGTTCGCAAACCCGCTTCGGATTATCGTCACCGCGCCACCGCGTTCGGCATCGTCGAGCGCGACGGCCTGATCGCCTGTGTGCGCGTCGAACGTGAGACCGGTCCCTATTTCGACCTCCCCGGCGGCGGCTTGGACATCGAGGAAACCGAGGTTCAGGCCCTCGTCCGTGAGTTCGTCGAGGAAACCGGCCTGACGGTCGCGCCGCTGAACCGCATCGCAGAGGCTAGCCAGTATTTCGTGCGCTCGACGCGCGAGCCCGTGAACAATGTCGGCGGCTTCTGGACCGCCACCGTGGCGGCCGAAAATCCTGATGCGAAATGCGAGGACGATCACACTCTGGTGTGGCTGGATCCGACCTTCGCGATCTCACGCCTGCGTCACGACTCTCACGCCTGGGCTGTCGCCGTCTGGCTGCGTCGCCCAAGCTGAGCCTTACGGAACGGGCTTCCTGTGAAGTCGTTTGTATTTCGAACCGCAAACATATGTCGCGGCGATGAAAACAGGAGATTTCGATGGCTGATCACGACCGTATCGAAGGCGCCGCCAAGAACATGGGCGGCAAGGTCAAGGAAGGCGTCGGCAAGATGACCGGCGACACCAAGCTGCAAGCCGAGGGCAAGGCCGATCAAGTCGAAGGCAAGGTCCAGAATACTGTCGGCGGCGTCAAGGACAGCCTCCGCGATAAGGCCTAAGCTTCCCTCGAATGCGCGAATACAAGAAGCGCCGTCCGCAAACGCGGGCGGCGTTTTTTTTCGATCAGTCCTTATCACCCCAAAGGGTCAGCGACAGACCGTCCTTTTCGGCCGCATCGACAGGGCGGCATTCCGAGCTGAATCCACCCTCGACAGGGCGTGGGCGGCAGTCCATTTCCCGCAGCTCTGAAGACGCGACGGCTGCGCGCGGCTGGGGACCACACTGGACGGCATAGTCCGAACCGCCAGCGCTCGCCCGGATCATCTGGCAGTCGCCGGCCATACCGGCTGGCCGCAGGGCCTCGGGCAAATCAGACCCCATGGCAATGGCCAGTTGTTCGCGCACCTCGGTCTGGCAGACAGCCATCGACTTGTCGCCCCGCACCAACGGACTGCACCGTGCGCGCTCGAAGCCGAACGGATCAGCCAGGCCCCAGGCCGGCACGTTGTGCGCGACGGGTGTGACTGAAGTCTCGACGATCGGCTCGGGCGCGGGCGCCGCCCACACCACCGTCGGCGCGGTTTGTTGGAGCAGGAGCAAGGCGAAGGCGGCGGCGATCATGGTCAGGCCCTTCGTGAAAGCTCAGGCGGATGGCCCGGCGGTCTCTACCTTGTCAGGGCGCGCATCGCCTTGTCGAGCCCTGCCAAAGTCAGCGGGAACATTCGCTGTTCCATCACCTCGCGCAGAAGGCCGACCGACGCCGTATAATCCCAGTATCGCTCCTGCACGGGATTGAGCCAGACCGACTTCTCCCACTGCTGGCGCGCCCGCTTCATCCAGACGGCGCCGGCCTCCTCGTTCCAATGCTCGACGGAGCCGCCGGGCATGGTGATCTCATAGGGGCTCATCGTCGCATCGCCGACGAAGATGGCGCGCCAGTCGCTGGGGTATTTGTGCAGCAGATCCCACGTCGGGATACGCTCGGTGTGGCGCCGGCGATTGTCCTTCCAGACGCCTTCGTAGAGGCAGTTGTGGAAGTAGAAGAACTCCAGGTTCTTGAACTCGGTTTTGGCCGCCGAGAACAGCTCCTCAACCAGCTTGATGTGACCGTCCATCGACCCGCCGATGTCGAGGAACAGCAGCACCTTGATCGTATTGCGCCGCTCGGGCCGCATCTGGATGTCCAGCCAGCCCTGACGCGCGGTGCCGTCGATGGTGCCGTCGATATCCAGTTCGTCGGGCGCCCCCTGTCGGGCGAAACGGCGCAGACGACGCAGCGCCACCTTGATGTTTCGGGTGCCCAGTTCGACCGTGTCGTCCAGGTTCTTGAACTCGCGCTTTTCCCAGACCTTGACCGCCCGACCCTGCTTGCCCGGACCGCCGATGCGAACGCCTTCGGGGTTGTAGCCGCCGTGTCCGAAGGGGCTGGTCCCGCCCGTGCCGATCCATTTCGAGCCGCCGGAGTGTCGCTCCTTCTGCTCTTCCAGACGCTGCTTCAGCGTCTCCATCAGCTTGTCGAATCCGCCCAGCGCCTCGATCTGGGCCTTCTCCTCGTCGGTCAGATATTTTTCGTTCAGCAGCCTCAGCCAATCCTCGGGAATGTCAGTGGTCAGGTCCTCGCCCGACCCGACCGAATCGACGCCCTTGAACACCGTCCCGAACACCTGATCGAACCGGTCATAGTGTTTCTCGTCCTTGACCAGGACCGCGCGCGACAGATGATAAAAGGCCTCGACCTCGCGCCCCGCCACGTCGCGATCCATGGCCTCCATCAGATGGAGCCATTCCTTCATCGACACCGGAACCTTGGCGTCGCGCAGGGCGGTGAAGAAGGGCAGGAGCATCAGTCAGCGCTCGGTTGATCCGAACCAGTTTCTGCGGCCGGCATTGCCTGAGCTGCCCGTCGAGCGGCGAGCTGAGGCTCAAGGATGGTGGTGATCCAAAAACTATCGAAGATTGCACTCCGGCCGGATGTTCCGGGCGGCGAAGAAAATCGATATTTGACAGCCCAGCCATCGACGACGCCGACGGTCACCTGTTCGTAGCTGCTGGACGTCTCGAACCCGTATGTCTTGGATTCTGGGATGTCTCTACCGGGTAGTTCGAACATGCTCCGGTTTTCCGACAAATCAGCAGGTTCTGCGTTGCGATACCGCGCCTGGATCGCCAAGGCGGCGCTTTCCGCTTCCCGCGCGGTCGTTTCCGAACTGCGGGTCAGATACATGGTTCGAATGTCAGTGATGGTCTGCGTGGAACATCCTACGTCGTCGCCGCGCGGAAGGCCGGGGTAAATAAGCACGGCGTTCACAGACTTGCCGGGGTTGAAAACGCACCGATAGCCGCTGGCTTTATGACGCAGCATTATCGCTCCACCGGCGCCTGCACTTTCGTTGACGAACAGATCGGCTGCATTTGCTATCTGAAGCAGGCGGTTGCCTTCGACTACAGCATTTCTTGCAGCGTCGTCATCTTGGGGGGTGGCTGCTTGGAGCGCCATTATCAAGGATGGGGCGGTGGTCTGCATCTCTTGTGACTTCTGATCTTGAGGCGATGGTTCAGATAGCCCTCTGCCGCCCTTTGCGTCCAATTATCCGCGCCGCAAGATGAACTCGCGGTCGCGCCAGGCGCCGACGGGATAGTCGTATTCGCCTGCCTTTTCGAAGCCGTAGGCGGCGTAGAGGCGCTGGGCCTTGTCGTTGCCGCTCCAGACGCCGATCCACAGCGGTCCGTCCGTGTGGGTTTCCATCCAGTCCAGAGACAGCTTCAGCAGTCTGGTTCCAAGGCCCAGACCTTGCGCAGCCTTGGACACATAGAGCCGGCGCAGTTCCATGTGCGACGGTCTGGCCTCGGGGTGGGGCAGGCCATTCGGGCCGGCGTTAGCAAAGGCCAGCAGTTCGCCGTCGCGGTCGGCCACCCACCAGGCGCAGTCAGGCTCCGCCAGCTTCTTCAGCGTCGGCTCCAGATCGAAACTGGCGTCCAGAAACGCGTTCAGGTCGGCTTGCGGGTAGGGGATGCCGAATCCCTCGACGAAGGTGTCGATAAAGGTCTGGCGGCCCAGGGCGCCCAGGGCGGCGGCGTCTTCGGGGCGGGCAGGGCGGATCACGATCTCGGTCATGCCTCGGCTCTAGCGCGCGCCTTGATGCGCGTCACGGGCGACAAGTCCGAAAGCCCGGCGTATCGTCGTTCCAATGTCCCTGCCGATTGTCACCCATCCGTCCATGCTGTCCCACGCACCGGGCGCGGGCCATCCGGAAAGCCCCGAGCGGCTCAAGGCGGTGCTGCATGCTCTGGAGGATGCAGGCCTGGCCCGCGACCGACGCGCCGCGACCCAGGCCGAGGTTGTGGATCTCGAGCGGGTGCATCCCGCCGCCTATGTCGCACGCCTGCTGGACGCCTCGCCGGTTGCAGGCATGGTCCAGCTGGATGCCGACACCGTCCTTTCGCCCGGCAGCGTGCCGGCCGCGCGGCTGGCGGCGGGGGCGGCGATCGATGCGGTGCGGGCCGTTGCGCGGGGTGAGATGAACCGCGCCTTCGCCGCCGTGCGGCCGCCGGGCCACCACGCCGAGCCGAACCGCGCGATGGGATTCTGCCTGTTCTCCTCCGTCGCCGTCGCCGCGCGCGTGGCTCAGGCCGAAGGGATGGCGCGGGTGGCGGTAGTCGATTTCGACGTTCACCACGGCAATGGCACCCAGGCGGCGTTCGAAGACGACGACAGCCTGTTCCTGGCCTCCATCCACCAGATGCCGCTCTACCCCGGCACGGGCGCGGCGTCAGAGACGGGCGTCGGCAATATCGTCAACGCGCCCGTCGCGCCCCATGCGGCGCGTGAGAACTGGCGCGCGACCTTCGCCGGCGGGTTGATGCCGGCGCTGGAATCGTTCCGGCCGGACCTGATCCTGATCTCGGCCGGGTTCGACGCCCACAGACGCGATCCGCTGGCGCATCAGTCGCTGGAGGCCGAGGATTTCGCCTGGGCGACGCGTGCGATTCTGGAGGTCGCGCGTCGGACCTGTTCGGGCAAGGTTGTGTCGGCGCTTGAGGGCGGTTACGACCTTGAAGGACTAGGCCGCTCTGCGGTCGCCCACGTCGCTGCGCTCGGGGAGGACTGAGGACGCTTAACGCCTTGAAACCAAAGGCCCGTCCGTTTGTCATGTCAGCCCCCGCCCTGTCCCTCGATTCGACCGAACCGTCCGTGTCCCCGCCTGACGCTGCACCATCCGTCGGCGCGCTTGTCGCTGTCCGTCCCGGCGCCATCATTCTGACGCGTCACGGCGAGCCGGCCCTGTCGCGCAAATGCCTGATCTCTGCGCGCCAGTACGGCGACTGGTGGGCGAAGTATGAGATCGGCGGCCTGCTGGCCGGTCAGACCCCGCCGCCCGAACTGGTTGCGGCGGCGCAGGGCGCTGGGGCCATCTACGCCTCGACCCGTCAGCGCGCCCAGGAAACCGCCGCCGCGGTCGCGGCGGGGCGCGAGGTCATGGCCGACGTCATGTTCATCGAGGCGCCTCTGCCGCCGCCGCCGATTCCCGAATGGATCAAGCTGTCGCCCAAATGGTGGGGCGTGGTGTCGCGCTTCTGGTGGCACGCTTTCGATCATCACGGCGGCCAGGAAACCCGCGCCCAGGCCGAGGCGCGCGCCGATCAGGCGGCTCAGAAGCTGATTGCGCGCGCCGAAGGCGGGCAGGACGTGCTGGTCTTCGCCCACGGCTATTTCAACCACATGGTCGGCCGCGCGCTGAAGGCCGACGGCTGGAAACTGGTCCAAAACCAGGGCTTCAAATACTGGTCGCAGCGTCGTTACGAGAAGCGATAGCCGCTTCTGACGTTGATGCGCCACGCGCGCGCCTCTAGGGTCCGCGCCATGACCGACACCGCCGCCGCCATCCCCGCCGATCTCAGCTTCGAAGACGCCCTGAAGCGCCTGGAGACCATCGTTTCTCGTCTGGAATCCGGCCAGGCGCCGCTGGAAGAATCGATCGCCCTCTATGAAGAGGGCGCCAAGCTGAAGGCGCATTGCGAGGCGCGGCTGAAGGCGGCTCAACTGCGTGTGGAAAAGATCGTGGTCGGCCCCGACGGCCAGGCCAAGGGCGTCGAGGCGGCGTCGTTCGAATGATCCTTGCATCGTCTTCGAGCCTGGTCTGGAGCCGGTTCTCGTGAACCGCGTCATCGCCGCGAACTCGCCCGAACAGGCGGTGATCGATCGCGTGGCCGAGGTTGCCGATCTGGTCACGGTCGCGCTGGATGAGTTGCTGCCGCGCGCCGAAGGCCCGGAATCCCGCCTGACCGAGGCCATGCGCTATGCGGCGCTGGGCCCGGGCAAACGCTTGCGGCCGTTCTTCGCGCTGGAGGCCGCCCGTCTGTTCGACATCGATGAGCGGTCGGTGCTCCGCGCCGCCTGCGCGCTGGAATGCGTGCACGCCTACAGCCTGGTGCACGACGACCTGCCCTGCATGGACGACGACGACGTGCGCCGGGGCCGGCCGACCGTTCACCGGGCCTATGATGAGGCGACGGCGGTGCTGGCCGGCGATGCGCTGCAGACGGCCGCCTTCGACATCATCCTGCACGAAGACACCCATGAGGATGCGGCCGTGCGCTGCGAACTGGCGGCGCGGCTGTCGCTGGCGTCCGGCGCGCGGGGCATGGCGGGCGGTCAGATGATCGATCTGCTGGGCGTGCGCGACGACCTGGGCGGGGTGGCGCGGATGCAGCGCCTGAAGACCGGCGCCCTGTTCGCCTACGCCTTCGAAATCCCGCTGATCATCGCCGACGCCTCTGCCCAACACCGCCATGCTCTGATCAGCTTCGCCCACGACGTCGGCCTGGCCTATCAGATCGTCGACGACCTGCTGGATGCCGAAGGCTCGGCTGAGGAAATGGGCAAGGCGGCCGGGGGCAAGGACGCAGCGTTGGGCAAGACCAACTTCGTCACCCTGCTGGGTCTGGAGGCGGCGCGGCAAAGGGTCGCGCATCTCGCAAATCAGGCCCGGTCGCATCTGGAGCCGTTCGGCGACGAGGCCGAAATCCTCAGGGCCAGCGTGGACTTTGTGCTAAAGCGCCGGTCCTGATACGAAACGTTGAACCGACCTGCGGGTTGATCGACCAGACTTTCCAAGGTTTTACGGCTGATGCCCGACACCCCGCTACTCGACACCGTCAAGACGCCCGCCGACACGCGGGACTTCGACATCGCCCAGTTGAAACAGCTGGCGCAGGAGGTGCGGGCCGAAACGATCGACGCCGTGTCCGTCACCGGCGGCCACCTTGGCGCGGGTCTGGGTGTGGTCGAGCTGACCACGGCGCTGCACCATGTGTTCGAGACGCCCAAGGACATCCTGATCTGGGACGTCGGGCATCAGTGTTATCCGCACAAGATCCTGACCGGGCGGCGCGACCGCATCCGCACCCTGCGCCAGGGCGGCGGCCTGTCGGGCTTCACCAAGCGCAGCGAGAGCGAATACGATCCGTTCGGCGCCGCCCACGCCTCGACCTCCATCAGCGCCGCCTTGGGCTTCGCCGCCGCCCGCGATCAGAAGGGCGAGAAGAACCGCGTGGTGGCCGTCATCGGCGACGGCTCCATGTCTGCGGGCATGGCCTATGAGGCGATGAACAACGCCGCCGAGGCGACCAGCGGCCAACTGATGGTCATCCTGAACGACAACGACATGTCGATCGCGCCGCCGGTCGGCGGGATGAGTGCCTATCTGGCCGGCCTGGTGTCGGGCGGCGCCTATCAGAACGTCCGCCGCCTGGGCAAGACTGTGGCTCAGCACCTGCCGCGCCCGTTCCGCAAGGCGGCCAAGAAGGCCGAGGAATACGCTCGCGGCATGGTCACCGGCGGCACCTTCTTCGAAGAGTTGGGCTTCTATTACGTCGGTCCGATCGACGGCCACGACATGGACAATCTGGTGCCGATCCTGAAGAAGGCGGCCGCCATCGAGGACCGTCCGGTGTTGGTTCACGTCGTGACGCAGAAGGGCAAGGGCTACGCCCCCGCCGAAAGCAGTGCCGACAAACTGCATGCGGTCGTCAAGTTCGACGTGGTTTCGGGCAAGCAGGCCAAGGCCATCTCCAACGCCCCCAGCTACACCAAGGTGTTCGGCACCGAGCTGATCAAACACGCCAAGGTCGATCCGTCGATCGTGGCGATCACGGCGGCCATGCCGTCGGGCACGGGGCTGGACCTGTTCGGTCAGGCCTTCCCTGAGCGGACCTATGACGTGGGCATCGCCGAGCAGCACGCGGTGACCTTCGCGGCCGGTCTGGCGGCGGACGGCATGAAGCCAGTCTGCGCCATCTATTCGACCTTCCTTCAGCGCGGTTACGACCAGGTGGTCCACGACGTGGCGATCCAGTCGCTGCCGGTGCGCTTCGCCATGGACCGGGCGGGTCTTGTCGGATCGGACGGCGCGACGCACGCGGGATCGTTCGACATCGGCTTCATGGGCGCGCTGCCCGGCATGGTGCTGATGGCCGCCGCCGACGAGGCCGAACTGGCGGCGATGATCTCGACCAGCTTGGCCATCGACGATCGGCCCAGCGCCTTCCGCTATCCGCGCGGCGACGGCGTGGGCGTGGAGATCCCGGAACTGGCCGCGCCGCTTGAGATCGGCAAGGGCCGGATCGTGCGCGAGGGGACTTCGGTCGCCATCCTCAGCCTGGGCACGCGTCTGCAGGAATCGCTGAAGGCGGCGGATATGCTGGCCGCAAAGGGCGTGTCGGCCACCGTCGCAGACGCCCGCTTCGCCAAGCCGTTGGACGCCGATCTGATCCTGCGTCTGGCGCGCGAGCATGAGGCTCTGATCACGGTTGAAGAGGGCGCCATGGGCGGCTTCGGCGCCTTCGTGCTGCAACTGCTGGCCGAGAAGGGCGCATTGGACGGCGGGCTGAAGATCCGCACCCTGAACCTGCCCGACGTCTTCCAGGACCAGGATGCGCCGATGGCCATGTACGCCCAGGCCGGCCTGAACGCCGAACACATCAGCGCCGCCGCGCTTCAGGCCCTGGGCGTGTCCGCCAATCAGGCCGCCAGGGCCTAAATTCCGGGCCTAGAGTTGGCCCATCGTATTGTCGTGATCGACGGCCTGTTTCTTCAGCCAGCCGACGAAGGCGGTCGCGCTGGGTGAGGGCGGACGGTCGCGGGGCTGGACGACGTAATAGGCGAAGCCGACCGCCTCCGACCCGTCAGGGAAGGGCGCGACCAGACGGCCTGAGGCCAGATCGGCCTGGGCCAGGGTGCGTTTGGCCAAGGCCACGCCACGCCCCGATATGGCGGCCTCGATCAGCAGCCCCGACTGGTTAAAGCGCGAGCCGCGTCGCGGGTCGGGATGCCGAATGCCGCGCGCCTTCAGCCACATCGCCCAGTCCGGTCGGCTGGGGTCGCCGTCGTTGGACATGTCGTGCAGCAGGGTGTGTCCGATCAGGTCGGCGGGTTTGCGGATCGGCTTGTCGCCGTCCATCAGCGATGGGGCGCAGACCGGCAGAACCGTCTCGGTCATCAGCCGATCGACCGTCAGGCCGGGATAGTCGCCGGGACCGTAGCGCACCGCCAGATCGACCTTGCCCTCGCTCAGGTCCGCCGGCTCCATGTCGGCCGAGATCCACAGTTCGATCTCGGGATGGGCGGTGTGGAAGTCGTCCATGCGCGGCATCAGCCATTTGGAGGCGAAGCCGGGCGCCACGCTGATCGACACCTGTTTGCGACGCGGCGGTTCGCGCAACAGGGCCGAGGCGTCCATCAGTCGCTCGAACCCCTCGCGCAGCAGCGGCACGGAGGAGCGGCCCAGATCGGTCAGTTGCAGGCCCCGCGCCTCGCGCACGAACAGCGGCCCGCCGACGATGTCTTCCAGGAGGCGGATCTGCTGGCTGACCGCGCCGGGGGTCACCGACAGTTCGTCGGCGGCGCGAGAGAAATTCAGATGCCGCGCGGCGGCCTCGAAGGCGCGCAGAGCGTTGAGCGGGAGCAAAGGACGGGCCATCGCGGATAGAAATCCTATCAGCGAGACAAAGGCAATCTGGTTTGCGGCTCTGGACGGGGAAGACGAAGGTTCGCGCCTGCCGTCGTTCCTTTTTCCTCTCCCGACGGCCCTGAAAGCAAGACGATGCGTGTATTCCTCGCCTCCATTCCGCTGGAGGCCGCAAAGATCGTGATCATCGGCGGCGGCGAGCCGGCGCTGGCCAAGCTGCGACTGTTCCTGAACACGCCGGCCGAGGTGGCATGGTTCGCGCCCGACGGCGCGCCCCCCAAGATCGAGACGCCGTTGACGGCGCCGGAGCCGGTACTGCGTTCGCCAGGTGCTGAAGATCTGGCGGGCGCGCGCCTGGTGTTCATGGCGCTGGACGACGCGGATGAACTCGTGAGGCTGGGCGCTCTGGCGCACGCAGCGGGCGCCCAGGTCAATGTGGTGGACAAGCCGCATCTGAGCGACTTCCAGACCCCGGCCCTGATCGACCGCGACGAGGTGGTGATCGGCGTGGCGACGGGCGGTTCTGCGCCGATCCTGGCGCGAGACATCCGCACCGCCGTCGAGGGCGTGCTGCCGGCCGGCCTGTCCAATGTGGCGCGGATGGCGCGCGAGTTGCGCGATACGGTCAAGGCCAGCGTGCCGGACTTCATGGCCCGGCGGCGGTTCTGGGAGAAGGCCTTCCGGGGTCCGGCCGCGACACTGGCGTCGGAAGGTCGGACGGCCGAGGCGCGGCGCGAGATGCTGCGCCTGTTGAACTCGGCCGCACTCGAACAGGGCGTGGTCCATATCGTCGGCGCCGGACCGGGCGATCCCGAACTGCTGACCCTGAAGGCGCTGCGGGTATTGCAGGACGCCGACGTCATCATCCACGACCGACTGGTGCCCGAGGCGGTGCTGGAGCGGGCGCGGCGTGACGCCAAACGGCTGTATGTGGGCAAGGCGCGCGGCGAGCACTCGGTGCCGCAGGATCATATCGAGGCCCTGATGATCGCGGAGGCGCGCGCCGGTCATCGGGTGGTGCGGCTGAAGGGCGGCGATCCCTTCGTCTTCGGGCGCGGCGGCGAGGAACTGGACGCCATGCGGGCGGCAGGGGTTCCGGTCTTCGTGGTGCCGGGCGTGACGGCGGCCTTGGCCTGCGCGGCCTCGGCGGGCATCCCCCTGACACATCGCGATCACGCCCAGGCGGTGACCTTCGTGACCGCCCAGGCCAAGCCGGGCGGCGTCGAGGCGGACTGGACAAAGCTGGCTGGCCCCAACCACACCTTGGCCATCTACATGGGGTCAGACCGAGCCGAGGAGACGGCTGCGCGGCTGATTGCGGCGGGTCGCTCACCCTCGACCCCCGTCGCCATTGTCGAGAACGGCAGCCGCCCGGATGAGCGGGTTCTGACCGGGCGACTGGACGGGCTGGGCGCCCTGGTGCGCGGCGCCGACCTGACCGGTCCGGCCCTGCTGTTCGTCGGCCAGACGGCGGCCTTCTCGGCGGCTCAACTGGATGTTCGAGCGGAGGTCGCGGCGTGAAGATCGTCACCGCAAACCGCCTGTCGGACGGCCGCGTCATCTATGCGGGCGTGGACAACCAGCCGGTCGAGCACATTGATCAGGCTTTGGTGCTTGACGATACGGCGGCCGAGGTCGTGCTGGCTGATGTCGCTGGGCGGCCGGACGTCTTCGTAAATCCCTATCTGTTCGAGGTTCAGGACCGCACGCCTTCGGGTCGCGACCGGCTGAAGGAAGGCATCCGCTCGGCCGGGCCGACCGTCGGTCACAGCGTCGTCGGAGGCGTGGGTTGATGTATCGCTATGACGAGTTCGACCACGCCCTGGTGCGTGAACGGGTTGAGGAATTCTCAGACCAGGTAGCGCGCCGCGTATCCGGCGCCCTGACTGAGGACGAGTTCAAGCCGCTGCGGCTGATGAACGGGGTCTATCTGCAGCTTCACGCCTATATGCTGCGCGTCGCCATTCCCTATGGCGTGATGAGCAGTCGTCAGATGCGTCGGCTGGGCCATATCGCGCGGACCTATGACAAGGGCTACGGTCACTTCACCACCCGCTGCAACATCCAGTACAATTGGCCGGCCCTGACCGACCTGCCTGCGATCCTCAGCGATCTGGCCGAGGTCGAGATGCACGCCATCCAGACCTCGGGCAACTGCATCCGCAACACCACCACCGACGTCTTCGCCGGCGCCGCCGACGACGAGATCGAGGATCCGCGTCCCTGGTGCGAGATCATCCGCCAGTGGTCGACCATCCACCCGGAGTTCTCCTTCCTGCCGCGCAAGTTCAAGATCGCGGTGATCGGCGTGGAGAAGGACCGGGCGGCGATCCGCACGCACGATGTCGGCTTGCAGATCGTAAAGGGCGAGGATGGTGGAACGGCCTTCCGCGTCTTCGTCGGCGGCGGACAGGGACGTTTGCCCCATATCGGTCAGGAGATCGCGGCGGCGGTCCCGGCGGCGGACCTTCTGGCCTATCTGACCGCCATCCTGCGGGCCTGGAACCTTCTGGGTCGGCGCGACAACATCCACAAGGCGCGGATCAAGATCCTGGTCGCCTCGCTAGGGATCGAGGCCTTCCGCGAGGAGGTGGACAAACACTACGCCACCCTGCGCCACGAGGATCTGCGCATCCCCGAGGACGAGGCCGCACGGATCAAGGCCTATTTCGCCCCGCCGCCGTTCCAGGATCTGCCCAAGACCAGCGCGCCGTTCGACCGCGCCCTATTGGCGGACCCGGACTTCGCCCGGTTCGCTCGCAACAATGTCCGTCGTCACCGCCAGCCGGGTTACGCCTCGGTGGTGGTGTCGCTGAAGCCGGTCGGCGGGGTGCCCGGCGACATCACGGCGGACCAGATGGAGGCTGTGGCGGACCTGGCCGAGCGGTATTCGTTCGACGAACTGCGCGCCGCCTATGAGCAGAACCTGATCCTCCCGCACGTGAAGCTGGACGACGTGCCGACAATCTGGCGGGCGTTGCGGGAGGCAGGGCTGGCCACCGCCAACGCCGATCTGGCGACGGACGTGATCGCCTGCCCTGGCCTGGACTATTGCAGCCTGGCCAACGCCCGATCGATCCCGGTGGCCCAAGCGCTGTCCAAGCGTCTGGCCGATCTCGACTATCAGGAGAAACTGGGGCCGGTTCGCATCAATATGAGCGGGTGCATCAACGCCTGCGGTCACCACCATGTCGGCCACATCGGCGTGCTGGGCGTCGATCGAAAGGGCGAGGAATACTATCAGATCACCGTCGGCGGTTCGCCCGACGAACAGGCGGCGCTGGGCGACATCGTCGGCAAGAGCCTGCCGGCAGACGAGGTCGCGCCCGCCATCCAGCGGACCCTTGACCGTTATCTGCAAATCCGCACGGACGGCGAGCGGTTTATCGACACGGTGCGCCGCGTCGGTCCCGATCCCTTCCGAGACGCCATCTATGAGACGCTCGATGCAACGGCTTGAGGGCATACAGAACGGGCTGCGCCTGTCGGTGACGACCCCGCTGGAGGACGTCGAGGCGGCCGCCGCAAGCGAAGACACGCTGGTGCTGGAGTTCGACGCGTTTCGCGACGGACGCGGCTTCTCGCTGGCGGCGGTGCTGCGAGAGCGGGGTTACGCCGGGCGTCTGATCGCGGCGGGCAAGGTGCTGCCGGATCAGGCGCGACACCTGCGGCGTTCGGGCTTCGATGCGGTGGAACTGGCCGAGGGTGCGGATCCGGCCGCCTGGGACCGCATGGACCGGGCGTTCAGCGGCGCCTACCAGCCCGCCGTCGATCCGGCGCCGACGATCTGGCAGCGGCGACGCGAGGCGTCGAACGACCGCGACCTGGACGCCCTGGCCGATCGGCTGAACCGCGAGACCGAGGGCAAGGACGCGTCCGAAATCCTGAAGGCGGCGTTGGACCCGTCGCTGGGCCTGCGGGTCGGCGCCATCTCATCGTTCGGGGCCGAGTCCGCCGCCTTGCTGGACATCATCGCCGGCGAGGACAAGACCGTGCCGGTGGTTTTTCTGGAGACGGGGCAGCATTTCCTCCAGACCCTGTCCTATCGCACCCAGCTGACCAAGGCGCTGGGCCTGACCGACGTGCGGCTGGTCACGCCGGATGCGGGCGAGAAGGCGACGTTGGATGCGCGCGACGACCTGTGGAAGACCGACGCCGACGCCTGCTGCGACCTGCGAAAAGTGCGGCCGCTGGCGCGGGCGACCGCCGGGTTCAATGCGCTCATCACCGGGCGCAAACGCTATCAGGCCGCGACGCGAGCAAAGCTGAAGCCGTTCGAGGTGCTGGACGGCGTGCTGCGGATCAACCCCCTGGCGAACTGGGATGCCGACGACGTGGAGGCCTGGCTGGAGGAGAACGATCTGCCGCGCCATCCTCTGGTCGAGCAGGGCTATGCCTCCATCGGCTGCTGGCCCTGCACCCGCGCGGTTCAGGACGGCGAAGACGCCCGCGCCGGACGTTGGTCGGGCATGGACAAGGTCGAGTGCGGCATCCACTTAGGACAACGTCAGGCCGCCGCCTGATCCGACCTGTTTCGACCTTCGCCTGAAAGCCCAACCTTGTCCGCTACGTCATCCGTCATCGACCTGATCGGCAATACGCCGCTGGTGCGCCTGAACCGCCTGTCCGACGCGACGGGCTGCGAAATCCTGGGCAAGGCCGAGTTTCTGAATCCCGGCGGCTCGATCAAGGATCGCGCGGCCCTGTCGATCGTTCAGGGGGCCCGGGCGTCGGGCGCGCTGAAACCCGGCGGGACGATCGTCGAGGGCACGGCCGGCAACACCGGTATCGGCCTGGCCTTGGTCGGGGCCGCCTTGGGGCATCCGGTCGTCATCGTCATTCCGCGCACTCAGTCGGAAGAGAAGAAGTCCGCCATCCGTTCGCTGGGTGCGCGCCTGGTCGAGGTGGACGCCGCGCCCTTTTCCAGTCCGAACCACTTCGTCCACTATTCCGGGCGTCTGGCCGCCGAGCTGAACGACAGCGAAGAGGCCGGCGCCATCTGGGCCAATCAGTTCGACAATACCGCCAACCGCGAGGCCCACTACAACACGACCGGCCCCGAAATCTGGACGCAGACAGACGGTCAGGTCGACGCCTTCGTCTCGGCCGTCGGCTCGGGCGGGACCATCGCCGGCGTCGGCGCCTATCTGCGCGAACAGAAGCCGGATGTGACCATCGCCCTGGCGGATCCCGCAGGCGCGGCCATGTTCAACTGGTTCACCAAGGGCGAGATGACCGGCGAGGGGTCGTCGATTACCGAGGGGATCGGCGTGGCCCGCATCACCGGCAATCTGGAAGGCTTCAAGCCCGACTACGCCTATCGGATCGAGGACGCGGAGTTCCTGCCGATCCTGTTCGACCTCGTGAAGCACGAAGGCTTATCGCTGGGCGGATCGGCGGGGGTGAACATCGCCGGCGCTGTACGGCTGGCGCGCGAGCTTGGCCCCGGCAAGACCATCGTGACCTGCCTGTGCGATCCCGGCTCGCGCTATGCTTCCAAGCTGTTCAATCCGGAATTCCTGAAGTCGAAGGGGTTGCCGGAACCGGACTGGGCTTAAGCCCATCGTCTCCTCCCCACTTGTGGGGAGGGGGACCGCGAAGCGGTGGAGGGGCTCTTGAAGTCCCACAAGCGGCCTGTGATGCGGTTAAGAACCCCTCCGTGTCTCCGCTTCGCTCCGAGCCACTTCCCCACGAAGCGGGGAGGAGACGACGCTTCTGCTATTTCGCCTTCTGCTCCGCGATCCAGGCGTCCATCCGCTGGTCCAGCAGCGCCAGCGGCAGCGGTCCCTCGACCAGCAGGGCGTCGTGGAAGGTGCGGACGTTGAATTTCGGCCCCAGTTCTCGCTCGGCCCGCGCGCGAATCTCGCGCAGGCGGATTTCGCCGATCTTGTAGGCCGTGGCCTGGCCGGGCCAGCCGATATAGCGCTGAAGTTCGGTTTCGATGTTGTGGGGCGCGAGCGCCGAGTTATCGCGGAAACAGGCGCGGGCCTGTTCTTCGGTCCAGCCCATCCAGTGCAGGCCAGTGTCCGCGACCAGTCGGCACGCGCGCCACATCTCGTACGACAGGCGGCCGAACCGTTCGTAAGGCGTGCGATAGAAGCCCATCTCCTCGCCCAGATATTCGGCATACAGGCCCCAGCCCTCGGTATAGGCGCTCACATTGGCCTGACGGCGGAAATAGGGTTGGCCGGGCGCTTCCTGCTGCAAGGCGATCTGGAGGTGATGGCCCGGAACGGCCTCATGCAGGGTCAGGGCGGGCAACTCGTAAAGCGGACGCTGATCCAGCTTGGACGTGTTGACGATGTAATGGGCCGAAACGCCGTTTTGCATCGAACCGCCGTTGTAGCGGCCGGTGGTGTAGTTTTCCTCGATCTGCGGCGGCACGGGCTGCACGTCGTAGGTCAGGCGGGGCAGGGTGGCGAACAGGGGCGGCAGGCCGCCGTCCGCGCGCTTGGCCATCTCCGACGCCTGCTGCAACAAGGCCTCGCGGCTGGTCGCATAGAACTGAGGATCCGTGCGCAGGAAGTTCAGAAAGCCGGCGAAGTCGCCGGTCCAGCCCGACGCCTTCATCTCCACATCCATACGGGCGCGGATGCGCGCGACCTCGTCCAAGCCGATCTGGTGGATCTGGTCCGGCGTCAGGCCGGTCGTCGTGTGGCCGCGCACCAGATAGGCGTACAGTGCCTTGCCGCCGGGCCGATTGCCGATGCCCGGCTGGACCGGCGCCTTGGGCAGGTATTCGGTTTCTAGGAAGGTCAGCCATGCCCGGCGCGCAGGAAGGATCGTTTCCGAAACTGCCGCCGTCGCCTCTGCGCTCAGTCGATCCTTGTCCGCTTGAGACACGGTCGAGGGCAGGGTCAACAGGGGCTTCAGCAGCGGCTCGGCGTCCGACTTGATCGCTACATCGTTTCGCGCCAGCGTCAGGGCGCTTTCTGTCACGGATCGGGCCTGGACCAGGCCGGTGTCCAGGCCGCGCCGGGCGTTGGCGGTCGTCTGGGCGTAGATTTGGCCGAAGCCCCGGGTACGCTTGATATAGGCCTCTGCCTCCGCGACCGAGTTCAGGCGCGTGCTGCCGCCGACGTAGAGCGCCCAGGTTCCGGGGCCGCCTTCGGAGTCGAACGCCAGGCGGCTGGTGTCGTAGTCCAACCCTTCCAGGCTGCGGTTGAGCGTATAGAGCAGGAAGGCGTGGTTGATGCCGCCGGCGTGGGAAAGACTTGCCGGGTCGATGGCCGTCAATCGCCGCACGAACCCTTCCAGCGGCGCGCGCTGGGCCAGTTCGAATTCGCGCGACAGGTCGGGCACGCGGCCCATCGCCTCGACATCGCCCTCACCGCCGGCCGAGATGGGATCGACGGACTTCAGATAGGTCTCGTAGTCGGCGATGACGGCGTTCAGCGCGGCGTCTTCCGGCGCAGCTGCGACGGCGGCGGGCGGCGTCTGCGCCACAGCCGCGATCGGCGACCCGGCCGCAAGCATGGCTGCAACAGCCAGATAAGAAATCTTCATGACGCCCCTCCTGTCAGGAGGGGCACGCAAGCCGAGCAGAGCCGATGCGTCAACCGCAGACGGTGAAGAACCGCTCGATTTGCACCTTTGCGGCGGGATGGGCGGCGTAGACGTGACGTTCGTCGTCAGCCCAGGCGGCGATCCAGCCCAAACGGCGGAAGCGCTGGAAGACCGGATCCTTGGTCTTGGCCTGAGCCGTCAGCAGTTCGCCGTCATGCACGACGGCCGGCTCGGATGCGGCGCGATAGCGCTCGGTGTCGCCGCCGGATTCCAGATAGATTTCGCGGCCCGGCTTGTCGCTGGCGGCCGTCAGTTCAAGAGCGCTGGACCCGGCCTGACAGGCCAGCTTCAGCTTGACCTCGTCGCTGTTGGCGACGCCGTAGGCCAGCATGGCCTCCTGCCCATCGGTGTTCAGGAACCAGTCGTAACCGGGCATGGGCGTGGGCGCCGATGCGGTCGCCACAGGGCCGGCTGCGGGCATCGGGGCCTGGGTCGCGCAAGCCGCGAGAGCCGACACGGCGATCAAGGCTGATATCAATCGAAGACGCATACGTAAGTCCCTCAGCCGGCGCAGCGATCGGCGAAGCGCCGCAGCTTGGCCATGTGCGGACGTTCGACGGTGATCGTGCTGGCGTCGTCGCCGACGGCGATCGTCATCCGGCCGTTCGCGACGAAGGCGGAAAAGGCGGGGTGATCGACGGGGATGGCCGTCTCCAGCTTGCCGCCACGCCCGACGCGGGCCTCGCTGGTGGCTGTCGACCCGCCCGAGGTGATGCGAGCAAAGCCGGCGGATGCATCCCCGCCATAGACCGCGACCGAGACCGCGCCCGAACCCGGCAGGCATTGCAGCGTGGCGCGCAGGCTGGCGGTGTCGGGGATGTCGTTGGCCAGCACCATCGGTCCCTCGCCCTCGTACAGGCTCCAGGTCCAGCCTGCGGCGGGCGCAGTCTGTATCGCGGCCGCCATCAGGGCGGAGAGTATCAGCATCATGTGTCAGCCCCCGCCGACGACGCGCGTCGTCGCGTCGCCCTCAATGTCGTCAGACGCGGCTGTGACCGCAAGAGATCGGACGACCGCATTTCCCTTGAACGCGGTTATCCGTCCGCAGTTCAACCCGCAGGGTCGGCGCGCGTCAGAACGGGCTGAAGCGTTCCGCCAGCGCCTGACCGACAGGCGGGGCCTGGACGCGGCTGACGTCGCCACGACCGCCGTAGGAGATGCGCGCCTCGGCGATCTGGGTGTGATTGATGGCGTTGGCCGATGAGATGTCTTCGGGGCGGACGATGCCGGCGACGGTCAGTTCGCGGACCTCGCGGTTGGTGCGCACTTCCTGCCGACCCTGGATCACCAGGTTGCCGTTGGCCAGGACGTCGGTAACGACGGCGGCGATGGTCAGCGACACCTTCTCGGCGCGGGTGACCGAACCATTGCCTGACGACTTCAGATCGCCTTCCATGCCGACCATCTTCGACGGATCGAAGCCGCCGGGGAAGGCGCGGCCCAGGCTGCTTTCCAGCCCGAATAGGTTGCTGACGCCGGCGTTGATCTCGTTGGAGCGCGAGCGCTGGGTCGAGTTCTGGGTCTGAACGCGATCGTCGATGTCGATCTTGACCGTCAGGATGTCGCCGATATGGCGCGCGCGCTGGTCGCCGAAGAAGGTGCGGGCGCCCGTGCGCCACAGGCTGTTGGCGCTGGCCGGCGCGGTCTCGCGCGCGGGCAGATAGGCCTGCTGCGCCGGGATCAAAGCGGCGGGATAGCCGATGGGGGCCAGTTCCGGACCGCGCACCGTCTCGGCGACGGTCGAGCAGGCGGCGAGCGGAGCGAGGGCGGCGAGGATCAGGACGGCTTTACGCATGACTGGGATTCCCTAGCGGGCGGCGAACTGTTGGGGATTGGCGCGGGCCATGTCGGCGCCGGGGCCGGCGATGGCCTGGCCGGGGCCAGAAGCGACCGCATCGATGACGCGGTTGGAAGTGGTGTTCATGACGGCGACCGGCTCGCCCAGACCGGCGCTGCGCATGGCCTTGCCCATGACAGCCAGGTTCACGCCGCCGACCTGATAGGTGACGCGCACCATGTCGTTGCGGGCGATGACCTGTGGCGCGGCGCCGGGGCGATAGGCGGCGCGGGCGATGGGCTGGACGGCCTGGACGGCATCCGTCGGCGCGGCCTCGGCCACGGTCTGAACAGCTCCAGCCGAACGCCGCACGGCGACGCGGCGCAGGCCGTTGGGATTGCTCCAGTCCAGGCCCGCCTGGCGCGCCTGGGCCTGAAGTTGACCGGCGTCCAACACGACCGAGGGACCGACGCGTTCGGCGACGGCGACATTGGCCGCGGCGCCCGCGCCCTCGAAGATGTCGCCCAGAGTAACGCGGCCGTCGTCGTCCACGGGGTTGGCGCGCAGCACGACAGGGTTGGCGAGGGCGGCGCCGGCGATCGCGCTGACGGCGCCGGCGAGCATCAGGGTACGGATCATGGTCATGGCCCTAGCCCTTCACTTGCGACGCGACCGACAGCATCTGGTCGGCGGTGCTGATGACCTTGGAGTTCATCTCATAGGCGCGTTGCGCGACGATCAGGGCGCTGATTTCAGCCACCGCGTCCACGTTCGACGCCTCGGTGTAGGCCTGCATGATCTGGCCGTAACCTGCATCGCCGGGCGTCCCGACGATCGCCGGCCCGGACGCGGCGGTTTCCAGCAGCAGGTTGTCGCCAATGGCTTCCAGACCGGCTTCGTTGAAGAAGCTGGCCAGTTCGATCTGACCAACGGTGGTTGGCGCGGGCTGCCCCGCCTGGGTCACCTGAACCAGACCCGTCTTGGAGATCGACACCTTGGTCGCGTCCTGCGGGATGGTGATCGCCGGCTCCAGCAGATAGCCGTCGTCGGTCACCATCTGGCCTTCCGGATTGACCTGCAGATTGCCGGCGCGGGTGTAGGCCTTTTCGCCTGAGGGCAGGCTGATCTGGAAATAGCCCTTGCCGTCGATGGCCATGTCGTACGGGTTGCCGGTCATCTGCGGCGTGCCCTGTTCGGTGACGCGATAGACGGCCCCCGCCTTGACGCCCGCGCCGATCTGGATGCCGGTCGGAACCACGGTGCCGGAGGCCGAGGACTGGGCCCCCATGCGTTCGACGTTCTGGTACAGCAGGTCCTGAAACTCGGCGCGCTGCTTCTTGAAGCCCACCGTGTTCATGTTGGCGATGTTGTTGGAGATGACCTCCACGTTCAGCTGCTGGGCGGCCATGCCCGAAGCTGCGGTTCTCAGAGCGCGCACGTTCCGGCTCTCCCTTAAGCGGCCTTGCCGAGGCGCTCGACGGCGCGACGGCTCAGGTCTGTGGTGTTTTCGATCAACTTAGAAATGCTCTCGTAGGCGCGGCTGATCTCGACGAGATTGGTGATTTCGATCAACGGATTGACGTTGGAAGATTCCAGCGAGCCCTGATGAACCTGGGCGTCGGCGGCCTCGATCGGCTGGGCGTTGGACGTGTTGCGGTAGAGGCTGTCGCCGCCCTTTTCGAGCACGCCCAGCGTATCGAAACGTACGACCGACAGCCGGCCGGTGGCCTGTCCGTTCTGGGTGATTGTGCCGTCGGCGCCGACGCTGGGCGCGCCGAGCGCCGGGTCCAGCACGATCTCCGCGCCGCCGCCAAGGACGGCCTGACCCTGTTTGGTGGTCAGACGCCCTTCTGGATCGAGGGTGAAGGCGCCGTCGCGGGTGTAGGCCTCGCCGTTGGCCCCATCACGTACGGTGAAGAAGGCGCCCTCGCCGGAAATGGCGAAGTCCAGCGCGCGGCCCGTCTGCTGCATCGAACCCTGGCCGAAGTCGCGACCGACGCCATTGTCCAGCACGAAGCTGGCAGACGGGCGGATCGAATCGTTGCGCGCCCGCTGGCCGATTTCGGTTCCAAGCATCAACTGCTCGACCTTGAAGCCGGTGGTGTTGGCGTTGGCGACGTTGTTGGCCACGATGTCCAGTTCGCGACGCAGCGTCATCTGGCGTGACAGTCCGATATAGGCGGCGTTTTCCACGAGAGGCGTGCTCCTTCGCCTCAGCCTCTCGCAACGGCCGTGCCAACAGGGTTAATTCAGGCGGAATGCGGGTTTGAACAGGATCGGGCCGCTTTCGACCCGGCAAATCCTGCCCATTGTAAACGTCGCGTTAACCAAACCGGACGATCCTCGTCGTGAGAGAGTCTCCGGGGCGCGCGCATGTTCAAGTTCGGCAAGAAGAAGGGTGCGCCTGCGGCCGACGCCGACGCCAATCTGCCGGCAGTGACCGAAGGCGAGGTCGCCGAGGGCGACGCCGCCGCGCCCAAGAAAAAGAAAATCCCGCTGCTGTTCATCATCGCGCCGGTCGCCCTGTTGGTGCTGGGCGGCGGGGGGGCGGCCGCCTTCTTCATGCTGAAGCCCAAGCCCGCCGAAGCGCACGGCGCCGAGGCCGAAGCCGGCCACGGAGAAGAGAAGGCTGATAAGGCCGAAAAAAAGGAAGAGAAGAAGGAAGGCGGCGGTCACGGCGGCGGCAAGGAAGGCGAGGCCGATCCTGCGCTGGGCGTCATTTCTGAAGGGCCGGATGGCGTCACCTTCTACACCCTGCCCGACATGGTCATGAACATTCAGTCGCCCGATGGCCGTCCGACCTTCCTGAAACTGAAGCTGACGCTGGAGATGCAGGACGCCGAGGTCGCGACCCATCTGCAGGAAGAGATGCCGCGTCTGCAGGACATGTTCACCGGCTTCGTGCGCGAACTTCGTCCCGAGGACCTCAGCGGCTCGGCCGGCACCTATCAGCTGCGCGCCGAGATTCTGCGCCGCGTCAACCTGATCGCCGCCCCGGGCAAGGTCGACGCCGTGCTGATCGAAGAAATGCTGGTTCAATAGGCATGACGGACGCGGCGCAACTCGATCCGTTCGGCGGTCTGGGCGATCCCGGCGACGCCCTGTCCGAGCGCGTCCTGAATCAGGATGAGATCGACAGCCTGCTAGGCTTCGATCTGGGCGACGACGACGGTTCCGAACGCTCGGGCATCCGGGCCATCATCAACTCCGCGCTCGTCAGCTACGAGCGTCTGCCGATGCTGGAGATCGTGTTCGACCGCCTGGTGCGGTTGATGACGACATCCTTGCGCAACTTCACCTCCGACAACGTCGAGGTCAGCCTAGACAATATTTCGTCGATCCGGTTTGGCGACTATCTGAACTCGATCCCGCTGCCGGCCATCCTGGCGGTGTTTCGCGCCGAAGAGCTGGATAACTACGGCCTGCTGACGGTCGATTCGAACCTGATCTATTCGATCGTCGACGTGCTGCTGGGCGGTCGTCGCGGCACGGCGGCGCTGCGCATCGAAGGCCGGCCCTACACCACTATCGAGCGGGTGCTGGTGCAACGGATGGTCGAGGTCGTGCTGAACGACGCGCGCCAGGCGTTCGAGCCCCTGACTCCGGTCCACTTCAACCTGGATCGGTTGGAGACCAACCCGCGCTTCGCCGCCATCGCGCGTCCCGCCAACGCGGCTATCCTGATCAAGCTGCGGATCGACATGGAGGATCGCGGCGGCCGCATCGAGCTGCTGCTGCCCTATGCGACGCTGGAGCCGATCCGCAAGATGCTGCTGCAGCAGTTCATGGGCGAGAAGTTCGGCCGCGACAACATCTGGGAAGGCCACCTGGCCACCGAGATCTGGACGACCGAAACCGAAGTCCGCGCGGTCCTGGACGAACAGCAGATGCCCCTGTCCAGCGTGCTGAACCTCAAGGTCGGCGACACGATGATGCTGAACGCCACGCCGGATTCCGAGGTTTCGATTCGCGCCGGCTCCATACCGCTGACCACCGGCCGCATGGGTCGCAAGGGCCAGCACATCGCCATACGCGTCGAGGGACCGGTCAATCCGGAAGTCGCCGCCCGCCTGGGAGTGAACGTCTGATGGCCGGAATGATCATGGACGGTGTGCTGATGGTGCTGCTGATCGCGGCGGTCGGTTACGGCATCAAGCTGGAACGCAAGCTGGCCGCCCTGCGCGCCGGACAGCTGGCCTTCGCCCAGGCCGTCACCGAACTGAACGCCGCCGCCGGCCGCGCCGAAAATGCGCTCGCCACCCTTCGCGCCTCGGGTCAGGAAACGGACCTGCTTCACGACCGCATCATCAAGGCGCGGGAGGTCAAGGCCCAGCTGGAAACCCTGATCGCCCGCGCGCCGGCCATGGCGCCGGCGCGGATCGTCGAGGACGAGCCCGTTCATCGCGCGACGCCGGCCGCCCTGGCTCCGGCGCCGGCCGCGACCGAAGACGAGGCGCGGGCCGAGCGTATGGCGGCCCTTGCTCAACGAATCCAGGGACTGGCCAGTCCCGCTTCGAGCCGTCGCAACGAAGCCGTCGCCCCCGCCGGGCGCGACAATGTCGCCGCCATCGTTCAGGCCCTGACGGCCGGACGCTCCGCTAACCATTCCGCCAAACAAAGCCTCAACGCCGCGCGTCGTAATCTCGACGACGACCTGTTCGCCGCCTGAGTTCGGAACCCCATTTCATGGCCCGCCTTCCCCGCATCCTGCCCCTGATCGCCATCGCCATCGGCGGGGTCGTCGCCGTGCGCGCCGTCGGTGTCGCGCCTGGCCTGTTCGACGGGGCCAAGGCCTGGGCCGAGGAGGCGGTTCCCGCTGCGGCCGGCGCGCCGCCCAAGCCGGCTCTGCCCGGCACCTGTTCCGCCCTGTCTCCCGAACAGCTGGCCCAGCAGGCCGGGATTTCGCCGGCCGAGCTGAAGATCATTCAGTCGTTGTCGCAGCGCCGCGCAGCGCTGGATGCACGGGATCAGGACTTCGCCACCACCCTGCCGCTGATGGTCGCAGCCGAGCAGAAGCTGGACGCCAAGGTCAAGGCGCTGGAAGCCCTGAAGGCCGAGATGAAGCAGATGCTCGGTCAGGTGGATGAGCGCGAGAAGGCCGAGATCGACCGTCTGGTCCAGGTTTATTCCGCCATGCGTCCCAAGGAAGCCGCCCCGGTCATGGCCGCGCTGGAGGACCGGGTGCGCCTGCCGGTCGCCGCCGCCATGCGACCGCGCACCCTGGCCGCCATCATGGCCCAGATGAGCGCGCCGCAGGCCAAGGAGCTGACCGAAAAGCTGGCCGCCCGCTTCCAGGCCCAGCAGATGGCCGCCCGCGCCGCCGCCGCCGAGGCTGCGACGCCTCCGGCCGCGACGCCCGCCGCGGCTGCGCCCGCCGCCACGACCCCGCCTGCGACCCCGACGGCTCAGCCCGCCGCCGCCCCGACGACCCGTCCGACGCCGCGCCCGGCCGCCAACCGTCCCGCTGCGCGACCGGCGGCTCGCCCGGCCGCGACCCCGGCGCGTCGTCCCGCCGCTACGCCTGCGGCGGCTCCCGCTGCGACCGGCCCGCAGGCTTATCAGCCGTCAGCCGCCCCCAACGCCCAGCCCCGTCAAACCGTGCAGTAACCTTAAGTGTGATCTCGACGCTGACGTTTCATCTCGACAGCGCGCACTGTTCGACCAATGATCTTCGAACGCTCCGTCAGAGAGCGATGACATCGAGGATCCGCGCCATGATCGGCGAACTGCTTTACGTCGCGCACCGCATGCGCCGGGCCATCATACTCGCCGTTCCGGCGGTCGGAACTGTGATGATGGCCGCCGTCGCCCAGCACTATCACCTGCTGCCCTAGGGTCTTCGAACCCGGTTTCCGGCCGGTTTCGGATTGGCAGGGCGCGCCAGCGCGTCTATCACCGCGCCTTCCCGAGATCTGAGCCCGACCAACGCCATGTCCGACACGCCCCCCGATCGCCTTTCGGTCGACCCGTCCAGCCCGCACCACGACGCCGAGGTCCTGCAACGCGGCGTCGGCGTTCGCTTCAAGGGCGAAGAGAAGACCAATGTCGAGGAATATTGCGTGTCGGAAGGCTGGGTGCGCCTGGCGCTCGGCAACCGCGTGGATCGCAAGGGCAAGGCCCTGACCGTGAAACTGCAGGGTCCGGTCGAACCCTATTTCCAGAACGGCTGAACCTACCTAGGGTCCGGCTCCCATCTGAGTCCGGAGCCTGCCTATGTCCATCCGTTCGCTGACCGCCAGCGCCGTCGCCCTGGGTCTTGTCGCCTTGACCCCGGCGGCTCATGCGCAGGATGCGGCGACGGTGCAGCAGGCGATCGTCGTGCGCGACGCCGCGATGCGGTCGAACATCGCCATGGACTATGTCACCCAGTTGACGACGCGGTTCGGCGCGCGCCCGGCGGGTTCGCGTTCCGAACAACAGGCCGCCGCCTGGGCCGCCGACTATCTGCGCGCCAACGGCTTCCAGAACGTCCGCATCGAAGAGTTCCCGCTGGTCGGCTGGGAGCGGGGCGAAAGCTCGGCCGCCATCGTCGGCGACAACGCCCAGGCCCTGGTCGCCGCCGCCCTGGGCCACTCGCCGGCCACGCCGAGGGGCGGCGTCGAGGCGGAGATCGTTCGCTTCTCCACCTTCGAAGACCTGCAAGCCGCGCCCGACGCCGCCGTGCGCGGCAAGATCGTCTATGTCGATCTGGGCCAGATGCACCCCATGCAGGACGGCTCCGGCTATGGCCCTCAGACCCGCGTGCGCGGCACCGGCCCCGGTGTGGCGGCGGCCAAGGGCGCTGCGGCCTTCGTCATGCGTTCGGTGGGCTCTG
Source organism: alpha proteobacterium L41A (assembly GCA_000335735.1). Lineage (GTDB taxonomy): Bacteria > Pseudomonadota > Alphaproteobacteria > Caulobacterales > Caulobacteraceae > Brevundimonas. Next base: position 20,235 of record AMYY01000004.1, on the reverse strand, counting down.
ACGAAGACCGGATGCCGCACACCGGCACCACACGTTATGTCGACGGCAAGCCGACCATCCCCGCCTTCGCATTGGCCGCGCCCGACGCCGATCAGGTCAGCCGCCTGGTCGCCCTGGGCCAGCCGGTGCGCATGCGTCTGACCTCGACCGCCCGCACCTATCGCACCACCAGCCAGAATGTGATCGGCGATCTGCCGGGCGCCACGCGCCCCGACGAGATCATCGTCCTGGGGTCGCATATGGACAGCTGGGACCTGGGCACCGGCGCCATCGACGACGGGGCAGGGGGCGCCATCACCATCGCCGCCGCCAAGGCCATCGCCGACAGCGGCCGCCGCCCGGCCCGAACCCTGCGCGTCATCTTCTACGGTTCGGAAGAAGTGGCCCAGCCGACCGCCCAGACCGGCAACGGCGGCGGCGTCTACGCCCGCGGCCAGGGCGCAGCGCTGGACAAGCACATCATCGCCGGCGAGAGCGATTTCGGCGCCGACCGCGTCTATGGCCTGCGCCTGCCCGCCGGCGCGCAAGGGTCCGACTTCCAGAAGGCCGCGACCCGCGTCCTCTATCCGATCGGCGTTCTGGCCTCCGATCGCGTCGAGACCGAAGGCGGCGTCGATGTCGGGCCGATGGGCCCGCTGGGCGTGCCCTTCTTCGGCCTGGCTCAGGATGGAACCCGCTATTTCGACCTGCACCACACCGCCAACGACACGCTCGACAAGATCGATCCGGCGCAACTGAGCCAGAACGTCGCCGCCTGGGCCGGCCTGCTGTGGCTGATCGCCGATTCCGACGTGGACTTCCGGGCGATGAAGCCGGCGACCCCGACACGCTGACGACTTGGAGACCCGGCCCGGTTCCGTCTATAGGGAGCCGAACCGGGCCAGACCGGGCTGCGGGCGTGGCGAAACTGGTAGACGCAGCAGACTTAAAACCCACTACCGTAGATTTACGTATATAAATCAACGAATTAGCGGAGTTACAGACTTACACATGCCTTACACAGTTGCCGTTCGCGGCAAGGAGGTCATGTGGCGGAGTCTCACACGCTCATGGACGGCCGGCTCCACGTCTATCGACGGGAGAACAGCCGGTACTGGCAGTGCGCGACCTATCTGAGCGGTCGCAATCATCGTCAGTCGACCAAGGAAACCAACGTCGCCTACGCACGCGAGTTCGCGCAGGATTGGTATCTGGACCGCGTCGCAGAGGACCGGTTGAGGCGGCGGGGCGCGCTGCCATCGGCGCCCGATGCGCCGGTTGTCATCCCCGAGCGAACCAAGCCGAAGAAGCCGGGAGAGAAGACCTTCCGCGAAGCCGCCGCCGCGTTCGTGAAAGAGTTCGAGGCGATGACGCTCGGAGAGCGGAACGCCCACTACGTCGCCGGCAAGGGGAGGGTGATCCGTCTCTACCTCGACCCCTTTTTCGGCGACCTGCCGGTTTCCGAGGTCACGGCCGGGCGCATCCAGGACTATCGCCTTCACCGGGTCACTCCGCCCGACGAGCCGGAGCGGGTGCGCTACGTTGCTGACGGGCGGGAACGCATAGGCAAGGCCAAAGCGTGGAAACGGCCCAGCCGCCAAACCCTGCACAACGAGATGGTCTGCCTGCGCCAAATCCTGAAGGCGGCGAACCGGAAGGGCTGGATTTCGGCGCTCCCGGATATGAGCAATCCCTATCGTGCGTCGGGGAAGGTGAGCCACCGCGCGTGGTTTTCGCCGGAGGAGTACAAGTGCCTTTACGAGGCGACGCGCGAGCGTGCGAAAAACCCGAAGAAGGAGCGCTGGCGGGAGGAGTGCGAGCAGTTCCACGACTTCGTGCTGTTCATGGTCAACACGGGTCTACGCCCCGACGAGGCTCAGCGCCTGGAGTTCCGGGACGTATCGATCGTCGAGGACGACGCGACCGGGGAACGCATCCTGGAGATCGAGGTGCGCGGCAAACGCGGGGTCGGCTACTGCAAGAGCATGCCCGGCGCGGTGCGGCCGTTCGAACGGGTGCTCAAGCGGAAGAATGGTCAGCCCACCGATCTGGTCTTCGGGCTCGTGCAGCGCGAGCTGTTGAATGCCGTTCTCGACGAACTGGGACTCAAGAAGGATCGAGATGGTCGACCGAGGACCGCCTACAGCCTGCGCCACACCTACATCTCGATGCGTTTGATGGAAGGGGCCGACATCTATCAGGTCGCCAAGAACTGTCGGACCAGCGTGGAGATGATCGAGAAATACTACGCCTCACACATCAAGAATGTGCTGGACGCCTCGGCGATCAACGTCCGCAAGCCAAAGCCCGCGAAACGGCGGGCGAAGAAGGCGGAGGCGACGGACGTCGCGTGAGCCTGCTTGGCTCTATGGCACGAACACGGCTATAGAGCTGGCTCGGCTCGCGGGCGTGGCGAAACTGGTAGACGCAACGGACTTAAGCTGAGGATTGAGTGCGCTGGGGGAAATCCCGGACGTAGAACCGCTCAAAGTCGGGGAACCCTGTCAGATGGCGATCCCGAGCCAAGCCCGTCTCCGGACGGGAAGGTGTAGAGACTAGACGGGCGGCGTCTAAGGCCTTCGGGCTATGACGAAGGGATAGTCCAGACCACGAACGTCCTCGCTCTCCGGAGCGGGGCGGCGGCGAAAGTCGAAGTGGTATGAAAATCCGTCGGGCATTGCCCATGCCGGTTCGACCCCGGCCGCCCGCACCAATCCAGCCGCCTCACTCAGAAGGGCGTGTCCGAGTCGCTGTCGTCGTGCGTGAAGCGATGGATCGAGAGCGTATCCGTATCGACGCAGATCTCTTTCACGAGGTGAAGGCGCAGGCTGTCGCGATCCAGCACCAGCGTCTCCGGGCGCAGGTCGGACGTCGCCGGGTCCGGGGGAACGTACTCGAAGATTATGCCCCGCTTTGTGGTCTTCGGCGGTTCCGGCGGCGATGGGGTGATTGTGGTCGTGACCACGCAGGCGTCGATCTCTTCATCGTTCCCGGAGAACCGCACCTCGTAGGACGCGTTCTTCACCACCTCGGCTGCACGCACCCGTGAGGACGCGTTGAACAGGGCGACGTTGAACGCGTCCGCCGTGCCCTGCGCCGAGCCGTAGATCACTCCGTGAATCTCGGGGGCCAGCCGCATCGCGAGGAAGTCCGCCATCACCTGGGTGATCAGGTAGTCGGTCGCCTCGTCGTCGGGCAGGACGGGCATCCGAATCCGACGCGCCAGACGGCCGAGGAATTTTGCCCGTGCGAGGCGCTGGCTGAACCCGGGATCGAACAGACTGCCGCGCTCCAGGACATTCTCCAGCGCCTCGACGTCCAGCACACGGAGTTCGTGCTGCAGATCGAACCGTCCCACCAGTACCTTGCTGGCGACCGGTGGGCGAACTTCCGTGAGCGCCAACTTCTCCTTCGTCGCGCCGTAGAAGAACGGCACGCCCTTGGGATTCATTCGGCCGCCCTGGGCATAGATGGTCGCCGGCGTGCCGACGTACTGCTCCGGATCAATCATGGCCTCGTCGAACCGGGCTTCGGACTGGAACGCCCGCGCACGGTACAGGGCCGTGATGTCGGTCCCCGGTCCAATCGTTCTGATGACCGGGCGTCCTTCCCAGGTCTTCTGGGTGCGCAGGTCCGCGAACACCCGGGAGAACACTTCCTCGGCCTCTCGACTGAAGAAGCGATGGCGGGTCCGCAGATCGGCTTCCAGGTGTTCCCAGGCCTCCTCGAATTCCCGGATGTCGACGTTGCTCTCCACATAGGTCAGCTCGGCGTCGTAGGGGCTCTTGTCGCCCATCTCCGAGAGTTCCCGGTCTTCGTGCCGATCGGCCATGACCTCCTGGATATCGCTGGCGGCGGTCTCCGGCAGACGTCCGATGTCCGCGACCAGATAGTCGACAGGGTCGCCCCGCTCGTTTTCCCAGCCCACTTCGCCGGCGCGCTCGTAGTGCTCTTCGAAGACGTCGTGGAACCGATCTGCCAGCTCGCTGATGGTCTCGGTCTTGTCGGTCTTGCCGCAATAGCCGCAGACGGCGGTCTGCCCGGTTTTCAGGATCTCGGCGGTTAGAAATTCGTCGCCGATGCACTGGACGCACAGGCGCTTGTCGTCCGTATCCTCGGGGTCGTCCGCGTCGGTCATGATCCGGACATAGGCGCTGTAACGCGGGTTCGCGAGGGTGTCAGAGGTTGACGCGCAAGCTGGGGTCGATCGAGGCGCGCATGGCCTCATCGACCTCGGCGGCCTCCGCGAAGCCCGGCCAGTCGGTCACGGTCGCCACCACCTCGTCGATGATGGCGCGGGCGCGGGCCGCGTTGATCGACGCCGTGGCCGCGCAGGCCTCGAGGTCGGCGCGGGTGAAGTCGTCGCGGCGGCCATTGACCGACATCTGGTGCTGCCGGAGCCACTTGTTCGTCGGATCCATCGCCCAGGTCACGTCATAGGCGGGGGCGAGCGACCAGACGCCTTCGCGATCCATCAGGAAGGCGATGTTCTTGACATGGTCGTCCTGGTTCCGGGCTACGACGTTGAACGTCATGCGTCGGAACAGCTCCTCCATCTGGTCCATCGGCAGACCCAGCCGCCGCATGACCTGGAAGGCCTGCTCATAGGTGTAGCTGTCGGGGCTGCAGTAGTCGTAGTGGGCAAGGGCCGCGAGCGATTGCATGTGCAGCTTGCCGCCGGCCTCCGTGCGGTCGAACCGTCGGGTCATGAAGTGACGGCGTCCGCCCTCGGGAAGGAGCCGGCAGTCCGTCATCGAGATCCCGGCCGCCTTGGCCATCTCGGAATAGGCGAACTCCACGGCGCCGTAGCCCTGGGGGTCGGCCAATCCCCGGTCCTTGTTGTTGCTGACCCCGTCGAACTTGAGGAGCCAGTAGCCGAAACCATCTCCGGCCTCGACCTGGCCGGAGCGGACCTCGTTCGTCTCCGGGTTCCAGGCGATCACCGCCTTGGCGCGGGCGCCGCCGGCCGAGGTGCCGACCTGCAGGATTTCATGCAGGGCGGCGGCCTTGTCTGGGTCGGCGAAGGACACCTGCAGGGTGTTGCGATTGCTGAGCACTTCCGAGGCCAACTGAACAAGGCTCTCGATATGGATCCGTTCCGACTTGCGGGTCCGCGGCCCCGCCGCCGGTGTGAACTCCAGTGCGCCCATGCCGCGCGCGCCCATGTAGCAGAGCCGCTCCACGGCATCGAAGCTGTCTGGCGTCCGGCCCTGGGTCGCCAGCCAGGCGTCGATCAGGGTGTGGCCGTAGCGGTCGGGCAGGGCGTCGGCGAGCAGGCCCGGCAGGCCGTAGAAGCTCTCGGGGTTCAGGCCCGGAAAGCTGTAGATGCGGTCGCCGAGCGGCATGAACAGCGGCGCCACCTCGATCTGGGAGCGCACGAAAGCCGGTTCATAGGCGAAGGTCGCGACGTCGGCGCCCTCGGCCAGCGAGACGGCGCCGATGCGGCGCCCCCACAGATTGACGGCGGCGAGGGTCATGCGTCGTCTCCCCAACGCCAGGGCTGACCGACGTCTTCGTCCGGTCGGGCGTCCGGCCGGGCGCGCTGTCGGGTCTTGCCGTGGCGCTCCAGAAGATCGACGGGATTGGCCGGAGCCTCCGGCAGGAAGCGATCGAAGGCCTCAAGCTTGTCGAGGACGCGCAGGGCCCGGATGAGATTGATGAGCTGGACGGACTCGCCCGCTTCGAGACGCTCAACGGTGCTCTTGGAAACGCCCGCGGCTTCGGCGAACTGCGATTGGGTCATATGACGTTGCAGTCGATAGTCGGCCGTTCTTCGGCCGAGTTCGGCCAGAACCGTCTGATCCGTGGTGAGATTGGTGATCTTCATAATTCGTCACTTTCGACGAGTTATCTACCACTCTGAGGGTTAATTCGTCAACAATGACGAATTATGAGCGGGTAGGTTTAGCGTGATAATTCGTCATAGGTGACGAGTTATCGCGAATTTCTCGACTAAGTCGTCAACTTTGACGACTTATGGGGGTGCGGCTTCCTATCGTTTGGACCGACTTCCGAGAAGGCTCATCGCCTCCCGCAGGCTGCGCTCATCGACACAGTACGCCAGCGGGGTCGCCATGCCGAGTTCGGGGCGGCGGTTGTTGAGGAAGAACTCGGCGCGGGCGGGCTCGAAGCTTGCCCCGGCGGCCTGCCGAAGCCGAGCCTGAAAGCCCTCGATGACCACGGCCTTGCGGGCGGCCTCCTCCAGTTCCGCGACATGGCGCCTGAGGGCGCCCAGCGCGGCGCCCAGGCCCTCGTCGGATTGCTCGGACGTCCTGATCGCGCAGGCGGCACCCGGCGCCAAAGGGGATGAGAGCCAGTATTCGGCCTCGCCGTTCAGGGCGGCCCAGGCCGCCTCTCGAATAGCGACCATCCGCCCAGCTCTGGCGCGACGTTCGGCCTCTTCCTGGGCCGCCCGTTCCTGGGCCACGATCCACGCTGCCTGCCGCCGGGCCTCCTCGAGCCGCTCCTCGAACGGCAGGCCGAGGAGCTCATCCGTCAGCGCCCCCCCCTCCAGCATCCGCTCGATGGCCGAGAGGCCGGAGAGAAGCGCCCGCCAGTCGGCGTCGCCGGCCATCACAAGATCGGCCAGACTCCGTCCGGGGGCGACCGGCGAATTGCGAGTCCACGCCGCCAGGGAGAAGGCGTCGTCCTCCGTCGGCCGCTCAGCCAGAGCGAACAGGCGTTCCAATCCGGCCTGGACATCCATCTCCCGCCGCAGCCGCGCCGCCTCGGCCGCTGCGGCGGCGCGGCGAGCTTCCCGGTCGGATCGAACCCGTTCGATGAGCGCGGGCGACAGGCGATGATCGCCCTTGCGATACAACAGGAGCCCTTCGCTCTGCAGGTCGTCCATAAAGGCCTGCATCGCTTCGCTGGGCGGTCGGAAGCCGGGCACAGCTGACCTCAGCGCGTCCAGGCTCGCTCTTTGCCGGGGCGGACGATCATCGCTCCAGAGGCAGTCCCGGATCAGACCCAGAAGCATTTCCGGGGTCACCTGATCGACCGGCCGGCCATCGAGCGCGCGCGCGACGAGCCGGGACAGGGCGGCGGCCTTCCACAGATGCGCCGGCACGACGAAGCCGTCGCCGGGCCTGGCGCCGCCGACCAGCCGCCCATAGCCCAGACGGACCAGCTCGGCGCGCATCGGCTCCAGCTCACGCGGCCGGCGGACGGGGGCTTTGCGGATGCGGGCGACCAGCCGTCGGCCGGCCTCCTTTTGCCGTGCCGCCTCCGCTCGCACCCGCGCTTCGGCTTCGCTGGCGAGCAGGGCCCCGACCTCGTCGAGCTTGGGATTGAAGAGCCAGACTCGCGGCGCCTTGGTCAGCAAGGCCTGGGCGACCTCTTCGGCGTCGTCGCAATCCTTCCAGGCCGACAGGTCCACCTCGATCGCGGAAACGCCTCCGGCGCGGATCCGTGCGATCTTCTCCGGTCCGCAGGCGTGGGTCACCAACACCTCGACGATCAGACGCCTTCCATCCCGCGCCGTAAGCTCGACGTCGGGGACGATCTCGCCGGCACGCTTCTCCAGCTCGGCCTTGAGGAAGGTGAAGTCCTGACCTCTGTGGACCTGTCTGGCGAGGCCGCCGCCCTGGGCCACCAACGGCGGCAGCCGTATCCAGAGATGGGCGCCCAGGGCCTGTTTGGCCCAGAGGTGCGCGTTGGTCTCCAGACCGGTTCCGCAGCTTTCGCCGGAGCCGGCGTGAGCGAAGTGGTGGACGAGGATGTCCCCCTTGTGCGCTACGAGTTCGCCGCCACAGGCCGGGCAGATACAACGGCAAGCCGCGCCGCGCTCGACATCGCGGATGGACACCTGGACGCCATCGCGCAGGCCATAGGCCAGCTCCTTGCGGAACCCCAGAAACTCGCTGTGATCCTTTCGCCGCGACATCACGCCGAACCTGACGCCGCTTCGCCTCCGGCGACAAGGTGGGCCTGGACGGGGTGCGACCAAAACTGACGTATCTCGCGGCCGGGCTCGAGGTGGATGACCGTGACCGACTCCGCTTATGGCCGTCGCATGACCCGTGACGATCTCGATCAGACGCTCGACCGGATGGCCGCCGAAGCCACGGCGCCAGAGTTGCAGCCTGGCCTCGTCACGGTCCAGACGGACGACTGGCTCGGCAGCCTGTCGGGGGTAAAGGTGAAATGCGCCTCCCTTCAGGACGGGATGCGCTACCGGGAGGTCCAGGTTCAGGTCTCTTCGCAGTTCGAGACCCGGGTGCTGTCACGGGCGGAGGCCGGCGGACGCGGCGAACCCTATCGCGAGCTGCTGTCGAAATCGACGGACGCCTGACGAACGACGATGTTCAGTGCAGCGCCACGCCCTCGGGCTTGGCCGGGGTCATGATCAGGCTCTCGACCATGGCGTCGATCTCCTCGTGCAGCTCGGCGATGTCCTGACCGGGTAAGCGGTCTTCGGCGGCGCAGCGCCAGGCCGTCCTCAGAACCTCACGAGCCGCTTCAGGATCGAGATCGTCGAGATAGACGAGGCCGCGTTCCGCGAGGATGCGGCGGGCCACGACGCCGGCCCGTTCGGCTAGGTCGGCATAGACCTCCGCTTCCTCGCTGGAGAACTCTTCGGCCACAACAATCCTCGTGCAGGATGAATGGGGGACGGGCCTGGAACTTCTGTGAAGAAGCCCGGTGTTTCGGAACCGGCCGCCGCCGACGTCTGGACGTCCCCCGGCTCCAGATCGGCTCCTATCATCCCGGAACCCGTCGCCCCCTAGCCTACAGTCTCGCCGACCGGGCGCAATGTGACGACGCGGATGGGCCTGCGAGATCGCGAGAATCGGTCTGATGCTCTACGCGGGATCGCCGGTTGGCGACCGACCTCGCCGCCGGCTGCGGCCCTGCGCCGACCCGCCGTCGGCCGGGCCGCACCCTTTCCAGAAAGGATCCCGGCGATGAAATCCTTGATCGCGCTCTCTCTTTCAGCCGCCCTACTGGCGGGCTGCGCTGGTTGGACGCCGTCGCGCGGGAGCGACGCGCTGAAGGTCGCGAGCTGGAACCTGGAGCATCTGGCCGAACGGGATGGGGAAGGGTGCGCACCGCGCACTGAGGCTGATTACGCCCGTCTTCGTGAGCACGCGATCGCGCTGGGCGCCGATGTCGTCGCCTTCCAGGAGGTCCAGAACCGCGCCGCAGCCGAGCGGGTCTTCGATCCCGCGCTCTACGACGTGGTGATGTCTGGTCGGTCACCGAGTACGCGCAGCGGCGAATGCCGGGGACGGCCCGGTCTCTTCATCCAGAACCAGGCCGTGGGCTTCGCCATCCGCAAGGGCATCCCCTGGACACGCAACCCGGACCTTAGCGCCCTGGCGCTGGGCAATCCGGACTTGCGGTGGGGCGTGGACATCACCGTCTCGAGGGGACGGCCGGTCCGCCTCTTGGCCGTGCATCTGAAATCAGGATGCAACGCCGGTCGCGATCCCGCCGACCCGGACTGCCCGGTGCTCTTCGACCAACTCCCTATCCTGGAAGGCTGGACCGAGGCGCGGGCTCGCGAAGGCGCGGCCTTCGTCGTCCTCGGCGACTGGAACCGCCGTCTGGCCGGAGCCGGAGACGCTTTCCTCGCGGACCTGAACGACGGCGAGCCTGCGGGCTCGATGTTGACGCTGACATCCGGAAATCGACCGGCGGGCTGCAAGGTGCGCTATCGCGAGTATATCGACTTCATCGCTACCGGCGTTCGCGCGTCCGCGCGGGTCGCGCCGGGATCGTTTCATGAGTACCGGTACGGCGGCCTGCCAGAAGACGAACACCCGTCGGATCACTGTCCGATCTCGGTGCTGATCGCCGGGTAATCACGACCGAGAGCCGCGCGTCAGTTTTCCTGGTGGTGGTTGTGGCCATCGGCGGCTTCTCAACTTGCGCCTGTCCCGTAGAAACGCATTAGATTGAGGAAAACACAGCTGGAGGGGCAATGCTGGGTCGGGGTTCGGAATGGCGGCGATGGGAGCCGCATATCCACGCGCCGGGGACGGTGCTCAACAATCAGTTCAGTGGGCCAACCGCTTGGGAGGACTATCTCACGGCGCTGGAAGCGGCCACGCCTCTCATCGAAGCTGTGGCCGTTACGGACTACTACGTCACGGACACGTATGAGGAAGTGCTTCGCAGGCGTCGGGACGAGGGGCGTCTGCCAAACGTCCAGCTTGTTTTTCCGAACGTCGAGTTGCGTCTGCACGTCGCGGCGAAGACCGGCTTCGTCAACATGCATCTGCTCGTCAGTCCCGAGGACGACGATCACGTAGAGCGTATCCAGCGCTTCCTGGCCCGGCTGGAGTTCAGAGCGTTCGATGACCGCTTCGACTGCACCCGGTCAGAGCTCATTCGACTGGGGCGTCGGGACAAGGGCCCGCAGTTGGAGGAGCGCGCAGCTCTCGAGCATGGAGCGACACAGTTCAAGGTCAGTTTCGACCAGCTTCGCACGGTCTGGGACGAGGACGCCTGGGCTCGGGCCAATGTTCTCATCGCCGTCGCCGGCGGCTCCGGGGACGGCACTGCGGGCGTTCGGGAAGCGGCCGATCAGGTCACCCGCCAGGAGATCGAACGCTTCGCCCATGTGATCTTCGCCAGCAGTGACGCTCAGCGCGACTTCTGGCTGGGACGAAAGGCGTTGGACGAAGCGGCGCTCCGATCTCGCTACAATGGCCTCAAACCCTGTCTCCACGGCAGTGACGCGCACAAGGCCGATGACGTGGGAGCCCCCTTCGGAGATCGCTTCTCCTGGATCAAGGGCGGCCTTGAATTCGACGCGCTTCGCCAGGCGTGCATCGACCCAGGTGGTCGCGCCCATGTCGGCGCCGAACCACCAGCCGCCGCGACGCCGTCACAGGTCATCTCGTCGGTGCGAACGGCGGGTGCGGACTGGATTGTCACCCCCGAGATCCAGTTGAACCCCGGATTGGTCGCCATCATCGGTGCGCGAGGCTCCGGCAAGACGGCCTTGGCGGACATGATCGCTGCAGGATGCGACGCGGTCTCCCCAGTCGTCTGGCAGGACCAGAAAGGCGTGAGTGCCTCCTTCCTTGCCCGAGCACGGCCGCTGATCGGCGAGGAGACGATCACCGTTGAATGGGCGGGCGGCGACAGCGCAAACCGTTTCCTCGACGGGCGAGACGCGAACGATCCCCTGAACTATCCGCGCGCACGCTACCTGTCGCAGCAGTTCGTCGAGGAGCTCTGCTCGTCGAGCGGGATGACGGACGCCCTCCTGCGAGAGATCGAACGGGTTATCTTCGAGGCGCACCCGTATTCAACACGCGAAGGCGCGGTCGATTTCGCTGAGCTGCGGGAGGGGCGGACCAGGCTCCACAGCCTCGCAAGAGCGAGAGAGGTGGAGGCCATCGCCGCCATGTCCGAGCGCATCGGCCTCGAGCATGAGAAGGACAAGCTCCGGGGCGCGTATGAAGCCCATATCCTCCAGAAGACCAACCTCATTAACGCCTACACGACCGATCGCGCCAAGCTGGTCGCCAAGGACAGTGAGACCAACGTCGCGCGGCACACCGCACTGTTCGGCGCGGCTGAGGCGCTGCGGACGAAGAACCGGACCCTGGTCGCCCAGCGCCAGGCCTTCCTGGCGGTGCAGTCCGAGGTGGGCGCAATGCGGGCGACGGGCGCGCCGGAAGCGCTGAGGGCGATGATGGCGCGCCACCGCGAAGGCTTCATGACCCCCGACCAATGGGCCGCCTTCCTGCTCGACTACAAGGGCAAGGTCGATGACAATCTGGTCGGCTATGTGAAGTGGGCCGATGCCGAGATCGCCCGGCTGCGTGGCGCCCCGCCGCCCCCTCAACAGGATCCGGGGACCCCCTTGATCGCGGCGGATGCAGACCTCTCTGCCTTGCCGCTGCTTCTGCTCGAGGCCGAGATGACCCGGCTCGAGGGCCTGATCAGCGCAGACCGCGACATCCAGCGGCGCTATAGCGAGCTCACGCAGAAGATCACGATCGAGACCGCAGCGCTCGAGGCGGCGAAAGAACGGCTCAAGGAAGCGCAAGGCGCAGCCGACCGGATCAAGGCCCTCGACCTTGAACGGGACGCCGCCTACCAACGCGCTTTTGCCGCGCTCGTCGCCGAACAGACGGTGCTCGAAGACCTCTATCGCCCGCTGATGGAGCGTCTGGCGAGCTCGCCCGGCACCCTGAAGAAGCTCACCTTCTCCGTCTCGCGGGTCGCCGACGTCGAGCGTTGGGCCAGTGCCGCCGAAGAGGGGCTTCTCGACCTCCGCAAACAGGGGCCGTTCCGCGGCCGCGGCGCCCTGATCGACGCCGCCAAGGCTCAGCTGGGGCCTGCCTGGGAGAGTGGAAGCGCCGAGGACGTGGCGGCGGCGATGATCACGTTCCGCGACGCCTACCAGAAGGATTTGCTCCAGCATTCGCCGGTGCCGACCAACGATCCCGTCGAGATGCGTGCGTGGTTGAAGCGGTTCGCCCTCTGGCTCTTCAGCACCGACCACCTCGAGATCCGCTACGGCATCGCCTACGACGGAATCGACATCCGGAAACTGTCTCCGGGAACGCGCGGTATCGTCCTTCTGCTGCTCTATCTGGCGCTCGACGAAGGGGATGATCGTCCCTTGATCATCGATCAGCCCGAGGAAAACCTGGATCCCAAGTCGGTGTTCGAGGAGCTCGTCGGACTCTTCATTTCCGCCAAACGGAAACGGCAGGTCATCATGGTCACGCACAACGCGAACCTGGTGATCAACACCGATGCGGATCAGATCATCGTCGCGGAGTCGGGACCTCATCCGGCCGGGAGCCTTCCCCCGATCACCTACATGAGCGGCGGCCTCGAGAACCAGACAATCCGCAAGACGGTCTGTGACATCCTCGAAGGCGGCGAGTTCGCTTTCAAGGAGCGCGCCCGTCGCCTCCGCGTGAGGCTCCGGCGATAGGGCAGCCGCTCAAGTCACGACAGTCCAGCCGCTAAGGGCTCCGCCCTCGCGCGGGCCAGGGTAAAGCGGCTTCGCCGCCGGATCGGCCGGTCTCCCCGGCCTTCCGCGCCGGCGACTGGCGACCGTCACTGATGACCTTGAGGCTTGTGCAGGCCGGGCGATCCCCCTCCGGCCGATCCGCCCTGGCCCTTGCTACCCCGGTCTCGCCGACGGGCAGGCTTTCAGGCGCGCCTTCCGCGTGCCTGCAACCCTTGCCCAAAGGAGGCAGACATGACTGCTCAATCCACCCAAGCCCGTATCCCGGCGGCGGCTGACGCCGCCGCGACCGGAGCGGCGGAGCCGAAACACGGCGCGGAAATCTTCGTGCCGCTCAATCTGTTGAAGCCGTCCCCGAAGAACGCGCGGAAGGTGAAGCATTCCGAGGCCACCCTTGAGGGGCTGGCGGCGTCGATAAAGGCGAAGGGGGTGTTGCAGCCGCCCGTCGTCGAGATCGAGCGCGGCGAGGACGGCGCCCCCACCGGCGCCTATCTCGTAACCATCGGGGAGGGGCGGCGGCTGGCCCTTCGGATGCTGGTCAAGCGCAAGGCCATCAAGCGGAACCATCCGGTCAAGGTGACGGTCGATACCGAGAACGACGCGCACGAGATCAGTCTGGACGAGAACATCACCCGTGAAGCCATGCACCCCGCCGACCAGTTCGAGGCGTTCAAGCGGCTCGCGGACGAGCGTGGCTACGGCCCCGAGGAGATCGGCGCCCGATTCGGGGTTTCGGCCCAGACTGTGCGCCAGCGGCTTCGGCTCGGCGCGGCGGCGCCGGAGTTGATGTCCGCCTATCGGGAGGGGGCGTTGGCGCTGGACCAGCTGATGGCCTTCTGCGTCAGCGACGATCAGGACCGCCAGCGTCAGGTGTTCGAGCAGATGGGCCAGCACATGCCGGTCTATGCGATCCGGCGCGCCATGACCGAATCCAAGGTCGCCGCTGGTGACAAGCGGGTCCGCTTCGTCGGCGTCGAGGTCTATGAGGCCGAGGGCGGGACGGTGCTGTGCGACCTGTTCACCGAGGACGGCGGCGGCTGGCTGGACGATCCGGCGCTGCTGGATCGTCTGGTCAGCGAGAAGCTGGCGGGGCTGGCCGAAGATGCGCGCCAGCGCGAGGGCTGGAAATGGGCCGAGGCCGGGTCGGACTATCAGGACGCCGCCGCCCTGGGCCGGGTCTATCCGGTCGAGGTGGTCCGCTCCGAGGCCGACGCCGCCCAGATCGCGGCGCTGTCCGACGAATACGACCGCCTCGTTTCAGAAACGGACGCGGCGGACACCCTGCCGCCCGAGGTGGACGCCCGGCTGGAGGAGATCGACAAGGCCCTCCAAGCCTTCGGGCCGGACTTCGACTACACAGCCGCGGTCAAGGCGCGGGCAGGGGTCATGGTCCTTCTGGGCCACGACGGTCTGGCCCGGTTCGAGCGCGGACTGGTTCGGGCCGAGGATGCGGTGGAAGACCGTCGCCCCGATCCCGAGGCGCCGGAAAGCTGGACGGAGTCCGAGCGGGAAGACGAGACGCCCCCCGTACAGGACGCCGAGGCGGACGAAGGGCTGGCGCCTCTGTCCGAGCGGTTGGTGATCGACCTCACGGCCCACCGGACCATGGGCCTCCGCGACGCGGTTCAGGCCGACGAGACCATCGCCCTGACCGTCGTGGTCCATGCGCTGGCCTTGCAGGTCTTCTACCCGGCGTGGGGGACATGGACGCCGCTGCAACTGCGGCTGAGCGTGACCGGGCTGGAGCGTCTGGCCCCCGGCGTCAGCGACGGCCCGGCGGGGCGGCGGGTGGCCGACCGGCTGGAGGCGTGGGGCGCGCGGCTTCCGGAGGAAGCCCGCGACCTGTGGGCCGCGCTGGCGGTCATGCCGCCGTCCGACCTGCTGGACCTGATGGCCTGTTGCGCGGGCGTCGGCCTCTATGCCGTGCGCGATCCGCACGACCGGAAGCCCGATGCGCTGGCGCATGCCGAGACGCTGGCGACGGCGACCGGTCTGGACATGACCGGGACGTGGTCCGCGACCGCGTCGTCGTATTTCTCGCGGGTGTCCAAGGTGCGGGTTCTGGAGGCCGTGACCGAGGCGACCACCTCCGAGGAAGCCGGGCGGATCGCCGGGTTCAAGAAGGGCGACATGGCCGAGGCCGCCGAACGGCTGGTCGAGGGCAAGGGCTGGTTGCCGGTGGTGCTGCGCACGGCCCCGGCGGTCGATCCGGGCGCTCCGGAGCCGGAAGGCGAGGCGACGGAGCCGCCGCCGTCCGATGACGACGCCTACCGGTTCGCCGCCGAATAGACGGCGTCAGGTGTGAAAACTCGCCGCGCGCCCTTTGGGGGCGCGCGGCTTTTTTGTTGTGAGCGCCGGCTAGCCGGCGAAAGTGAAGTAGATGGTGGCCACGAGGGCGAGCACCACCACCACGGCGAGTCCGAGGCCGCTGGCGGAAAGTCGCCAACCAGGGGCTTCGAAGTCGAAGCGGTGCTTTTCAGGATCGTTGGTCGTCATTCGAACTCTAGCCTTTCTAAAAAGGCCTCGGCTCTGTCGCGTGTTGCAGGTGCAGCAGCAGGCAGAGATCCGAGACCGGTTGGGGTCTCTGCCGTTCCAACCGATCTGCGCCGGGGACGAACGGATATCTCGCGGAACCCGTTACTGGAGAGGGTTCCATTACCTGCCGCGGTAGTCACGCTCAGACGTTCTTGTGCGGCGTCACCAGATGATTTCAAGGTGAGAGCGTTGATATCGAAACGCGCTTCTACCGCGCGAGTTGCATGACGCGAGCGACTGCCTATTCCCAGAGGATCGGTCATGCAAAGAGGGATTCGTGAGCGCGATATCGGAACGCACCAAGCACAAGGCGCAAGTCTACGACGTGGCCTTGAACGCCTTCTTCCGCACCCGCGATTTCGACGCTGAAAGCCTTGGAACGCCGAAGGCTGATATTGGCTGGGATATTGCCGAGGCTATGATCGCGGCGGCTATCAGCGGCGTCACCTACAAGACGCGCAGCCAGGCTACGCTCACCGACGCCGCGATGCTGCTGCGGGGTCTTGCCGACAAGGTCGAGCGGGATGGACTCGCCGGTCTGGAATGGGGCTACAAGGGCGACATGCTCTCCCGCCACGCTTGGCGGCCGGACATCCGGACGTCCGACGGTCGCGATCAGCTCGACAAGCGCACGGCCGCGCTCATCGACGGATTAATGGGCACGACTCGGTCGCGCACGGTCGCGGACAAGCGCGCTATCGTCTGCCTGTCCTTCGCCCGCATGGCGCTCGATCAGGTGTGCGACCTCATCGATCAGGAACCGGAGAGCGCGGAGGGCATCCGGAGCGCGGCCGTCGCCATTGTCGAGAACCGGCTCGACGACCTGAAGACCACCTCGGCCCAATAAGGCTGAGGGTTGGCAACCAGACCCCGCCGACCTGTGCAGAAGATACAATCATGCCTTGCCCGGACGCAGGTCATCGGGGAGACTCCCGCCGTGAAGAAAACCCTCGATCATCTGCCGCTCACCAAGCAGTCCGAGCTGCGTCACGTCGTCGATGTGATCCGCGCCTCCTTCGAGGAAGCGATCGCCACGCGGCGCGCCGAGCGCCTGAAGAACGGCAAGATACTGAAGGTCATCCTGTATGGGTCATATGCGCGCGGCGATTGGGTTCACGACCCTGTCGGGCGTTACTTCTCGGACTTCGACTTGTTAGTCATCGTCGACCATGAGGATCTGACCGACGGCGAGTTCTGGTTCGACGCCAACAACCGGACCATGCCGGGCGAGGGCGAGATCCGCACGCCCGTCAGCATCATCGTTCACAGTCTGGACGACGTGAACGACCAGCTGGATCGCGGCCGCTACTTCTTCGCCGACATCCTGCGCGACGGCGTCATCCTCTACGACACTCCCGGCGCGAAGCTGCAAAAGCCGGCGACCATCAAGGCCAAGGCTGCGCTAGCAGAGGCGGGGGACTTTTTCGCCGAATGGATGGCCAGCTCAGCGAGCTTCGCTCGGGGTGCCAAGTTCTACATGGGCGAGGGAGATGACCCGAAACTCGCGGCGTTCAGCCTGCATCAAGCGACTGAACACCTCTACCACTGCGTCCTCCTCGTGGTGGCGCTCTACAGCGGGAAGGCTCATAATATCGCTTTCCTCCGCAAGAAGGCGGAGGCGATCGACGCGCGCCTCGCTGACGCTTGGCCTCGTGAGACCAAGTTCGAGCGCCGCTGCTTCGAGCTTCTCCGCGAAGCGTACGTGAAGGCCCGCTACTCCAAGCACTACAAGATCAGCGGCGAGGAGCTGGCCTGGCTGACGGAGCGGGTCGAAGTCCTGCGCGGGCTGACCACGACAGTGTGCCAAGAGCGTTTGGCGCAGCTGCGGTTGGAGGCCGCTGACGATGTCTGAGGCGCCCGGCTTCTTCATTCCCTTCGCGGAGACGCCCGAGATGGGCGAAGAGGTCTACGCCACGATCCGGGCGACCATGGCGCAAGAAGCTTTCCAGCCCACAGACCGTCGGATCTATCGCGTCGCCTATCAACACAATGGACGCGACCATGTCGCGACCGTCGGCGAACGCGACATCGATGGCGAGACGGTGATCGCCATCCTCGAGACCTACAACCCCGGGCCGGTTTACATGATCTGCACGCCGAACCGAGGCGTGATCCGGGGTGATCCGATCCTCGCGGGCGACGCGTCGGCGATTGTGGATTTCACTCGGAAGGGAGCGGCATGAGCGTCAAGGATGAGGTGGATCGCGCCATCTTCGGCTACCACGGAGACGATCTGCACGGCGTCACGGTGGGCTTCGAGCTCTGGGACGACTTCTGCCGGGAGACCGGACTGACGCCGCAGCCGGCTGAGGCCGGCGGCGACGATGTGGAAGTCATCTACCAGGGGCTGAGCATCAAGCCCGGCGTCACCCCCGACGCGATCAAGCTCGTGACCGGCTTCTAGGCAGCGGTCGCGATGAGCGCGCCTGATCCGGACATGGATGGTTTCATGCGCCGGCTCGAACTCGTCCAGGCCTTCCGCGCCAAGGAGCCGGTCGTCATCGACGGAGTGACCTTCGACCTTCGGGCGGACCTTGACACGGACCACTGGCGTCCCGTGGTCGCCATCGGAACCTACAGTCGGCAGGCCTACCGGTTCGGGCCACGGATCGTCTTCTCCTGGACACCGGCCGAGTGGATTGAGCACTGGAGTGAGAACGGGGGTTACGTCGAAGCGCCGGCGGGCAGCATCATCAAGAGGGCGCTCGTCCGTCCCCATCCGCTTGAAGGCTCCTACGAGGGGCTTGAGGTCGACGAGAACCGCGAGTGCCAGCTGATGCACCTGTTTGTCGTCACTCCAGACGGCGAGGTGAAAGCCGTCGAACCGCCGCTTGCCCTCTTCCCGCGCACCGCCACCGCCACACAGATCGATCTCGGAGAGTTCGACGTCGCCTACCAGGGCTTGGTGGCGCGGCTCGAGCGGTTGCTAGGCTGCACGGATCTCGAAGATCGGCTGGACAAGCTGGAGCCCGACTTTCCCCGTCCCGCCACAGAGATGCCGCTGACCTACAGACGGGCGGTGCTCACCCTGCATGAGGCCATTCACGAGAACGACGAGAAGGCTTACGTCGCCTTCGGCTACCTGATGGGCCGAGCGGAAGCCGAGCAGCAGCTGCTCGACCTGGCGCTTCGCGAGCAGAAGGCGACCGACCATCGCGCCCGGGGAGGCCGGACACGCCACGAGACCAGCGTTCGCGATACAGAGCCACTTCGCGATCTTGCGAAGGCTATCGTCAAGGGCAATGCCGCGATGTCCCTCGGCCGCTGCGCCCGGATGATCTCAGACAGGCTTCCAAACGACTGGCCGTTCGGTCGGGAGCCGGAATGGATCAAGGGCCATATCCGCGAGCTATTCTACCAAGTCGAGGGTCGGGTCGAGTACCGGCCCAAGCCCGAATGGGTCCATCCGGGCGAAGGGGGAGGGGGATGATCTCAGATCAGGGGGGGACGATCAGTGGGTCGCACCTGTCACAGGCTGCGGATTGGTCGATGACCGGGGCTCCAAGCAAGGAAGACGCCCATGGACCCCAACTGGCTGACCGGGATCGCCGCCCTCGTCGCGGCTGTCGCGACCTTCATTACCGCCGTTCGCAAGAGGTGAGCCGTGCGCGCGCGCGAGGCCTGGCGCAGAGATGACCCGAGCCGACCCTGACGTCCCCTCGCGCTACTTTTTCGATGAAAGCGGTACGAGCGGGGACCTGTCGAGGACTGGGCCCGGCTTGGATTTCAAGCGCCAACCCATCTTCGTACTCGCTGCCGTGGGCCTCGATGACGAGGACGGGCTCGGTGCGCGTTTGGCCGCCATTCGTGAACGCCGCTTCCCTCAAAGTTCGGAATTGAAAGCGAGCAAGGGCCATGCGACGCCAGCTGTCGTTTCGGAGCTGTTGGACTCGATAGATGCGTTGGGCGGCGGTGTGCTTCTTGAGGTGATGGACAAGCGCTTCACCCTGGCGGCGACGATGATCAACACCCTCCTGCTGCGCCCCTTGTCAGCGGCTGATCACGAACCGAAGGCGCTATGGTTCAGGGCTCAGCTGGCCGAGCAGTTGCACGAGAGCTCGCCGGCAGACGTCTTCGACGCCTTCATCGCGGCGTGTCGCGAGCCTGGGGAGACGACTCTGAAACGAGCTTACCGCGCGGTGTTGGACGCGTTCCCCCCGGGGGTGCCGCGCGACGCGCCGGCCGGCGCCATTCGCTTCTTCGCACTCGATAGTCTGAAGGACTTTCGGAAGGCGGGCGCGAGGCGGCCGGAGGTCCAGCGCCGCTTCCTGCCGCTTCCCGACCCGGGCCACACTGGCAAGGACGTCTGGATTCTGCCGCACCTGTCGGCCTTCACCAATCTCTATGCCCGCATCAACAAACTGAGGGGCGGGCGTATGGCGGAGGTCCAGATCGTTCACGACGACCAACCCTACTTCGCTGAAATCCTCCGCTCATCAAAACACGCCGCCGAGGGCCTGGCTGACACCGACGACGTGATTAAACTCGCTCGGGCGGACTATCGGTTCGTTGAATCAGGCGACCTGACCTTTACGCCATCAACGGCTTCGACGGGCGTGCAGGCCGCCGACCTGATCGCCGGTTTTGCCATGCGATACGCACGTGAGGCCTTGGCTGGGCACCCGACAGACGACGAAAGCCGGGCGGTGTTCCGTCGTCTGGCGCACTGCCTCGATGTGGCTCCGGGCTTCGGTATGAACCTCATGATGTCGAACCGGGATGTCCTTCGGTGCGGTCTGTTGCCCAGCCGTGACCCGCTCGTGCGGCCTTCCGGTCCT